>JBJMGM010000106.1:0-68940 GCA_045807905.1 Bryobacteraceae bacterium | reverse complement strand
GCTCTTCCGATCTGACGAGCAATCGTTCCGCTACAACGAACGGCACGATACCGATGCTGGACGATTCCACAAAATCCTGAACTCTGTCGCTGGAAAGCGTTTGACGTGGGATACGCTGACCTGTCAGGAGGTGGGGTAATGTCAGAGCAATCCGGCAAGGCCGAGGAAAGAAAAAGCCCCAAACCCAAAAAACCACCGGGGTATCGAAACTTCGAAAAAGTGCTTAAGCAGGTTGTCAAAGCACCTCCGATGAGACGCAAGGAAAGGGAGGCATAAGCCCACGGCGTTTTATCACGTGCTTTGATCTGGCGGTCTCGTGTGTAGATCAACACCTGGATAGGGACGAAACCCGTCAGATTCTATTGGCTCTATAGGAGCGGAACTGTATCTGTTTCCGAGATAGTCCTCGACCATGACCGTTAGCGTTGCTCTGCGACTTACAACTTCTGTCCATTCCCCCCTGGAAAGATGCACCACCAAAACTCCATTTGCCATGCTGCCACGCGTTACCGGGAATCTAGTTTTGTTGTATATGACATCTTCCGATTTGATGATTTGCTCTACCGTTCCATGGCGCACGGTTAGTGGCATGTCTGTGATCGCTTCGATAAGCAGGTCGTGTTCCGTTGCACCTGATCGGTAGTGGCCCTTCCAATGTCGGGCAATACTATCGTGTCCGCGATTAACAACTTCAATCGTAAACAGTAATATAACTGGATACGTCTCGGTCTTGGCGTTCGTGAAGACCGTTATATGCGGAACGTCTACTACAAAATCAGCCTTGGTCGCTGCGATCCTTGCGCCAGCGGCATTTGCTCGTGCGTACTGATCTCGCCATGCCAAAAAAGAGCCGACAAACAACATCACTACTGCCGCCCCAAATGTCGCCCACAATGCCCACCTGTTGCTTTTGTTAAACGCTAAAACGATGACGCCTAGAATCGTGAATGCCGCACAACTCATGAGCGCCCACCAATAGGTCCATAGCGATTGGATGTAAGCCCAGACCATACACGACAGTCTATCAAGGTCGTGTGAGTGAAGTAAGTTATTACCCAAAATAAAGGTCGAATTGGTCGTGGCCACCGCGCGAGCGGACGACGTGATCGGGGCTATCACTAGCGCCGCGCGAACTGGAAAGATTGGAGACGGCAAGCTCTTTGTCTACGACGTAGCCGACGCGGTTCGCATTCGAAACGACGACCGGGGCGAAAGCGTTCTCTAACTCGAGCCTGGGGCTAGTCGTCACTCCAGCAGCTGCCACACTCGCACCCAGTCGACCAGCATCGTCTGAGGGAAACTAGAACTATCGTTGGGGGCACCAGGCCAGTCGCCCCCGACGGCCAAGTTCAGCAGCAAAAAGAATGGATGATCAAAGACCCACTGCGGGCTTTCGGGAGCGAGGCCGGAGTAACGGTTGCATATGCCGCGCCGTCGAAAAAAAACTTGATGGAATTCGGTGACCAATCAACGGCATAGACATGGAAATCATCGCTCAACGCCCTTCCAGCAGGTAATGAGTGCTGGGACGTAATGCTATCCTTCCCGAAGTATTGCGGCCCATGCACTGTGCCGTGCACGATTGACGGCTCTTTGCCGATGTTTTCCACAACATCGACTTCGCCGCATCTAGGCCAACCCACAGCGTCAATATTGGCGCCAAGCATCCAGAAAGCCGGCCACATGCCTTGCCCGAAAGGAATCTTCATCCTCGCTTCGATCTTGCCGTATTTGACACTGTATTTCCCAAGCGTTTTGATGCGAGCGGAAGTAAAATTTCTCGCAAGGGTCTTCACAGCCCGTATGACCAGGTGACCCTCGCCGTCCTGAAAAATGTTCGCGGGGCTTCTGGTATAGATCTCAAGCTCATGGTTGCCCCACCCGCCACCGCCGAGATCAAAAGTCCACTTTGAAGCATCGGGCGGAGCGCCTCTGCGATTATTAAATTCATCGCTCCACGCCAACTTCGCATGGGTCGCAGGCATTAGGGGCAGAGTAGCGATGAGCGCGCAGATGAGCGTACACATTAGAGAGTTGTGAGGACGAACCTACCTGAGCAACTTAAATTGTATTGAGGAGGGAAATGAAGAGAAATGCTAGTCGGATTCGCAGCACGGGTAGGAGGCACGTTCATACTCGGAACGATTGTAATTATGGCAGGAGTTATTGACGGACAGGACGAGTCACATTTCATCCCGCAAACCGATACCAGCTTCATTGATGCTGACGGTACTGCGCATATCACTCGAGTAGTTCCGGTTCCGACGACAATTAGCCTCGAAGCGCAGAAGATGCTTGGGAAACGTATTTCTGATGCAGCGGTGCCGGAAACTTTGTTGGAGCGCCGTGCCAAGACTGACGCTTGGCAGAGCAGGGCAGGTGAGAAATCACGATCCCTCTATCCGGCGAGAATTCAACAGCAGACGATCGCGGGCGTGCCCACGAGAGTGATTACTCCGCTGACTATTCCGGAGGAGAAACGCAATCGAGTTCTGATTAACGTTCATGGAGGGGGGTTCAATTCGGACTCCGGTTCACTGACGGAAACCATTCCGATTGCAAATCTGACACAGACTAAGGTCGTTGCCGTGCTGTACAGAATGGCTCCAGAACATCCGTTCCCCGCGGCTGTTGAAGACACGGTGGCCGTGTACAAGGAGTTGCTGAAAACATATGAGCCGCGGAACGTCGCCTTGTACGGAACGTCCGCAGGTGCCATTTTGACTGCTGAGGTAGCAGTGAAGTTACGGCAACTAGGCGTAGCATTGCCGGGTGCTCTGGGTATTTTTTCTGGAAATGGTGATTTCAGTCGCGTGGGCGACTCGTACGCCATCTATGGGCTGGCCGGGTTCTCGGGACCGCTCAAACCGCCTTTAAAGGAAATAGCTCCGAGTCCTTATGTAGGCTCAACCAACACAAAAGATCCTGTCCTTTCGCCCGTGTATGCAAACCTGGCAGGATTCCCGCCAGCGTTGTTTATAACCAGCACTCGCGATCTGTTGCTCAGCGGTACCACGATCCTGCACCGGGCCTTTCTGCGGGCCGGTGTGGACGCGGACTTGGTCGTATTCGAAGCTTTGCCTCACGCGTTTTGGAATGATGCTGAACTGCCCGAATCAAAAGAAGCTTACGGCATCATGACTGCGTTCTTCGAAAAAACTCTTGGCCATGTCTCGAAAACAGGTCAACGATGAAGTGCTTCGCTATCGCAAATTGCTCTCTGATTGCCGCCGTGCTCGTCATCGGTGGTCTCCGCGCCGAAACACCGTTCGAATCGAGAACAGAGGCTTCGCTGGTGACCACAGAAATTGGCCCGAATCGCGGTGCTGCTGCACTGTGGCAGAGCTTGAAAAAGCTTCATACGCGAGCAAACCTGATCATGATTACGGCTCATCCGGACGATGAGGATGGCGGTATGTTGGCCTATCAATCGCGCGGCCTCGGCGCAAGAGTCACGTTGCTGACCCTGAATCGCGGTGAGGGCGGCGCAAACGTGATGTCCTCCGACTTCTGGGATGCTCTCGGCTTGGCGCGTACAGAAGAACTACTCGCCGCGGACAAATATTACGGTGTCGACCAGTATTGGACTCGCGTTTGCGATTACGGATTTTCGAAAACAATGGAGGAAGCGCTCGCCAAATGGGGCAGGGAACGAGTGCTTGGAGATGTAGTGAGAGTGGTCCGTATGGTGCGACCTCTAATCATTACATCCGTGTTTGTGGGAGGGCCAAGCGACGGTCACGGCAACCATCAAGTTGCGGGGCTTATGGCAAAGGAAGCGTTCGAAGCGGCGGGCGATCCTAGGCGATTTCCAGAACAGATCAGGGACGGCCTTTTACCGTGGAAACCGATGAAATATTACGCGCACGTGCCTTTCTTTGGACCCGAACAATCAAAACTCGCGACCACTCTTAGCGTGCCGGTCGGCGACTACGATCCGTTGCTCGGGCTTTCGTACCTGCAAGTGTCGCATGAGGGGCTCGGGTATCAAAAATCGCAGAATGGAGGGGGCTTCATTCCGCGGGCTGGGTCTATGATGTCCGATTATCATCGATTCGGATCGCGTATCCCGGCGCAAGATCATGAGCAGAGTTTTTTCAATGGGATCGATACATCGCTCCTGGGAATCACCGCCTTCGCGTCTGAAAAGGAACGAGATCTTCTGAACGAGGAACTAAAGCGGATCAACGCGTCGGTCGAGGATGCGATGTCCGCGTTCTCAGCGGTGCACCCAGAGAAGTGCGCGGGCTTTCTTGCGGCAGGTTTAAAACGAACACAGACATTAATCGACGGCGTGAAGAGAAGCGGGCTCAGCGCCGAGGCAAAGTACGACATTCTGCACGAACTGGACACCAAGGCTGCTGAGTTCAACAATGCGCTTATCGAATCGCTCGGGGTCGCGATGCGTGCGACAGTCGAGCCAGACAAAGCTGCGAACCCGCTCCTCGCAATGTTTATGGGAGATCCCGACACGTTTCGGATGGCAATTCCAGGCCAGAGATTTGGCGTTCAGGTCAGCTTAGCCGGCCAGACACCGGAAAGGGTGCGCGTGGCAAGTGTTTATCTTCGCGCGCCCGCTGAGTCGGGCGAGGAGAACTGGTGGGCAATTACGGCCGAGAACAATAACAATGGCGCCCGACTCATTGGAGCAGGTGAAACAGTGGACGCGGAGTTCAGAGTCAGGGCGTCGGATTCCATACCTTACACACGGCCTCATTTCACCCGTCCATCAATTGAGCAGCCTTATTACGACATCCTCGACCCGAAATATCTGAATATGCCGACTGCGCCGTATCCTTTGAGTGCTTGGGCCGACCTGGATTATGAGGGCGTGACTATAAAGCTTGGTCAGGTTGTGCAAACAGTGCAACGCATCAACGGACTTGGCGTCGTGTATGAGCCGCTCGCGGTCGCTCCCCCTATCTCGGTACAGGTTTCGGCGCGGGCGGGCATCGTTCCCCTTTCATCCAAATCATTTGAACTCTCGGTAACAGTTCACAGCAATGTTAAGGGACCAGCGACGGGGTCGATAGAGCTCGACCTACCAAGTCACTGGCGAAGCGAACCAATGTCGACACCCTTCAGTACCGATAAGGATGGAGCGGACCGATCCGTGAGCTTTCGCATTTTCCCTGGACATCTCAGCGAGAAAACCTATCTCATCAAAGCTTTGGCGAAATACTCTGGAAAAGAGTACCAAGAGGGCTATCGCGTGACAGGCTACCCCGGACTTCGGCCTTACTTCCTGTACCAACCGTCGACTTACAAGACCACGGGCGTCGATGTAAAGATAGCGCCCGGGCTGAAGGTCGGATATATCACCGGTACCGGTGATGATGTTCCTGCGTCGTTGCAAAATCTCGGTGTCAATGTAACGTTTCTGGGTGCAGCCGATCTAGCGAGTGCTAATCTCAGCGGATTCGATGCGATTCTGCTGGGTGTTCGGACCTATGCTGCGCGGCCAGATCTAATTACATATAGTCAGCGCTTGCTGGATTATGTTCACAAGGGTGGAGTTGTGATTGTGCAATACAACACGCCCGAATTCGACAGAAATTATGGTCCGTATCCCTATCACATGGGTGAGGAGCCTGAGGAAGTCACCGATGAAGAGAGTGACGTAACGATTCTCAACCCGGAGAACCCGATATTTTCGTGGCCCAACAAAATCACCAAAACGGATTTCCGCGGATGGATTGAAGAGCGCGGTTCAAAGTTCATGAGCTCGTGGGATGCTCGTTATGAAGCGCTGCTTGAAACACACGATCCATCGCAGCCGCCTCAGAAAGGCGGATTGCTTTACGCGAAGTACGGCAAAGGAATCTACATATACAACGCTTACGCGCTCTATCGTGAATTGCCAGAGGGCGTGCCTGGCGCTTATCGTATCGTGGCTAACATGCTCAGCGTGGCGAAAAATCCCCAGCGATAAAGTATGAAGCCTGGTATGCAACGGCGACGGTTTTTAAAAAGCGTGAGCCTGCCTTTGGCAGCGGCGGCCACCGCCTCAGCACGCGCGCCGAGAGCGTTGACGGGTACGCCGGAGCGCATGAAGATTACTCGAATCCGGTTCTATCACAACCCGATCTCGAGACCCATTTTCAATCAGAGCTATCACATTGTCACGGTCGAGACTGACGCAGGCATCACAGGGATCGGAGAAGGCGGTTCTCCGGAGACGGTAAAGCAATGTGCTGCGATGATAGTGGGTGAAGATCCGTCGCAAATAGATCGCCTGTGGCAAATCATGTTTCGCGGCTACTTCTATCCTGCTGGACGCGAGAAGCTGGATGCGCTTGGAGCCATCGATCTCGCCCTCTGGGATATCAAAGGCAAGGCGCTTGGTATACCGGTATACGAACTGCTCGGCGGGCTTTCGCGCAATCACGTTGAATGCTATTCCACAGGTTTTCCCAGCAAGGGAAGCGTCCGCGAGACGGCGCGGGCATGCATTCAGTCAGGCTTTCGAGCATACCGTTCCTCGGTCCTTGATCCGGCGGAAGGTCAACCCTTTCAATCGCGAGAAATAGTCCGCCGCACATTTGAGCACTGCGGTCAAATTCGTGAAGGTGTAGGCAAGGAAGGGGATTGGGCAATCGATTATCATACCCGGCTTGACATGCCCGATGCGGTGCGTCTGAGCACCTTGATTGAACCGCTTGAACCATACTTCACAGAAGATCTCGTACGCTCGGAGAACCCGGGCATCTATCGAGAATTACGCCAAAAGGTGAAAGTGCCGATAGCCGTGGGCGAGCAGTTCGGATCGAAGTGGGACGTCAATGAACTGATTGAGCGGCATTTCATTGATTATTCCCGAATGACATTGCCTAACGTCGGAGGAATTACTGAATACATGAAAATCGCGGCACTCTGTGAGACACACTACGTGGGACTTATTCCCCATTTCACTGGGCCGCTCGCGGAAGCCGCCCTGGTACATGCGTGCGGTGTCTTTTCTGGTCCTGTGCTGATGGAAATGCTTGGCGAGACGCCTGCGCCGCAACCGCACCTGCCCGAGAGCTTCGATTTCAGACAAGGAAAGATGTATCCAAACCGGCGTCCCGGTCTTGGTGTTACGCTCGATGCCAAGCCCCTCCAGTTGCAGGCCGAGATCACCGAAAAAGACCGCTATCGCGTCACGCCGATCTGGGAGCGCCCGGACGGATCAGTCACTAACTGGTGAGCAACTTGTTTACTCTCTGGTGGAGACTTGGCGCGCTTCTGGCCACGGCCACCGCTTTGCTTTCGCAAAACTACGATCTGATCAATCGCCCTTGGCCCGCCAAATGGATCGATATGCCCGGCATTTCGGTTCAGGATTACGGCGTGTACCATTTCCGGCGAATTTTTGAGCTACCCGCCAGGCCGCAGCATTTTGTGATTCACGTGTCAGGAGACAATCGCTATGAACTGTACGTAAACGGTGAACGTGTCTCATGGGGTCCGGCTCGCAGCGACCTGATGCATTGGCGATATGAAAGCGTAGATATCGCGCGGCAACTGCGTTCTGGAAGAAACGTGCTTGCGGCCGTGGTTTGGAACGACGGTGTTTACAGGGCGGTTGCGCAGATCACAAACCAAACCGGTTTTGTGCTTCAGGCCGATCGACCGGAAGATGCCGTCGTGAATACCAATGCCTCCTGGAAGTGCATTCAGGATAGAGCTTATTCGCCGCAACCCCTTCCCCCCGAGCAGGACACCGGATATTACGCTCTCGCCGCGAATGAGAGATTCAATGGAAATTCATATCCGTGGGGCTGGCAGCAGACGGACTATGATGATTCCTCCTGGCTCGGTGCGCATGAACTAAGCCATGCTGCGCCGCGGGACGCCCGCGACGCTCCAAACCGATGGATGCTTACGCCACGTGCTATTCCGCTCGAAGAGCAGCGGCCGCAACGGGTGCTTAAGGTTCGAAAGGCCGAAGGCATTGCCGTGCCGCAGAATTTCCCGGCGCAGGCTTTACCAATGACCGTCCCGGCGCATGCGACCGCATCGCTGTTGCTCGATCAAACCTATCTGACTACTGCATACCCGGCAATGACGATCAGCGGTGGGAAGGGCGCGACTATCAATCTCGGCTACGCCGAAAGCCTCTATGTTCGGAAAGCGTCGGCCGAACATCCTACCGATAAGGGCAACAGGAACGATGTCCAGGGCAAGACCTTTTACGGTTCGTCGGATACGTATCTCGCTGATGGCGGATCGCATCGTATGTATCGGCCGCTCTTCTGGCGGACGTATCGCTATTTGAAGCTCGACGTGGAAACGTCCGATGAACCTCTTACGATTGAGGATCTGGAAGGCATCTTCACTGGGTATCCATTCCAAGAGAAAGCAACATTTCAAATAGCTGGATCTGCCGCAAATAACGAAATTCAGCAGATTCTCTCAACCGGCTGGCACACGGCACGCCTCTGTGCCCATGAGACCTACATGGATTGCCCTTACTATGAGCAACTACAGTACGCTGGCGATGCACGGATCCAGATGATGGTTTCGCTATACATGACCGGCGATTCACGGTTGATGAAAAACGGGATCGAGTTGCTCAATTCTTCACGGACCGCCGAAGGCGCAACATACAGCCGAGCTCCATCGTTCCTCCAGCAGTATATCCCGCCGTTTTCGCTTTGGTGGATAGGAATGGTCCACGATTACTGGATGTATGTGGACGACATAGACTTCGTCAAGCGGATGCTGCCTGGTGTGCGCTCTGTTCTGGCATTTTATACGCGTTACCAGAAGCCCAGCGGCTCACTAAATCGTATGCCGTGGTGGAACTTTGTCGATTGGGTGAAGCAATGGCCGAACGGTGAACCACCAGCGGATGCGGATGGTTCTTCGGCTGCGGCGCTGGACCTCCAGTTATTGCTGGCGTATCAGTGGGCGGCCGAGCTTGAGAGTGCTGTTGGAAATAAGTCCTTAGCGGATGAATATGAGGCTGCCGCTGAAAAATTGAAGGCGGTGATTCTAGCCAGTGACTGGGATACCGGTCGCGGGCTGTTTGCAGATCAACCCTCACATCGAACTTACTCACAGCAGGTAAATACTTTGGCCGTGCTCGCCGGTGTTGTCCCCCCGAAGCAGGGGCGTTCAATCATTGAAAAAGTGATTACTGACGCATCCCTCGCGCAATCGTCTATTTACTTCAGAGCATATACGAATGCCACCTTGCGAAAAGTAGGACTAGGTAAGCGCTACCTCGACATGTTGGGTCCGTGGCGCGACATGTTGATACAAGGGCTTACGACATGGGCGGAATGGAGTGGACCTGATGCGCGTTCCGATTGTCACGCCTGGGGCTCAAGTCCGAATTATGAACTGCTACGCACCGTCGCCGGCATCGAGTCGCTTGAACCGGGTTTCCATCGCGTCCGAATCGCGCCAAACCTCGGAACCCTGGAACACGTCACTGCGACGATGCCGCATCCGAAGGGCGAGATTCGTGTAGATCTTCGCCGGAAGCGTGTCAAACTCCTCGCTGAAGTGGAGCTGCCGAGTGGCACGAGCGGTAACTTTGATTGGCTTGGACGGAGCGTCGATTTGAAACCCGGAAAAAATCACCTGCAGTTCTGATCGAGCGTACGCTTCTACAGCGGCAAAATCTGTTCCCGTTCCGTATCGAAGTCAATCCGACGTTTCTGTTCGTAAGAGATATTTCCAAGATGTGACGCTTGGGCCGAGCGATGCCCGATCAGCACGTCGCCATTGGGGTGGGCTCTTGTCTTTAAACACTCCACGAAATTGTTCACGTGCTCTTGTGTAAGCGCGTCATGCGTGTTGGGGAGCTGCTTAGCGCGTACAACTTCGGCCGGCTCTTTCACGCCAGTCGGATAGTATTCGTACCGCGAGCGGTCAATCCAGAGCCGTCCTTCGGTCCCGCACATTTCTATGGCTTCGCCTTTGATGCTTGGCACGAGGGTTGCTTCGAAAGTTGCAGTGAATTCGTGAGCGCCAGGATACTGTAGCTGAACGTTGATGGTATCCGGCGCGGTGCGGCCATCTCGGTACCAGTAGACCCCTCCGATACCCGTCGCGGAAGACGGAATATCCCGACCGGTGAACATATGAACGACGTCTATCCAGTGCGTAAACAGGTCGGTCACCTGCCCGCCTCCATACGCCAAGTAGGCGCGCCAGTTGAAGTACTGCTGAGGATCGTAATCGCGCCAACTGACGGGGCCAAGAAAGCGATTCCAGTCTAAATCCTTCGGTTTGGGTTGGAGGTACTGCGGTGCCTTCCGCAGATGCCAAGCGTTGCCGTACCACCATGTGCGGGCTAGAGTAACGGTTCCGATCTTACCCGAGTCGAAGTACTTCTCTTTTGCTTGTAAGTAGTGGGACCCGGAACGCTGCTGCATACCCGCCTGGCACACACGACTGTTTTCTCGCGCGGCCTTAACAATTGGCATGCCTTCCTCTATGAGGCGCGTCAGAGGTTTTTCAACGTAGACATCCTTGAGGCCGTTCAAGGCCTCGATCGCAATGCTCGCGTGCCAATGATCTGGAACTGCAATATACACGGCATCAAGCGCAGGCGCGGCCAACAACTCGCGATGATCGGTGAACGTCGCCGCGTCTGGAAGTATTTGCTTTGCTCGTTCGACATGCGCCCCGTAGATATCGCAAACCGCGGCCGCGTGAATCGCGGGATTGTTGAGGAAGTTTCGCATGACCGAGATGCCGCGATCACCCGCTCCGATCAAACCGAGGTTGACCCGATCGTTCGCGCCAAGCACGCGGGAATAGGACGCTGCCGTAACAGCTATGGCGCTGGAAGAAGCCAAACCGCTCGCGGTACGCAGGAAATCTCTACGACTGCTGTTGTCCATATGTTGTTTTTACATCCATATCACAAGATGCAGCGCCAGACCACGTCGAATCTGCAAGTCGGATGCGAAACTGAAGTTGAAATGACTGGCAACCAGATTCGAAGGAGGTTTTTAGACTACTTCGCCGGGCAAGCCCACAGGGTTGTTCGCAGTTCCCCCCTTGTCCCCGCTGATGATCCGACACTGCTGTTCACGAACGCAGGCATGAATCAGTTCAAGGAAGTTTTCCTTGGCCTGGAGAAGCGCGACTATCCACGCGCGACTTCTTCGCAAAAGTGTGTAAGGGCTGGCGGCAAGCACAATGATCTGGACAACGTGGGCTATACACGGCGGCATCACACCTTTTTTGAGATGCTTGGCAACTTTTCATTCGGGGATTACTTCAAGGAGGATGCGATCGCGTTTGCTTGGGAGCTGGTCACCGGCGCGAACTGGTACGCCATGCCAAAAGACAAGCTTTACGTCACTGTGTTCCGCGAAGATGATCGGGCACAGGAGCTTTGGCAAAAAGTAGCCGGACTTCCGAAGGAACGAATTTTTCGTCTGGATGAAAAAGATAACTTTTGGCAGATGGGCGAGACTGGTCCCTGCGGTCCTTGCTCAGAAATTCACTATGACTTAGGGTTGGAGGCTGCCGAGAAGGGCCGGGAGCACGAACAATTTCCTCTCGATGGCGGCGGGCGTTACGTAGAGATCTGGAATCTAGTGTTCATGCAGTTCGACCGCTCGGTTGACGGCACCATGACGCCCCTCCCCAAGCCATCCATCGATACCGGCATGGGCCTTGAGCGCGTGGCCGCTGTTCTTCAGGGCCATGTTTCGAATTACGATACCGACCTGCTGCGCCCCGTCGTTGAGCGTGCGGCCGAACTAATCGGGGTGAGCGTTCACAACAGCGAAAAAACTGATATCGCTCTTCGCATCAATGCCGACCACGCTCGCGCGACGACGTTCCTGATCCATGACGGGGTGCTGCCGGCAAACGACGGGCGCGGGTATGTGTTGCGAAAAATTATGCGGCGCGCGATGCGAAATGGCCGACTCGCCGGTTCAGCTGAACCCTATCTCCATAAACTGACTGGCTTCGTGGCCGAATTAATGAAGCCTGCCTACCCGGAGCTTGAAGAAAGTCTGCAGCGTACGACGCGAATCGTGCGCGAAGAAGAGAACCGCTACGCAACGACGTTCCAAGTGGCGGAACGCTTCTTCCACGACGAAGCAAGATCAGCTATAAACGGTGTACTGCCTGGATCGGCGGCCTTCAAATTGTATGACACCTATGGCCTTGCGCTCGATGAACAGGAGGAAATGGCGCGCGAGTTCGGACTCACGATCGATCGTGACACGTTTACAGCGGAGATGGAGAAGCAGCGCGTGCGGGCACGCTCCAGCTGGAGGGGCGCGGACAAAGCGCAAACCGCCGAGGCGTACAAAGAGCTGCCGACTGCGGAGTTCATAGGTCGCGAGAGCCTCGAATCGCCTGTTAACGTTTCGAAGCTGATCGTCAATAAAACTCCCGTTGATCTTGTGGAGCACGGCCCCGCGGAAGCGATCTTTCCAAAGACTCCGTTCTACCCGGAGTCGGGCGGACAGGTAGGAGATACGGGTCTGCTGCTCAATCCTGAGACGCGGGAGAAAGTTGCTGTCGTCGAGAGTGCTTATAAGCCCACTTCGTCTGCGATTGTGCACAGAATTCACGTAATCAAGCCGATCAGGCCTGGGGACAAGTTGGTTGGCGTAGTCGATTCGCCATCACGTGGCGCAACCATGCGCAATCACACTGCGACGCATCTGCTCCACGCAGCGCTGCGCGAAGTTCTAGGTACACACGTGAAGCAGGCCGGCAGCGTAGTAGAACCTGGGCGGCTCCGTTTTGATTTCACCCATTACTCCGCTATGACGGATGACGAGCTGCGCGAAGTCGAGCGATTAGTCAATCAACGGATTCTTGAGAATTCAGAAGTTGCGACCGACATCATGGATCTCGAGCAGGCGCTAGCCACGGGCGCTATGGCACTTTTCGGTGAAAAGTACGGTGAGAATGTCCGGGTGGTGAGCATTCCGGGATTTAGCCGGGAGCTGTGTGGCGGTACGCATGTACGGCGAACGGGCGACATTGGCCTATTCAAGATTGTTTACGAAGGCAGTATCTCCGCCGGCGTGAGGCGCATTGAAGCCATTACAGGCGAGGGTGCGCTCGAGCAATTTCAGCAAGCCAGTGCGCAGCTCGCGAAGGCGGGCCAGTTGCTGCATACGACGGAAAGGGGCGTCCTCGGTCAGATAGAGAAGTTTCTTGAACAACAAAAATTTCTGGACCGCCAGCTAGAACAGCTCAAGGCGCAAATGGCTCACCAGCAGCTCGAGAAGCTGAAGGGGCGCACGGTCAAGGGCGCTACCGTACTCGCCGAAAAATTAGAAGGATTGGATCGAGATCAGCTTCGGATGCTCGCCGATTCGCTTCGTAACAAGTGGGGAAGCTCTGTTATCGTGATTGCGTCCGTGAATGACTCGAGCATTGCAATTGTGTCGGCGGTCAGTAAAGATCTCACGGGCAAAGTGCAAGCCGGCAAGCTGGTGGGCGAAATAGCCAGAGCAATCGGGGGGAAAGGCGGCGGCCGTCCCGATATGGCTGAGGGCGCCGGAAAAGACACTAAGTCTCTGCATGCGGCGCTTGAGACTGTGTATGACAAAGTAGGGGCACTACTTTGAAGTCAAACCGGAAGGCAACCTAGATGGAGCAGTTCGATGTTGCCATCGTGGGAGCGGGTCCAACTGGCCTCGCCTGCGGCATCGAAGTAAAGCGGCGTAGGCTCTCGCCGGTTTTATTCGATAAGGGCTGCGTTGTAAATTCTATCTATCATTACCCCATCAACCTCGTCTTTTTTACGACGCCTGAGCTGCTTGAGATCGGCGACATTCCCATGACCTCTCTCAACGAGAAGCCAGGGCGTACTGAGGCGCTGAAGTATTACCGGCGCGTTGCTGACCATTACGAGTTGAACATCCATCAATATGAACGTGTTCTCGGCATTGACGGCGCGGACGGCCGGTTCAGCGTACATACCGAAACCTTCCGAGGTGAGCGCTGCTGCTACTCCGCGAAGAAGGTCATACTTGCAAACGGCTACTACGATCTTCCGAACCGGCTTAACGTGCCAGGCGAGAATCTCAAAAAGGTCATCCATTACTATCGGGAGCCGCATCCGTACTACAACCAGGACGTGTTGATTGTGGGAGCGAAAAATTCGGCAGCGATTGCTGCGCTGGACCTATTTTGGACTGGAGCGCGAGTGACTATGGTGCACCGCGGCCCAGGAATTTCGAACAACGTGAAGTATTGGATCAAGCCGAATATCGAGAACCGGATCGCTAACGGCGACGTGAAAGCTTATTTCGACAGCAAGGTGAGCGAAATCAGGCCGTATGATGTCGTTCTGCAAACACCCGAAGGCGAGGTCACGGTGAAAAACGACTTTGTCTTTGCGATGATAGGCTACCGCCCGGATTTCGAGTTCATGGCGGAACATGGAATTCATCTCGATCCCGCTACCTCAAAGCCCATTACCGATCCGAAGACGTTGGAGAGCGAGCGCAAGGGAATGTATCTGGCTGGCGTCATTGTCGCAGGCACACACACGAACGAGATTTTCATTGAGAACGGCCGTTTCCACGGAAAGCTGATTGCCGAAGCGATTGCAAAAAGCCTGAACCGCGGGAATGGAGCCGCTTGAGGGGCACCTAAAACCGTTCCCATGCCACATGTTCGAGTTGGGCTGCAAACAAATCAGGGTAGAGTATCTCGGCAAATATTTGAAGTGACTCCGCCAGCCGAGGCCCGGGCCGGTTCATAAACTGATTTCCGTCGCAAACGAAAACCCGGCCTTGCCGAACCGCCCGCAACTTCTCCCAATCAGCGCGATGCGACAGCCAGTGCATTTCGGCGCGCGTCCTGGAGAGATCGAAGCCGCACGGCAGAGCGATGATCACGTCAGGATCGGCCGCAGCGAGTTGATCCCAGTTCATCCACGGTGAATGTGCGCCTGCTACGCCAAACAGATTCTTCCCGCCCGCCATTTCGATCAACTCAGGGACCCAATTCCCGGCGGCCATTAGCGGTTCGAGCCATTCAATGGCCGCGACGCCCGGTTTTGAAGCGGTCGCGTTCGCCCGCTCTTGAATCTGGCGCATTCGCGTTTGCAACGATGTTGTTAAAGCTTCTCCAGCGCCTGGACGCCTGCATCCCGAGGCCACGCACCGAATATCTCGCCAAAGGTCATTCAACGCATACGGCTCCAGGCAAATGATACGCGCATTTATAGCGATTTCTGTTTTGAAAGCACGCTGCACGTCTTCCAGGCTGACGGCGCAAACCTTGCATTGTGTCTGCGTGATGATGTGCGTGGGATGCAGGCGTCTTATGAGATCGGAATCTACTTGGTAGACGCTTGCGGCAGAGCTAAGACGCTCCTTTACCAGCCGATCGATTTCGGAGCTCGATCCAGAAACAGCAATCGTCGGATTTGTGCAGACTGGCAACCGAGCAACGCAGGCGGGGTAATCGCATTCATGAGATCTACCGACTTGGAATTGCCCCAGGCCCAAAGCATGGACTATCTCCGTAGCGCTCGAGATTAGCGAAACGATACGGAGCTCCTGCACAGACCCACTATACGAGCGTCGAAAATCGGCGTCTAAAAAGGCGGCTGTCCCGCCGTTCTCCTTTGAATTGATGCTCAGGGAACTCGGTCGGGTGGGGTGTATTGTGGGTCGTTGAAGAAATTACTGGCTGGGTTTTGATCGTGCGGGGTTGGCGGTGCGGAACGACCATTGTTCCCTGAGCTGAAAACTCATATGCACTAGCCCATCTAGCACGTAAGGTGCCAACGTCACCAGCCCGGTTTTCAAAGAGTTAACCGGGAAGATGTTAGTCCGTCACCGCAATTTTTACCAGCCAGGGAACCGACGCACACCGTACACCGAAATAATGACACTAAAAGATTCCGGCGGTGGCCTCAAGGTTGGCTCGGGAGCGAAGCCGGTATCGCGGACTTACGAGCAACTCCTCCTGCGAGAGCTTCCTCGATGGAAATGTGATTTTCGTCCAGAACTGTTCCTACGGTCTGATCGAGAGACACCCGCGCATTGCTGTAGGCAACCAAGGCTGCTACTTCATTCGACTGTGCCGTGGCCAAATCTCGCTGTTGTGTGACCACCAGAAAGGTTGTCGACGCGCCTAATGAGAACTTCTTCTGCTCGGCGTCAAACAACTGTTGCTCGAGAACACGGTTTTTCACGGCTGCTTCATAGCGTACACGGGCCTGCTGCAGCCCTGTGACCTGGTTCGAAACATCAACAACAATTTCATTGCGATCTCTTTGATTCTGCAATTCAGACTGCCGCAGCTGGAGCTGGTCTATTGCATAGTCAGCCTGAGCGGTCTGGTTATGTATTGTTGCCGAAAAAAAAGCGCCACCGTTCTGAGTGGGGAAATTGCGGCGAAACACTTGACCTAGAGCCGTATTTATCCCGCCGACAAAATAGGGATCAGCAGGCTCGATGCCGTTCGGGTTTACCGGCCCGGCCAGGCCAGCCTGCCTCAAGGTGGCAAGACCCTCGAGCGTGGGCAGCACGCCGTTCTCGGTCGCTTGTGCGGAAACTCTAGCATTCGTGAGGTTTACTTTCTCGAGTGCAACATCAGTACGGCTCGCTAGCGCTCTTGCGACAAGGTCTTTCAACGGCGGAAGATTGTCCTTGTCTGGAACCACGATGCGGTCGATCGGCATGACTTGCACCTCCCGCAACAGAGGGTCGGCGAGCCCGGTGCGACTCAGCACGCTTTTCAGTTGCACCTCTCCCTGCTGCAGGGTGGTCTGCGAAGTAACCAGGTCCTGCTGACTGGACGCAACCTGCGCTTCCGCAGTCGTGATGTCCAGCGGGGCCATCGTGCCAAGCTCAACTTGCTTCTTATTGTTTTGATAGAACTGCTGCGCGACAGCGACGGCGCTTTGCTTCGCTTTTACATCTTCGTAGTCGGCAACCAGCCCGTAATACAAATCTAAGACGTTCACCACAACTGCAATGACCTGACCTCTGAAGGTCAAATCAGCCGAATTCAACGTGTTTCTCGCCACGGTGATTGTGCGGCTGTTGACACCTATGCCGAACCCATTCAGAAAATTATGTTGCAGCGAAAGCTGTAGGTAGGGCCCGTAGGAAGGATTCAAAATGTCCGTCGGGGTATTCTCATTGAGGTACGCCTCATGGTACGTAAGCGTTGCACTACCACCAGTAATGAAACCTTGATTCAGGCTTGTGTTGTAGATTCGCGAGTCTGAGATTAGATTGGCAACGAGACTTTGTACGGGGTTGACTTGAGGTGAAGATTGGTGCGAAAAAACAGTCGTATTCTGGATGGTTGGATCGAGTGTAGGTGTCACTGGACCGATTTGGGAGATCGTCGCGTTGGTCCTTGATGGTCCGTTATTATTACCTCCGGAAATACTAACCCCCGCTGCAGCCTGACTGCCGGCAATACCTTGGCCGCTTGAAACGGAACCTACCTGAGAGGAGGCGCTGGGAACTCCAGGTAGCGCTCCTCCGGCCTGTGCGCGCTCGAGATTCCATTCATCTAACAGCGGATTGTAGCGAGCCACTTCGAGATCGATGTTGTTTTCCAAAGCCAAGGCGACAGCGTCTTGTGCAGTAAGGTACAACTTGCCCGCGCGAACGAGATCCCGGAGTCGAGGCGAGTTTGCCAGACGGATGGGAGGTACTGCCGGAGCTAGATATGGCCTTAGAAACACAGGCGCCTTCGGTCGCTGAGGCACGATTGACTGTTGCTGCGTCCACGCCGTAGGAGCGGCGCACGCGATGCAAAGTGCCGTGGCAACGCATTGACGCAGCCCATCGACTATTAATCTGTGAAAGCTGTTCATTGGCCGCCTCCGGTCGGAAGGTTCGCGGGTAAGCTGGATTTTCGCGCGACACGCCCCGATATTGCCTCATCAACGGATATGTTGTTTACACCCAGCGTCGTGCCAAGCGCTTGGTCGAAAGCAATTCGCGCATGGCTGTAGTTCGCGAGTGCCTGAGTCTCTGCGCTTTCCGCCGCCGCTAGCGTCTGTTGATCCGTGACCACCTGGAACACCGTGGATGCGCCGAGAGTGTATTTTTTTCTGTCGGCGTCTAATGTCTGCTGCTGTAGAATGCGCGCTTTCACTGCAGAGTCATAGCGTACGCGCGCCTGTTGCAATCCGACAACCGCGTTTTGCACGTCCACCCGAACTTGATTTACGCTCTTCTGGTACGCGAGCTCATTTTGGCGGAGTTCGAGCTGGCTCGAAACATAGTCCGATTGCGCGGCGCGATTACGGAGCGGAATGTTAAGAGAGAAGCCCGCTGAATAACTGGGATAGTTTCGTCGAGCTATCTGACCGAGCAGGTTGTCGTAACCGCCGAGCAGAAACGGGTCCGCAGCCAAGCGAGGCTCCACCGGAATCAGGGGGACGGAAAGAGGGTTCTGACTACCTGTTAAGCCATTGTTAGTCAAGCCTACGAATGCGTTCAATGTAGGCTTCAAAGAGTTCTTGATCCCGACCAGGTTGATTTTATTGCTTTCTATATTCATCCGATTTTGTGCGACTTCAACCCTCGCGCCCAGCGCTTCTTGCACAAGCTGATCGATGGGCCTGATGTTGTCGCTGGGTGGCACGGAGATTTTGTCCAGGGGAATGATGTGCACTTCTGCCAGAGTGGGACTCGCTACGCCGTTTCTACTCAGGGCGTTCTTCAAGACGGTCTCCTGCTGCAGAAGATTGGTCTGGGAAATGAGCAGATCCTGCTGGCTTGAATAAACTTGCGCTTCAGCGCGAGTTACTTCAATGGGAGCTAATGTCCCGATGGCGACCTGCTTCTTGTTGTCTTCGAAAAGTTGCTGCGCAGTTGCGAGTTGATCTTTTCTGGCGCGTAGATCTTCGTTGAAGCTCACCAAGTCCCAGTAAAGGTTGAGCACCGCGGAAATTGTTGTGATCACCTGCTGCTTGAACTGAAGGTCGGTGACCTTCTGATTGTTCTTGGCGACGCGAATATTCCGCCCGTTCACGGCCCTGCCGAATCCTTGTAGCAACGGCTCGGTGATCGTGAGATCCAGAGATCCGGAAGTATACGGATTTAAAGTAAAGAATGCGCTATTCACGTGTGTTCGCTGGCTGGCATAAGTGACTGAAGCATTCAATCCGAATTCCCAAGTCTTCTGGTATTGCGCTTGAAATGTGCGAGTGTCCAGAATAAGAGCGGTCGTGCCTGTCAATTGGGTATTGCTCTGCGGGCTGGTTGTGTGCCCGAATTGCGTGAAAAAGTTCAACTGCGGATCGAGCAACGGAATGGCCGGACCGAGCTGGGTAATAATGCCTCCGCCGGAACTTACGCCGGCGCCTGCATTCCCCGTGTTGGCGCCGCCACTGGCTGTTAGACTCACGCCCGCCAAACTCACGCTCTGCGGACCCGCTGCTACCCCGACGCCTACACTGCGCAAACTTCCGCCGCCCTTGGCGCGTTTCGTAACCTCCCTCGCCAGCAGCGGACCATACCGCTGTATTTCGATATCCAGGTTGTTCTCGAGCGCCAAAGCAATCACGTCCTGAGCCGTGATATAGAGATTCCCCGCACGCACAAGCGCTTCCAGGCGATCGGTATTCGCAAGATTGATTGGCGGCACGGTCCGCTGCTGATACGGCCGTGTTAGCCAACCCAGGCCGCCCTTCGGGGGCTCAATTCTAATTGCGGTTTGACTGAATGAGGAGCTGGCAATTAGGAGTAACGTGCAGACCAGTGACAGGGGTGCTTGAAATCTTCTCATCAAAATTGTTTAAGACCTTCATACAGAACCGCACATGACGGATCGCCAACTGTGAGAGCCGGGCCATCCCACATCAAAACGAGGCTCGCGCGAGTTAGGTTCCGTGATTTCTCATGGTAGCGCAGGATTCAAAACTGACGACTTAGAGGTCACGCACGGTGAGGTCCAATCAGGGCTTCATTCTAAAACGCTTATTCTAGGCAGCTAGGAACGGCATTTCTGATCTTTCGTTCCTGTTGGCTGTCCGTATTTGGGAAAGTCGTTTCGCCACTTTGCAACAGCGTGCTTCGGAGCAGCCGGACGCGATTACGAAGTTTTCTCGGCCTCAACTGGATTCGACGTGCAGATAGGTCGTGTAGGCTCATCCTGGATGTCCATGAAGGCTCTCAGGGTTAGGGAGGCATCGTCAGAGCCAGCCGTCCAGGCACGCGCAGTGCCCGCGTTCCGCCTTGCTGAAAGCAATGTAGCCCGCCGTAGCTGGCCCGGTGCTTGACGGGTCACCGGCATCAAAACGAGCGGTCCAGCAAGCAATGCCACTGCGTCAGGATGTCCCCGGTCGACCGCTTCTAAACGCATTTTGAGGGGCAACTCCAATTCAACCCAATCGCCGGTCTTCCATTCTCTACTGATCTCGGCAAAAGCTCCGGGGTGAAGTGTCCGCCAATCGCTCATTCCGTTGATGCTCAGCCTCGCCCCGTCCGCCCATTGCGGAATCCGGAAAAATACTGAAAACTTTTCGGGTGAGGATGCCGTCGCATCGACGCGGATATGACTCTCATATGGATATGCTGTGGTCTGCCGGAACGAGCATCGTCGTCCGGTGCGGCTCCATATCAGCGTTGACGGCACGTACAGATTCACGTAGATATTCCGATCATGGCGAAAATACGCGCTAATCCGGTAATCTGCCGCAATCTGGGGCAAAGTTCCAGAGCAGCAAGGCCATTTGTCTGGGTGATAGACCTTCCGTCCTTGAAAGTATAGTCCGAATAATAGAACGCTGAACCGTGCGGTTGAATGGGCTTAGCCCCGAGTACAGTGTTATACATCACGCGCTCCATGCTGTCGCCATAACGGGAGTCTTTCGTCATGCGCAACAAGTAGCGGCCAATTTTGAAATGGGCGTACGAGCCGCACGGCGTTTCAAAACTTGCGTGCGTTTTATTCAGGCTCTCAGCAAGCTTCCCGCTCCCCGGTACCACGAAATGTTCATCCGGCCGCCATCCGCCCGTAGCAAAACTCTGCTCCTCGATCATGGCGAAGCCATTTTTGGCAGCCTGGAAATATTTCGCCTCGCCGAGTGCGAGGTGTGCCCGGGCCGCCGAGCTCAACGCGTTCACGTGGCTGTAAGCATGCCTACCCGGCAGCACATTCTCGCCACGCGCAAGCGGATCGAAGTATTCCTCGTTGAACAGATAACGCTTGGCCATCTCAAGATAACGGGAGGTGCCCGTGCGCTCCCAGGCGAGAAACAGATTTCCGGCAGCGTATAGCTCTCATCCCAACAGTGGCGAGTGAAGTCCTCGCGTGCGCGAACCGGCGTCTCTTGACGCGGCATAGCGTTCTCTGGAAGATGTCTGGAAGCAGCTTCGGTAGCCAGAGCGAGTGTCGCAACCGCCTTTGGATCGCGAGCAAACGCGTGGGCGTCGCTGCGCCCCGCACACCAGCTTGTCATAAATGTAAGCCGGGCAACGATTCTCGAGATAAAATTTTGCTGCCGGATGAGGGTTGCCGCATAGCCGCGAACCATGCGACTCACTTTGGCGCGCGTCGCTTCATCTCGAGGACTGCATAGAATCGTGCCAACGCAGACACCACTGTCCGTAGCTGGCGCCCGGCGCAAATGCGTAACTGTCGTACCGCCGCCCAGGTCCTTACCAGGTGCGGACAGCCCTTCGCGTTGCCGGAACGTTTTGAGCAGGCTGTCTTCGGTTTAAGTTCAAAGCAGCTGATGGTTTTCCTCGAACTGCCTCTGCAGCGGCCCCGACGCGAGCTGCACGTCGGCATAGTCGAATTGCGAAAGCGTGCGTTCCGCGAGCGCGAAACGGTGTCCGGCGCAAATACTTGCCAAGGCGCTCGTCCGCTGCAGCAGTTTACGCCGGTGATAATCCGGTGTGCAGCGATGGCGCATCTCTGTTCTAGCTTTGCAAAACTGAAGCAGGAATGAGAAGACTGCGCTTTCACGTTGCTTATGACGGCACAGACTTTCACGGCTGGCAGGTGCAGCCGGGGTTGCCGACCATCCAGGGCATTCTTGAAGAAGTAATTGGAACGGTTGAAGGCAAGCCGGTGCACGTACTGGCGTCGGGTCGCACCGATGCCGGCGTTCACGCTGTCGCTCAAGTAGCAGCCGTCTCAATCAATAACCCCGTCCCGCCCGACAATCTCCGGCGTGCCGTGAATCGCTTGCTGCCCCGTTCCATACGCGTCAGTCACGTCGCCGAGGACCGGCCTGATTTTCACCCGCGCTTCGATGCTCGCCGCAAAACTTACCAATACCGGGTTTTCCGCGAAGAAATCTGCCCGCCGTTTGATTGGCGCTACGTTTACTATCATCCTTATCCGCTTGACGAATCCGCGATGATCGAAGCTGCGCCGCTTTTCGAGGGCACGCATGATTTCACTGCATTTGCTGCTAAGGATGACACCGATGCGCTTGGCGGATCGAGGGTGCGGACGGTCTTCCGGTCCACTCTCACGCGAAGCGAACGCGTTCTGACCTACTCCGTTACTGGCTCAGGGTTTTTGAAGCACATGGTCAGGAACATGGTGGGAGTACTGCTGGAAGTGGGCAAAGGCAATATGAGTCGTGATGAAGTCTTAGAGCGCCTTACCTCGGTCGGTGGATTCAGGCCCGGCCCGACTGTGCCACCCAGTGGGCTATTCCTTATGTCGGTGGAGTATGAGTGAATCCAGCGGCTTTGCTTTGGTACAACGTTGTTCGAGGGTAAGTTCCTAAACTTGTTTCAAAAGATTTTGGTTGCAAATCGGGGCGAAATCGCGGTTCGTGTCATTCGTGCGCTCCGCGAAATGGAAATTCGCAGCGTCGCAATTTTCTCGGAGACCGATCGCGCGTCCCTGCACGTCCAGATGGCAGACGAGGCCGTCTGCGTGGGCCCTCCGCCCTCATCCGAGAGTTATCTGGCCGGATCGCGCATTCTGGAGGCCGCCCTTGTGACCGGAGCAGAGGCCATTCATCCAGGCTACGGATTCTTAAGCGAGAACCCAGCCTTTGCCAAAGCATGCGACGAGGCTGGAATTAAGTTCATTGGCCCATCCTGGCGCGCTATTGAGCAGATGGGGTCAAAGACTGCAGCGCGGCGCTTAGCAATCGAAGCAGGTGCTCCCGTAGTTCCAGGAACTGAGCAGGGCCTTCGGAATTATGAACAAGCCCGCGAAACGGCTACACACCTCGGCTATCCGGTTTTGCTGAAGGCGGCGGCCGGCGGGGGCGGCAAAGGGATGCGCCGCGTCGACGATGAGGCACAACTCGAATCTGCGATGCGCGACGCCGCGAATGAAGCGGAACGGGCTTTTGGATCGGGCGAGGTGTACTTGGAAAAATGTATTGAACGACCCCGCCACATCGAAGTGCAAGTGTTAGGTGATGAGCAAGGCCATGTCATCCATCTCGGCGAGCGAGAGTGTTCCATCCAACGGCGCCACCAGAAAGTTATCGAAGAATCCCCCTCACCCCTCATACTGCGCAAACCGGAGCTGCGCGAGATTATCGGCGAAGCTGCCCTGCGAATCGCTCGCGCGGCGAGTTATTCGAACGCCGGCACTCTCGAATTTCTTGCCGACCAGCACGGGAACTTCTACTTCCTCGAAATGAATACACGGCTTCAGGTGGAGCATCCGGTGACGGAGTGGGTAACTGGTATTGATCTGGTTCATTGGCAGATTCGCATCGCGGCTGGTGAGCGGCTCCGGCTGGAGCAGAAGAACGTGCAGTGGCGCGGCTCCGCAATTGAGTGCCGCGTCTATGCTGAGGATCCCGAGAACAATTTTTATCCCACTCCCGGCAGGATTGCTCGCTACACGGAGCCCTCCGGTCCAGGCGTGCGCATAGACTCCGGTGTGTATGCGGGATGGACGGTACCTATCGAATACGATCCGCTGCTCGCAAAAGTTTCGGTTTGGGGTCAAACGCGCGCATTAGCGATTCAGCGCATGCGGCGTGCCGTTGGCGAATACCGTATAGCGGGAATGACCACAAATTTGCGGCTCTTCGAACGGATTATGACGGACAAGCAGTTCCGTGCCGGCGACCTTCACACCGCCTTTATAGACGAATTTATGAACCGTTCCGCCCGGCACCAAGTGGATCCGGAGGAACTGTTGGCATCAATACTGGCCGCCGCATATACGCAAACTGAAAACCGGCAGGTTGTCCCGGAAGTGCTGTCCACGCCGGGCGCGTGGCATATCGAAGCCAAACGAGGACTCTTGCGTTGAAACTGCGGATCGAACTCGATGGCGAAGAATATTCACTTGATTGGCAGCGGAACGGTACAACCTTGGAATATCGGGTAGCCGCACAGCAAACCGGAACAGACGGGCAAGGAATTCCCAATTCATCGGGAAGCGCTTGTCTCGTTGAAGTGATGTCGGGCGTTTTCTCAGTGCTATTGAGGCACCGGAGCTTTACAGTCTATGTCGTTCCAAATGGGGAGAACCTCGAAGTTTGGAGCGGTGGCGAACGCCATGAGATTTCGATGGCCGATGCGCGAGATCGCTTGAGTACGAAGAAAAAGGTCAGCGCCGCGGGTCCAATAGAGGTGCGCGCTCTCATGCCGGGCAAGGTGATTAAGCTTTTGGTTCCGATAGGAGGGGCGGTTGAACTCGGACAGGGTCTGATTGTCGTCGAAGCGATGAAGATGCAAAATGAAATGAAGTCTCCCAAAAAGGGAATCGTGTCGAGAATTCACGCACTCGAAGGGGCGACCGTTGTTGCCGGTGAAACGCTTATAGTCGTGGAGTGAAAGCACGGCAGCGCGCATCGAATTGAAAATGGATTGTACATTGTGCGGCGGTACTGGCTGGACCGTTGCGAGTCGTGAAGGCATCTCGACGGCCGAGCGTTGCCGGTGCGTAGCGGCCGTTCGGGCTGAGGAACTCGAGGCGCGTGCGCAAATTCCGAAGAAGTTCCGGGACGCCACCCTCGATAATTTTCAAATTCCCAAGGACAATCCGATAGCAAATGCCGAGTTACAGAGGATTAAGAGCATCGTAGGAGGCTACGCTCAAGAGTATCCGGCTCTCTCCAAACCCGGCCTGCTGCTCGCTGGACCAACTGGTACCGGTAAAACCCATTTAGCGATCGCCGCGCTCCGCTCCCTCACATCCCGTGGGCACGAGGCGATTTTTTTTGATTATCAAAACTTACTGGAGCGCATCCGGTCCGGATACAGCGAAACGCTTGGTACGAGCAATCGCGAAGCATATCGAGTGGCGCTTGAGACCGAGATTCTCCTGTTGGACGATTTAGGTGCGCACCGCGTGACAGACTGGGTGGAAGATACCGTCACGGCGATCGTCACTTATCGATATAACCACCGAAAACCGCTCATCGCAACTACGAATCTGTCAGACCCAAGCATTGGGGGGCCGCTGAGCGAAAGGTCGGACGTATCACGCACGCACTCCGTTCGCACGACACTCGAAGACCGCATCGGAGAGCGAGCTCGCTCGCGCCTGTTTGAGATGTGTAAGGTCGTCCAGACGTGGGCTCTCGACGACTATCGCATTCCGCGCCGGTGAACTCAGAGCTACGCCGAGGCAGACGCGCCAAAGCTCGACAGCGCAGCGTGCTCGTCTTCAAATGTGGGGAAAATTGTATGCAATTTTGTAATTTGCATCAGGTCTTTCATTTTGCCCTGTAAATTTAGCAGTTTCACCGAGCCGCCCTGGTTCGTCGCCGTCGTATAAGCGCCCACTAGTTCGCCCAGGCCGGCGCTGTCAACGTAACTTACGCCTTGCATGTTCAAAAGAATGCTCTTAGTTCCCTGTGATAACAGAGATCTCAGTTCGTCTCGCAAAATCCCGGTGTTCTCGCCCAGCGTGATCTTTCCGTTCAGATCGACTATTGCCACGTTCCCAATGCGTCGAACCTTTGCCGTTAGTGCCATATTGGAGTCCCTCTTTTACTCAAAACTAGAGCGTTTCATTCTATCCCATTTCCCGTCAAAGCGTGTAAGTAACAGTCCTGTACCTAAAGAAGTACGCCCATGGCCGTGCATCGAAGGCCTAATAGTCTGCGGCAGAGCCCCGTCCCGAGATCGCTTCGCGTATTGCCCCGTAGCTCCGAAGTTTTCGGTCCCAATACTGACGACCGTACCCTTGTGTTAGTGCGCTATCTCCGCGCGGCCTAACGGAGTCGCCGGGCATCATCGCTAAACTACTAGCATGAAACTGGGTGTTGATTTTGGGACGAATCGGATCGTGATTGCGGCGGCAGACCGCGGCAATTATCCGCTCGTCTCCTTCGAGGCTCCTGAAGGAGCTGCTCCTGATTGGTCTCCGTCGCTTATCGCGATTCGCGGTGATCAGCGTCGTTACGGCTGGGACGCATGGGAGGCGCAGGGCGACGATTCGTGGACAGTAATCCGTTCGATTAAGCGCCTCCTCGAAGATGCGGGCCCACAAACTCTACTGGATTTAGGCGAACAGCAGGTGAAAGTAACGGACTTGCTCAACGGTCTTGCCCGAGCTTTGTTCCTAAGTTTACGCGAGAAGTCGAATGTTCGAATCCCTGCCGACGACGCTCTTCAGATCGTGCTTGGTGTTCCGGCTCATGCGAACACCAACCAACGATTCTTGACGGTGGAAGCGTTTCGCGCCGCTGGCTTCGATGTGCTCGGCGTTCTGAATGAGCCTAGCGCCGCTAGCATCGAGTTCGGGCATCGTCAGCGTCAAACCAGGGCCACCCAGGAAACCATTCTGGTTTACGACTTGGGTGGCGGAACCTTCGACGCCTCTCTGGTGACTCTGGACGAGAAGGTGCA
Organism: Bryobacteraceae bacterium; assembly: GCA_045807905.1. Lineage (GTDB taxonomy): Bacteria > Acidobacteriota > Terriglobia > Bryobacterales > Bryobacteraceae > Bog-105. The sequence goes on along the minus strand of JBJMGM010000106.1, from coordinate 42,238 downwards.
CCACGTCATTGCCTCAGAAGGCATCCCCACTATTGGGGGCGACGATTTCGATTACCTTCTCGCTGAACTTGCGCTGGAATCTGCAGGAGTGTCGGGGGCGGCTCGCGACAAGATTTCGGCCGCCGCGTGGTTCCGCCTTTTGGAAGAATGCCGGATCAAAAAAGAATCCTTGAATCCAAACTCACGCCGAGTGTCTATAGATCTGGAACAGGTCAACCCAGCTTGGGGTACCGTCCAATTGCCGATCGCCGAGTTCTATCAACGAGCCCGGCCGCTCGTTGAGGAAACCATAAATACTGCCGAGGAACTGCTGTCGAACCATAAAGCGGGTCAATTTGAAGCGCTTTATATCACCGGCGGCGGCAGCGAACTCCCGCTCGTTGCACGTACCTTGCGGGAGCGATTCGGCCGCCGCGTGCGCCGCTCCGCTTATGCACGTTCTGCTACGGCAATTGGCCTGGCTATCCAAGCGGATCAACCCGAAACATATCGCCTGACCGAGGGCCTTACGCGGTTTTTCGGTGTGTGGCGCGAAGCAGATTCAGGATCGCGCATTATCTTTGATCCGCTTATAGAAAAGGGCACTCCTCTTCCAGCACCGGGCGAGCCGCGTCTGACCATTCACCGCGGTTACTGCCCCGTGCACAACATCGGACACTTTCGCTTCCTCGAATGTAGCCATCGCGCAGACGACGGCGCACCCACCGGGGACATTACGCTTTGGGATGAAATACGGTTTCCGTTCGATCGTAGTCTTGCGGCCGACGGGGAACTGAGTTCATTCCCCGTGACCCACTCGCGCAATGCTGGGGCGGAGCGCATCGAAGAAGTGTACGAGTGTGATTCGGGCGGTTCTATCGCAGTGACAATCGCGAACGAGTCCACCGGCTACTCCCGCACGTATCGGTTGGGTCGCTGGTCGCTCGACACGAAGTCTGTTAAACCGGCTCGTGGCCGGAAGAAAGCTCCGGCGCGTTCTAACTAGGTCAGCAGCTTCTCAAGCTTAGATCCTGGCACGATCATCGTCTCGTGCCGCTCCGGGCCATTTGAGACAGAGCCGATTTCTACGCCCGTCTTCTCTTCCAAAAACTTCAAGTACTGCTTCGCTCGCTCAGGCAGGTCCCGTAAATCGGTGGATGTGCGCGTCGAACGTTTCCAGCCGGGAAGGCGCTCGAAAATCGGCTTAATCGCCTCCATGCGCCGCGTGCTTGCTGGCATCTGTGTCATCACGCTGCCATCCACTTCATAGGCAACGCACACCGGAATTTCATCCAAGTCATCGAGCACGTCGAGCTTCGTGATGATGAGGCTGTCGAAACCATTTACTTCCGCCGTATAGCGCAACAGCGGCACATCGAACCAGCCGCAACGCCGTGGCCGGCCTGTCACAGAACCAAATTCGTGTCCAGCTTGCCGAATGTTCTCGCCCATATCAGAGAGATCTTCCGACGGAAATGGGCCAGCACCCACACGGGTGATATAGGCTTTCGATACTCCGATAATGCCGTCGATCTTGGTAGGGGCGACGCCGGTTCCAGTGCAAGCTCCCCCGGCGGCCGCGCTTGAGCTGGTCACAAACGGATACGTGCCGAAATCTATATCGAGCATGGTTCCTTGCGCGCCCTCAAACAGAATGCTTTTTCCATCCCGAATCATGCCGTTCAATAGGTGTGCTGTATCGCAAACCATAGGTCGGATTTGATCCGCAAATGCCTGGTATCTGACCAGGATCTCGTCAAAATCCACTTTCTCCCTGATCTTGAAAGCCTTGGCGATGAGCTGTTTGTCCTGGGCGAGTGAGCGGTAGAGTTGGGCGAAATCGACGTCCACCAAATCTGCAATTCGTATGCCGCGCCGAGCGATCTTGTCCTCATAGCAAGGCCCAATACCTCGGGACGTTGTCCCAATCGCTTTGCGGTCTGCGCGCCCCTCTGAAATCTTTTCGAGCGTGCGATGAAACGGGAAAATGACGTGGGCTCGATTACTGATCCTGAGTTGTGACTTCACCTCAACACCCACCGCCTCGAGTGCCGAAATTTCTTCGAGCAGTGCGGCAGGATCGATTACCACGCCGTTTCCTATCACTGCCTGAATACCTGGCCGCAGAACGCCGCTCGGTATTAATTTGAGGATGAATTTCTGTTGCCCGATGAACACCGTATGGCCGGCATTATGACCTCCTTGATAACGCGCAACGGCGTGAAATTTTTCGGAAAGCAAATCGACGATCTTGCCCTTGCCTTCGTCGCCCCACTGCGCACCGAGCACAATCAAGTTACTCATGAGTTTGGCCCTATGAGCCGAAGAAATTGTAGCGCGTACGGTCTCAAAGTATTGAAAAATTGTTGAGTGTCTTGCACTCCGGCGCTGTGATACGCTTGGCACAAATGCAGATGTGCGGCGTGTTTCTCGCACTCGGCCCCGACGTCTTTGGGCAGCTAGTACGCGGCATCTCCATTGGCAAGCTCAAAACGTATCAAATCTATGAGCGATTCAAATTGCGAGCGCATTTGGTGAAGCTTAATTCGGAGGCGCTGCGAAAAGCCGTTCCCAAGCTCTGGGCGCGCATCGAAGCCGGCGAAGAGGATTTCGCTACTGATTTATCGCAGGTTTTTTTGTTGCCGCATCTTCAGATGATTGTGGACGTACTCAACTTCCTAGGTATTCCTAACGAGAACGGTTTCTTCGATAAAGAGTTGAAACCCGAACAATACCTGACAGAAGGTTGGCAGCAGCGCGTGTTTGAGCAGTTTTCAGGCGAGTATCCGCGCGAAATTCTGCTATTCTACATCAACCACTTGGACTGGGAGCTGAATAAGGCCGAAGAAGTCTTCCTTCCCGCCGCCTGAGCATGCTCGATTTGAACTCCCTCCATAACCAAGTAAGGCAGGGCGATTTGGCTGCGGTCCGTGCATCGCTGGCGCTTGATCGGTCGCTACTTGATGCGGCCAATGACTCAGGTCAAAACGCTTTCCTGCTTGCGAAATATTACCGCCAACCAGAAATCGCCGAATATTTACTGAGTCTCGAACCGAAACTCGATTTTTTCAGCTCATGCGTAGCCGGGCGGACCGTGGCAGTAACAGACGAGATCGATCAAAACGGATCTCTGCTCAAAGCACATAGCGACGATGGATGGACACCACTGCATCTGGCGGCATTTTTTGCATATCCTGACTTGGCGAATGCCTTGCTGGACCGCGGCGCCGATGTAGATGCACGCTCCACGAACTCGATGAGAAACACACCTCTGCACGCGGCTGCGGCGGGTGGCAGTATTGACCTGATGCGTTTGCTGCTCGAGCGAGGAGCGGACGCCAACGCGGTCCAGGAAGGCGGCTGGACAGCGTTGCATGCGGCCGCGCAGAGCGGCCATCGTGAGATGGTCGAGGTGTTACTCGCCCACGGAGCGCACGTGAACACCCGCGCCGAAAACAATCAGGCGCCGCTCGATCTGGCTCTTACCAAACGGCATCAGGAGATCGCCCGGTTGCTCGAAGAGCTAGGCGCAAAACTGCAATAGCACGGATGATGTTGGACGGACAACTCGAAGAGCTCCGCCGCGCTACTCTCGCCGCTTTTGCCTCGGCAGTCTCGGCTGAGGAATTAGAGGAATCGAGAGTAGAAGCGCTTGGCCGTAAAGGCAGGCTCGCGCAAATCAGCAAAGAACTGAGCAAAGGTTTCGGCAAACTTGTTCCCGACGAGCGTGCGCGGGTTGGGAAGGTGCTGAACTCGGTAAAACAGGATCTCGAGACGGAGTATGAGCAGAAGAAGCGCCGCTTTGAGCAAGCTGAGTTGGCAAGCCGTCTCTCCAAAGAGTGGATCGATGTAACGCTGCCCGCTCCTGGCGTGCGCCGTGGCAGTCTCCACCCAATTACGCAGCTTCAGAATGAGATTGAAGATCTCTTCATTTCGCTCGGGTTTGCAGTGCTTGACGGTCCCGAGGTGGAAACAGAAGAGCATAACTTCGATGCGCTAAATATTCCTGCTACTCATCCGGCGCGCGACATGCAGGATACTTTTTGGCTCTCAACCGGCTACTTGCTCCGCACACACACGTCGCCTGTACAGATACGCGGCATGAGAAAGTTTGGGCCGCCCCTGCGGATGATTGCCCCTGGGCGAGTCTTTCGAAATGAAGAGGTAGACGCCTCACACGAGCACACGTTTTATCAGCTAGAGGGAATGATGGTGGATCGGGAGGTTTCAGTAGCTAACCTAATCTACTTCATGAAAACGCTGCTCAGCTCCATCTTCAAACGCGATCTGGCCGTGCGCCTGCGACCTGGTTACTTTCCCTTCGTTGAGCCAGGTTTTGAGCTCGATATTCGCTGCTTGATTTGTGACGGCGTGGGGTGCTCGGTTTGCAAGCAAAGCGGCTGGGTGGAGCTGCTGCCATGTGGTTTGGTGCACCCGAATGTGCTTCGGATGAGCAACATCGACCCAGAACAGTGGGGCGGCTTTGCGTTCGGCCTCGGGCTCACCCGCCTAGCAATGATGCGTTACGGCATCGATGACATACGCCACCTGATGGGTGGAGACCTGCGCTTCCTAACGCAATTTTGATTACTTCAGTGCAAAGGGACGGGAGTTGAAGTTTTCGTATCAGTGGCTATGTGAGCTGGTGCCTGGGCTAACCACCCCACCCGCGGACCTGCAGCGGCTCATCACAATGAAAACGGCGGAATGCGAAGGCATTGAGCCGGTTGGCGCACAATTCAACAACGTGGTTGCTGCGCGCATCGTCAGGGTCGAGCCGCTCGGAAAAGGGAAGAATAAATCGGTGACGATCGAAATCGGAACCGGCAAAACGGCGCAGGTGGTTTGCGGCGCTCCGAATGTTCGCCGGGGACTGATCGCGCCCTGGGTCCCGCCAGGCACGATTCTCGGTGAGAGGACTATCCACCGTACGATTATCGAAGGCGTTGAAAGTGAGGGTATGCTGGCGAGCGCAGCGGAATTGGGCATCAATCGCGATCACTCGGGCATTCTCGAATTGGAAGGCATAGAACCCGGCCAACGTTTACGCAGGCTAGCTCCTGATTGGATCATCGAAATCGATAATAAAAGCCTCACCCATCGACCGGATCTGTGGGGTCATTACGGCATGGCCCGCGAAGTGGCTGCGGTTACGCATCTCTTGTCGATCGACCCTGTTCACTCGGAATTATTGCCCTCTGGCGAGCCGATGGTCAAGGTAGATATTGCGGATTACGCCCTGTGTCCACGGTACAGCGCTTTGCTTTTTGAGAATGTGAAGGTCGGACCTTCCCCGTTGTGGCTGCAAGTACGCCTCGAGAGTATTGGCATGAATCCGATTAACAACATCGTCGATGTCACAAATTACATACTGGCCGAACTTCCCCAGCCAATGCACGCATTCGATGCCGACAAGCTCACCGAGCGCACGATATTCGTTCGGACAGCACGGGATGGAGAACAGCTACACGCACTCAACGGGGAAACATATAAACTCGACGAAGCCGATCTGGTGATCGCCGATGCCGCAGGACCCGTCGCCCTCGCCGGAGTAATCGGGGGTTCCGATGCTTCGGTTTCTGAGACGACGACGCGTGTAGTTCTCGAGAGCGCGAACTTCTTGGGATCGAGCGTTCGTCTGGCCGCCGACCGGCACAAGTTGCGAACTGACGCTTCAATGCGCTTCGAAAAGTCGCTCGATCCGGAGAATACGCTGCGCGGTTTAGCTCGAGCCGTCGAGCTCCTTGCGGACGTTTGCCCGGGTATTCGCGTACTTGGCGGTGCGACCGACAATTGCGCTCAAATGCCTGCCAGCAAACTAATATTGTTACCGGTCAGCTTCGTCAGCCGCAAACTCGGCAAAGAGATCAGTGAAGCAACGATTTGCCAAATCTTGATCGCCCTCGGATTTAGCGTGAGCGAGACCGCCCCGGCTCTGCTCACAGTCACAGTTCCCAGCTGGCGCGCAACTAAAGACATTTCCATCCCCGATGATTTGGTCGAAGAGATCGGGCGTATGGTGGGTTACGAAGAGATTACGCCGGCCGCGCCGCTGGTGGCCTCTGTCGTGCCGCCTTCCGAGCCAATGCGCGTTTATCTATGCCAGGTTCGTGCACAATTGACCGCACAAGGATTCACCGAAGTTTACAACTATTCTTTTGTCAATGAGGCTGAGGCCAAGCGCTTTTTACTGGAAGGCAAAGATCACGTTGCTATCGAAAATCCGATCGCCTCTGAGCTCACCCATCTCCGGCGCAGTCTCTTACCGGGTGTGTTCGAGAATATTGTTTACAACGTACGGCATTTTCGAGACTTCCGGCTATTTGAGATTGGTAAGGAAATTCATCCCCAGCCTCGTGGCGGACTCCCTACCGAAGCCACGCAGATAGTAGCTGCGCTTTACAACGCGCACGGGGACGAGCAGGACTTTTTTGAGTTGAAGCGAGTTGCCGAGTGCTTGTTCCCATCATGCAGTTTAAAGGCCGTGGAGGGGCGCAATTTTGAGCATCCAACTCGAACCGCTGAAATTCGTTGGCACGAACGCCTCGTTGGCCGGATTTTTGAGCTTCACCCGTCGCTGCTGCAAGAAGAGGGAATTGAAGGCCGGGCGATGGTGTTCGATGTCGATTTGGAAACCGCCCGGAAGCTTGCTGAGACCCGTGAGCTCAGGTACAAGCCTTTAAGAAAATATCCAACTAGCGGTTTTGATCTGTCCGTCGTTGCCGACTTGAAAACGCCTGTCCAGCGCATTCAAGACGAGCTCTCTGAATTAGCTGGTCCGGATTTAGCGAGTATTGACTTCGTCCGGCAATATGCTGGGCCTCCTTTGCTGGAAGGCCAAAAGAGCGTGTCTTACCACCTCGAAGTAGGCGCCCTAGATCACACAATGACGGCAGAACAAGTGACTCAGATCCGTAATGGCATCATCGAGGGGATGCGGGAGTTGGGCTTCGATCTGCGCGTTTAACATCCGGCAAATAACTACCGGTACAAGCGAGCTCGAAACATTTTTTGGCATGAACGAGGTCAGTTTAGAGGGGCGCGGTCGTTGGAACGTAGCTAATGTTTCTGGCCATGCAATCTCAGGACACGGTCCCAACGCCTTTGCCTGGCACGGCGCCACGCACTAGATCTTCAGCAACCGGGTGACTGGCCCGCAACCGATGACTCGCTTGCCGGGTTAGCTTGGATCGCTATCTTCGTTCGGTCATTGACTCGCCATGTCGCAAGACGAGCGGGTCTGGGCCTTTCTATTCGGAAATGGATTCCGGAGACCCACGCCGGCTCATCTCCGTTGAGAGTGAGGCCGGTAAAGGATCAGTTTTTTCATCTGAACGTACCTTATGGGCAGCAAGTTAGCTTCCGCTGGAAAAGATTATGCCACGGCGGCAAACAGCAGGCGCTGGCACTCGCTGTCAACGACCGCTTGCGAATCAGCCCGGTGTGCGCCGCAGATTCCGAGAGGCACTAAGGCGAGTCCCGCGAGTGAGCCGACTTATGGCTCTGGCCATCAATTTCGAGAGGCTGCTATCGGAAGGTACGGTGCGGAATCGTGTGGAACCGGACAACAAGTCGAATCGAACCAAAGGAAACCATTCTTGCGAATGTTCCCGGAGGGTTGGCTCTCACGATTTGGTACAAGATGTAAAGTTTTCGGTGCGACTGGGTGTTCAACAACCTTCGTCAACAGTGAGTGCGGAAGTCTTTGTTACGCCTGTTCAAGGCCGGCCGAATACGTTCTTCGGCCAAGTGTCACAGACGTCGGTGCTCTCGGCGGTAAGTCCAAAAGCGGTAAGGCCCAAAAAAAGACACCAACTCGAGGCGGTCCGGCATCGGGTTGTACGTAGCCCTGAAGGAGGCAAGAAATGGCATCTCTGCTGAGCGAAACTGGCGAGGCCCTCGGCACGCCCCAATTGGAGACAATACCTGCCCGGAGCGAGGACATCCACAGTCACGAACCGCCACCTCAGCGCAAGATCAGGCCTGCCGAGGACTCACACGGACGGACCAAGAAGACTGCACCTGATCAGCACGGCCAGCCTGTCAAGAAGCACTCTAAGCCAGACAAAAACGTTGCCGCTCAACGGCACATCCGGCTCGCTAAGAAGGGCGTTGGGGCGACCAAGAACGTCACCACTACACGCGACGTTGGGCAGAAAGCGTCTTTCGCCGAGCGCTACGCGATTGGAAAAGCTCTTCGCCAGAGCTGCCCTCGGGAGGCGCACGCCGAGTGGAAAGCCGCCAACGGTCGACCCGACGCCGTACAACTGGTTTTGCAGGCGGAGAAGGGGCGTTTGCCTGACTTGCTCCCGTTACGCCACGGGCGCATGGTCCGCTCCGCGTTTACGTTTTATCGCGGGGCGGCACTCACCATGGCTTACGATCTGGCATCTACGCCCTCTACCGGGGTGCGCGTGCAGTCCTGCGGGGACGCCCACCTGTGCAATTTCGGAGGCTTCGCCACGCCGGAGCGGAGGATCATCTTCTCCATCAATGATCTGGACGAGACCCTCCCCGCCCCGTGGGAGTGGGACATCAAGCGCCTCGGCGCGAGTTTCGTTGTGGCTTGCCGTGACAACGGCCTGGGCGAGAAGATCGCGAGCGATGTGGTGCTGCGTTGCATACTCAGCTACCGGAAGTCCACGGCCGAGTTCAGCCAGATGAGGACGCTTGAGCTGTGGCACCAGGCGCTGTGGGCGGAAGACTTATTGGGCGGCATCAAGGACCCGGCTTTGCGGGCGCGACTGAAAAAGCGACTGGCGAAGGAACGGGGCAAGAGCGCCGCCGAGGAAATCTTCCCGAAATTGACAGAGCACAAAGGGGGGATGCCCGTCATCAAAGATCAGCTTCCGACCATCTTCCACCTGGAGGGCCATCCGCCGGGCGAGGTGCAGGACGTTGTACTGGACGCACTCGGGGTATACCGCGCTAGCCTCCATTCTTCCCTCCAGCGCCTGTTTGACCGCTACACACTCCGGGACGCCGCGATCAAAGTGGTTGGGATTGGCAGCGTTGGGACAATGTGCTGGGTTCTCCTGTTTATGGCCGGCGACAATGACGCGCTGTTCCTTCAAGTCAAGGAGGCCCGCACCTCGGTATTAGAGCCTTACGCCGGGGCGAGCGTCTTTCCCAACCACGGCCAGCGTGTTGTGGACGGCTACAGGCTAATGCAGCCGGCCAGCGACATGTTTCTCGGGTGGACCCGCGGGGCGGTCCGCGGAACTGATTACTTCATCCGCCAGCTGAGAGACATCAAGGTCAGCCCACGCGTGGAGAACTTCGGCTCCCTCGAAATGGGCATATACGCCACTTGGTGCGGGAGGGCACTGGCGCTCTCGCACGCACGCTCCGGATACTCTGCCATGCTCAGCGGGTACATGGGGAAGAGTGACGCATTCGAGAAGGCCATCGCGAAGTTTGCGGTCGCTTACGCCGACCAGAATGAGAAGGACCACGCCGCCTTCAGGCGCGCCGTGGAAAATGGAAAAGTGAAGGCAACTTTTGAAGATGTGGCGTGAGTGGCTGATTCCGTTTCTGACGGACAATGTGCTACATGACGGCTGCAGACGAGGAGCTCGGTTGCGTCGTCGGTCGCGGTGAGATGCCGCTCAGCGATTTAACTCTTTGTATAACGTCGACAATCTCTAATCTGGACCGGTTCTTTTTAGTTACCGAAAAGGTGATCCGATTTATCTCAACGGCTTGAACCATCAGTTCATTCCTGTTGATACACAGGAAGGCTATATTGGCCCTTTGGGTTGCAACCGAATGGCCGCTTAAATCAAAAACGATCAGTTGGTTACCGAGCCCCTGATGTTTGTCCGTTGATGATAATGCGTTTACGAATTCTCGAATCGCTCGGCGCGTTCGGCACCGTTTGGTGATTGTCTCATCTAAATTCGAAATCCAACCCTTTCGCCCTCTCGATTGAAGTTTTCGGGCCATACGCGATGGAGGCATACGCGAACGCTTTCGGAAATCAATGCCCTCACGCACTAATCATGGCCGACCATGCAGGAAGTGATCCGGACAGAGTCCGCCGGGTCTTTGTGCGCGCGACCGTTCGTCTGCTTACTTCCGTGCTTGTCGCTTCCAAGGTGCGGCTTCCATTACGCACCTTGGAATTTCGAGTTGATGTATGCGCCGCCCGTGCCTCCGTCAGCTCGCCAAAATGGTCGAGCAGTCGCATGCAGCGAGGATCTGATCGAAGCGCGTCGAACGCTGGATCGACACCCAAGTAAAGCGCACGGAACGCTCGTTCCCGGAAAGCCTTTTCAATCCAGTGAATCGATAACTCCCGCTCTCCGATCCGGATTAATAAGTCCGCAATCATCGTCGAGGGTGCGCGTGGCGAAGAATGCAATAACTTTGCAATCGCGAGCAATGTCGGACTTACCCACTTACTTCTTCCCTTGTAGGACGCTGCCACCACCCATGACCACCTTAACGACCGCATAAACCTGCTTCGAACTCAGCCCAGCTTAGGCGAGGTTCGCCGTAACAGGAAGACCTGAAGGGGTAATCTGTTTACCCCCGGGGCAGCCTGCAGGAACTGCGCCCTGAACAAGGTTCGGGTGCCAAAGGAGATGTACTCAGCTAAAGGAGATTCGACTGCAGGGGCCGCCGGGTGTTATGCGCCTTTAAACGATTCGTAGGCGCCACTGTCCCTGTATGCCTGAAGCTTCCGAGTTGTGCCAGCATGACGGAAATCCGGAATCTGAAGCCGTTTTGCACCCCTTTTAAGAAGGTGCTTTTTTCCTCCCGCGTATATTTCTCATAAGAACAAAGGCAGGGCAGTTTTGAAGCCCTCTATCTCCTATCCCGCAATCAATCCAACGCTAAGCATTCCACCGGCCCGAAGACGCCGGAAGGCAAAGCCATCTCCTCGCGCAACAATTTCCGCAACGGCTTCTCAGGCGCCTTTACCGTTCTTCCCTGGGACAGTCAGGAAGAATTCGATACGCTGCTCGGCGGCTTGCGCGATGAGCATAAACCCTCCGGGCTCACTGAAATGATCCTGGTTGACAAGATGGCGCGGGCCATCTGGCTCAGTAAGCGCGCCGTCATCTTGCAGCACGTCACGTGCAGCCAAGAACGGCCGGCCTGCGACGATCAAAAGCAGCTCGCGCTCTATCTGCGCTACCAAACCACGAACGAGCACGCGTTCCACCAGTGCCCGAACGAGCTTCTAAAGCTAAGAGCGGAAAAGCGCAAACAGGAAATTGGGTTCGAATCGCAGAAACGCCAGGAAGCCGATCACACCCGCCGCGAAGCCGCCGAAAAACGCAAGCAGGACCTGATCGCTGGAACGCGTTTTGCTGGCACAAGCGAAAATTGATAACCAGGAATTACAGAATATGCGGCTCGAAACACCCGAACATCAGATTCACGGCCGCGTTGAGCGCATCATCGCAGCCGAAAACGCCGCCTAATCCTCGGCGATTCGCATCGTTTGCCCTCAAGGTATACGCGGAGTGTGTCACTTTGAGCCTGATCGTCTGTAGTCTTAAGAAGGTGCTCACGAAATTCCGCCGAACGGCCCGCGGGGCCTTCGTCGTCTCGATACTCCTGTCCACGTATGTTGGCCTCGATGCCGCACGCGGTCCGGATGAGCCGGCCCGCTTACTTCTCACCCCAAAACGGCTCAAGCGATTGCAGCGCGACCACGACCGTCAAACGGCGCGCTGGATCAGTTTCGAAAATCGCGTCAACTCTGTGCCGGATTCGTCAGAGCGCGGGTTTGAGCTAGCTCTCTATTACGCAGTGACGCGCGATGAAGTCCGTGGAAAAGAAGCCATCCAATGGGCGCTGGCTCACAGATGCGCTACCCGGCAGGTCGCCCTGATTCTCGATTGGTGTGCCCCGCTGGTGTCTGATGAAGATCGGCAGAAGCTAACGGCTCCCGGCTGTGCCGCAGGAGATCATCCGCGCCAGCTCGAGCCCATTCGCGACGCACTCTTCATGCGCATCGTGCGCAGCGAAAACATTGATCACCTTCTAACGGGCAGGGAACTCGAACAATTCGGGCTCACTGATGCTCGCGAGCTTTATGCAGCATGCGAGTATATCCAAGCGGTCCGCCAAACACAGCATGTAGATCTGCGCGAGGATGACACGACATTTTTTCGAATGCTGCCGGCAGAGTTTTTGCTCTCGATGAAGCCGGCCGAGTTAGCGCATCCGCGTTGGCAGGGAGCGGCCGCTGCGTTGGCGCTTGTAACCTTAGACCCGAATCTGGAGGCCTCGCAATTTCTTCAAGGGTGGGCGATAGAAGATCGGCAGATGATCCGGGAAGGCCCGGGCGTAGCGTATGAACTGCTCTGGGGTGATCCATACCTGCCCGGTGTGAGCTATCAGAATCTCGACCCGTGGTCTTATGACCCTAACGGACGGTTGCTCGCCCGCACGAATTGGAGCATAGACGCTTGCTGGATTGACATTTCAACGCGTGGCGTTGAGGAAGCGAATTGTTCTGCAGGATGGCAGGCGCACACGCAAACGTTTGGGCGCATGACGCTAATGCCCATGACCCAGCCCTGTACGGAAGTGCCTCACGTGCAGGGAAGGGAAGCGGCGATCATCTGGCGCTTACCGCCGCATCAAAGCATCTCGTACGTATTCCGGGAAAAGCAGGCCTCGAGCGAAGCCGATGCCGCAGGTTTATGGCTCCTGCCCGGGCACATCGAGGGGAAGGTTTGCACTTCGGCCAACCCGAAGCAGCGCCCTTGATACACTGAGGCTTCCAGCATGATCGCTTCGACACAACTGCGCCCAGGTATGGTCGTAAAGTTTAACAACGAACTTCATTCAATCTTCAGCATGGTCCATCGAACGCCCGGTAATCTGCGTGGCTTCGTTCAAGTCAAAATGCGGAACCTGCGAACCGGTGCCATGATGGAGCACCGTTTCTCTTCGGAAGACAAAGTGGAGCGCGTGGCTCTCGACGAGCACGAAATGGAGTACATGTACGACGATGGTGAATACTACTACTTCATGAACACTGAAAATTACGAGCAGATGCACCTGACTAAGGACATGCTCGGTGATGGCGTGCTCTATCTGATCCCCCAGCTCAGGGTGAATGTGGAATTCTACGAGGGCAAACCAATCAGCGTCGAGTTGCCGCCCAGCGTTGAGATGACCGTCATGGAAACGGAACCAGGTTTGAAAGGATCGACAGTTTCCAATGTGACGAAGCCGGCCAAAATGGATACGGGATTGGTGGTACAGGTGCCAGGGTTCATAAACCAGGGGGAGCGCATCCGCATCAGTACCTCGGGCGGCACATACCAGGAACGAGCGTAAAAGCCGCTCAACCCTTGAAAAGTGAACTTAGATATCTATAGCTTTGTCGCAGAGTCGCGAGAGGATCGCCAGGCGTTTCGTCTTGCTCCACAAAGTAATGCTTAACGCCCGCAGCATCGGCCGCTTTTAGTACCGCCGGTATATCAATTCCGCCGCCGCCGACCTCTTTGAAGGCATCTTTCGGAACGTCTTCGTTGAATTCCGTGGGAGTTCCTTTGGCTCTGTCTTTCAAATGCATCAGCGGAACTCGCCCGGCGTGGGTCTTCAACATCTGCGCAGGGTCGTGGCCGGCTTCAGTGACCCAAAAAATATCCATCTCGAGGAAGACCAAATTCTTCTGAGTTTCGTCTAACAGCATTTCCAGTGCGGGGACACCGTTGATCGGTTGAAAATCGTGCGCGTGGTTGTGATAACACAAGGTCAGCCCGCGCCGCTTGGCCTGTTCGCCCCCCCGGTTCAACATTTGGGCGAGCCGTTTAATGCCATCGGCTCCGCCCTTCGCAGTAGGTAACGAGGGAGCCACCACATACTCGAATCCACGGCGTTTCAGGTCCTTCAATACCGAATCCAGCGCAGCGCCGCCTTCCATAAAAAGGGCCTCTTCCAGGTGAATGCTGACGGGCCGCAAGTTGGTCTGTTTGAGCGCGGACCAGATCTGGCTTAGGTTGTCATACGTGGCCTCCACTTCCGTGTAGCCGATGCTCTGTATCGACTTCAGCGTAGCGGCCGGGTTCTTTGTAATCACCTTCCGAACCGTATAGAGCTGAACGCCGAGATCGCTTGCCTGAAGTTTATCCATCGCAAACGCCGTTCGCGCTAAAGGCAGCAATGCAGCAGAATGGATCGCAAATTCGCGCCGGGAAGAATTGGCCATGCTTTCTATACTATCCGGACGCTAGCGATCAGCAGATGCATTGTCCAGCGCGGTTGGTTCTAGATGCCCGTGCCGCTCGATGAATTGCAAGACGAAAACCGACAGCAATGCCAGCGCAACGGCTATCGCGATGACTATGGACAGGTGTGAGAGCAGGAACTGGAAAGTTTGCTGTCCGTAATGTTTGCCGAGATAGGCCAGCGCGAAGTACCGAACGATTCTTGCCAACAGGACAACGAAAATAAAATACGACCAGCGTACCTGCAGAGCGCCCGCACAAAAGACCGGAACTTTCATCGGCATCGGAAGAGGCGACAGTGCCGGCAAAAATACAGTCAGTAAACCGTATCTCTGAAACCATGCATGGAGGCGTGCGCCACGGCGGCGTGCGATGTGCTTGGAAAGCAGAACCTCGCCACCTTTCCGAGCAACGCCAAACAGGAAAAGGCTGCCCGCAAGCGATCCGATGACGGCGCATGCCGCGGCAACATACGCCTGATCGGGATCTCTCGTAGCGATCGCAATAAGCAGAGCATCCACGCCCGCAACCACCGGGACGCCGGCGGAATCGAGCGTAGCAAGCAGCAGAAGCCCGTACGGACCCCAGGAAATCAAAAGTTGTACGAGATGCTTCAGGTGCTGCTCCGGGCCTTATCGTCCGGATTCAGCATAGCGAAGAGACCATCCTCATCTAGCACACGAACGTTTAGATCTCGCGCTTTGTCCAGTTTCGAACCTGCATCTTCACCGGCGACCACATAAGTTGTCTTGCTGCTGACCGACCCCGCGACTTTCCCACCCGCCGCTTCGATGCGCGCCTTCGCTTCCTCACGCGTGAGAGTGGGAAGCGTGCCGGTCAAAACAAAAGTGAGCCCGGTGAGTGGGCCTTGCTTTTTCGCTTGTGTGGGCGAAGTGAATCGCAACCCCGCCGCCCGAAGTCGTTCGATCAGCTCTCGATTCCGTTTTTCCGCGAAGAACTGCCGTATTGAGTCAGCCACTTTCGGCCCCACCTCGCTGGCCTGCTGTAACACTTCCGCTGGAGCCGCTGCAATCGCGTCGAAGGCCCCAAAATGTTCGGCGAGAATCTGAGCAGTCCGTTCGCCAACGAACGGAATGCCCAATCCATTCAAAACACGGGCGAGCGGTTGCGACCGTGAGCTAGCGATATTTTCAATGATCTTCGAAGCCGATTTCTTACCCATGCGCTCGAGTTCGAGAAGTTCTTCCACCGTGAGCCTATAGAGATCCGCGATATTGTGCACCAGGCCGCGGCTGAGGAGTTGATCGACTAGCGCATCGCCCAGACCGTCGATATCCATGACTCGGCGAGATGCGAAGTGCAGCAGCGATTCCCGCAACCGTGCCGGACAGTTCGTGTTCATGCAGCGGCTTGCTGCCTCCCCCGGTTGCCGTACAACGTGGCCGCCACACACCGGACAAGTCGCGGGCATCCGAAATGGCCGTCTGTTTTTTGCTTTTTCAGCAACCCGCACCACCTTCGGGATCACATCACCGCTACGCTCGATCACAACCGTATCGCCGATCTGGACATCCAGGCGTCCGATTTCGTCTTCGTTGTGCAGCGTTGCGTTCGAAACGGTCACGCCCGCCACGGCTACGGGCCTCAGACGTGCTACCGGAGTGAGCGTGCCCGTGCGGCCCACTTGCACCTCAATGTTTTCTAGCAGCGTTGAAGCTTGATGTGCAGGATACTTGAACGCTATGGCCCACCGCGGTGCTTTGGATGTCCAACCGAGTTTCTCCTGCTGTTCAACCGAATCGATCTTCGCAACTACCCCGTCCGTCTCGTAAGGCAGCGTGGCGCGTTTCGTTTCCCACTCACCGATAAACCCGAGCAGTTCGTCGAACCCACTGCATCTCTTACGATGCGGATTCACTTTGAATCCCGCGGCTGCCAGCGTATCCAGGCTCTCCCAATGGCTGGGAAGCATCGGCCGGCCACCCTGCAGTAGGAAATACGCAAAATAGTCAAGCTGGCGAGAAGCCGTAACCGAAGGGTCGAGAGCGCGCAACGCTCCTGCTGCGGCATTGCGTGGATTGGCAAAGCGCGAGAGCCCGGCCCGATCGCGCTCTTCATTTAGGCGCTCAAAAGAGCGGCGCTGCATCACCACTTCGCCGCGAACTTCAAATCGATCCTCTGTGATTACATCCTTCTTGATCCGCAAAGGAAAAGAGCGAATCGTCCGGGCGTTTTCGGTCACGTCTTCACCAACGCGCCCGTCCCCGCGTGTAACAGCCTGCCTGAATCGGCCTCCCTCGAAGTGTGCGGCCATCGAGAGACCATCCAGCTTCAGCTCCGCTACATATTCGTAAGGGTCACCTTTAAGAAGCGCTCGCACTCGCGTGTCAAAGTCGTGCAGCTCCTGTTCGTTCAGCGCGTTGTCCAAGCTCAGCATCGGCGAAGTATGCGGGAGTTTGATGAAGCCCTCGCGCGCCTGTCCGCCCACTCGTTGCGTCGGGGAATCCGGCGACCGGAGTTCCGGATGAGCGTCCTCAATCTCGCGCAGTTCCCGCATCAAGTGGTCGAACTCAGCGTCTGAGATTTGGGGCTGGTCAAGAACGTAATAGAGATATTCGTGATGTTCGAGCTGTCTACGCAAATCTTCTACGCGTTTGGCCGGCGACTCTTTCATCCTCGAAACCTATAATGGTGGGCTTGGATCCCTTCCAGGCGAAACGCGCCGCAGTCATCTACAATCCCATCGCAAGAGGTCTAGCGCGCCGCCAACATCTGCTTCAACGTAGCATTGCCTTGCTGGCTCGTCAGGGTACCGAAGCGAATCTCATCGCCACAACCGGCCCTGGTAGCGCATCGGCACAGGCGCGCCGCGCAATTGAGTCGGGCTGCGATCTGATCATTGTTGCCGGAGGGGACGGCACCATCAATGAAACTGCGAATGGAATGCTGCACAGCAGCGTGCCACTCGCAATATTGCCCGGTGGCACGGCCAATGTTCTGGCGCGTGAGATCGGGCTGCCGCTGCACCTCGAAAGAGCGGCGGCGGAGATTCCCAAACTGCGCTCGTGCCCAATTGCCGCGGGCGCGATTCGTGGCACGAGCTCCGGCGATCGATGTTTTCTATGCATGGCGGGCGCCGGTCTGGACGCCGACATTGTTTATCGTCTGAACTTGGATCTTAAGGCGGCTGCGGGCAAATTGGCGTATTATATCGCTGGTTTCGGGCATTTGTTTCGTTCAGTGCCTGAGTTCGAAGTCATCGTCGATGGGAAGCGATTCGAAGCTAGCTTTGCCCTCATGAGCCGGGTCCGAAACTATGGCGGCGATCTGGAGATTGCACGTCGCGCATCTCTACTGCGTGATGATTTCGAGGTGGTGCTCTTTCGAGGCACCTTGAGCATGCGCTATCTGCCCTACCTCGCGGGCGTGATTCTACGGACTGCCCATCGCATGAAGGGCTGCACGATGCTGCGCGCGCGATCCGTCACTTGCCAAGAGCCCTCCGGCCGTCAAGTGTTCGTGCAAATCGATGGAGAGTTGGCGGGCAAGCTGCCGGTCACAACGGAAATCATCCCCGATGCGCTTTCGCTGTTGCTTCCGGAAAAGTTCCTACTGCGGGAGCGATCATTTGTCGCGATCCCTGTCGAACGTCCCGAATGGACAATCTCACCCACTCGCTGACCGGCTTTGCCCTGGCGCGAGCGGGATTTGACCATTATTGTCCGCGCGGGACACTACTGATGATCTTGGCAGCAAATGCTCCGGATTTGGACATACTTGCGTTGCAAGGCGGGGCGCTCCGCTACTTGGAATGGCACCGCGGATATTCGCATTCTCTTGCATCTCTTCCGGTCTTGGCGTTGTTGCCGGTAATCGCAGTAGCGGCCGTCTACCGTCAGCGGCTCCCTTGGGCGAGAGCATGGATTTTGTGCTGCGTAGGCGTTGGTAGCCACCTTTTAATCGATTGGACGAACAGCTATGGTGTTCGATTCATGCTGCCGTTTTCCTCTGCCTGGTTTCATCTGGACTTAAACAGCTTGTATGACGGTTGGATATTGGCTGCTTTGTTATTCGCCGCACTCTGGCGACTGCTCGTGCGACTCGTCAGCAGCGAGATTGGGGACCGTGCACGACCGGGGCGGGGAACTGCATTCTTTGCGCTCGCCTTCTTCCTGCTTTTTGACCTTGCGCGCACAGTGCTTCACCAGCGCGCCATCGCACAGCTCAATTCGAGATTGTACGAGGAAGCGCCGCCGTTACGAATTGCAGCGTTACCTGAGCCCTTCACTCCCTTTCGATGGATCGGTGTGGTCGAGACAGCGGACACGTATCGCCTATACACCGTCAACCCGCTAGGTGACCTCAACGCGCAAGCACTCCAGATCTTCTATAAGCCGTCGCCCCGGCAAACCATCGAAAATGCAAAGCGCACAGAGCCGTTTCGATACTTCCTTTACTTTGCGCGCTTCCCTGTTTGGTCTGAAGCGCCGGCGTTTATTGACGGGAACCAGGGAACACGGTTGGACCTGACGGACCTTCGATTTGGAACGCCTTGGGCGGGATCCTTTCACTGCATTGCGCTCGAGAATAGTCGCCATGAAGTGGTGCGTTCCTGGTTCACTTACGGCTCGGGCCCAGACCTCGACCAAGCCCGCAGGTAGCGCCCCACGACCACTCAAGCCGAGGCTAGCGTGTCTCCGATGATCCTGCGGCTCAATTTATAGGATCAACTTCGTACGTGCCGGACCGGACCGCTCGCATAAGCTGCTGAGCTTGCCGCCTCGTCCCCGAAGCGCCACGTTCGAGGCCGTTCAATACCGAACTCAAGCTAGACAACTGCCGCCCCTGCATGGGCTTCGGAATGTCGACATTAGTACTAGACGGTGTGAGTTGCATATACCTCTAAGTAACGCAATCGTGCGGGCCACTAAGTTCCTTATCGGCGTGAGTCCGCGTGCGATTCAGAAATCGTGCCGATACTACGGCCTATAAGCCAGCGGTTAAGATGCTACAATTTTTCCTTCATGATGCACTTTTGCCGTGTACTAGTGGGCTCTCTGATTGGTTTCACGGTCTTCGCCGCCACTTCTTATAAAGTGGAAAAGTCGATTCCCGTCCCGGGTGAGAGCTCCTGGGACTATTTGACAGCTGATTCACAGAACCGCCGGCTCTATGTTTCTCACGGTACGAAAGTGGATGTCCTCAATCTCGATACCGGAGCGATCATCGGCAATATTCCGAACACGAATGGAGTTCATGGAATCGCGATCGCGGATAATCTGCACCGCGGCTTTATCAGCGACGGCCGCGACAATCAAGTCACTATCTTCAATCTCAGAACGCTCGGGGTCATTTCGACCGTAAAGGCTGGAACGAATCCTGACGCGATTTTGTACGATCCCTTCAGCCAGCGTGTTTTTGCGTTCAACGGCCGGAGCAAGGACGTTACCGCTATCGAGGCGGCCACAGGAAAGATCGCGGGAACGCTGCCTCTGGGGGGGAAACCGGAGTTCGCGGTCACAGACGCACAAGGTAACGTTTACGTCAATATCGAAGATAAGAGCGAACTGGTCCACCTTGACCCGAACACGCTCACAATAAAGGAGCGCTGGCCCCTTGCCCCGTGCGATTCACCGTCCGGATTGGCGATAGATCCGAAGAATCAGCGGTTATTTCCTGTTTGCGACAACAAGATAATGGCGGTGGTGGATGCCGGTCGCGGCAAAGTAACTGCAACGGTGCCGATAGGAGAGGGACCGGATGCGGCAGCATTCGATCCGGAAAGAGAATTGGTATTTTCTTCGAACGGCGAGGGAACGCTGACCGTCGTGCAGCAGGGAACTCCTAATACGTACAGCGTCGCCCAGACGGTAAAAACGCAACGTGGTGCTCGGACAATGGCAATCGATCTGAAAACCCATAAACTGTATCTTTCTGTTGCTGAGTTTGGCCCTGCGCCCGCGGCATCCGCTGATAACCCCCGGCCAAGGCCGAAGATCTTACCCCAGACTTTTAAGCTCTTGGTAGTTTCTGAATAGTGAAATTTAGCAATTGCAATCGGCGCTCAACGCTCTGGGCGTTTGCGTTATCAATCGGCTTTTGCGCTCTGGCACTGCCCGCACTTGAACAGGGGCAAGCTCCGGCTTCTCCACCTAAGCCGGATTTTTCGGGTCGCTGGCGCATGGTGAAGGACAAGAGCGATTTTGGCGGCTTCACTGCCCCCGATATTGTGGTTCGCGTTGTAGAGCATCGAGACCCGACTCTCAACGTTCACACCGTTCAGACCACCGGCAAGAAAAGCTCGACAGTAGACGTGAGTTACTTTACCGATGGCTCGCAAACCACCAACATGATGAGCGGGCGTGACGCCGTGAGCAAGGCGTTCTGGGATGGCCCGGCGCTCGTAATCCGAACGACGACCAAAGATTCAAAGGGCGAGGACCAGGTTGTCGAAGATCGCTGGGAACTCTCGGAAGATCGGCAGACACTCACGATTACAAGCCACATCACCACTACAAAAGGCCAAGCGGACATGAAGCTGGTTTGCGAACGGGAGAAGGTGGGCGGCTAGCTTCATTTTCTCTTCAGATTTGCTAACGCCCGTTGAGCGGCGTAATATCCGCACATGCCGTGCACTCCGCCGCCCGGCGGCGTAGAAGACGAACAAAGGTAAACGCCGTCGAGAGGCGTACCGTAAAGCCGCCATGTCGGCCTCAGGAAGAACTGTTTCAGGGTTGCAGCGCCCCCGTTGATGTCGCCACCGATCAGGTTTTCATTTAGAACCTGCATCTGTTGGGGTGTATGACTACTTCGTGCGAGGATGCACTCGCCGAAGCCAGGAGCGAACCGTTCTATCTGTGCTTCGATTTGAGCAAGCGCGGAGTTTGGCCAACCATTTGGGACATGGCAATAGGCCCAGGCCGTATGCTGTCCGGCGGGAGCACGGCTCGGATCAAAAAGACTTGGCTGCGCTAAGAGGACGAACGGCTTGTGAGGGGGGCGACCTTCCCAAGCTGCGCGCTCGGAAGCCTCGATCTCTTCAAGAGATCCGCCAAGGTGCACCGTCGCGGCGCGCCGGCAATCTTTTGCCGTCCACGGAATCGGTTCGCGCAGCGCCCAATCTACCTTGAAGACTCCAGGACCGTACTGGTACCGCTTGAGCAAACGGCGGAAGGCGGGCGGCAGGCGCGAGCCCGCGAGGGCCAAAAATTGCCGTGGCGTAACATCGCACAGAATCCTATCTCGACCAACAAGTTCGTCTAAACTATCGACGCGAGATCCGGTCTCTATACGGCCGCCCAACGCCCTAAGCAAACTGCTAAGCGCGTCCGAAATGCGTTGCGCTCCGCCCGCTGGGATGGGCCATCCCACGGCATGCGCGGACGCACCCATAACCAAGCCGAATCCAGCGCTCAGTGGGGCTTGCAGCTTGAGAATGGAGTGGGCCGCCAACCCAGCGACGAAGGCGCGCGTCCGCGGATTCCCAAACGAGCTCCTGGCAAGATATGTAGCGGGCTGCATCGCCTGCCGTCCAAATCGAGCCAGCAAAAAAGGGTGTTTCGGCAATCGAAATGGGCCTAGGAGTTGCTCGGCTAAGCTGCCCCACTCCCTCACTAAGGGTTTGAACATCCTCCGGTAACTTGCTGAGTCATAGGCAAATTGCTGGGATGTGTCTTCGATGCTACGTTCCAGAAGCATGGTTGTGCCGTCATCGAGAGGGTGAGCGAGGGCGGCCGGCGACCAGATCCAATTCAGGCCATGGGCGTGCAAAGCAAGTTTCGAGAAAAAAGGTGAGCCAACTGCCAAAGGATGAACGGCAGAGCCGAGATCGTGCACGAAGCCTGGAAGTGTCAGTTCGCCGGACCGAGCGCCTCCTCCGACGGCTGCTGCGGCCTCATGAACTTCAACGTTGAGTCCGGCCTTTGCGAGGACAATTGCCGCCGCAAGGCCATTGGGTCCGCTTCCGATAACGGCGGCCGTCTGCTCCATCCTTCTTGATTATGAGGTGTCCGACATCAGGGTCCAAAACTTGCGGGTTGAGTTGATCGCGTGTGCTCATCCACAAACTTCATCAGAGCCTCTGGTTTGATACGCACCTCAAGAAGAGTCGCTTCACCATCGTCGAGCACTGTGAGCAAGACGCGCAGGTCTTTCCCATTCAATTGAGCGTAAATGCTCGTCGACTCGGTGTTGCGTGAACGTACTCTTACAATGGGTTTCCACGCCGGGCCCACAGCCTCGTCCGTCAACCGGCTGAATTTTCCTGGCTCAAGTTCCACCTGCTGCAAAACAGCCAAGTGTAGCTCGCTGGTTCCCGCCGGGTGTGCCGCAGCGAGTACGAAGCGCGCGAACCCAAACAGCGGAATGTGCACCGGTTTGGCAGAGCTTTGCCTCGAGACCTCACGGACCAGCCAATCGAATTCACTGCCAGGCAGTGTGAGGGGCAACGCCGCTGTAACAACCAGAATCGCGAGTAAATGGCGCATACCTCACTCCTCGTCCTTGCTTTTCGATTTCGCTCTATCATCAGTCTCGCCGCGTCTGGATCTATCTAGTCTCGGGATACCCAAGTGCCCTCCGAGTTGGCTCAACTCCTCGGGATCAATCGCTCCATCAATATGGACAAGAGTCAGCTCTTTTGGCTCCGCGTTGAGTACCACCAACCCGGCAACTTGATCACCGTTCTTCTTCACGTAGATTTCGGAGTATTCACCTTTGGTCGATTTCACGCCTACAATCCGCGTCCAATCCGGTCTCTTCAACTGCGACCGAATTGCGTCCAAATCGCTTTTCGAGTACTGGCCGTCTTTATCGAACTCAAAACTCCGCACGTAAACGCCTTTGAGCTTTGAGACGAGTTGCTTAACGTGCATCTGGTCGGGATCGTCTTTGGACAAAAATTTACTGGCGAGTTGAAGCATGGAGGCGTCGAGAGTCACATCGACGGTCTCGGTCGCGTGCTCCGCGAGCCTGTCGAGATTCAACGGCATCTTGATGTCTTGCGCCCCCAGCGGCAATGTCACTGCCGCGGCAATCACCGCTCCCCATCGGCTCGGTTTCATCGTTCCACCGCTTTGTACTGAATGTCTATTACACGCTGCTGTACATCGTGCAGCTTCGATCCCGCGATTCGCATAGCGGTCAACAGCTGCTGTTTAGCCAACTCTCCACGTACCGTGCGTTCATGATCGCGATACATCGCTCCAGCACATACCAGCGCCAAGGCCGCCATCACCGGAGCAAGGCGCCACGTCCAAGCTCTTCGAAAGCGCCACGTTCGCCCCGCGATGTGCGGCTGCGGCTGCTGTTCTTTAGCCTTCTCGAGCACACGGCTTACGAAGTCTGGCGAAGGCTCCTTACGCGCCAGTGCTTCCTTGAGCTGCTGTTCAAACGGCGTCATTTCATTACCACTCCTGTTTCAATCGGCGGGCAGTCTTTGCTCGAAGCAAATCGAGCGCGCGTGTAATTTGACTCTTCACAGTACTGACATTCATTTCCAACAGCTCGGCAATCTCTTCCGGCTCCATCCCCTCCTGATATCGAAGAACGATCACCATGCGCTGCTTCTCCGGTAGAGAAGCGACCATCCGCTCCAGGTAGGAGGACAGCATTGAGTCATGGACACGCTCAAGCGCTGTCGGCTCGGCCATTTCTTCCAGACTTGTCTCTCGCCGAGTTGTCCGTCTGCGCATGACGTCAATCGAGCGGCGGCTGGCAACCTTCCGCAGCCAGAACACAATGTGCTGAGCCGAGTGCATTGAGGGCCAGTTCCGATGCAATTCAAGAAATACATCCTGCGCCAGTTCCTCGGCGAGTGCTCGATCGCGCAGAAAATGCCACGCAATGCCGTACACCATTGCCTTGTGTGCCTCGACTGCTTCTGGGAAAGCAGGCAAGCTGGTTTCACTTCCCAACTCGGCCCGCGATGTCGTACCCGCTAGCAAAAGTCCTCGTTTGTATGCCCTTCTTAAACTAACTACGAAGAATAGGCTTAGCGCGACTCAAAAAGATTTAAAAGGCCGCTTCATGTTGCGCGTCGGCACTATTCGCCGTGCCCATCTAGCTTGTGGAAACCAGCGTATTCAATGTCGGTCGCGGCCATGTTCAGTGTGCGAACACTTAGGGCAGCGCGACGGGGGTGATAACACGCAAATCCACGAGAGCGCTGACAAAGAACTGGAAGGCGATGGCAGTTAACATCAAGCCCATGAGTCGAGTGACAATGCGAATACCGATGGCACCCAGCATGGCCTCCACGCGGTCGGCGCTCGCAAGCACCATGTAACACACTAAGGATGTGATAGCGACCCCAACGAGGACGGGAATGGCGTCGTGCCAGGCGGGAGCTTGCCCGACCAATACCATGACGGTTGAGATTGAGCCCGGCCCCGCGAGCATGGGAATACCCATTGGAATGATTCCAACGTCGTCAGTTTCAGATGCGCCACTCTGCTCTTCAGGTGTTTCGCGAGTTCGCGAGCGGCGCGCTTGCAGCATGTCAAGCGCGACCAGCAGCAGCAAGACGCCCCCAGCAAATTTGAACGCTGGCAGCGTGATGCCGAACAGCCGGAAGAGATACTTGCCCACCGTGCCAAACACGCTCAGTATGACGAGACAAGTAACGGCGGCGCGGCGAGCCATCTGTTTGCGCCGCGCATGCTCGTAACCGGCGGTCATGGCCAGGAAAGCTGGCGTGGCGGCGAACGGATCGACGATGAAGAATACTGCGCTGATCGCCGTAATCCACTGTACGAGTAAGGCGTGCAAGGCAGTTCGATGTTAGCGCATGCCGAGGCGAATGCACGTTTCCGGCATGGTAGACTCGTGCTCAAACAGGGTGCGCAGCTGTGCGCCAAAGCTTCCTCCTTTTTCTGATCTTTTCCTTCGGTTTGCTTTCTGCGCAAACGGCTTCTGAGACCACTGCCGACGTCAATATTCGGGTGAATACAACGCTCGTTGTGATACCGGTGACAGTCACCGATTCTTTGAACCGCTTTGTCCTAGGCCTCGACAAGCAAGACTTCCGCGTTTTCGAGGATGGTACCGAACAGAAAGTTAAGCAATTTGCCGATGAAGATGCGCCGTTATCGATCGGGCTACTCGTGGATACGAGCGGCAGTATGGGAAGCAAGATCGAGACATCACGGCAGGCGGTGGCTCAATTTCTGAAGACGATGAATGCCCAGGACGAAGCATTTTTGGTTGAGTTCGGCGATCGGGCGCAGTTGGCGATGGGATTTACACAGCGTATGGATGAAATTCAGAGCAAGCTGACTTCGGCTGAACCACAAGGCTTAACAGCGCTGCTCGATGGGGTTTACATGGGGTTGCGCGAGATGAAGAGAGCCACAAATCCGCGTAAAGCTCTGCTCATTATCTCGGATGGCGGCGACAACAATAGTAAGTACACTGCGAACCAA
The DNA here is from genome assembly GCA_045807905.1 of Bryobacteraceae bacterium. Classification (GTDB taxonomy): domain Bacteria; phylum Acidobacteriota; class Terriglobia; order Bryobacterales; family Bryobacteraceae; genus Bog-105. The sequence goes on along the minus strand of JBJMGM010000106.1, from coordinate 16,680 downwards.
ATTGAAAACCTGGTACGCGAAGCGGACGTGCAGATTTATTCGATGGGGGTGTTTGGACCGTTTCCGTACCTGGGAATCAGCGCGGCGGAACTGTCGGGCCCACACCTACTGTCGCAACTTTCAGAGCAAACAGGTGGTCGAGCTTTTGCGGCAGCAGAGGACAGCGCTCTGCCGAGTATCGCCACCAGGATCGGTATTGAGTTACGGAACCAGTATGTGCTCGCGTACTCGCCGACAAATCAGAATCGGAATGGTAAGTACCGCAAGGTCGATGTGAAACTCAATCCCCCGCAAGGTCTGCCAGCACTCAAATCGCGCTGGAGACTCGGGTATTACGCTCCCACCCAGTAAGCTTGCTAACGGCGGCCGATACCAGGTGGACGGCCGATGGCGGATGGATGGCCGATGTTGGGTGTGCCGATGCCCACCGTACCGCCTCTGGGGAATCCAACCGCGGGTGGACGAGAATAAACAGGCGTGCTCGTGCTAGTTCTCGGAACGCGTGGCAGGAAACTTGGGACGGTTACGCGCGTTGGGGCAGAGGGGCGGGGGATTGCAATCCGCGAGGGGAGCAAACCGGGGTACGGAATTCTGCTTGGCGCAGGCAAGCGCGCAGACCGAGGTGCATAAACTGAACGAGGCGTGCCCGCGGGCCAGGTTGGACTCAACCGGGAGCGATAGTACCGGGGCAGGTATATAAAATAAACGGAATATGCGTTCCAAACGCCCATTCCGAAGGGGACGTTCGAGTACAGCAGACCATTATCCACCGGGAATGTGCCGCCAATGCTACCACCATAAGTGGGCGTTCCGAGATAAAGATCGGGGTCTCGCGTAGAGGCTTGTCCGGTATCAAATTGCCCGGGATCGGCTGTGCTCTGGCTGGCGGACCGGTTATCTGCCGAGATAAACTCGCTGCGATCCTTTGACCATTGATAGAAGTCGTCGTCCGCGCCTTCGCCGAATTTTTGTGTTACGAGACCAAGGGAAAAGAAGTAAAGATGAGACGGATCAATTGTTGATGGCTTGCCTTCATGAGTGACTTCAGCTTCGCCGTTGTACGCCTGAAGTACAGGGGGCGAGGCATCCATTCTGTAGACGCCCTTCTTAGCGAATCGGATTTGGCAGTCTTTATAGGTGATGACAACCGGATCATCGCTACTAGCGTCCACGGAGTCGAGGATGGCGGAGCCTTCCAGGAACTCCAGTCGAGTATTCTTAAGCGCGTTAGAAACCATACGGATTGAGCTGTTTTCGTCCACGCGAAGGAATACGCCGGGCGTGAGAAGGATCTCGGCTCGACCCTCTTCAGTCCGTAGCGTCGACCCCTCTTTGATGTTTGGAAAGGTTCCGAATTTTTGATCGAGCGGATGATCGTCAATGAAGACGGAACCTTCGGAAAAGTGAACCACTCCCGAATGAACAGAGACGACCAATTGCCCGGAAAGGTGAAAACAGACGATGAAGGCGAGAATTACAGGCAAGAGCACGCGCGGATAGCGCATCACATAACCCCTTGTCACGAGAATGTACCACGTTTGAAGATTTGTCAATCGGATGTTTCAGCCAACATATAATCTCAATTTGATCCGTAGGTTTGTCAGTCTGTTCGCGTTCATCCTGCCGTTCGCTGCGACCGCGCAGCAATTCGACATCGTCATCCGGAACGGGCACATCATCGATGGGACTGGCTCGCCATGGTACACGGGCGACATCGGCATTCGAAACGGACGCGTCGCGGCCATAGGCTCCCTCGCCGCGGCTCCCGCGCGTCGGATTATCGATGCACATGGCTTAACGGTTGCCCCGGGCTTCATCGACATGCTTGGTCAATCGGAGCTCTCAATGCTAGTTAACCCCCGCGTGCCCTCCAAGATTTTCCAAGGGATTACGACCGAGGTCACGGGGGAAGGCAGTTCCATCGCGCCGCTGAATGACCGTCTTCTGGCGGCAGATCGACCTGGCTTTGCGCATTACCATGTCAATCCTGACTGGCGGACATTCGCCCAATACTTCGCCCGGCTGGAACGCCAACGGCTGGGTATTAACCTAGCCAGTTATGTCGGCGCCACGCAGGTTCGCCGCATGATACTGGGCGATGACAATCGCGCCCCGAGTGCGCTCGAGCTGGCGCAAATGACCGCGCTTGTGAGGGAAGGCATGCAGGATGGAGCGGTCGGCGTTTCGACGTCACTTCAATATGCGCCCGCACCCTACGCGAGGACGGAAGAATTGATCGCACTCGCCGCGGAAGCGGCCAAATTCGGCGGCATTTACGCCAGTCACATGCGAAGCGAGGGCGACACCATCGACAACGCTCTGGATGAAGTATTTCGGATCGGGCGGGAGGCCAAAATTCCGGTTGAAATCTGGCATTTGAAAGCTGCGGGAAAGCGCAATTGGGGCCGGATGCCCGAGATTGTCCACCGTATCGATCAGGCTCGGAGTTCGGGCGTCGACATCGAAGCCGACACGTATGCGTATCCAGCATGGTTTAATTCTTTTTCAGCATTCGTGCCGCCCTGGGTCCACGATGGAGGCGAAGCGAAGATGGTGGCCCGGCTTAAGGATCCGGCCACCCGCGCTCGCATCCGCAAAGATATGGAGGCTGACGGCATGGGCTGGGACAATGAGTGGCTTGAAGTGCTTGGTCCCGAAGCAATACTCGTTAGCGTTGTGCAGAATCCAAAGCTCCTACCGCTTCAAGGCAAGACAATCGCGGAGATTGCCAAAGCACAAAAGAAGGACCCCATCGACACGGTTTTCGATTTGCTGATTGACGACCCAGGCATGTCTGTCGCTGTGTTCGGCATGTCCGAGCAAGATGTCGCGTATGCGCTCAAGCAACCCTGGGTTTCGATCGACAACGATTCGCAAGGAACCGCGCCGGAAGGAATTCTGGGCCAGGAGCACCCGCATCCGCGTGCGTACGGGACGTTTCCACGAATTTTGCGCAAGTACGTGCGCGACGAAAAACTGCTTACTTTAGCAGATGCGATCAGGAAATTCAGCGCACTCCCGGCGCAGCGCATGCGGCTAACGGATCGAGGCGTCCTTAAGCAGGGGATGTGGGCCGATATCACTATCTTCGATCCGGTGACGATTCGAGATATCGCTACATTCGAAAATCCGAATCAGCTCTCGGTTGGAATGGAGTATGTGCTTGTGAATGGGGTGCCCGTCATTGCGGGCGGCAAGATGACGAACGCGCTACCTGGACACGTGCTGCGCCGTGCCGGTACGAGTAAGGGGCCGTGAGTTCGCATCAAGAAGATCCATTTCGCTGAGGATCATTTTTATGACGGCCTCATTGCCGATAACCGAATTAATCATGACGTGGTAGAGATAACGCTCGGGCCAATTCGCTCCGTAGTACTGCTTGACAAAGGCGGCGCGCTCTCGATCAACGCGCGCGATCAAATCCTCGGCTTCGCTCTGGGTCTTTCCTTGAGCCTTAAGCCGGCGAATTTTTTCTTCTACAGACGCGTAGATAAACACGCGCAGCGTGTCGTCTCGATTGCGCAGGAACCAAGGCGCCCCGCGGCCAATGATCACAGAGTTGCCTTTGGCTGCGATGTCCGTCGCTATCCTCTCGAAAAGTAGCGCAAGATGTTCAGCATCCAGAAGCTCGAGCTTGGCACTACCTTGCAAACTTTCCTCGTAGCTTCCACGCATAAACACCTTCACGAGACGGTAGAAAGCAGGGTCCGGACGTTCTTCGCGCTGCTCCACCGATTGGACATCGCATTTCAGCCGCCGAGCGACTTCGCATGTGATCTCGTGGTCCCATAAAGTCCAACCCAGGCGATCTGCAACCGCTTTTCCAACCGCGGCTGCTCCTGAACCGTATTCACGCTCGATCGTGATGATCCTGATCACGTTGCCTCCGGTCGCGTATCCATTCTAAGCGGAAGCGAGCGAGATAAAGGCCTACTCGGCCGTTGCGGTCTTATGAACGTACTTGCCGCGATCGGGTACGGCGATGTGATCGAAATTGACCGCCAATTTTCGTAACTGGCCGGGAACTTCGTCACCACACATAGGGAGACCGTGGCCTGGAGCGATGGCCGTAGGCCGTAATTCGGCTAATTTCTCGACTGATCGGCGAGCGGCATCCCAATCAGGTGTGTAGTAAGAGGGTGGCCCGTGGAGCTCTGGTTTCTGCTTCGCGACGGCAAGAAAGGATTCCTGTTTGGTCGTGCAGAAGGCATCCCCGACGATCAGAGTCCTATCTTCGGAACGGAAGAGCGAAATGTGGCCAGGAGCGTGACCCGGCGTGTGGATGTATTCCCACCCCGGAAGGCTCGGAACGGAGTTGTCGGACGGCAACGGCACCACGCGACCGCTGAGATCGACCGAAGTGCGCGGATAAAGCGGAGACATAACGGCCATGAGGCCGCCGCCGACAGAGGGATCTGGGGGCGGGTACTTGGCGTGTCCGGTCAGAAACGGAAATTCATCCGGATGAGCATAGACCGGCACGTTCCAGTCATCGAGCAGATCCTTGAGAGCGCCAACATGGTCAAAGTGCCCGTGAGTGAGAACGATGGCGTCCGGCTTCGTGCCCTTTCCGAAGTGGCTCTCCGCCCAATGCTTAATTTTTCCGGCCGAGAGATAAAGTCCAGCATCGATCAGCGTCCACCCAGCACTGGGAGACGACACGGCAAAGACATTCACGAACAGTATGCGGACGCCTTTGAGTCCGTGACAGATGTTATCGAGCGAAGCAGCTTCGTAAAACGGGAGAGGTATTGCGTCCATGGAATTGTCCTCAGTTTCTCGGATTAAATTCTCGAGCGATCCGGCCGCGGGAAGCGGCCAGATCCCGTCATTCCAATGTGGATGAAGGAATCGGGCCCGTCAACTGGGGCAGATGCCCGTAGAGTTACGGGCGAGTGCTCGGGCGTGTGCGTGAGAGAAGCAAATGGGTGGCTATACTTCAGGTATGGCCACGCTCGTTTCGCTGGAAACCGGGGTTCAACTCGATTCCACAGAATTAACGGCGAAGGAAGATGCGCTATTTCAAGCCTTGCGCAAGCTCGGTCGCGTAATCGTGGCGTATTCGGGCGGAACCGATTCTGCCTACCTGGCATGGGCGGCGCATAAAGTGCTAGGCGGCGATGCAATCGCGATTACAGCCGATTCGGCCTCCATTCCAACGTCGCACAAAAGGGATGCGGAAGCGTTTGCTCGAGAGTGTGGATTTCGACACGAGTATGTACAGACACACGAGTTTGAGAATCCTGAGTACGTGAAGAACGACAAAGACCGATGCTTTCATTGCAAGGACGAGTTGTTCAAGCGTCTTGAAGGTTATGCGAGTGAGCGCGGCTTTGCACACATTGTCTACGGCGTTAACAAGGACGACTTACGTGATTATCGGCCTGGTCAGCGCGCGGCCAAGATTCACGAAGTGAGGGCGCCGCTTGTGGAGGCAGAGTTGACGAAAGCGGAGATTCGCGAACTGGCCCGGCGAGCAGAGCTTTCGATATGGGACCGTCCCGCCGCAGCGTGCCTTAGTTCACGGGTGCCCTATGGGACTGCCGTAACAATCGATACGATCAAAACCATCGAGCAAGGCGAAGAGGCCATCCGCGCACTTGGGTTCAGGCAGTTTCGAGTGAGGTTTCATGGCGACATCGTGCGGATTGAGATAGCCAGAGACGAATTAAACAAAGCACTTACGCTTGAGAATGCGCAGGCATTCACGTCTATTTTTAAGCGACTGGGCTTCCTCTATGTGACATTGGACCTGGAAGGCTATCGGCAGGGTTCGCTCAATGCTCGGCTGGACGCTGGTAACCCGGCATAGAATCAAGCCTGAATCGCGCTCATCATCTCGGGATTCCACGCCACAATCTTGTTATCGAAATAGCTGACGTTCGTCAGAAGTGCGGGGCCGGCCGCGCGTAGCCCGAAGGTCGCATCCTCGATTGATGGCTTATTTTCGCGAATAGAGTTGTAGAAATTTTTGTGGTGTTCCAGGTGGGCATCTGAACCGGACATATCAAATAACTCAGTTGAGCCAGGCTTGATGGTTTCGGTCGTAGGTTCGGGATGCTTGGCCTTCCACTCTGCAGTAAGTTCTTTTTGCATTTTGTCGGGAAGGCTCTTGAGCCCCCAATCCAATTCCTCAGTACGCGGAGTTTTCTCCAGAGTGAGTTTGTTGAAGCTGTCCGCCGTCATCACTCCGTCACTCCCGGTGAATTTCACGCCGAAGGATTCTTCGGATAGACTGCTTTTGAAATTGACATGAAGTAGAACGTTGAACGCGGGATGTGCATCGGCGGGTGGATAGTCTAGCGTCGCGAGCATCACATCCGGCACTTCGCGATCTGTCCAGAAACGAACTCCACCGGTGGCGTAAACGCGCGTGGGGCCAATTGAATTAGTAACCGTGTGGAGGCCTGTGAGCAAGTGCACGAACAAGTCCCCGGCGACGCCCGTTCCGTAGTCACGGTAGTTGCGCCATCGAAAGAAGCGCTTTGGATCCCAGGATCGCTTGGGTGCGTTGCCCTGAAAGCGCTCCCAATCGCAGGTCTCAAGGCTGGCATCGAGAGGAATCGAATATTCCCACGCGCCGATGGCGCTGTTGCGATCAAGCCAAGCCTCGACGAAATTCAGCTCGCCAATGGCCTTCGATTCAAATAGCTCTCTTGCTTTCTGGTAGACCAGCGAACTGCGATATTGGCTGCCAACTTGAAATACTTTGCCGGATTTCGCCTGAGCATCGATGACGGAACGGCCCTCTTCGATCGCGTGCACCATTGGCTTTTCACAGTAGACGTGCTTCCCTGCGTTCAGGCAATCGACAGAGATGCGCGTGTGCCAATGATCAGGCGTGGCCACAATTACGGCATCGATGTCTTTACGAGCAACTATCTCGCGGTAATCGCGGGTGGTGAATGTTTCGTGACCATAGACTTCAGTCATGCGTTCAAGGCGACCGTTGTAGCAGTCGCAAGCCGCAACCAGCTTCACCCCTGGTAGGGAGGTGGCCATCTCGGCATCCCCTTGCCCCATCCCGCCGGCGCCAATGAGTGCAATCTGAATGTTGTCGTTAGGCGATTGCATTGAGTCCTACGAAATCATTTTCATGTTCGCCGGATCCCAGCGGACGATTCGTTTTTCGAAATAGCTGACATTCGAGAGCAGGGCGGGGCCGGCGGCGCGGAATCCAAAAGTAGCATCTTCAATCGCTGGCTTTCGCGACCGAATTGCTAGAGCGAAGTTGAGGTGGTGATCGCGATGATCGCTGTAGTGTTCCGGTGCTTCATAAACTTCCTCCCGGCTTGCCTGTAACGTGGTGGCTGAAGGTTTGGAATCCGGATACCGTTCGTGATACCGCTTCAAGAAAGCGTCCTGCATCGGCCGAGAGAAAGTGTCAATGGTATACCCGGGCTCCCTGGGCTGTGGTTGACGAGAAAGTGTCACTTTCCGGCCGACTGTCATGATGCCATCACTTCCTGTGAAGCGAAAGCCTGAACTCTCTTGCGATCCATTCACGAAATTGACACGCAAAATGAGGTTGAAGGCCGAGTGACTGGGGCTTTCAGCGTAGTCGTAAACGCCCACGAAGACGTCAGGAACATTGCGGCCATCCTTCCAGAATCGGAGCCCGCCCGTAGCAAAAACTCGTGTAGGGCCCAGCGCGCCGGTAATGAAATGAAGCCCGGAAAAAAGATGTACGAACAGGTCGCCGGCAACACCCGTGCCATATTCACGGTAACAACGCCAGCGGAAGAATTTTTTTGGATCCCAGTCGGCCCTGGGCGCGCGCCCCTGGAAGCGGTCCCAATCGCAGGTAGCCGTGCTTGCGTCCGGCGGAATGAGGTACTCACCGGAACCGACCGCAGTGTTGCGGTCCCACCAGGCTTCAACCATGTTGAGCTTGCCAATTGCGCCGCTACGAAACAATTGCTGAGCTTTCTTGTAGAGCACTGAGCTGACCCGCTGGCTGCCAATTTGGAGAATCTGATTTGCTTGATGCTGCGCCTGCACAACCGGTAGCCCCTCATCAACGCGCTGGACCATCGGCTTTTCACAATACACGTCTTTCTCGGCGGCCAACGCGTCTAACGTGATCTTCTGATGCCAGAGATCAGGAGTGCCGATGATCACGGCATCGATGTCCTTACGCGCGAGGATCTCTTCGTAACGCTTCGTTGTGAAGATGTTGCGTCCGTACTGCTCCTTCATGTGCTCAAGCCGGCCGTCGTAGCAATCGCACGCGGCCACGACTTTGGTCATGCCTGAGGCGACGGAGCTCCGGGCATCCTCCTGACCCATGCCGCCCGCGCCAATCACGGCGATTTGGATTTTGTCGTTAGGCGACGCTGCTGTTTCTGGGACACCGTGCGCGGCCAGTAACGGAGCAGTTACACCAACGCTCGAAACGGCGCTAAGAAACTCTCGACGAGTGTTCACTCATTCTTTGTATCAGACTTAGTAGTAGATGAAGTGGTTTTGTCGGCAGGCGAAGTGGGGGTGGATGCAGTCGTCTCAGAGGATTCAGAAGACGACGATTTAGCGGGCTTGGAATCGGCCTGCTTCGAGGCACCATCGCTCTCAGGCTTCGAAGCTCTGGCGTAATCATTGACGTACCATCCGCTGCCCTTAAACTGCAGCGCTGGAGCGGAAAGCAGGCGATGGACGGTTCCGCCACACTTATCGTGCGTAGTCACCGGCTGGTCAGAAAACTTCTGTATTAGCTCGAATTGCTCACCGCAGCCTTCGCAGCGATACTCATAAAGGGGCATAACTTGGCTCGAGCCTTAGATCAACGCCGTTGCTGAAGCGGGCTTTTGTCAAGGTTGGGGTGCTGCGCGTTGCCGAGCGCTGAAGCGTTCTCACCGCTTGTTAACTGCGCGATACTCGCCTTCCCGGTAACAAGGTCGATGGATTGCTTCAGCAAGTTGTCTTCTGAATTTTTGGGAGCTGTCCCCGGGATCGGATTGCCGTCCTGATCCAACTCGGGAGAATTATCGTTTTCGGTGAGCTGAACGGACGGAACCACACCAGTATCCTGAATCGCTTTGCCGGACGGTGAGTAATACTTCGCAATGGACAGAATGACAGCGCCGCCGTCGTCCATTTGGACGGTCTTGCGAAGGCTTGCATCGCCGTAGCTGCGCTCACCGACCACTTGCGCCCTAGTGTCGTCTAGCAGGGCGGCGGCGGCAACTTCCGCTCCTCCCGCAGTAGAGCGGTTGGTGATGACGACCAATGGACCGGTCCAGACGTCGTCATTAGACTTGGCGACAAAGTCCTGCTTTGGCGTCTTCTGCCCTTTGAGGTACGTGATCTCGCCCTTATCCAGAAAAAGGTTGGCGAGCGGGATGCCTTTGTCCGGCTCACCCGTTGAGCAATGCCGAAGGTCCAGCACTATGTACTTCGCGCCTTGCTTCTTAAGGTCCTGCAGCTTTGCTTTGGCTTCGTCAATACGGTCGCCGGCTAGGCTGGTCACGTCGAGGTAGCCCACTTTCTCGGGCAGCAGCTTGGCGGTGATCTGCGGAAACGCAACACTAGTGCGAGTCAACGTAAGCTTCTGAGGATCCGGATTTCGCAGGCGCAGAACGGTTATCTCCACGGTGGAGTTTCGGTCGCCGCGAAGCAGCTGCTCTGCGTAAGCTAATGGCATGTCGCGAGTCGCGACACCGTTGATGCTCTCGATAAGATCACCGGTAGTGACATTGGCCTTCTCCGCAGGCGAGCCAGGGAGCGTGTCCACAACGGCTACATACCCGTAGCGCTTCGCCAAGATAAGCCCGACCCCGGCTTTGGCCGAATCTTGGGTCTTTTCGTACTGCCGATATTGATCGGCGTTCAGGTAGCTTGCAAAAGGATCGACAGATTCGAGGAGGCCGTTGATTGCGCCGAGGGTGACGCTCTTCATATCGGGGTCTTCGACGTATTCCAATTTGATGCGCTCGAGAACCTCGGTGTAGACCTTCAAGTGGCCGTAAATGTCATCTGCTGCTACTGCGCGCCCCTTGTTTGCACCAATCAGAAGTAAAACCACGACGCAAGTTGAGCTGCCGACAATGGTCCATTTAAAGCGACTATTCATGGGGAATTTCCGGATCTTATTCAAAGTATATCGAATGATAGGGCTGAAACGGACGTTGTGCTCGAGAACATGTTCAAAAAGATAATAGTCATTAGCTTGGACGTCTAGGCGTCGAAACCGTTGGGATCTATACGGATCAGATCATGCCGAGAGGCAAACGGGTGCTTGATTTTTCACAGTTGAGCTCTGAGCGGGCGCTAATCTTTCGAAACGTGCGGTGAAGTGGAAAGTACTGCCAGCACCCGGTTCGCTTTCAACCCACAGGCGCCCTCCCATCAATGCCACCAGCTGATAAGAGATCGTGAGACCCAGGCCGGTTCCGCCGTACCTGCGAGTGGATGAGCTATCCGCCTGTGAGAACGCTTCGAATATAGTTTTCTGCTTCTGCACAGGGATGCCGATACCTGTGTCGGCGACGGCGAAGTGCAACACCGCTTCCGTATCAGAAAGTTGATCAGTTGTCACCGATAGGGTGATGTTGCCTTCGCTCGTGAACTTAATCGCATTGTCAGTGAGATTTAGCAATACCTGGCGCAGGCGCAGGGGGTCGCCAATTAGGGCGATCGGAATCTCGGGGTCCAAGTGGGCCTTCAGAGAGAGCGTCTTTTGACGAGCCCGGAGCGAGACCGATCTGACCAGCTCATCTATAGAAGTCGCCGTGTGAAAAACGGTTTTTTCGAGCGTCAGCTTCCGAGCCTCAATTTTCGAGAAATCAAGAATGTCATTGACTATAGCGAGAAGGGAATCACTCGAAATCTTGACCGCTTCCAGATATTCCCGTTGTTCGTCATCCAGCTCCGTGCTGAGGGTGATGTCAGTCATGCCCAAAATCCCGTTTATTGGCGTGCGGATTTCGTGACTCATATTGGCGAGGAACTCACTTTTAGCACGGCTCGCCGCCTCAGCGGCGTCTTTGGCTTCGATAAGCTGCTCTTCAGTTCGTCTGCGTACATGAATCTCTGCTCCAAGTGCCTGGTTTGAGCACATTAACTCGCTCGTCCGCTCCTCAACTCGGAGCTCCAGTTCGTCCCGTGAACGACGTAACTGTTTTTCGCTCTCTTGCAAAGCCGAAGTGCGTTCATTGACGAGAAGCTTTAGCGTCTCCTCCCGCATTTTCAACTGGTTAACACGCCACCCATATACACCGGCACAAAGACTGAGGATCATCAATCCAAGAAAAAGATCAAACTGCGCGGTCTGGTAATAGTGAGGGCGCAAGGTGAGCGAGAGAGCGGCGGCATCGGTGCTCCAGACTTGGTCGTTGTTACACGCCACAACCCGGAAATGGTATTCGCCCGGCGGAATGTTCGTGTAGTAAGCCACTCGCCTGCTGCCAGCCTGGGTCCAATCCTTATCAAATCCCTCTAGCATGTAGCGGAATTGAACCTTTTCAGGAGCGATAAAGCTAGGAGCCGTGAACTGGAATTCTAGTTGTCCTTTCCCCGGCGGCAGGACCACAGGCTTGTTCAAAGGAAGATCTTTGTTGTCGACGAGAACGCGCTCAAGAACCACCGGCGGTGGCAGTTCGTTTTTCACCAGATGAGCCGGATTTACGATTGCCAGACCTCTCATACTGGGAAAGCACAGACGCCCATCTCTCGTCCGCCAGTTGGCAGGCTGGAAGCCGCCATTACATTCGCGAGTCTTCATTCCGTCCGCAGTACCGTAAGCAACAGAAGTAATGCTCGCCACCCGTCCTTCGGCAAAAGCCTCGAGTTGCTGCTTGCTGACCGAGAATACACCTTTGTTTGAGCTCATCCAGAGATGACCCAGCTTGTCGTCGAGAATGCCAAAAACGGCGTCGTCGTAAAGTCCCTTATCGATGCTGTAAGTGGTAAATTTTCCGTTCCGGAAGCGGCTGAGTCCGCCACCGTTGGTTGCTAGCCACAGGCTTCCGTCCGGCTCACCGTAAATTGACCAAATAAAATCGTTCGCTAGTCCGTCGCGAGTGGTAAAGATAGAAAATCGACCGTCTTTAAGCCTGTTCAAGCCGCCGCCGCCCGTGCTGATCCAAAGACTTTCTTTCTCATCTTCATAGAGTGACAGCACGTTGTTATTAGAGAGACCATCCCGAGTCGTGTAAGTGATGAATTGGTGGCCGTCAAAACGGCTCAAGCCACCTCTTGTACCGACCCAAAGATCTCCTTTGCGGTCTATATATGTGCACAGGACGAAGTCATTCGGCAAGCCGTTTTCACCGTTGAATTTAGTGAACACCCCATTTTTCAGGCGGGAGAGCCCCCGGCGTGTTCCGATCCACATGTTGCCGGCGCGGTCCTGCACAATCGAGAAAACCAGATTGTCCGGGAGTCCCTGCTTGGTGGTGTAGGTGGTAATCTGCCCGTCTTTCCATCGCGTGAGACCTTGGTCAGAACCCATCCAAAGAGCCCCTTCGGTGTCTTCATAGACCGGCAATATAACATCGCTCACGAGGCCATCATCTTTGGACAGAGTGGTGAAAGAGCCTTTCTTCAAACAGTTGAGTCCATTGCCCCCAGTCCCGAACCAGAGGCTTCCCTCACGATCTTGAAATACAGTCCAGACTTCCTTTTCCTGGGCTTTGTCCGTTGTCTTGACGGCGCTGAATTCGCCGTTTGAAAAGCGATCCAGCCCAGATCCGGTCCCGATCCAAATACTTCCAGCACGATCTTCGTAAACAGAGAAAATCCCGTTGCTCGGGAGGCCATCTTTGGTGCTAAAGCGCGTTGTGCCGCTTGACGTAATCCGGTAAACTCCATCCCCATTCGTACCGACCCACACGGATCCATGCCGATCCACATGTGTAGAGCGAATATAGTCTGTCGCGAGAGCGTCTGCGGCTCTACAAGTGATGAATTTGCCGCCCGAAAATTTGCTCAACCCTGCGTGCGTCCCGATCCAGAGAGTTCCGCTGTCATCGCCAGAAACTGAAAACACCGCATTATCGGAAAGTCCGTCAGCTTTGGTGAAGACATGAAATCTTCCGTTTTGAAAGCGGATTAGGCCGCCGCCATCAGTTCCGATCCAGATTGCGCCCCTCTTGTCTTCATACAGAGAAAGGATAGAGTTGTTCGAAAGGCCGTCGCGCGACGTGTATGCTGTGAAAGTTCCATTGCTGAAACGGGAAAGACCGCCGCCATTGGTACCGATCCACAGGTTATGACGGCGGTCCACAAGAAGCGCCAAAATCTGATTGTTTTGTAGGCCCGGGGTTGAATGTTTGTCGAACACGGTGAATCGCGCACCATCAAATCGAACGAGTCCTTCTTCAGTTCCGAGCCACAGGTACCCGTCCGGCGTTTGTGCGATTGATAAGACGGAGTTTTGGGGTAGTCCCTGCGCTGATTGCCAAACTTGGTGAATGTATTCGGTTATGGGCCGGGCCGAATCGAGACTCGGTTGGGCCTGGCTGCTTAATGCCGAAAAAAGAAGGCCAAGTACTAGAATCCATCCAGTCCAAGCGCTGCTGCTGGCTTGGACGGCGGCCTTCGGGCAGATATCGATTGCCGGCGCGTCCTGAGCGCCAATGTTGGTGCACACCGGCGCGCTTATAGCCCATCCCACTAAACCAGATCGATTCTCAGACAAAGGTGACGCTTACCCTTCCTAAGAATTGATCGGCTGATCGCGCAAGAAAGTTAAGACACTTGGAAGCGTGCCGTCAGATTTTCGTCAATATGCGGCCCATTGGCGTTCTGCCGATCGCGCTTTCACGGATGCCCGAGAAGTCTGGCTGGCCGCCAGTACTTTAGTTTGTCGCCCAATCTTGCAAGACGGCCGTGGCTAGTGTCCTTTACCAGATATATTGTTTGGCCTCCTCGCGCCTTTCATATCCGTCCAGCACATGCACGACCCGGATCTTTTTGAGCTTTGCCGGCGAAAGCTGGCCCAGCGGTATGTACACGATTTTGCGATTTGTGCGAGCAGCCAGCTGGCGAAAAATGCTCCGAGGGGTCCTGGCCGCAATATAAACGACATGGCGCTCCATAGAATAGTCGATTGCTGCCATGAGCAGTCTTTCGGCCTTGGTCTCGGCCAGATCGTAATCTGAATCGATCCAAACGTCATAAAGCCGGCGCGGGGGCAGCGTCATCAAAAGGCCGCCGTACTCGGCCCGCCCTATTCCCGGTCCAACAATGTGATCAAACGGCTGCGTGGAGTAGAAAGCCATGTCTGATTCGTTTTGGTGCTCACCAAGCCACGTTGTGAGATAAGGGTACCGATTGTTTGGATCTTCATCGAAGATGACGACGAGCGCACCCACATCGCCCGAGAACTTACCGTGCTCCCGAACATAGAGCCTTCCTTCGCGCCAGTTCCGAATGGTCTCGCGAAGATCGATGCCGTCGAGCATTGAGGTCGTAAATGGCTCTACTCGCGAGCGCTCTTCAGAAAGCGTCGTCTTCGCGTACTGTTTAAGAAACCGGCCGTAATTCTCGATCACCAAATCTTCGGGTGGATAGGAACAGATGGATGCGCCACTGGTTTGAGCTGCCCATTCTCCTTTGGATTTTTCGCGCTTGCGCGGCTTCAACCCAACCGGTTTGAGCATTTGCTTCATCCTGGGGAGCCGCCGCCGTATGCGCAATTTCCGAGTCCGGATCCATACCTCCTCGCCTGAAATCTTTATCGTTTCTAATGGTGGATCGTCGGTTCTCTGGACACGGTAGCGGTTGGAAATCTGCCAAACTTCGTAACCGTAGTTGTCGTCGACTATTGCGCGCGCTCCTAATGTGAGATCGTAAACGCCGGGAATCAAATGCCCGTCCAGAAGCGCCAAATTACGCGTGAATTTTGCCAGACTGCGGCGCTGCCACGATCGTATCTTCTCGCCCGTGTTGATGGAGTATTCCTCCTCGGCATCGCGCAATAGCGCCAGCTGCCATCGCGGGCGGTCGAACTGAAAGGCGCTGCAACTTTGCTCTCGCGATTTGTTATATAGCTCTTGATAGTACGGAGGCTCGCTCGTCACCTCGGCCAGACAGTCCGGATGCAGGTTGAAGAGTTCCGAATGCCCAAAGAGGCGAACGCGCGCAACCGGCGGCTCATCTTGTGGCACCTGCATAGCGTCGAGCAGCGGGTCCAGCATATTGAGAGACAGGACGACGCAAATGGAGGCGAGTGGATCGGCTCCTTGCAGCTTCCAGGCCATTCCGGCAGCCTGCGTCTCGATCTCCGGCGTACGCTGTTGTGGAAAAACCCGATACGCCTCGATGTATCGCTCCATTCCGATCAGTTCGACCGAGTAGGGCTCCGGATAAGCGCTTGAGAGATGGGGTCTATTGTGAGTCGCGGGCTCTAAAAGCAACACGTCGGCGTCCAGTTCGCCAGCGGTGCGAAGTGCCTCGATGAAGGGATCACCCGGTTCAATTGGGATATAGGTTGCGTGTTCCTCTTCATCAGTGCTGGCGTCCGAAATCACGATCACGGACATCTGCGGCATCCGCTCGATGGCAGCGCGGTAGTGATTCTCGAGCGACGAAGGAAGCTCTAGCGCGATCACGTCCGGTCTGTGCTCAAGCAGATAGCGCCTGACGTGGAGGGCAAATTCGATGCGGCCCGGAACGACCGGGAGATATGTTATGTTGCCGCGGCTGACAGTTCCCGCCGCGCTTAGTTCTGACTGCATGACCGCGTAGCCCCCCGATTAGCCGCGCATCCCATAACGAAGGGCCTCTTCACCCAATACAGCACGAACGGCGGCTTGCAAAAGCAGGCGCTCGGGGTGCCCCGACTCGCGTTTCAGCTTGAGCGCATACCGCGCGACATTTACCCCGTCTCGAACCGTGTAACTTTCATCCGACGCATGGGCCTGCTGGAGGAAATCCGTCACGTACTGAAGAATTTCGTCCGTTGAAAAGGGGAGATTTTCACGCAAAATTGCAAGCTCCTCTTCACCTTCAGGAAAATCGATCAGTATCTGCGGCTGTAGGCGGGAATGAATGTATTCGGGCAAATCGAACGTAGAAGAATCGTCGTTCATGGTGGCCACGAGCCTGAAATTTTGATGGGCTCGAATTTTTACTCCGGCCACTATAGATTCAACGTAACGGCGGTTGTCGAGCAATGGAGCAAGACTGGCCCAGCTTTTTTCGCTCATCCGATTACCTTCGTCAAGAATGCCCACACCGCCGCGGATCATTGCGCTGACCAACGGAGAAGCGACATATCTGAGCTTTGACGTCCCTTCTATAACCGGCGTTATGAGAAGATCTTCGGGCCGGGTATCCACGGTTGCTTGGAAAATGTACACTTCTCGGCCAAGACGCCTCCCCGCTGCGTAGGCCATAGTTGTCTTTCCCACGCCCGGTTTGCCCAGTAGACGTGGATTCATCGGAAAGTCGCGGTCGTCAATCACCATCCACGCAGCCATGAGCTGCCGCATTGCTTCCTCTTGCCCTACCCACGAGACATTTAGTTCGTCCGGGTGGGCAAGGTTCAACTCAATTCCTTCAACAACAACCTTCATTCGGCGATTATTGGCTCCGTACTCCCGATGTCCGTTTGACAGCTCCGGGTAAGTTTATGAAATCTAAGCTTCACAGCCTAGGCATTCTCCATCGTAGAATGAGAGTGCGCTTGGGATGAGGCCAAAACTGCTGCGGCTTGTCTACGCGTTCGAGTTTCTCATC
>JBJMGM010000105.1:0-22302 GCA_045807905.1 Bryobacteraceae bacterium | reverse complement strand
CCACCCAGGCAAGCGCGTTGTGAGCGATTCCGAGAACTTGATTCTTAGCCTTGGTCCAATCAGCCTCACTCATGTTAGACGGTTTCTTGCTTGAGGGGAAGGCAGCATCGGCTCCCTCAACTACTCCACGAGCTCCCGTGTCGGTGGTGCTCAACATCTCGGGCGAAGGATTCGTTCCGCCAACCGCCGGACCCCACAGCGCAATGTAGTAGAAAGCCGTGAAATTCTTCGGATCCACCTTCAGAAGATCATTGCATTTGTCGATTAACTGCTGCCGTACGCTGGGATCATTCGCGGCGATCTGCCCAAGGGTGGCAACGAAATATTGCAGGCGATCCTGAGCGAAATCGCTCTGAGGGTACTTAGTCTGCCACTGGTTCAGAAGATCCAGCCGCTTCTTGGGATCCTGGGTCTGGGTAATTTGCGAGTAGATGTCATACTCGCCACGATCCTTGTAATTCTTTTGCGGCGTGCCTTGCTGGCCTGCCTGTCCAGCTTGGCCCGCCGCCGGCTGCTGCGCCGCCGGCTGCTGCGCGGCGCCATTTATCACGGCCAGACCGGTGAAGACGAGCGCCAAGCCACTCATCCCCGCTACGGACCTTCTCGCTCTCAATAAGCAAAATTTCACGACACCCCCCCGAGAGGAATTCTAAATCTTAAAATCCGGAAACCGATGCTTCTGCAGTCCCGTTACTGCCGAAGGCCTACAATTGCCCAACCGGGCAAACAACAATAACTTGAATACGCAAGCCGGAGTATAACGAAGTCTTTCCGCCGCTCGCAAGCTTCCCATCAGTCTAGATGCGCGGTTTGGGGAAGTTGTTCCCACGCCGGGCCGCTTTTCCTTAATCCGACATCCCGCTAACGCATGCTATCATCCACGTTTCGATGCGTCTTGCGGACCTCGGAGTCATCGCCGCCTACCTCATTTTAATTACCTGGTTTGGAACCAGATTCAAAGAAAGCCAGCGAACCCTCAAGGATTATTTCTTGGGCGGGCGTGGGGCGCCATGGTGGGCGATCGCATTCTCGATTGTGTCGGCCGAGACTAGTACGTTAACGGTGATCGGCACGCCGGCGCTGTCGTTCGCAGGTAACTTCGGGTTTCTGCAATTGATCTTCGGCTATCTGCTCGGCAGGATTGTGATCGCCATCCTGTTTCTCCCACACTATTTCCGGGGCGAGATGTATACCGCCTACGAGCTCATGCAGCGGCGCTTCGGACGAAATGTAAGGAAATTTACGGCGGGAACTTTTCTGGTATTGCGAGCCTTGGCGGAGGGAGTTCGCGTGTTTGCCGTCTCGATAGTTATCTCGACTATCCTGGGCACAGGTGAGGTTGTCTCAATCGCACTGATTGTCTGCCTGACGCTGTTTTATACGTTCGAAGGCGGAATGACTGCCGTCATCTGGACTGACGTCGTGCAGATGATTCTCTATGTGGGCGGCGCGCTGATCAGTTTCTTCCTAATGCTACAGCTCATTCCGGGAGGCTGGGCGCATGTCCTTGCGGTGGGCGGCTCGGTCGATAAGTTTCGAGTATTCGATTTCCGATTTTCTTTTTCAGCGGCGTTTTTTCACCGCAACTACAGCTTTTTGGCGGGCTTAGTCGGAGGATGTTTTCTTACGACAGCCAGCCACGGCACTGAGCAGCTTCTGGTGCAGCGTCTGCTCGCCGCGAAAAATGAGCGCGAAAGCCGGCTTGCGCTTTTCTCCAGCTGGGTTGTAATCTTTTTTCAGTTTGCGCTGTTTCTGATGATCGGCGTGCTCCTTTATGTCCACGATCACGACCTGGCGCGCCCTGGCCCTTCCGTTCCCGAGCGGAGCTATCCGGAATTTGTCTGGCACAATCTGCCGGTGGGCTTGGCCGGTCTTGTCATCGCGGCGATTCTGGCGGCGGCCATGTCCAATTTAAGCGCTGCTCTCAATGCTCTCGCGTCTACCAGCATTATGGATTTCGTCAAGCCATTGCTTCCGGACTACTCCGAATCGTATTATCTGCGTCTCGCCCGCTGGGCTACCGGTGCCTGGGGTGTCATTCTTTTCGCGGTGGGACTGGTCGCCCGGCACTGGGGCCGCGTTCTCGAGGCAGGGCTTTCGATTGCATCTATCTTGTACGGCGCGCTCCTGGGGGTTTTTCTCCTGGGAATGCTTACTAAACGTCCGGGTGAATGGTCGGCCATTATCGGGATGAGCGCGGGGTTTGCAGCTACGTTGTTTTTTCGCAGCCATGTGGCGTACACCTGGTATGTCGTCATTGGATCGATTGTGACATTTGCGACGGGCTATGGCGCGAGCCTGATCATCCGGGAGCGAACCCCCGCACATGCGTTTTGAAGAACGCGAGGACGCAACCGCGGTAGCTGGATTTCCAGCCTCTCGCCGGAGATCTGGACCAAGCCTCTTACGCGTTCTTGGCGTATGGAGTGCCATCGCGATTGTCATCGGCACGGTGATCGGCAGCGGCGTGTTTCTGGTTCCGTCGGCCATGATCCAGCATGTTGGCTCGGTTCGAAATTTATTTATCGTCTGGATAGTAGCCGGTGTGCTGAGCCTATTCGGGGCGTTGACCTATGCGGAACTGGCCGCCGCACTTCCCGAAGCGGGCGGCGAGTATGTGTACCTCAGCGAAGCTTACGGACCCTTTTGGGGATTTTTGTATGGATGGACCCAGTTCTGGGTTGCCAAAAGCGGCTCTATCGCAACTCTCGCCGCAGGATTTTACACCTATTTGACGGTGTTCATCCCGGTCCTCTCCAGCACAGTTTGCACAGTGCCGCTACGCATCGGCCCCGGTGGTACCTTACTCGAGATTCATTATGGTCAACTGATCGCGATCGCTCTGATCCTGGTTTTGGCTGGAGTGAATTATGTTGGTGTTCGCTCGGGCGGGAACGTGCAGGTGTTTGTCACAGTGGTAAAGATGCTCTTGATCGCCGGGATTGTGTTGATCGGGCTTTCTTCGGGGCGGGGCGATTTCTCGCATTTCACGATGCGGGTTTCAAGCGTCGGTGGCATGGCGGGATTTTTTGCGGCGATGGTGAGCGCTCTATGGGCATACGACGGCTGGAATAACGTAAGCATGGTTTCTTCTGAAATTCGTGAGCCACAGCGCAATCTGCCGCGCGCCCTGATTCTCGGCACCAGTGCGGTGATCGCCACCTACCTGGCCCTCAATCTCGCCTACTTCTACGTTTTGGCGCCAGCACAAGTTGCTTCGAGCCGCCGAGTAGCGGGCGATATGATGTTGAGTCTTTATGGCAATGCCGCTTCCCGGGCGGTTGCGGTAGCCGTGATGATATCGATCTTTGCCGCGTTGAATGGCTCGATTCTTTCGGGGGCGCGAGTGCCGTACGCCATGGCGCGCGACGGCCTGTTTTTTCGATATGCGGCCCGGGTCGATCCAAAATACAAGACCCCCGGCCATGCCGTGATCATGCTTTGTCTATGGTCGTGCATTGTGGTTCTTAGCGGCTGGTTTGATGATCTGTATAATTTCGTGATTTTCGGGAGCTGGATTTTATATGGGATGACCGCGCTTTCCGTCATCGTATTACGGAGAAAGAGACCCGATTTAGCTCGGCCTTACCGGGTGATTGGTTACCCGTTAGTGCCGGTACTATTTACAGGGGTGGCAGCCTTGTTGTTATTTAGCACGCTTCAAACAAGGCCTCGGGAGTCGCTTATGGGCTTGGGGCTTATGGGCTTAGGCATTCCATTCTATTTTTTTTGGAAAAAGCAGGCGCGAACGCCGTAACGCCAAAAAGGCCGGCGTTTTTCCCAAAATTGCCAAAGTATCCTGGTACTCCTAGGACTTGCTCTCGTTTTCCCGTCTTGAATTCCGCTATTAAAACGAATTAAACTCTCTTTAAATCGTCTCGATCCCGTAAATGTGCTGAAATACCCGGGACGTGACGGAGTCAACCTCATTGGGCGGAAGGCGGAGGTCATTTACTTGGACATCGACAAAATGCTCGCCGAGTTGCGAGTAGAACGCGAGCAAATTGAAGAGGCGATTCTCACGTTGGAGCGGTTGGCGAGAGGTCGTGGACGGCGCCGCGGCCGTCCGCCATCGTGGTTGAAGGAAGCGGCCGGTTCTGTGTCAGAGATGGAAGATGGCCAGCAGCCTAATGGCGCTGCGACACATGCTGCCGAGCCGAGACGCCGTGGCCGTCCCCCAGGAAGTAAGAAGCACATGGCGCTACCCGCTGAAGTCTGACAGAGTTCGTTCGAGCTGTCAGTACAGCAGATAGGGTTTTCTGCGCTCCACAAATTCTTTGGCTTCTTCTTGAGCCTGTGACCAGATTAGACTGGGATCCCGGCCCGATTTCATCTCTTCGATGGCTTCGTGATTTCCGATCAAATAACGGCATTTATCCACCTGCGGCTTGCCCGGAAATAGCCTTTCGAGCGCTGCCGCCACCTCAATTCCCAATCTGGTGCTGTCAAATGCCTCCCGATCGGTTATGACGAAGCGGACGCCTTCGACCTCTTGACCTTGGAAGTTTGAGGACACCGGCCGAAACTTCGTTGCATAAACCCTGACGCCGGGTATGAACCTCGAGTTAAGATACTGAGCTAATACTTGTCCCTGAATCCAGTCTGCGCCTATTTGTTCAAACGCGGCATCCGTCCCACGGCCGACTGAGTAGTTCGTTCCCGCTTCCAAAAGAGCGATCCCCGGATAAAGAAGAGCGGCATTGAGACTTCGCATATTGGGCGAAGGGTTGATCCATGTCAGCGTGGTCGCGTCAAACCAGTCGCCCCGCTCCCAGTCCTTCATCTTGATCACATGCAACTCTGCAGCCCAATGCTGCTCGGAATTGGCCATCTTCGCGAGTTCACCGAAGGTCATCCCATGGCGCAGGGGAATGTCGTAGCACCCAACAAATGATTCGAGATCTTTATCGACCATGGGGCCTTCCACATGTGTGCCGGTGATCGGGTTAGGGCGATCCAGAAGAAAAAAGGGCTTCTTCGCTTTGCCTGCTTCCTCGAGCGCATACAGCATAGTGCACGAATATGTGTAGAAGCGCGCGCCAACATCCTGAATGTCGTAGACGATGGCATCTAGATTGCGCATTTGTTCGGCTGAAAGTCTGCGCTGATTGGGCTGATACAGACTTAGGATCGGCAATCGGGTCTTGGCGTCGATGGCGTTTCCGACGTTGCTATCTTCGAGTCCAGCGATCCCGTGCTCGGGCGAGAACAGTGTTACCACGTGCACTCCCAGCGCGAGCATCACGTCAACGTCCCGGCGCCCCCCACGGTCGACGCCCGTCTGGTTCGTGATCAACCCCACGCGCTTCCCTTTGAGTTGCTGGAAACCCTGGTTTTCGAGTACGTCCAGACCGGTCATGGTCTGGGCAGTCCGATTCACAACGCGATGAACACCAGCCCCCGTAATGGTCTCGTTATAGCCGGTCAGCGCTACTCGCTCAAGATCAATGCCGAAGGACGCTGCTACGGCAGTCGCGACGCGCGATCGCAGAGAGCTCAGCGATTGGCCCCGCTTGGGATGCACCACGTTTGTTAACAAAATGATGTATGAATTTGTGGTACGGTCGAGCCAAATTGAGGTGCCGGTAAATCCCGTGTGCCCGTAAGAACCGATTGGATAAAGCTCACCGCGGTTGCTCGAAAATGGTGAATCGATGTCCCAACCCAAGCCTCGCAAGATGGGTTGATCCGCGGGGCTCGCCGGCTCTGTAAATTTCTTCACCGTGGCGGCATCGAAGACGCGCACACCCCGACGCTGTCCCATGTCGAGCATCATCTCGACATATTTCGTCAGGTCGTCGGCCGTCGTGAACAGGCCCGCGTGTCCTGCGATACCCCCCATGTAACGCGAGGTTGGATCGTGTACTACGCCGCGGAACGGTCGGCCCGTATCTTCGTCGATCTCTGTCGGGGCGATCCGCGGCCGCAGTGAGGGAGGCGGCAGAAAACCGGTATCCTGCATGCCCAGCGGCGCGAAGATCTGCTGGCGTGCAAACTCGGCCAGGGTCATTCCGGAGAGCCGCCGCACGATTTCGCCCATCAGAATGAAGTTGAGGTCGCTGTACATAAAGCGTGCCCCCGGCGGAGCAATCGGTTTGTCGAAAAGCGCTCTTTGAATTCCCGTCTGGTACCCGCTCCATCGAGGCACCAAGTCCAAATCGGGACGTAAACCGGAGAAGTGTGTCATCAAGAGCCGGATAGTGATATCGCTTTTGCCACCTTGGAACTCAGGCAGGTATTTCGTGACGGGATCATCCAGCCGAATCTTGCCCTGCTCGAACAGCTTCATCACGCAGGGTGTAGTGGCCGTTACCTTGGTTAGGGAGGCGGCGTCGAAAATCGTGTCCAGGGTCATTGGTTCGCGGCTAGGCACCAAGGCTCGCGAGCCATAAGCTTTGCGATACAGCACCTGTCCATCCCGGCCTACGATCAGCACAGCGCCGGGAATAAGCCCGATCTGAATGGCGTTATTGATCTGCGCGTCGAGAGCGCTGGCCACAACCGGCGGAATACGGATCGGAACGCCTGGCTGCGATTGCGCGGGCTGCGCAACGGCAAGCGAGCCTGCAAGCGAAATAACAGCTAAGAGCCATTTCATGCGTGAAGCAGCTAAGTAGCGTTAAACGGAGTGGAGTAAATGGAGTCGAGAAGGCGGGCGAGCTCAACATCCCTTTGTGTGATTCCGTTTGCGTCGTGGGTTGTGAGGTCTACGAAGACGCGGTTATAGACGTTGAACCACTCTGGGTGGTGATTCATCTTTTCAATCAGGACTGCCGCCGTAGTCATGAATCCAAATGCGTGTGCGAAATCGGAAAACTTGAATTCGCGATGTAGCTTGCCGTTTTTAACTTCCCATGCGGAGAGTTGCTTTAAACACGTGCTCTGCTCTTGCTCATTTAATCTATGTGCGGCCATGTCGCCATTGTAGTTTCAGCGGGAATCGAGCAAAGCGCAGCGGGTGCCGCAAGTCACAACACGTTCGAAGCTCTCGCATGTCTACGCGGTCTGCGGGCTAGATCGCGTTACCCGTCGAGTGCCTGGGAATGCGTCGTAAAGCACGTTTAAATACACGGTTGACTTGC
Organism: Bryobacteraceae bacterium; assembly: GCA_045807905.1. Taxonomy (GTDB): domain Bacteria; phylum Acidobacteriota; class Terriglobia; order Bryobacterales; family Bryobacteraceae; genus Bog-105. The sequence continues at coordinate 15,220 of JBJMGM010000105.1, read as the reverse complement.
ATGCCACGACTATCCTTGCACCGCAAATTCGGCCAAGCTGTCCCGTATTGATTGCGGCGCATCTGCCAGGACCTCGCAAAAATCGTCTTCATAATGCTTCGAGATGATCGCGGCACGGTCGTGTAGTAAATGGAGCGCGCGGCCCTCCGCCAGAGGCAAACGAAAGCGCTGCCGCGCTACTGGATCTTGGACGAGTTGCTTATCAATTAACTCCAGAAGCTGCCCAACCCCGGTGCCTTTCTCAGCTGAGATGAGCACCGCTTCGGTGGCGTTCTGACGTGCAGTTTCACCCAAAAATCGGTGTGTGAGGGTCGGCAGATCCTGACCTAGCTCATGCTGATTCAAGCGATCGCATTTGTTGATGACCAGAATCTGCCTGGTTGCTTCTGCACCGATTTCTCCGAGCACTTTCATAACGTGTGTAGTTTGCTCGGATGCAGTGGGGGAAGTCACATCGACTACGTGTAATAGCAGTGCGGCGGCGGTCACCTCTTCGAGGGTGGCCCGAAATGCGTCGACCAACGTCGTTGGCAGATTTCGGATGAATCCCACAGTGTCACTTAGCAGCACCCGGCGCTGCGACGGCAATCGGATCTGCCGCACTACCGGATCGAGCGTTGCGAACATTTTCGCATCGGCGAGGACACCGGCACCGGTAAGCCGATTGAACAGAGTAGATTTTCCCGCATTGGTATAACCCACGAGACTTACCGTCGAGAGCGGCACGGCCTGCCGCTGGGAACGCTGCACACCGCGCGTTGCCCGAACTCGCTCGAGCTCGGTGCTCAGCTTTGCGATTCTTTTACCGATCCTGCGTCGATCGGTCTCGAGCTGGGTTTCGCCGGGTCCTCGGGTTCCGATGCCGCCGCCCAATCGTGACATTTGTGTACCACGTCCTGACAATCGCGGCAGCAAGTAATTGAGCTGGGCGAGTTCCACTTGCAATTGGCCTTCGCTAGTTCGCGCGCGCCGGGCAAAGATATCGAGGATAAGCTGGGTTCGGTCAAGCACTTTCACTCCCAGGCGGCGCTCGAGATTACGAAGCTGCGTAGGGGTCAGGTCATGGTCGAAGACCACCGTATCAATAGATTCCCCTTCAATGTGCGATTTGATCTCAGATACCTTACCGGAGCCCACAAGTGTGGCGGCATCGAGCGCCGGCCGGGCCTGTGTAACGCGATCGATAATCAGCGCTCCCGCACTTTCGGCTAACACGGCCAGTTCTTCGAGTGACTCGGCGGGATCGAGGTTGGCAGCCGGATTAGCAGGCAGCACCCGCTGGCGCCCCGTTAACTCAACCCCAACTACGAGAGTGCGTTCTGCTTGGGCTTGCACTTAGGAAGTGATTTCCGGCTGCTCCGCCGGCATTGAGGGCGCGCCGGGGCTGGTACCCATGTGGCCGTGGGGTGCGGCCCCGTGAACGGGTTTCGAGAGTACCACGGTTGAGATTGCGTGTTTAAAAATCAACTGCTCCTGATTATTGGTTTCCAATATCACTGAATATTTGTCGAAGCTCTTGATTCGCCCGGATAATTTGACCCCGCTCATGAGATAAATCGTCAGGAAGATCTTGTCTTTACGGGCGTTATTGAGAAACGCCTCTTGGATGTTTTGCGCAAGCTTTTCCATTTCGTTTTCCTTGTTTGTTTTGGCAGCGCCTGTTCGGATCACATTTTGGTAGCGGCCTAGCATCGAGAACCCAACTACTGAGCGGCTCCAACATCTTTATAATACGTGGATTTTGATACGGAACTAGCTGTTTCACTCCGCTTCTCGTTGGTTTTGACGGGTGCCGGTATGCATCTACATTCAACAGTCACTCAGCTTACACGTATCAGATCAGCTCGTTCCATTGATCGCTCCGCACTACTCCGATATCCTCGAAGCGTATGGTCGCTGAAGTAACGGACCAGGTGTTTGGCAATCGCCATGCGTGTTAGATTGCAGCGGCAGCTGCCCGACACAGAAGCGTTGATTGGCCGTCGCATCGCCCTCATCAGCATGACGATAGGGGTCGTGCTCTCCATGGCCAAAATCTTGGTAGGAATGAAGGTCGGTTCCGCAGCCGTTACATCGGACGGCATCGAAACGGCCGGTGACGTTCTGTCATCGGCGATCGTGTATGCGGGACTGTGGCTGGCCAGTAAGCCGCCGGACTACGAACATCCGTACGGACATGGTCGATATGAGACACTGGCCGGCTTGGCGGTGGGCGCGATGCTTTTGCTTACGAGCGCATTCATTTTTTGGGAGGGCTTTGTTTCACTTGGGGAACGGAGCCAGTTGCAAATCTATGCTCTTTATCCCCTTTTAGCGGCGGTAACCGTGAAAATTGCCCTTGCGACGACAAAGTTTCGCACGGGCCGCAGAATTGCCAGCGCATCTCTCGAAGCTGACGCATGGCACGACGTCACAGATCTTTTGTCTACCTCTGTGGCTCTCGTTGCGGTGACATTGACACTCCTGAATCCGGGCCGCTTTGGCGCGGCAGATCACGTTGGCGGCATGCTCATCGGCATCATTATTTTTTTCTTGTCCATTCGTGTTGTGCGGCGCACAGTCGGGCAGTTGGTAGACACCATGCCAGAGCCGGACAAGATGGGTCAAATTCGGGCGGTCGCTCTGAGTATTCCTGGCACGCTTGGGATAGAAAAGTGCTTCGCTCGCCGCACCGGCCTGAAGTACCACGTGGATCTCCATCTCGAAGTGGATCCTGAGATGACGGTTCGAGAATCGCACGACATCGCGGCACAGGTCAGGAATCTAATTAAAGAAAGACTCCGCTGGGTAGCCGACGTGCTTGTGCATGTCGAGCCGGCGCCAGCTGTGCCGGAGGCCGCTTCAGCACGGTCTTCTGCAATGCCTGAAATCGACGCGCGTTAAGCCGATTGCCGCAGACGCCTCAATGGAAAACAAAGAGATCGCCAGGCTGCTGGCGGAAACCGCCGACCTGATGGAGGTGGCTGGGCAGGACCCGTTTCGGATACGCAGTTACCGTAACGGCGCAGCCGCAATTGCTAGCTACCCTGAGCGAATTGCCGGCATCGTATGCAATCCCGAGCGGAAAATCACGGAAATCCCGGGGATTGGCAAAGGCCTCGCCGCGGTGCTCGTGGAGATCTGTGAGCGCGGCTCATTTGACCGCCGAGACGAGATGCTCGCGAAGTATCCCGCCTCTGCCCTCGAGCTACTCAAAATTCAGGGGCTTGGCCCCAAAAGCATCGCCCTTCTATACGAGCATCACGGTGTCCAAACGGTGGATGATCTTGAGCGCATCTGCCGCGAACAAAAATTGCGTAACTTGCCGCGGATGGGTGCGAAGCTCGAAGAAAAGGTGCTCCGTTCCATCGAAGCTTATAAGAAGAGTGCTGGACGTTTTCTTTTAAGCTTCGGTGTTCGGGTCGCGGATGAGCTTCGGGCGGCGCTCCTGGCCCTTCCCGACATTGAAAGAGTAGAAGTCGCCGGCAGTTTGCGTCGCGGGCGCGAGACCATCGGTGATCTCGATCTACTGGTCACTGGACCGGGTGCGGTTCAAGCGTTGACTCACGTAGTGAATCACCCCAAATCGCAGGAAATCTTAGGGCAAGGCGTAAACAAAGCCAGCATCACGTACGGACTGGAACGGTTGCAAGTAGATGTCCGCGCTCTGGGCGCCGAAAGCTTCGGTGCAGCAATGCAATACTTCACCGGAAGTAAAGAGCACAACGTAGTTCTCCGAACGAACGCGATCAAACAAGGTCTCACGCTGAATGAGTATGGATTGTTCGCGATTGAAGGCAATGAGCGCGTGGCGGGTGCGAAGGAGGAGGACGTCTACGGGCGGCTCGGCTACGATTGGATTCCGCCCGAACTGCGCGAAAACTGCGGAGAGCTCGAATGCGCAGAAGCTCATGCACTGCCGAAACTGCTCGACCTAGCTGATATACGGGGCGACCTGCACATGCATACCACGCAGACGGACGGCAGAGCTTCGCTTCGAGAAATGGCGGACGCTGCAGCGGCGCTCGGTTACGAGTACATTGCCATCACCGATCATTCAAAAGCGCTCGCAATGGCGAATGGGCTCGACGAAAAGCGGGTTGTGGCACTTGCACAAGAGGTTCGCGAGCTCAACCGGGAGGGTCTCCCCTTACGCGTCTTTGCGGGCCTGGAATGTGACATTCTCCGTGATGGTTCCATGGACATCGATGAGAGCTCCCTCTCGGAGCTTGATCTGGTGATCGGGAGCGTGCACAGTCACATGAACATCGACGCTCCCGAAATGACTGATCGCCTTTTACGCGCCCTTGATTCGCCATCCTTGAAAATATTAGGCCATCTTACCGGGCGAATCCTCTTACACCGCGAATCGTACTCATTCGATTTTGATCAAGTCGCGGCCAAAGCTGCCGAGCGCGGCGTGTATCTCGAAATCAACGCTAGTCCCGAGCGCCTAGACCTTCCAAGTCAGCTAGTGCGCACCGCCAAGCGGAAGGGCTGCAACTTCACTATTTCGACCGACGCCCACCGCATCCAGCACTTGCATAATATGCGCTTCGGGGTCATCACCGCCCGGCGCGGCTGGCTAGAAGCTGTCGACGTAATCAATTCAAAGCCGCTGGCCGGTTTCGAGGCAGCGATTCTCAAGAGGCGATGATTTCTACAGCTGCGATGCTACCGTTGCGCTAGCCTGAGGCGCGTACTGCCCGTACCAATATGGATGTGCGGAGCGGTAGCGGCACCCACTACGGCACTCCGAAATGCCAAATATGGAACATGCAGGCTCTCTAGCAGCTGTCGCAACCAGATTCCTTCCGGCTGGTCCGGACTCAGCGCCACGTCGACCCGATTGCGGTGGTCGAGCCCCATCGACTGATGGACTACCGTCTGGCCTAATGCACTGATCGGCAGAGCACGGTGAAACTGCTTTTGAAACTGGTCCGAGATCGCTGTCAGATCGCTTAGATTGAAAAGTCCGTTACCTTCAAACCGGATCATGACGTACTTGGCGCCAGCACCGGTTTGCGCAGCGCGCTCGAATTGCTGTTCCACGCTAGCCATCTGCTGCAGGTCTTGAACAAGTTTCGCGCGGTTTCGTACCAATTCCAAGACTCGCTTCCGCGACGCGAGCTCATCCTGAAGCGCCGCGAAATCCGAGCGCGCCAAAGCGCCGCTATTGAGCAGCTTCTGCCTGTCCTCCACGATCTTCTGTTGACGGTCCACGCGCCCTTGCGCTGCGTGCAGCATCGCTTTCGTTTGTTCTGAAGTCATATCCTGAGCGCGCGTGTCGCCGTACAGGGTTTGCGCTAGTACGGCGTCGTCCTGCGCGTCGGACAAAGCCAACTGTGCCTCTGTGAGGCGAGTTTTCGGCAGTGTACCGTCGTCCACGAGGGCTGTGATTCTAGCGACTTCCTGCTCGGCTCGCTCCAACGTGGCAGTCGAAAATTTGGTGTAAGCGGTAGACCCCGGAACCTCAGTTGTGCCAGAGGTCTGCGTCCATGCCAACAATGTGCCGAAAGCCCAAAAAACCAGCGCGGCAACACGCAATTTTGAGCATTTACGCATCCATCGCCAGTGTAGTACGCTAGGCGCAGGAGAACGTTTTCAACGAGTCTGAGAAGCCGTTTCAATCCCCCCCCGTCAGCCCCTACGCGCGAGGAGCTTCCAAACTGGCTCGTCGCCGTTCGCGCCGCTGAATCGAAGAAAGCCGTTGATCTTAGCATCCTTGATCTTCGGGAAGTTACTTCATTTACAGAGTTTTTCATCATCTGCTCCGTCTCGAACCCGCGCCAAGCGCACGCTATAGCAGATGAGATAGCCAAGCAATTGAAGGAAATAGGCGAGCTTCCTCTTAGCGTCGAAGGCTATGATGTCGCCGAATGGATCCTATTGGATTACGGCGATTTCATTGTCCATATCTTTTCGGATACAGCGCGCTCTTACTATGATCTCGAGCGCCTTTGGCGTCACGCAAAGGCGGTTGACGTCGGCGCGTTGGCGGTTTGACAACCTGTCCATATAACACCTAGCCCGTAGGCGGTATTGACAACCGAGCCCTCAATCCTGCACCTTTGTAGTCGAGGATAGCGTAGCCAAATAGAGACAGAAGGATGTATTCCCCCGCTGATTGGCGGGCGCATTTAAGAGAAGATGCATCATCTCGGAACGCTCCCCCCGCGTCATTTCGACGTCTTACACGCCATCGTTCAGACCTACATTGAAACGGGCGAACCCGTGCCGTCGCGCACCATCGCGCGTAAATATCCGATGAGTGCGGCCTCAATACGGAACACTATGGCGGATCTTTTGGAAGCCGGCTATCTCTCCCAACCGCACACGTCCGCTGGCCGGCTTCCCACAGAGCGCGCTTACCAGAGCTACGTAAAAACGCTAGTCGGCAGCCGGATCGTTCAGGCCGAGCTTGACCGTCTCCACGCCGAAATCCAGAAGGCTAATACCGTCGAAGGCCGTATAGAGCGTTCTTCCAAACTGCTGACTGAAATTACGCGCAATTTCGGAATCGCTGCAGCTATTCCCACGGAAAACCAGACGCTCGACCAGGTCGAGCTACTCTGCCTGCCGGATCGCCGGATTCTTATGGTGGTTGCCACACGGGATCGCATCGTGCGGAACAAGGTAATCAGCGTCGATGACTACATCTCGCAGGATGAGCTAACTTCCATTCGCAATTACATCAATTACAACTTTGGCGGTTGGATCATGCAAAACATTCATCGGGAGCTGAAACGCCGCTTGGAGCTTGAGAGTGCTGCCTACGACGCAATTCTCAAGCGCGTTAGTTTGATCTACTCTAAAGGGCTTTTGGACCTGGGTCTGATGCCGGAAGTGCACTTTGAGGGTGCTGAAAATCTGATCGGACTCGATCTGCACTTAACTCGGGAGCGCATGCGCGACTTGTTCCGAGCTCTCGAAGAAAAGAAACGTATACTACAACTGCTGGAGCGTTTCCTCGAGCAGCGTGACGGTGAACTCGCCATCCAGGTTGGGCTGTCGGACGTCCATCCGAGTATGAGCGAGCTCTCGCTTATTGGCGTCCGGTTCGCACTGCCCAACGGGCTCGAAGCGAATGTCGCGGTCCTCGGACCGATGCGCATGAACTACACGCGCGCTGTCTCAGCAGTTCTCCACGTCGGACAAGCCTTCAAAACCGCCACCACATAGCGGGCCTGGCGTGTCTAGCCGCCCGCCGGAGAGCTCACTTCGCAACTCGCTTTACGCTGCAGCCAATGCGAGCCGGTCCGATCAAGCTCGAGAATATCTATAGGCCGAGCGGTGCTTTCAGGCGATTCTGAAATTTCCAAATTGATGAGGCGGGTGATTAAGCTGATAGCATCTGCATCATTGCGGATGGGCCAGGATCGTCCTCTGAGGTATCGGTCAATGGCGCGGCGCTTACCGAGAAAGATGAAGTCATACCGCCCGACTGCAGCTGAGGCGTAGGTGCGACGGTCCGTCGTAACGCGCGGCTTACTAAGGTTTCCGCTGCTGCGATACCATTCCACGCTGACCGAAACTAGATTCCGTTCCATACCGATGAAGGCGGCTTCGAGAATAAGTCCCTTGCGGACGCGGTTGCGGTCGATTCGTGCTTCCGCAGCAAGGGCCTGAGGCAGAAATTGTTGCATGCGCCGGCGAAACTCTTCAATTGCGTAGCGAACCGTCGGACTAACGCGGCCTATCTTAGCGGCAACGCTGGCGACTTGTTCGTCGTTTGCGTATGTCAAGCCCGACGCAACGAAAAGTAGACGCCCCGCCGGGACAATCTTGCAAACCGACCCGGTATAACTTTCGCCGCTTTCGCGATAACTGCGTCGGCTATCGGCACCGATGTACACCCGGTTCGCCGTCCGTAAGATCACGATGCTGGTGGCACGCGCGTTCGGCAGCCCGAAACTCAGCAGCGATATAAGCGAAATCAGAAATCGAGCAACACGAAACCGGTTTCGCGGAGACGCACAACTCATCTTATTGCGAGACGCGTTTGAAGCCCTATGCGAGTACCACGCCCCAGACGCTGCGCGGACAGACGGCTGACTTTGAAACTACTATTCGGGCGGCCCTACCGTCAACTGGTTATCAACGTCTTTTACGCCTTTTACTTTTTTGGCTAGCTTCGTAGCGCGATTCTTGCCTTTTTCTGTGTCGACTCGACCCTTGATCGTCACTGTGCCTTCCTTTACAAAGACATCCAACGCGCCGCCCTTTACGTCTTGGTCTGTTGCCAGGCGCATTCGGACTTGATCGGAGATTCGGTCGTCCGAGTTACTTGCTTTTTGATTTGCCGCAAATATCGCTTGCCCAAGGACACCGCCGAAAAGCAAAACGACAACGAAAAAACGTTTCATTTATCTTCTGAGCCTATCATCGAACGCCAATCAACGTCGTTGAGAAAGGCTGGATCTTCACGCCAATGCGGCTTTACTTTCACGAATAGCGATAGAAAAACTTTCATTCCGAGAAGACGCTCCAGTTTTTGGCGCGCCTCAGAGCCGATTTTTTTCAGCGTTTGCCCTTTATTGCCGATTAAGATAGTCCTCTGGCCTGGACGCTCGACGTAGATGGTAGCAGCAATTTTCGTAAGCCGCGCTGTCTCGTTCCAGTCGTCGATCAAGACAGCTGTCGCGTGCGGGACCTCTTCGCGCGCGGCGCTTAGAATGCTTTCACGGATAATCTCAGCGGCCAAAAAACGCACCGGTTGATCTGTCAGGTAATCTTCCGGAAACAAGGCCGGACCCTCAGGGAGATACTGCTTGATAACCTGTTTTAACTCGTCTAAGCCGTCGGCTTTACGCGCAGAGACCGGCACTGCGTCCATAAACGGAAACAGTTCGGCATAGCTCTGAATCAGCGGAAGCAAAAGGCGTTTGTCTTCGAGCCGATCGATCTTATTGGGTACGAGTAGAGTCCGGGTTTCCTGGCTGAGCACGCTCAGTGCCTGCTGCTCCTGTTCAGTTATGGGCCTACTCGCGTCAGCCACATAAACAGCCAGGTCACGGTGCTCTAGAGCGCGATGAACCGCGTCCATCATGCGTTTGTTGAACAAAGTATCGGAATTGTGGATGCCTGGGGTGTCGATGAAAACAATCTGGGCGTCGGAAGTCGTCAGCACGCCCTGAATCGAGGTCCGCGTAGTCTGAGGCTGGTGCGCAGTGATGGCGACCTTTTCGCCGATCAGGGCGTTTAACAAGGTTGATTTACCGACGTTCGGCCTGCCAATTATGGTGACGAAGCCAGCGCGATGCGGAGTTTCCGTCACGAATTCGCGGCAAGAGGTGAGAGCGTTTCAACGCGTGAAATGCGGACCTGCTCAACCCGGCGTTCGTTGCCGGCCAGCACTTCCACACGGATGCCGCCGTGCTCAACGGCCTCGCCAATCTGAGGTACGTGGCCGAGCCACTCAGCAACCAACCCTCCCACGGTCGTCGATTCTGTGTCTTCCTCGGGGCGGAAATCGAGCAGATCCTGCAGACGATCGACGTCCAGACTCCCGGGTGCAAGAAACACATGTTCCGACTCTTGACGCACATCTCGCTCGGGCTCGTGCTCGTCTCGTATTTCGCCCAGGATTTCCTCTACGAGATCTTCCATGGTTGCGAGGCCGGCAGTATTGCCATATTCGTCTACGACCACCACCACATGGGAGTGGTCGCGCTGCATCTCACGAAGAAGATCGCTTACTGGCTTACTTTCCGGAACGAGATGAATAGGCCTGATCAAATCCTTCAAGGGCTTACTTTGCCGGTCTTCCGGATCAAGCTCGAACATGTCTCGCACGTGGACGAAACCGATAATGTTGTCGATGGTGTCCTGGTAAACGGGTATCCGCGAAAATTGCTCGTGAATCACAAGCTGGCGGAGGTCTTCGAGCGATTTGTCAGCAGAAATTCCTACAATGTTGGGACGCGGAGTCATCACTTCGCGAACGTTCTTGTCTCCGAAAGCGACGACGGAATGTATTAGCTTACGATCTTCCTCCTCGAGAATGCCTTCTTCCGCGCCCGCCGTGATTAGCGCCTCGATATGCTCGACTGAATCAGCAGGGACAGTTTCGCCCGTCGCGTTTTGGTCAAGGTCTAAAAGGGATTGGAACATCCGCAACAGCGCGGTGAGCGGCAATGCTACTAAGGCCATCAACTTAATACCGGGTATAAGGCGCAGCATCCACACGCCGTTTGTGCGCCGATACAGGAACATCGGAACGAGATAGGTCGTGAGTAGCATCGCGACAAACGACACGCCGATGGCCTCGAGAACGCTCTGCCAAACTGGCACTGGAGACCGAACCAGCGCGCATAGATAGAACAAGCCCATAAGCGGAAGGGACACATGTTTGATAAGCGAGAAGGTCAGTGATCCGTGCTCGGTTTCGAGGCCGATCTTTTCAGCCAAGCTCTGGCGGAAATATTCAAGTGACGGTACCTCGTGCCGCAGCAGGCGGAGTGATTCGAGATACAGCAACTGTATATAGGACACGAAGCCCAGGAGAAGTGTGAGGCCTAGGGCCAGAAGCAAGCAAAGGAAGTTCATTTACTTAGATGGCGGTTAGTCGCGCACGACAGGTCCCGAAGACTCTCACCGCTCACCGTCCCCGTTCGCGCGATGAGCGAATCCGGCAGGTTGAGTTCGGCGCGCCATCTTTCCTCGGCACGCGCCATCTCGCCGGAATCGTGCTCGTGGTCCATGCCTGCCAGATGCAAAAGCCCATGCAACATCAGTATGCGAATTTCATCGATGCGCGTATGCCCAAACTCTACGGCTTGCGCTTCGGCACGATCCGCGGAAATGGCTATGTCACCGATACTGTGTTCGGAGTTAGATGCCGGAAATGACAAAACATCGGTCGGGTAATTGTGCGCGAGAAAGGCGCTGTTCAATCTGTGTAATTCCGCGTCACCGGTAATGAGACAAGTGAAGGAGCGCCCGTCAACGACTCGGCGCGTGAGAGAGCGGGCGAAAGCTGCAAGAGTTCGTTTTTGTTCGGATGAAAATTCGAGATGTTTGGGGAGAGCTCGGAAGAGCACCGTACAGTCATCTACGGGGGACATGCGGGTTGCTCTATGCGAGTGAGGGGAGTTCAGGCGCTTCAATCGCTGAGTTCGCGATGGCAGGGTTCGGGTCCGACTGAAACCCTCGTTGTTGCGGCGCCTCGGTCCCAAGCTTCAGCGCCAGCTGTCGTCCGGCGCCAATCAGCTCGTTGTAATTGTCATAGGCTTTGACAATACGTTGTACAAGGTTGTGCCGTACGACATCTTTTTCGTCGAAACTGACAAAAGCGATACCTTCAACGCCTCTAAGGACCTCGGCGGCGTTCAGAAGTCCGCTCTTCTTCCCGGGCGGAAGATCAATCTGGGTCTGATCGCCATTCACCACCATTTTGGAATTGAAGCCCTGGCGAGTTAGAGCCATCTTCATTTGTTCAATAGTTGTGTTTTGAGCTTCGTCCAAGATGATGAAACAGTCATTCAGAGTACGGCCGCGCATGAACGCCAAAGGCGCTATTTCAATGACATTACGCTCAAGCAGCTTTTCGACTTTATCCGAGTCGATCATGTCGAAAAGCGCGTCATACAGCGGGCGCAGATACGGATCCACTTTCTCTTGCAAGGTACCGGGTAGAAATCCGAGATGCTCGCCTGCTTCTACCGCGGGCCTGGTGAGTACGATTCGGCTGACACGTTTGTTCAGATACGCGGAAACAGCCATTGCCACCGCGAGATAGGTTTTACCAGTGCCTGCCGGCCCGATGCCGATTGTCAAGTCCTGGTTCTCGATGGCGTCAATATAGCGTCTTTGGTTGACCGTCTTCGGGGCGAGAACCTTTTTGCCAAAGCTGCGCGATTTGCCACTCTCTACGAGGCGGCGAAGTGAGACGTTCGGGTCCGTTGTCACGACGCGCATGTAGCTGTTCAGGTCGCCATTGTTGAAGACGTGGCCTTCTTTGACCAGGCTCACGTAGTCCTCGAGGATCCGTTCGGCGCGGTGAACTTGCGGCTCTTCGCCTTCCAGCTCGAGCGAATCACCATCCACTAAGCGGGTGCGCAAGCCGAGCTCAGACTCAAGTAGACGAATGTTTTCGTCACGAGTGCCGAACAAAGACTCGATTCCGCGAGAGATCTGAACAGAAGACTTCATCAAGGGAAAAGCTGGGGCGGAACGCCCGGGGCGTACTCACAGAGTATGCAGACAAAATGGAGAGTCGCTTTAGAAAATCCAGTTGCAGGAGACAATCTAAACGGGGGCGGTTGAACCCACTGGCGCGGACGCCGGAAGCTCATTCGTTCCAAGTATAGCACTTTTGGGGTAGGCACGCCCCAGGAGAATGATGAGTTCGGACCAGGAGTGCTTAGCGGGTCGGGCAACACTTGCCGACCCCGAAATGGAGGTATTTCTAGCAGTCGCAGAAACATAGTCACAAAAGGAGAGAATTTTTCTCAATAATTATTTCCATTGCGATTTCAGCTACTTATCGAGTTTCATTCGGGCTCATCCGTCCACTCGAACCCTAGGCGCGACCGGACAGCATGCTACGTTCATTTCGCTCGCGGAACTTTTTCGCGAGCGAATTCAAAGCCACACAGCCTGGACACGTTCCGGGCTGTCGCATTTTGGGAGGATCACATGGGCGTACTTATCACGATGCCGTCGCGAAATACCGATGAAACCAAAGCATCCTCGGAAAATACTATGGTGCCGGCTCCCGTTGAAGGCTCCAGCATCGATTTCTCGATTTGGAAAATGGCTCCCAAAGAGCGAACCCCGAGCTACTTTCCGACATATTCGACGGTCTCAAAGGCCATCCAAACAGCCATGCGCGCCTGGGTTCGCGAGTGGTTTGCCGCGAATGTTGAGATCCTTCTGCGTCCACATACCGCCTACGCCATACTGGTCTATCAATGTACGCATCCGTTCTCGGGTAAGCCGACGAACATGTTTACCTATGATATTCAGCAGACCGAGGCTCTTGACCGTGCGTTCGCTTCCGCCGCAAATAAGCTAGGCCGTGAGCTGAAGGCACTCGATACGAAGAGGTTTTCGTGGTTCACGCGTGAGCACTATTTCGCTTACCGAAGTAAGGAAGTTGTAAAGTATGTAGCCAAGAATCGCCGGGCTATTTACAAGATGCTAAATGTCGAAACCGTGTTGATGGACAGCATCTTGAAATTCGCGATCATCGATATTCCGAAGCTGGGTCTGGATGAAGCAGTAGTGCTGCTGCGCCGTGCATTCAATACACAGTTGCGGCGTTTTTCAGATGAAGTTGATTTGGCCGATCGCACCGAGGACTTGCTGCGGATTGCCACAGACGCACTGTTGACCAAGCTGCCGGTCGAAGACGCAATGCCGTTACCGAAAGCAGCATAGGGCGCAGGAGCGGAGCAGACTAGATGATCTGTTCCACTCAGGAATTACTCTGCGGGTACGCGCATCATATTTTCCAAAATTTTAAGGGACAACGTTATTATCCGACTCTGACGCGTTTCCACTGCTTGCCAACGCGAATGATGAGCTCGCGAGAGGCATTATTGAGCAGAAGGTCCTTTTGGATGTTGCCGTTGATCTCGACTGCGCCCGCTTTTATCTTGCGGGTGGCATCGGTGACGCTGGCTGTAAGCCCAATCAGGGCCAGTAATTTATCCACGCGGACGCCTTTTTCGCTCGAAGCTGCTGCTGGTAACGCGACAGTTTCGGTATCCGCCGGCTCAAGACCCTGGCGCACTTCACGGTTGAAGGCTTCGTGCGCAGCATCTGCTTCGGTGCTTGAATGAAAGTCGGAAACAATGCGATGGCCGAGCGCCATCTTTACTTCCATCGGATCTTTGCGGCCCACAGCAATGTCGTTCCGAACGCGGGTTATGTCACCCATTTGGAGATCCGTCAGCAGCTCATAATATCTGTACATCAGATCGTCGCTGATCTTCATGATCTTGCGAAACATCACTTTGGGCGGCTCGGTGATACCGATGTAGTTATCTTTAGATTTCGACATTTTCTCGATGCCATCGAGACCTTCGAGTAGCGGTGTCGTTGCAACGATCTGCGGCGTTTGGCCGTAGTCCTTCTGAATTTCACGCCCTACGAGCAGGTTGAATTTTTGGTCAGTACCACCCATTTCGACGTCACACTCCAGGGCAAAAGAGTCGAAACCTTGCGCGAGAGGATAAAGCAGCTCATGGACAGAAATCGGCATCCCCTCTTTGAAGCGTTTGCTAAAGTCATCACGCTCGAGTAAACGAGCGACGGTGTACTTCGAGCAGAGGCGGATGACATTTTCGAATGTGAGCGGGCCAAGCCAAGTGCTGTTGAATCGCACTTCCGTTTTCTCAGGATCGAGAATGTTGAAAACCTGTTCTTTGTATGTGTCAGCGTTCCGCTGAATCTCATCTCTGGTCATTGGAGGGCGCGTGATGTTACGGCCAGTGGGATCACCAATCAGACCCGTCATATCGCCGATCAAAAAGATGACGGCATGCCCCAAATCCTGGAAATGCTTCAATTTTCGAAGAAGGACCGTATGTCCCAGATGGAGGTCTGGGGCGGTAGGATCAAAGCCTGCCTTCACGCGCAGCGGTCGGTCTTCTTTGGCATAGGCGGTTAGGCGCTCTCGCAGTTCTTCTTCTCGAATTAATTCAGCCAGTCCCTTTTTGAGGTACGACAGTTGTTCTTCGACGGGAGCGAATCTCAAGATCTCTCCAATTGTAGAGCGCGGGCACTATAATGACGGCATGAAATTGTGGCTTCTCCTTTTGGTTGGGGCATTTGTGATGAGCGCACAATCGCAATTCGACACGCTGGTTGATCGATATTTCGAGGATCAATTTCGATTACATCCAAGCCAGGCAACAGCTTTTGGATTTCACGATCCGTACGATCTGCAATTGGAGGACTATTCGGTAAAGGGAATTCAAGAACAGATCGCTACCGACAAGAAGTATCTCGCTGAATTTGAAAAGATGCCCGCCTCGGATGAACGTGATTTGGTTATCTCAAACATTGAGGCTGATTTATTGGAGCTTGAAAACATACGGGAGTGGGAGACAAATCCCGACCACTATTCAAGTCACGTGACGGAATCGATTTTCGGGTTGATCAGCCGAAAATTTGCGCCGCCCGAACAGCGGTTACGGGACGTGATCGCGCGAGAAGCAAAAATTCCTCAGGTTTTCGTTGATGCAAGACAGAACTTGAAGAATCCTCCGAAGATTTACACCGAGGTGGCGCT
>JBJMGM010000104.1:0-8555 GCA_045807905.1 Bryobacteraceae bacterium | reverse complement strand
TCCAAAAACTTTTTGAGGATCTTTTCGGCACGCACCGCCGCATATTGCACGTAAGGGCCCGTTTCGCCCTCGAAGCTCAGCGCCTCCTGGAAATCAAACGCGATCACCGAACCTCGCGTAAACTTCAACATGAAGTATCGCAGCGCACCAACGGCAATTTGTTCTGCTACCTTCTCGCGCATCTCAGGATCCGCATCAGCGTGCCGATCCTCTACTTCACGCAACGCGTTCTGAATCAGCTTGTCAATCAGGTCGTCTGCTTTAACGCCCAACCCTTTCCGTCCCGATACCTCGACATACGGACGTCGCTTATCCTCTTCCGACAAATCGATGCCCAGGTCTAAGCAAGTCCGCGGCGACAAAGCCACCATTTCATACGAGAAGTGAACAGAGGCATCGGCCTGCGAATAGAATCCCAAGGCTCGCAACCCGGCTACAACAACATCCTGCAAATAGGACTGCCGTGAATCAATCACGTTGAATACTTTGGCGGCGTTACCGAAGCGGGGAGACTCAGCAACGCCAGGCGCGTCGGTGGTTACCCAAAGCTGGTGGCCGTCGGGATAAGTTGACCAAAGCCGGTAATAGAAATCCCTTCCGAGTAGTCCGAATTTCCACAGCTGATACGCGATGTCTTTTCCAACATATGTAACCGTCCCGTTCGAACGTACGATGACCTTGCTGTCATCCTCGCTTTCAGTCGCTGTTGACGCTGGCACGCTTTCTGCGGATCTGAACGACGTGGAGGGCATTACCCAACAACCCGCGTTCTTGCCGCGAGTTTCGAAGTAGATCGCTTGGCGCTCTTTTAGCAGCTCGAAGGCCGTCGCCCAGAATTTCAAGTGAAGGATTTCACTCTCTCTCGGAAGTACGTTATATTCCACCCCCAACCGGTACATAGTCGAAAGATGTGCTCGCACAATTGCGTCCGCTACAATGTGCCCCAACTCTGCTATTGCGCCGTTACCTGATTCGATCGCATGAAGCGTTTCGTCACGCCACTTCAGTGACTCGGGATGCTCTTTGTAGTGTGCGGAAACTCGTGCGTACAGATCCCAGCAAATGTAATCGAAGCGGGCGCTTGGATCATCGATCGAGTCCCGCACCTCCGTCACCGTCTTCTTTTCCAAATAGTGAAAGCCAGCGACGACGTCGGCGACTTGAACGCCGGTATTGTCTATGTAGTTCTGCACCTCGACGAAATAAGCACGCTTTCGCAACATTCGGGCAAGCGTATCTCCTAATACCGCGTTTCGAAGATGCCCGATGTGCGCTGCCTTATTCGGATTGATATTGGTGTGCTCAACAACGATCTTTTCTGATGACTGCTTCTGCTGGGGTTCCGCGCCGTTGAGCAGCGAAGCTATGTAAGCTGGCCTGTCCAAGCGTACATTGATGTAGCCGTTTCCCGCGATCTCAAGTGATTCGATTCCTGGAAGCTTCTGAAGACCCGCAAGTAGCTCGCCGGCTATTTGCTTGGGCGGCTTCCTCAACTGCCGCGCGAGCTGGAACGCGACCGGGATTGCCAGTTCGCCGAACGAACTC
The DNA here is from genome assembly GCA_045807905.1 of Bryobacteraceae bacterium. Taxonomy (GTDB): domain Bacteria; phylum Acidobacteriota; class Terriglobia; order Bryobacterales; family Bryobacteraceae; genus Bog-105. The sequence goes on along the minus strand of JBJMGM010000104.1, from coordinate 7,010 downwards.
TGTTTCGGCTGTTCAAGCGTTACTTTAACATTGAGGTTGAACTTCGAGGCGAGTTGCCGCTCGATTGCGGCCGACACGTTACTTTCGATCTCCTGAAACATTAGTGTTCTTGTGGAGTTTAAGGGACTCTTTCGAGCATCCGTCCCGCGCCATTTTTCATTTGCGGAAGATACGAAAACACTGTATTCGCGAGATCCGGCGCGATATCGGCCCGAATACGGATCGTCGAATTTTCCTGGTCCACACGAACTGAATCGTAGAGCCGCAACAATTCTAATTGGTTGTCTTTTGTCGTGAGGCGGGCCAAACCGATGCCGCCGCGCAAAGCATCTCGAACGCGTTGCGCGCCAGGGTCAGAGATACAAGTTAAATCGGCTTGCAAATGAATTCCCGTGTCGAGCACTATGCCGATGGCCGCACCATTTACATAACCAACGATGTTTGACAGCGCGGAGTCAATGTCCGACCGCATCGCAATTCCGTTTACAGGAAGCGCTCCTGTGCTGACCCCCCACAACTGGTCAGCTTTGGGAATTGTTTCTAATCGCTGCTGCAATTCGGGTGGGATCCCGGCGTTGCTTTTGTCCCGCCCGTCGATCAGCTCACGCACTGCCAGCGATGAGCCTGCCACGATCAGGCCATCACGCATAAACACGAGCGAGTTCCTGCCATCCCCAAACAGAATGTAATTTTTGTAGGGCGTCCGGCGAGCGCCGAGCGACTCCAGCTTGGGCCCGACGTTCGCCTGGCTGAAATGACCTCGGGCCATTGCCAAGAATTGTTTACCGTCCCACGTGATCAGGATTTCTGACAGGTCGCGGGTTGGGTCCAGTCCGGTCCGCTCGGAGAACGCCTGCAGCTGGCCGAAATCCAGCTGTTCCTTATGGGCCCTGTAAAGCGGAGCGGTTTGCAGCTTAGTGATTTGCACTCCGGCCAATGCTTTGGTACCGGCTGGGATAAAGGGCACAAACGAGGAATCCACCACGACGCCCTTTGATACCAGGCGGCTGCAACTAACTGCGGCGATCAACGCCGCTAGCACACAAAGACCCGTTCGAAATCTCACTTAAAAATCCCGCTTCTGAAATACGTAAATGGCGCCTGAAAGCACGACCAAGCCGAACACGGCGGATGTCCAAACCGGCGTCACCCAATTCGCATCACGATCGTACTGAATGATCTGCTTCATTGCCGAGCCTAAATCGAAAAACTTCGGGATAATCCAGTAAAACGCAAGCCATAGTTGCCTGGACCAGTCCGAATCGAGCAATCGTATGACGATTTGGCGCTGAGCAAGGATCGCGCTGATCAGCATTAGCGCGGCAGGCACCATGACCGACAAAGCAGCGCTCTCGAACACAACGCCGATCAGGGCGACTACGCACAGTAGCACGGCAAAAATAAAAACGCTGATCGGAATCGCAAGTAGGAACCGCCGATCCCAGATATTAGTTTTGATACCAATCACAATCCAAATGCTGCAGATCAAGTAGACGTGATTTAGCACGACGACAAAAATATTTCCTAAATACCTGCCTGTCAGCAGCATTGTTCGAGTAAGCGGTTTTGAGAGCAGCAATGAAATCCGTCCGGCTTCGAGAACGCTTGGAATGAGGCCGGCAGAAGCAAATATGGCCACAAAGGTTCCCCAAATATAGAGAACAATAGAGACCCATGCGTAGGAAGTGTTGACAAATTTTTGAATGTCGTAAACGGGGTGACTGGTTGCTTCGATGCCCATGAGCGACACAGCACCTTGCACAAGATCGATCTTCAGAACAAATAAAAAAATCGCAATGAGCAAGCTCGAAAGGCCAAACAGGCCCCAGAATAGCCAGCGCGCTCGCGCCTCCTGAAAGGTATCTAAGATCAGCGCAGCTAGGACATTGCCCGGCGATCGATCGATATCGGCCGTCACGCTGCTCTCTCGGGCTCGGTGGTGCGGATAAATACGTCCTCTAGGCTGCTGGTTGAGGCAGAAACGCTCTCAACAAGTCCTCCATGTCGTCTGACCTTGTCGATGATCAGATTCGCCTGTTCTCGGTTCGTCACCCGGATTTCGACGCCGTCCTCTGCGGGAGCAATTGACGCGCCATCCATTCGAATCTCGTTGAGCAATTGCTCGGGAGTATTCGAAGCGACAACTTGATAACCGCGCGTGGCCAGCAAAGCACTCATCTTACCTTCGAGCGCCAGTTCGCCTTTCTTTAGAATTGCGACGTATTCACAAAATGCTTCTACCTCGCTCAGCAGGTGTGAATTGATGAATACGGTCACTCCAGTTCCGGTGAGGCCGTTCAGGATATCTCGGATGTGGCGTCGACCCACGGGATCTACTCCATCAGTGGGTTCATCTAGTACGAGAAGCTTTGGCCTGTGGATTAACGCCTGTGCTAGTCCTAATCGCTGCAGCATTCCCTTTGAGTATTTCTTGATGCGCACATCACCCCATTCGTTTAAGCCGACGAGATCCAGAAGCTCAGGAATACGCTTCTTGCGCTGGATCGCCTCTAACCCGGAAAGAGCAGCATAGAAATCCAACATGCCGGAGCCGGTGAGATAGGTAGGGAATCTGTGGTTCTCTGGAAGATATCCGACAGGCCGCCGCGCTTCGGCCTCTCGCGCGTCCTTACCAAACAAGACTGCCGAACCGGATGTAGGATTCACTGCCGAAAGCAGCATTTTCACGAAAGTAGTCTTCCCCGCCCCATTTGCACCCAGCAATCCGAACTTAACCCCGCCTGGCACGCGCAGTGTCAGGTTTGATACGGCTTTGATTTCGCGCCCCCGAAACCGCGAGCGGTAGATCTTCTCGAGACCTGCCGCTTCGATCGCGTATTCAGTCGTCATTTACCTTTAGGATACGAGTCAAAGCGCATGTTCGTTCCCCAACGCCCCCTCTATATCGGTCTTTTACTGTCGAGCTTTGTCTCGTTTGCTATCGCGCAAGGCAGCTCGACACCGAACCAGCCCCCGAGCGATAACCCGATTCCTCCGGTCCGGACTACGGTGACAGTAAATGCCACGTTGTCAAGCGAAACGCCCGCTTCCATCACTGTGCTCGACCAGAAGAGCATTCGAGAGACACCCGGCACGAATCTCGACGACCGGCTTCGTCAGGTGCCGGGCTTCAGCCTGTTTCGCCGCTCCTCCAGCCTTGTGGCAAATCCGACCACGCAAGGTGTTTCTTTGCGTGCAACCGGTTCCTCCGGCGCCAGCCGAACGCTCGTGTTATGGGACGGTATCCCCATTAATGATCCGTTCGGCGGTTGGGTTTACTGGACACGCATCGACCCTTCTTACATCGATCGTGTGGAGATCGATCGGGGTGCGTCAACAAGCGTGTTCGGCGATCGAGCCATGGGCGGCACCATATCGCTTTTCTCTCCCCAGGAGAGTTTTGAAAGCGTCCAACACGAACATATCTTCGCGAATTATTTGGGAGGCAATGAGAATACTCACGATGTTTCAGCTGCCTACTCGAACGTCTGGGGCCGCTGGGGCATGTCGATTCACTCGCGAGATTTCACGACCGACGGTTACTACATCACACCCGAACCATTTCGCGGGACCGTTGACGATCCTGCCAACGTGCGTTTCGCGACCGGAGATGTGCGTCTGGATTATGTGCGCCCATCGGACAGGTTCTCGCTTCATTTTGACGTGCTTGCAGAGGAGCGCCACAACGGAACTGTCCTTACGCACAATTCCACCGGTCTCGGCACTCTGGCGGCAAATTATTCCCATTCCTGGAGCAACGATCAAATCTCATTCCTCGGCTTCGGCACACAGGAGCAGTATCACAGCACATACTCGAGCGTTGCTCAGGACCGAGACTCAGAAAGGCTCACGTCGCGACAGACGGCGCCGACTGAGGATATAGGCGGAGCACTATATTGGCAACATCACGCCCAAAATGGACCGATAACATGGAACACGATCGCAGGTACGGATGTGGACGACACTCATTCGATCAGCTACGATTACTCGTACAATACACAGAAACTCACGCCCGCCGGCGGCACGCTTCTGAAGCACGGACTGTTTGGTCAGGCGGATCTCAGCCTCGGACGAACCCGGTTTTTTGCCGGAATCCGGCATCAGTTTACGGGGCAGCATGGCGAAACGTTTGTCAGTCCAAACGGAGGCATAACAATTGGCGCAGGACAGTTTCGTTTTCGCGCTTCCGGATATCGAAGCTTGCGCGCCCCAACGCTGAACGAACTTTACAGAAATTTTCGCGTCGGCAACGTTCTCACGCTCGCTAATCCCGCTCTGGTGCCGGAGCAACTGACCGGCGTTGAGGCAGGTGTGGACTGGAGCCGCGAAGGCACCCTGGTTTCGTTAACGCTGTTTCGAGATGACCTCGGGCACTTGATCGATAACGCCACACAAAGTATCACTCCGGCCTTGATCCTACGTCAACGCAGCAATGCTTCCGGCGGGCTCTCTCGCGGCATCGAAACGAACGTGCTGCATCGCTGGAATCGCTGGAGCGCGCAAGCCGGCTATCTTTTTGCTGATGCACGTTTATATACAGGTCAGCGCATTCCTCAGGTGCCAAAGCAGCAGGGTACGGCGCAGCTGGCATATAGCACCGAATCAACTCTGGTCTCGTTCGGCATCCGAGCTTTCGGACTTCAATTTGATGACGATCTGAACCAATTCAAATTGCCCGGCTATGCTGCCCTTCAACTCGCCGCTGAACAGCATGTAACGAAGAGTCTGTCTGCCGTCGCGGCAATTGAAAACCTCCTGGACCGAAGCTACCTAGTCGCCCTGACGCCGTTTCCGAACACCGGCGGGCCGCGTTTATGGCGTGTGGGATTGCGCTGGAGCGGCTTCATCAAATAAGCTCGCGGTATTGGCTGGCTCGTGGCAAGTGCAGAGCGAATGCTTACAATACTCTCGTGAGAATCGGGATCATTGGGCTGGGGTTCATGGGTGGCACGCATCTTGACGCGTTCTCGAAAATGGAGGGCGTCGAAGTAGCTGCCGTTTGCACGGCTAATCCTCAAGCGTTCTCTGGAGCTTTCCGCCCCACCGGCGGCAACCTGAATCGCGAGACTGCAGTCCACGATTTTTCAGCAGTTCATAAGTGCTCAGATTGGCGCGAACTCGTTGCCGATGCTGATTTGGATGCGGTGGACATTTGTCTCCCAACTGATCTGCACGCGTCTGTCGCGATTGCCGCGCTCCAAGACGGTAAGCACGTGCTTTGCGAGAAACCTCTGGCGCTCACAGGCGCAGATTGCGATTCGATAACCGCGGAAGCGAAGAAGCAAAATCGCGTGCTGATGGCCGGACAAGTGCTGCGATTCTGGCCGGAATATATGTATCTTGAACGGTTTGTGAAATCACGCGAATATGGTGGAATTCGATCGGCAACATTTGTACGGCGCTGTGGTTTGCCTGACTGGAGCCGCTGGTTGCCCGACGAAAATAGGAGCGGTGGCGCGGTGCTGGATCTACTGATCCACGATATCGACCAGGCGCTGTGGGTGTTTGGCACACCCGATAGGATTGCGGCCAAGCGACTTGGTTCTGACGACGCCATCGCGGCTACTCTCATTTATCCAGGGGGACCCGAGGTACGTATTCAAGGCGGTTGGTTCGCGCCGGGAAGTGCGCTGTCGATGACGTTTCAGGCGCGCGCCGAACGGGCAGAGCTCGAGTTCACGCCACAAGGTTTATACCTGAGCAATCAAGCCGGTCAGAGGAAACCAATTCCGGCGACCGGCGATGATGCTTACGCGGCCGAGCTGGCCTATTTTGTCCAGTGTTGCCGGACCAACACACAGCCCGAACGGTGTATGCCGCACGATTCATGTCGGGCGGTAAAGTTGGCTCTGCTGCTAAAACAGTCCAGGGCGCAAGGAGGAAAACAGCTTAAATGCGTGCTCTAGAAGATTTAGAAATCGGATTGATGTTCTGGGCTGGCCGCGACCCCCGCGAGACTCTTCAGAAAGCGAAGCGATTCGGTGTGCGTTCGGGCCAGTTAGGTGTTCCGGGCGAAATGCCGCTTGAAGGAGCAGCCGAACGCTGGCGTGATGCGCTGGAACAAGAGAACTTCTCGGCCGTCACCGCTGTGTGCAGCTATATAGGCGAGGATTACGCGGACGTGCCGACCGTTCAACGCACGGTAGGGCTTGTTCCGGAATCGACTCGCGCTGAGCGGATTGCACGAACTAAGGCGGTGTCCGATATCGCCGCAGCGCTGGGCATTGAGAGTGTCGCTTGCCACATCGGCTTCGTGCCGCATGTCGAGAGCGAACCTCTCTACGCGCAAATCCGTGATGTGACCCGAGACATTTGCGACCACTGCGGCCAAAACGGGCAGGCCTTCACGCTTGAAACGGGTCAGGAGCCGGCGAAAGTTCTTTTCAAGTTCATTGAAAACGTCGCGCGCGCGAATCTGAAGATCAATTTCGATCCGGCTAACATGATTCTTTATGGAACTGGCGATCCCATCGATGCGCTTGGGGTGCTTGGGAAGCTGGTGATCTCGGTGCACTGCAAAGATGGGGATTGGCCGCCGCTCGATCAGCCCACTGCGCTGGGAAAGGAGCGCGCACTTGGAGAAGGAAGTGTCAACATTCCGAACTTTATCTCGAAGCTCAAAGAGATTGGATATACAGGCATCCTAAGCATTGAGCGCGAGGAAGCCGATGAAAAAAAGCGAGCGGCGGACATCCAAAAGGCCGTGTCGCTTTTGAAAAACCTGACAGGGCGCAGTTAACCCGTCGCTGCGCTCCGGCTGCATCGGCGGATCCACGCCTCGAAAAATTCAATTACTGACCCGGCGAGCCCAACATGAACTATGCCCCCCAAAGGCTCTGGGCAGCGTGAAACAAGCGAATCAACAATTCCATCCATCGTCTTTCTCCTCCGTAGTACCTATCTCAGGCTCGGCGAAAATTCTACCCGCACGGTAGTGAACGGTCAGTCGTCGACCTATGCTGCGACTAGATTTCTTCCTTGCTCGACAAATGATCGAGTGCCGCAGGTTA
>JBJMGM010000103.1:0-8799 GCA_045807905.1 Bryobacteraceae bacterium | reverse complement strand
TTCTTGAGAATGACGACGTGAAGACCTGATTAAAATCGGCACCCCGCGTGGTTCTAGAGTAGCTTCAGATGCAACCGGACACTCATCAGGGCTCGTATGATTCGATGTGAACTGGAGCACTCTTTCGCCGGAGCTGCTTGAAAAACGCTTCTTCAGCCCAGAAGTCTGCTCACCTCGGAAAATGAGTGAACGCAGAACGTGTTCGCCTTACCGGCAACACTTTGTCCAAAAGTCATGGATGCCAGCGCTGCCAAGCGTCGAGGAAATCCTTCCCGCGGATTCGAATCGTTCGAGCATCGACCACTTCGGAGCCGGGTCTCGACGCAGCATCGGGGGTCAATGCATGTCGGCTCGTGTATTCGATTTGCAAGGTCACTGGGCCCTCGATTCGATAAGGATGAATTCGGTCCAGCTTGCCCATAGCCGTCTTCGCCCGATCTCGAATCAGCCGATGCGCAGAATCAGCTGAAAGCGAAATACACGTGTAATTGTCCAAGCCCTCTTTTACTACTGCGGTTTCCGCCTCGGGAACAATAGCGTGCAGCTGCTCAGCCGCAGCCTGGTCACCGCTGAGAAAGATGACGGGAGTATCAAACGAACCCGCGAGGGCTGCTCTGGTCTCGATCTCGCCAACCGGGTTGCCGTTCAGGGACATGTTCTGGATTCCTAATGAGCTGTAGCTATGTGCCATAACGCCGCCGGGCGAATTGGCCCGTGCATGCTGACCTACGAAGGCGAGGGCCGAAAAGTGGCGCTCCATGAGCATAGTGGACCCTAGTTCACCCATGATGAGTTTCGCGCGAGAGTCAATAGTAAGTGTCGAAAGAGTTTGGCTGCCGTCGTGACCATCCCACACAAGAACCTCGTCGGCCCCGCCTTCAAAAAATCCTTGCACTGATGCGTTGATCTCACCAGTGAGCAACTGCCGCATCTCCGAATCCTTAGGGTCGGTCTGATCCTGCCTGCATACGCCAGCTACGCCTTCCGCATCTGTAATGAGAAAAACACGCTTGCCTTCCCCGAGCAGTGGTACTCCGGCGAACAGCACTAGCAACACATAACGCATGGACGGCTATGCTATCGCAGTCGCGCCCGACGCAACGTCTTTAACGCTTTCGGGGTCACGGTGTATTCCACACAGCAGTTACAATCGACACGCAACAGCAAGTTACCAACACGGGATTCTAAGCACCGTTTAGTGTACGCAGAAAACGAATGCTAAGCGATAATCGTTGTTCAAGCTCGGCAAAGCGCTTGAGCTTGGACGAGCCATGTTCTATGGATAGCTATAGACGACGGCTTTTTCAATAGTGATTTGGCGTTGATCGAAACGCCAATACTTGCCCTGGTCGGTCTCGTCACCATTGAGCCGGCGTCCCCTAATCCATTTCCCATTTTCGAAGTGTCCCTCATCGACCGAAGCGAGGCCAGCCTTGCCGTCTTCATTAGCGGGGCGGAAAGATACCCGAAAGCCCTTGCCTGCGCCTAAAAATTCATTCGGCCCTGAAACCAGGAGGACACCAAAACCTTTTTCGGCGTGGGAAGCGAATATCTCATCAAGGCTGACGTCTACCAGAAAGCCTTCAAGAACAACCTTCACAGAAGGATGACTCTTGTCGATCACAAAGCCGTGGATATCGCCTTTGGCTTGATGTTCAACGAGAAGCGGGGTGAGTTGCTCAAGCACATGATAGCTTTTGCCAAGTTCATTTTCGGCATCGTTCCACGAATCGATACCGAATGGCGAGAAGCCGATTGCGGCATGCTCGCCGAAGGCGTAGAACGCGTTGGCCCCGCCTGTGCCGGCGCCATTCGTCTCAGGAATAAAGAGTGGATTACTGCTGCCGTGATAACGCCGGCACCATTCGGCGAAGTTGGCCTGGTAGATATCAGGCGTATAGATATCGAGTGCTTTGCCGGCCGCTTTCCAGATGTCCACAACGCGAGGCTGCGGACCACCACTGGGGTAATCGCCAGGCGTGGTATCTTCGGCCGCAAGCCAGGTATTCACGTACATGGGAAGGTTGTAGGCGGCTTTACCTGCAGCGGCCACGGTGTGTACGTACCGAGCGTAGTTCCAAGCCATGAAGATTTCATCCGTGCGCGGCGAGGCACCGAAGATCTGTTCCCAAGTGCCGTTTGTCTTGGCTCCATTCTGCTCCCATAGCTCCCGCAGTTCGGGATAGAGCGACTCGCGATTCGCGACCACATGATGCGTGAGCTCGGGCGGAACGGCGGATTCAAACGCGTGGTTAGCTGGACCGGAATGGTCACGCGCATCCCCGAGAATGCCGACCTCGTTTTCCACCTGAATCATGAGGACCGTATGATTGCTTGAATCGATCTCCTTGATGTGGCGCATCACGCTCGTGAAGGCTTTGCTGTCAGCTTCGATAATCGCCTTACTGAAAGTACTGAGGATTTCGACTTCATTACCGTTTATAACTACACGAGGAAATCGCCGCGTGTCGCTCTTCACCCAAAGCGGTGCATAGCTTGACATACCGTTTTTCCAGGCCGCCAGCCAGAGCAAGACAACTCTCAGGTTGTGTTCTCGCGCTTGCCTTAACAGGCCGTCGAGCAGGGCAAAATCGAATTTGCCTTCTTCCGGCTCGACCAGCTCCCAAGAGAGCGGCGTGAGGACTGTATTAAGCGGCACGGCCTTGAGCTTCTGCCATAGGGGCGCCATGTAATCGAGGCTCGAAGAACTGGAATTGTGCAGTTCGGCACCGAGGATGAGAAAGGGTCTTCCGTCGACGATGAGTTGGGTGGCTGAACCATGCTTTTCTAAATGAGGCTGGCCATTGGTTTCAGCTGAGGATGAAGTCTGGGCGAGCAGCAGAAGAGATAAGGCGAAAACCCGCATGCGCATCCTAACTGGTCAAATCTATCAAAGCATCGATTTGAATAGATTACACTCTGCTCGCCCCAAATTTGTCGAGCTGATCCGGTGTGTATAGAAACATCGCGCGTCTTGAGGTCCATCGGATTCTCACAACAGGGAAGTTGCGGTTCTGGAATGCGCCATTTGGCGCCGACACCGTCTTTCGTTTTGCTTCCAGACGGCCCTGTGAGGTGATACGATCAAGCCCTATCCGGAACGATAGCTCCGGAGCATAACTGAAATGCGCCTTTCGGCCTTACATCATCTCTTCCCCTCGTTGCTGCTCGCAGTTTTTGTTTGCGGTCACTGTCGCCTTCCGGCCCAGGATCCGTCAGGTCACAGGATTCGTCGCTTAACAAACATAATCAACTCCTATCCATCGCCCTCTCCGAATGGGAGCAGAATTGTCTTCGCCTCCAATCGCACTGGTGAATTCCAGATCTTCGTGATGAATTCGAATGGGACCGGACTCATGCAACTCACGCACGACACCGGCGGCAACGTGACACCTTCCTGGTCGCCCGACGGAAAAATGATTGCGTTTGCATCGACTGAGCAGCGCGACGGCAACGCCGAGGTTTACGTAATGAATGCGGACGGATCGGATCAAAGGCGACTGACTAATAACCGGGCAGATGACTCCCATCCGCACTGGTCGCCCGACAGCCGGCGCATCATTTTCAGTTCGTCTCGGACAACGCCAACGCCGAATGGTCCCGAGTGGGATGACATTTTCAGCATGGACGTCAACGGATCGGACTTGCGGCAGCATACGCACTGCGAAGCGATTTGCACGTTTCCAAGTTACTCGCCGGACATTCGCAGAATCGCTTATCGGAGGGTTATCAACAGCCCTGGTTTCAAATGGAATCTCGCGCTTGCGGAGCGAAATTCCGAGATCTTCGTCGCCAATATCGACGGGACGCAGGCAAAGGACATCTCGAACAGTGCTGGATTCGATGGCTGGCCGACATGGTCTCCAGATGGACAATGGATTGCCTTCGCCTCCAATCGACTCGGTCCGGCGAACGTGGGCCAGATTTTTGTTGTGCATCCGGATGGTGCAGGTCTGAAACAGATCTCGTCAAATGGATCGTTCGCCCAACCAGCGTGGTCGAGTGACGGACGGCGCATATACGCCTACGAGAACGTAGAGACGACGGACTATGAGTACGGCGATGTAGTTGCCCTGGAATTTAGTGAGAGCGGCGATTGAGCTTGCCGGATTCCGGCGAACCGTCGATTATCGTTTCGGGCCGGCCGGAACTTCGTCGATGCTCATGAAGACTCTTCTCCCCCGGCTCGAGCAACGTGCACCATCTCGTCCACTCGCTTCGAAGGTCCTCCAATTTCTTAGACACGCGCCATAGGCCGTCGGAACCCATTGATTTAGAAACGGCATGTGCGTAGAACTAGGAAGCTTTGGTTCAGGCGCCATTTACGAGATCATTGAATCTGCGGGTCGTATTAATGGCCGCCATGACGTCGAAGTAGTCGAGCGCCCAATCGAAATTTGATTCCATCCTAAGCCATCCGCGAAATCAGAACTCGATGCGCAAAGCCAACTGCATCACACGCGGATTCGTGAGCGTTTGCGTGTAAACGCCAAATGTCGAGGGTTGATCGAGCCGGTTACCAATAGAGTTCACGTCGAAGCGTACACTGTTTGTGATGTTGAAAACGTCCCACCGCAGCCGCAGTCTGACGCGCTCAGTCGGGTTGAAAACTTTCGACAGGCCCGCATCGACGCCGAAATAGCCGTCTCCGCGGAGCGGATTGCGTGTGCCTGATTCGCCGGGATAGTCGATTCGAAACGCATTGTACACGGTTTGTGGATCTACATACGCATTCGGCCCGCTGCCGCGCTTAAGATTTGCGCCCGTTAACGGTCCCTGGAACATCGCCCATCCTTCTATGTCCCAATTCGTCGGCCAGGTCGATCCTTCATCGATTGAAAACGGAAGCCCGCTCGTCCAACGAAATAGTCCGTTCAACTGCCAGCCGCCGATCACGGCGTCGACCCAGCGATTGATGTGCGAGCCCCATTGCCGGCCACGCCCGAACGGCAGATCATAAATCCAGTTCGCATTGATCTGATGCGTAGCATCGAAATCCGAAACACCACGCAATTGAGTTGGGTTCCACGTGTTGATGATTTGCGCTCCGTTGTTGCCGCCGGATGTCGGAATGCGTTCCGCTTGCGAGCTCCAGTCCATCGATTTCGACCATGTGTAATTAAGATCGCCCTGCAGACCGTAACTGAAGCGCTTGCGCAGCATTACCTGGAGAGCGTTGTAATCCGAGGTACCGATCGTCCGCCACGTATAAAGCGCAGAATATTGATCGTGATAGAAGCGGTACGAAGGATAGCTATGGCCGGGGACATTTAGACCGGCTCCGGTCTGGCTATCCGGCAAATCGAGCTGAAAGATCGCATAGGTTTCATTGCCAACATTATTGAGGAATTGGTTATAGACAACCTGGGTTGCTGAAAGCCCGCCTCCGCCCAATGGCCCGAATAGATTTTCGAAGTAGGGAATTGGCTGGATATTGTTGATAGGCACACCGGCATGGGATAACTTAGCAAGCGTAGTGGCGGCCGTGAAGTAGTCCGTATGCGACTTCGGATCGACAAGGTTGAGCGGCATCGCCACATCTTCCTGCTCGGGCAGATGGCGCGCGAAGTTGCCAATATAGGCGACGTCCAGAACAAGGTCGTGTTGAAATTCACGCGAAATCGAGAAGTCGATCGCATGAGAATAAGGCGTTTTCATACTGCTGTCTATGCCCCAGCTAATCGCGAATGCATCACTCGGAGGCGTCGCGGGAAAGCCTCCCGGAGTCGCTGCCGGAAGCAGGCCTGGCGGAATTTCGGTGATGCCCGTGAAACGCGGCGCGCTACTGACCGTCACCGAGCCGGGGACGTTCGTAACCTGGCTTGAGAGACCGTAGGACCCCGCCGCATCGTACGAGTTTACGGTTGCCGCTCCAAAGTGACTGTAGAACAGCGAATAGCCCGCGCGCATCGAGGTTTTATCCTTCGCGCCCAAGATTTTCGCGAGCCAGCCGCTTCCGAAATCCGGTGCCCAGGCAACCGCAACCCGCGGCGCAAAATTGTGGTGCTCGGGATTCCACAAGTCCTGTCTGCTGTTGTAGCGGCCATTCGGCGCGAATGAAAGATGTGGAGCCGCTCTAGCAGCTCCGCCTGTCGCACCCTGTTGAGCGCTTATGTTCAGCCAGTCGGTGAGGCTGAATGGCGCGCACGTGCTGCCGGTGACAACGCACGGCCCGACTTGCGTTCGATGAATTTCAGCCGGCGCCTGGAGAAAAGTCCACCTCAGGCCGTAAGTGAGAGTGAGATTGCGGGTTATTTTCCAGGAGTCCTGGCCATAGAACTCATATTCGTTCCACTTGAAATCGCGCAACAAGGGAGCCCCGAACGCTAGCGGCTGCCCGTTCTTGTCGTAGTTGTAAATCGCATTGCCTTCCGTAACCATACCGACGAGCGTCATCACGACATTGTCATATTGGCGGCCGAATCCATCCGACACAGGCGTGAAGCCCGCCAGCGCCGGATCGAACGGAACATTCCGGTTAGCAATCCCGGAATTGAGCAGCCATCCGAGGTTGATGTTGGCCGAGGGAAATGAATTCGCATAGTTCAGCCGGTAATTATTGAGAAGGCGAATATCAGTTCCGAACTGCATGGTGTGCGAACCCTTGGTCCAGGAATAATCGTCGAGGAAGTTATGTACAGGTACGTGGTAGATAGTCGATCGTGTGAAAGCGATAGGGCTATCCACACCGGCAAATGTGACTTGCGGCTGCTGCGAAATGCCGGCTAGCGCGCCACCTTGCCGTGTGAACCCCCAATGAAACGTGTTCACCTGAGTCGGCGTAAGCACCGCCGTATAGCCCGTTGCGAAACCCTTGCTGTTGTCTAAAGTTGTCGTCGCCGGCGCTTGGCCCGGAAACTGCGGCGCGCCCCCGAGATTGTCCTTCTGGAGATTGCCGCGCCAGAAAAGCGTATGACGGCCATCCGATGTCAGATTGTAGTCGATACGCGCGATATAGGTGTTAAACCGTCGCTTCTCGTTGGCGGCGAATCGGAATCCTGCCGTGTTGAAACCATCTCCTACCGTCGGATCGTTTGGAAGCGGATAACCTTGCAGGATCCCTAACACCGCTGTGTTCTCGCCGACGCCGAGAGGGTCCATCTGTTTGACTTGAGCGGGCGCTAATGTCGTGACTCCGCCATTGCTGTCTTGATATGTCAGGAATCCCGCCCGCATGCTGGCCGTGGGAACGGTGCGTACCGTACTTACTGCTTCACTGTCCCGGCGCCCTTCGTAGTTGAAAAAAAAGAACAGCCGGTTTTTGAGAATCGGGCCGCCGAGCGAACCACCAAACACGTTACGAATCAGCGGAGAGCGCGCGTTCGGCTGGCCAGAGGCCAGCTCGGAGGCCTTGACGAAATAATCGTTCGCCGCGAAATCCGTGTTGCGGTTGTACTCGTACAGTGAGCCGTGGAACGCATTGGTGCCGGTCTTGGTGACAAGTGCGACCTGGGCCCCGGCAGAACGCCCCGCATCCGCATTAGAGTTGCTCGTCGTAACACGAAATTCCTCGACAGAATCCTGTGTGTTCCGCAAGACGCTGTTGAAGGCGAACCCGTTGTTCTGATCATTCACGTCAACGCCATCAAGCGTCACGTTGGATTGGTCGCTGCGTACGCCATTCACAGCCCCGCTCCGCGTATCCGACGTTTGGTCCACTCGATTGCCCAGGTACAGAACGCCAGGCTGCAAACTGAGCAGCTCCACCACATTGCGCGCCTCTATCGGCAGCTGTTCAACCTGTTTTGTATCGAATACGTTGCCTACAGTCGCGTCAGCGGTGTTCACCATCGGTGCGCCACTTGCGGTAACGTCTATTTTTTGAACGGACCCAGCCACTTGGAGCCGAAAATCTGATGTCGCCGGTAGGTTAACCTGTAGCTTCAAATCCCTTCGCTCCGCCGCAGTGAAGCCATTCGCCGAAACGGTTACCGTGTACGTGCCAGGGGCGAGTTGTAGAACCTCGTAAGAACCGTCGTTATTGGTTACGGTGTCCCGTGAAACATTGGTGTCCGGATTCGCAAGATGAATTTGCGCGCCAGGAATGGCAGATCCGCTCGCGTCAGTCACGTTACCCCGCACCGACGTAACCGCCCGTCCCCAGGCCAATGAAGCAAGCGCCGCGAGCAGAAGAAGGCGGCCAGCCGTTCCCAGATTTTCATTCATAAATCACCCCCGCAAAGTTCGACAGATGACAGTATACGTCCTCATCCGACGCGGCCGGTACTGGCTACTTTGAGACTTGAGACCTAAGAGTCTTGGCTATTTCGACGATGTGCTTTTTTATCAGAAATAAGACGAGCAGGCCGTAGGTTCCCTCAATGCTTTTGGAAATGGTCATCGGGATTACGATTTTGATCGGGGGGTATTCAACAAGAAGTACTGCGTCAGCCTGCGGGCCGTGTTCTTCGGATCGTTAGGTCGAGATCAGTCGGGAAGCCAAGATTTCCTCTGTTACCAGCGAGTGAGTGCTCCTGGCGGGTTGCGGGTTACGAATCGAGCGCCTTCGGTGATTGATGAACGAGATCGTACTGTGCAACCCTGAAACGTACAATGAGAGACCCGCAAGTTGTAGAAGCCGAACTCGTGGAGATCAGTGCTATACAAGACGACCTAACAAAGCTCGAACGAATCGTTGCATGGTGAATCTCTGGATTTTCATTTGTGCGCAGATGATCGTGGCGGGAGTGATGTTTGCGCAACAAAACCCTCCCAGTAGAGGCCGGGATGTCGCCAAGCTTTATACGGAGAAGTGCGCGAGTTGTCATCGCGCGGAGATGGCGGGCGGCTCGGCGTCGA
>JBJMGM010000102.1:0-32145 GCA_045807905.1 Bryobacteraceae bacterium | reverse complement strand
GCCGTCGCTGTCGGCCGGGGCGCCGTTGTTCCCCGCAAGACTGGTCATTTCTGGCGCACAGTGGCCGTGTAACGCAGGCTGAAGCCACTCGGGACACCAGAGAGCATTAGATCCGACCGAACCATCTGCGCTCGCCTTGACAAAGCCACTCGTACGCAAACGTACAGCAGTGTCCCGTTCTGTCCGTAGAGGTTTGGTGCCGCGGAATGCTCATACGTAAGCTGCGCGAATCATCTCCGCCGCGGATTCGTCCAGCTGCTCCGCGCGCCGCACCTCTTCGAATCGCGTGATCAGGTCTGTAACGCGAAGGCGACGCTTTTCGGCACCCTGGAGGTCGTGAATCACCGTGCCCCGGTGCATCATGATCAGCCGGTCGCCCACAGAGGTGGCCTGCTGCATCGAGTGCGTGACCATGAGTGTGGTCAGCCGGTCCTTTGCGACGACCTTCTCGGTGAGAGCGATTACCTGGTCGGCGCTTTTTGGATCGAGCGCTGCCGTATGCTCGTCGAGCAGCAGCAAGCTCGGTTTCAGCCAGGTCGCCATCAGGAGAGTCAGGGCCTGCCGCTGGCCGCCCGACAGGCTGCCTATGATGTTGTCCAACCGGTCCTCGAGGCCCATGTTGAGGCGCGCGACGGCATCCCGCATCTCACCCCGGAGGTGGGACGTGAGCGCCCAGCCCAAGCCCCGCGACAAGCCGCGCCGGGCAGCAAGCGAGAGGTTTTCCGCGATCGTCAAGTTCGGCGACGTGCCGCTGAACGGGTTTTGGAACACGCGCCCGATAAATTTGGCGCGGCGGAATTCCGGCCACACCGTTACGTCCTGGCCTGCAATCCGAAGGCTGCCGCTGTCAACAAAAAACGTTCCGGCGATCGCGTTGAGCAGAGTCGATTTGCCGGACCCGTTCGTTCCGATAACGACGACGAACGAGCCGCCGTCGAGTGTGAGGTCCACCCCTTGCAGCGACCGTACCTCGTTGGGCCCTCCGGGGTTGAACGTCTTGGTGACGTTTTGCAGGCTAAGCATGCGCCACCACCCGCGCCTTCTTCGGGGCAAACTTTGCCACCAGGTTCGGGATGACAAGCGCGGCGAATACGAATAACGCAGTGATCAGCTTAAGGTCGTTCGGGTTCAACCCCCACCGCAGGGCGATGGCGACGAGCAGCCGAAACAGGACCGAGCCCAGCAAGGTTCCGGCAATGATGACGCCCAGCTCCCGGCCGCCGACAAGCGCCTCGCCGATGATGACGCTCGCGAGTCCCCACACGACCATGCCAATGCCCATTTGGACGTCCGCAAAGCCTTGATATTGAGCGAGCAGCGCGCCAGAAACAGCAATAAGGCCGTTCGAAAGCGCTAGCCCGAACGTCAGCATCGCCCCGTTTGATACACCGAGTGCCCGCACCATCTGGTCGTTGTCGCCTGTGGCGCGCATCGCCGTGCCGAGGTTCGTCCGAAAGAACGCGTATAGCAGCGCCGCGGTCGCGCAGATCGAAATCAGAACCAATACCAGGACTGACATGTCACGAATTCCCACTTCCCACCCGAGCACGTTGATTGCACTCGCGCCCGCGAGGCGGGAACCGATCTCTTCGGCGTGCGTCACCAGTGTTCGCGCAGACAGCAGCGGCACGTTGCTTTTGCCCATGACGTGCAGATTGATCGAGTACAGAGCGGTCATGACGAGAATGCCCGAAAGCAGGCCGTGGATCTTGAACTTGGTATGGAGAGTCCCCGTACAGGCTCCAGCCGCCAGACCTGCGACGAACGCCGCTATTGTGGCGAGGAACGGGTCCACCCCTCTGACGAGCAGCGTGGCTGCGACCGCGGCTCCCAGGGTGATCGAACCGTCGGCCGTGATGTCGGGAAAGGCAAAGATACGGAAGCTGATGAAAACTCCCAACGCGAGCAGGGAGAGGATCAGCCCGATTGTAAACGCACCAATGATCAAACTCATAAATCGGAAAATTCGCGAATTGGTCCTACCCAGCAGGCGCCGCGAACAAACCTGCTCTCGCCCGCTCCTGTCGCCTCACGGGCGTCCCACAGCAGATGCAGAAGACCTTTCGGTCCCTGATTTTCGAACAGCACGCCTACGGTTGCGTCGAGCTCCAGCCGGCCCTTTTGGATGGCCCGGTAAGGAAAGGCGGCGGCGTGGAAGTGTCCGGAAACGCCAGTGCCAGCCCGCGACACTGGACGCAGCAACGGCTGAAGCGGACCCTCAGCTGCCGTCTGCGAGGCGACGCCCACCACCAGACAGAGCGAACCCGCATGCGCCGGTTCCGCGGTGAACGTCACCCACTTTCGAATGTTCGGATGATCAAATCGAGAACCGGTGTTGGTTGGCTCCGCTGCAGGCGAGCGTCGTAGCGCCGCCCCAACAAGGCCGGTCGACTCCGCTACAATGACCATGCCTACAGTCTCCGCGTCCGCGGTTTTGAGGCACGTCGAGACGATCTCCGAGAGCCCGACGTCGCGCGCCTGATCGCCCGGGGCGAACCGCAGGTGATGCGAGAAACTCCCTTCGCAACAGATGCCGTACAGCATCCCGAGCTCCGGCACGAGGCTTCCGGTCGCGACGAAATAATCGGGGACGCTCGCGCCGTCGGTCGGTAGGTACGCTGCGGCGCCGCCCGCCGCGATGAACTCTCCGAATCGATCGCGACACTCCAAATACTCCGAGCCGAAGGCCCCGATGCCTAATCCGAATGCGCCCACCGGGAACCGAACCTGCGACATATGGCTGGCCTCGCAGTTGCCGCGGTGCGAGCTCTGATGGTCGCCGATGACACGGCACCTGAGCGCGTTTGCTTCGTGCGCGTCCAGCACTTCGAATAACCCATTCTCAGTCTGGATGGCGCGCTGGTGCTCGACCGGAGCGTCGACCGGAGCGGGCTCGTGGACGCCCGTCAGCAGCAGCGGGCTCAGCCCCGTCATGTCCAGAATCTTCCTGACTTGGTTCGACGGTGCCGTGACGGCGAAAGAGCCGTTGATCTGCTTCAAATCCTTATAACAGGAGATCAGGACGCGTATGCCGGACGAGCTGAGATAGGTTACGGCTTCCATATTCAAACGGACGTGATGGGTGCCGCGTCGAATGACGTCGTCGAGCGCCGACGCGAGATGGTCGGCCCATGACTCGTCGAGGCGTCCCTCCGCAATCACTTCGACAACGGCTCCGTGTTGGGCAGTGGAGATTCGCATCTCAGTTCCGGATGACTTGTTCCGCCTTGTTGACTAAATCGGGCGGGAGCGTCAGGCCCGCCGCATGCGCCGCCGGCAGATTCAGCATCAGCTTCGTCCGCTCCACCGCCTGAATGGGGATGCGTGCGGGCGATTCCCCGCGCAGAATACGAACGGCAAGAGTCGCAGCTAGCTTTCCCGAATCGAAATAATCGCGCGCAAGGACCACAGCCGCACCTTCGCGTGCCTGAACCGTCTGGAAGGCGAAGACCGGCAGTTTCGCGCGACTCGCGGCCGTTCGGATGCTCGCGAATGCGGCCGCCGTGAGGTTGCCCGGCACCTGACAGATCGCGTCGACGTGCCTGGCGGCTAGCGCGGTTGCCGCATCCGGCACCTCGGTGCTCGTGCTGGCCGCTATGGCAAGGATTTCGAATCCCGCGCTCTTTCCGAGTTTCACGAGTTCGTCTTTCATGAAAACCGAGTTGACCTCTGAAGGCACGAACACCGTCCCGAGGTTCCGCGCGGACGGCATCAACCGCCGGATCAGCGCGAGCATCGGAGCGTAGGGGCTCGTGAAATCCACGCCCGTCACGTTCGGCAGGTGGTCTGCGCGGGTTCTGCCGGCACCGGCGATGACGCCGTTCGCGACGTAGACGAATACCACCGGAACGCTCCCGGCGCGCTGGATCGCGGCCTGCAATGTTGGCGTCGAGAATGCGACCAGCAGATCGCATTTTTGAGCGACCGCATTGTCGACGAGCGCGCTGACGGTCGCCATGTCACCCTGCGCGTTTTGTCTGCGGATCTCGAAGTCGGTTCCCTCCGCGAGGCCCTTGTTCTTCAGGCCTTCCAAGAAACCTCCTTCCGTTTCCTCGACGTCGAGAACATTGTTGAGTTGCACGAAGGCGATTGTCTTCTTTCCGCCAAGACGTGCCACCACCGTTTTCTCATGTCTACCGGTTTCGTCCAGTCGTACGTCGGCGCGGGCGACAATGTCCGGGGGAAACTGCCAGCGCGCCTTCAAGCCCTTCAGCGCGAGCTTGTTCACTGCGATGTGCTCGGGAACGGAGTTGCGAACGGGCAACGTGGCGGGATCCGCGCCCTTCAGTATCGTAGCGGCCAGCTTGCCGACGTCCTGTCCTACGTCAAAGAAGTTTGCGCCGTAGTCGAACAATGCGCCGCGCTCGACTGTCGGCGGCACAATCGAGAAGACCGGGATGCGTCCTTTGTGCGCGGCCGCAACAGCCGAATCGAGCGCGACCAGGACGGTCACATCGCCTCCCACCCACAATGCATCCGCCCCGCGAGCGACAAGTGAATTGGCGGCCTCGTACACGCCAGAGGAATTGTCGACGGTTGCCTCGAGCAGTTGCAGGCCCATATCAGCGCAGACCGCGCGAGCCTTCTTCGTGAACGCTTCGGAGTTCGACTCGCCCGGGTTCCAGACAAGGCCGATCGATTTCAACGCCGGATTCATTGTGCGTGCCAACTCGAACGCGGGTCGGACCGGCAGGAACGTTCCGATCCCGACCAGGTGTTTCGGGTGACTCAGAGGGTCGTTGCGGCTGATCCCAACCCCGGCGCTCGGCGGATCGGCGACGGCACCGAATACGTGCGGCATCTTGCCCGCCCGGTTCGCGTTTGCCATCGTTTGCAGGGACAACGTGCTTGCCGTAAGCACCATGTTGTAGCCGCCGTCCTCGATTTGCTTCGCGATCGCGTTCGCCGTTGCCAGATCGTTCTGAGCGTTGAATCGGTCAATGGAGATGTTGCGCCCCGACACGTAGCCCCCGGCGGAGAGCCCGGCGATCATGCCGCTTACGGCATCGTCCAATAGCGCCTGCGATGCGTGCTGCATTATGGCGACGCGCGCCACGGGCCCCGCGGACGATTTGCGCTGTCCCCAATCGGAGAGCAGAAGGACGCATGAAGCGAGCGCTATCGGCAGAGCCGCCAACAAAGTCCGTTTCATTTCACTGGGAACTTAGCCAAGAAAGGTGTTCGATTGTCCCACAGAAACCGTCTGCGTGCAATCGTTAGGGCGCCGAATTTAGCCGGAACCCGCGTCACACCGTGCATAGCCGGCTCACCTTAGCAAAAAACAGCTTTGCGAATGCGCTCGACGAGCGTATACTTCGGAATCAGGCGGTCGCGGGCAAACGCGCGGTCGCCATAGGTTCTGGTTGGAAACGTGGAAATCCGTTGCGCCTAGAGTTTCGCGCTGTGTCGACCAATTACATCCTGATTGCCACTTTGGCGAGCCGCGCCGATAATCTGCGACACGGAGTCGCAGCATGAAGGCCGTGCGCCTTGGGACGGCGGCGCGTCGCTTCGCTATAGGCGCGGTCATGATCGGGAGTTTGACGGCGCTCCTTTTGTACTCGGACAGGGGTCACAGGCCGGCACAGGCCCCGAGTTCAACTGCGAAGAAAATCTACCGGATCGGAATTGCCTACTTCGCGCCCGAGGAAGGAAACGACCTGTGTATCAAAGGCCTGCTGGACGGGCTTCGCTCCCAAGGCTTCGTCGAGGGGCAGAATCTTGAGGTTCTGAAATCGCACGCGCAGGCGGAGATCGGCAACATACCCGCCATGATGCAGAACTTCGACTCGCAGGGTCTTGATCTGATCGTGCCGATGTCGACGCCCTGCCTGACAGCCGCGTGTAATGTCGTGAAAAAGACGCCCATCACCTTCGTCTACGTGTACGACCCCATTGCGGCTGGCGCCGGCAAGTCCTGGACCGACCATCGTCCGAACGTTACGGGCATCGGGTCGTTTCCGGAAATCGGCGAAACGTTCGACGTAATCCAGGAGCTCGTGCCCGGAGTGCGTAAGGTGGGCACTCTATACAACAGTTCGGAAGCGAACTCGCGTAAAGCGATGTCTGTCGGACGCGAAGCGTGCGCGTCGCGCGGCCTCAAGCTCGAGGAAATTGCGATCACGAGCACTTCGGAGGTCTTCCAGGCGGCCCAGGTGCTTGCGACAAGGGACGTCCAGGCGCTTTGGATCACGGGCGACAACACCGCGCTTCAGGCCTTCTCCGGCATTGCAAAGGTCGCCGCCGACCACCGGCTGCCGATGATCATCAACGATCCTGAGTTCGTTGGTAAAGGCGCGCTCGCGGCGATTGGCATCGGCTGGTACAAAAGCGGTTTCGAGGCCGGCAAGATGGCGAGCCGCGTTCTCCGAGGAGCCAGTCCCGCCTCGATCCCGATGGTGAACGTTGTGGACAAGAAACTGGTGCTGAACGAAGCGGTGGCCCGCAAGCTCGGAATTTCGTTCCCTGCCTCGCTGAGGGCGAAGGCCGGGCGTTAGCCACCAGGCCGGACTCGCTCGTCAAGAGGGCAATCCGTCGCTCATTCGCGCATATGGCCACGGCGGCCGAAGGTCACGTACAACATTTCTGCAAGCATCCGTCACTGGATTACCGCCGGACACTCGAGGGCATCCCCGGGATTCGAGTCCGTGCAGACGATTCGTCCTTGTATGGCTGGCGAGATTGGCGAGGAACTTGTCACATAATCGGCGAGCACCTGGTCGAGCGTCTCGCGATGCTCGGCCCGGCCACTCAAGACGAGATAGCCGTCGCCACCGCTGGCCATGAAGTCGTTTATAGCGACCGGGTAGATGGCGGAAGCGGTGAAGTCGACGGCAGTGCCGGTGCAACTCCCGTCGGGCGCTTGGCGGATGGCTGAAATGACGCGGCCACCAACGGGCGCTGAGATGTCGTACGAGAAACAAAGACCTGAGACCTGCGGGAAACGGCCGTCCGAGAGCGGCATGGAAGAGACGCCGTTCTCGAGCAAGGCCTTCAACTCGGCTCCGCTCACGGCGAGGGTGACCGCCGCGTTATTGAATGGCAAGACAGCGAGCACCTGTCCACGCGTGATGCGGTTGCTGGGCGGAGCCGCGGGGCAGAAACCGCTACCACCTCCGGCATCCGGGCAGGTGACGTCGGCGCGCAGCCCGCCGGAATTCTGGATTGCGAAATCGACCGCGTAGCGGGTTCGCATGGCGTCCGTGACCGTGTTGCCGGCGAGCGACTCGCACGTCCGACCGTCGGGCCGGCCGCACGAATCCGCAAGCGGGATCGGGTGCGTAGCGCTGCCGATTACCGTGCTCAAGACCGGTATGAGTTGGCTTCGATACGAGTCGAGCAACGCGGTGATTGCGGGGTCGGGTACGATAGCGCTCGCCAGCGGCGTTACGAAGACGACGGCTTTATCGATGTGACCACAGGCCGGATCGACCGTTATCGTGGTGCGGCTATAGGACGCGCCCTGGCTTCGATTCTGAACAAGGAGCGCACCATTTACGACCGCGCTGAACTGCGTATCCGTTTCATCGCCGCCCAGGATCACGTCAAAATCCGTAACGCCGTTCGCGAAATCGATCAGAGGGCCTGTTGCCGAGCCACTCGGGTCGATGCCGATAACTCCTAAGTGGACGATGCCTATAACAAGGTCGGCCCCGGCCCTGCGGGCGACAGCTGCGGTCCGGTTCGCAGCGGCGACAGGATCGACGACCTTGATGGACCCAAAGTTACCTGCCGTGACAAGCGTCGGAGCGTCCGGATTCGTGATCCCAATGACCGCTATCTTTACGCCGGCAACGTTGAAGATGCGCATACGGTCGACTCCTGTAAGATTGCCTCCCAGGTTCCGAAGGTTGGCGGAAACGTACGTGAACCGCTTACCGGGTACCGCTCCCGTGTCGGCGGAAGCGAGATTGATGAGGCTCTGAAGTTGCACCAGGCCGGCGTCGAAGTTGTGATTGCCGAGCGTGTCGGCGTCGAACCCCATCAACCGCATCGCACGGACGGACGGCTGATCCTCGAAGAGGCTGGAGATCGGCAGAGAAGCACCCTCTGCGCCTCCGGAACTCAACGTGAGTGTGTTGGGGTTTGCGGCGCGTTCCTGCCTGAAGTAGGCGGACAGGACAGCTGCGCCCCCTACCTGAGTGCCGTCTGTAACCAGAGGATCGACTTGGCCGCGCCAGTCGGAAATGCTTAGAATCTGAACGGTGACCGGAGGCCGCGCCTTCGCCGCGTTCACAGGCGCGGCGCTGATGAAGGCGGCCAGCAAGAGTGTTGTAACCGCGGCGGTCGTGTTTATGAGCGGGCGGGCTGGTGCGTCGTGTAGCATAGATCCTCTCTCGAAGCTTCGAGTCGGAGTTTGAGTCAGCCTACCAGTAGCGAGTCGGCAGGTCAAACCAAAACAGTACTCGCCTAGGATCTGATACTCAGAAGTGCCTTCGCCCGTTGACTTTCTGCCGCTCCGGGTTTCAATAATCCGGGCCTCAGCTGCGATGAAGCTAGTCGGCCCGCTTGCCGGTCGCTCGCCGCGGCTTCGGCTCGCTCTTGCCCTTCAGATTTAGCGCGACTGCAGCGCGGATGAGATCCTTCAGCGCCGTCTCATCGATCTTGTCGCCTTCGTGGATGTCGATGGCGCGCCTGACATTCCCGTCGAGGCTGGAGTTGAATAGACGTGAAGGGTCCTTCAACGCCGCGCCCTTTGCAAAGGTCATCTTCACGACCTTCTTGTACGTCTCTCCTGTGCAGACGATGCCGCCGTGGGACCAAACGGGAGTCCCCATCCACTTCCACTCTTCGACGATCTCAGGGTCTGCCTCGTGCATGATCTCGCGCACTTTCGCAAGCGTCTTTCCGCGCCAGTCGCCAAGTTCGTTGATCCTCTCGTCTATCAATGCAGAGGCAGATTCCACCGCACCGGGCCTTTTCATGTGTAGCTCCAAACTATCCCACCTAATTTAGCTACGCTCAGCGTAACTGTGGGTGTTCGCATGTGGAAGCCTCCCGGCGGTCAGGCGCTCGGCCGGGTTTGCCTCGAGGCGCCGCCACAACAAGTACGAGAGCGCCCAGAGCACGCTGGTTGCCGCGGGCCAGCCCCACGCCTCGGGGCCATCGCCGACCGAGACGTGAGCGATGACCGCGGAGCCGAGGGTGATGGCGAAGCCGGCGTAGGCCCACTCCCTGAGCCACGCCGGCACCGGGGCGAGCAGCAGGAGCACACCCAGGAACTTGGCCCACGAGAGCTCCACGCGGAAGTAGGCCGGGAAGCCGAGGTGGGCGAACGCCTCTGCCACCTGCGGCAGGCTCAACTGCGCATAAGCCGTGAAGCCTATCTGCAGGCAGAAGAGTCCGGTGACGATCCAATAAATGACCATCATGGCTTTGTGAGTGGTCTTGGCGGGCGCGAGGGCCGATTTCTGCAGAGTCGATTCCATGGCGTTTCTCCTCCTGCGCTTCAACGACCCCAATTGGGGGTCTCGATGCCGAACTGCTTTGCGTACTCGGCGTTCAATCGCTGCCACCCCTCGAACTGCATGGCCTCCGGGCCAGCGATGCGGCCCATGGGAGTTCCGGTGAGAAGGCGATCCAGCACATCGAAACAAATGTGCCACCCGGCAGCGCCCATTGAAATGAAGCGGCGGTCAATGCTCGTCCAGAGTGTCAGCCGCGTACCGCCAGCATGCGCTTCGAGTTCCCAGCGCATATCGTTGCCACCCCAGCCGTACTCAAGGAGTTTGGGAGCCTCGGCTCGCGTCACTTTCGTTTCGGTAACGTGCCGCCCGGGCGCTCCCACCGTGGTGAGCTTCACCGTGTTCCCAACGGCACCCAGGTTGCCATCAGCCTCGAAGGGCGCCCACTCGCGCAGATGTGCCGGGTCCGTAAGCGCTTGCCAGACTTTTTCCGGCGAGTGGCGCAGCTCTCTGACGAGAATCAGCGTCCACTTCTCTCCGTCCTTTCGAATCTGTGCACCGCTGGCGGGACCCGGTGCGTACTGTTCACGATTGGCCATTTATCCTCTCCTTCTCTTCCTTTTTGTTCGTTTTGGGTGATCCATGCGGTCAAGGTGGCGTTCGAGAGCATCTACGTGAGCAGACCAGAACCTACGGAACGGAGCCAGCCAGGTATCCACCTCTTGGAGCGGTTCGGGTTTCAGTCGGTAGAGACGGCGCTGTGCGTCCACGGTCGAC
Organism: Bryobacteraceae bacterium; assembly: GCA_045807905.1. Taxonomy (GTDB): domain Bacteria; phylum Acidobacteriota; class Terriglobia; order Bryobacterales; family Bryobacteraceae; genus Bog-105. The sequence continues at coordinate 21,964 of JBJMGM010000102.1, read as the reverse complement.
TCTACGAAACCGGCGTCGCGCAGCACTCGCAGGTGCTTTGACACTGTCGGCTGCGGCATACGAAGCTGACGCCCAATCTCTCCGACCGACTGTTGCGACGAGACTAGCAGTCCCAATATCGCGCGGCGGTTCGGCTCCGCAATGATTTCGAACACCGATTCCACTCCTGATTATATACTCCACATGGCATATACTTGTCAAGGCATATATAGCCCGGGGCAGGCTCAATCGCCGCCCTGACAGACCGGCAATTTGAAATTTGCTTACGATGTAGTAGGACTTCACTATGAACATGTCCGCCCGCGGCACGTTGTCGCGGCGCTCGCTCCTGTGCACAGCAACTCTGGCGGCATGTATAGCCGATTACGGGAAACAACAGCAAACTCTAGGAGTGCAGCTCTATACCGTGCGGGATATCGTGCTTAAGCGCCCACCGGAGATCTTGCGCAGGATTGCCGAGATCGGTTATCGCGAAGTCGAAGTGCTACCTTCGCAAATCGAACCGCTTGCACCATATTTGAAAACGCTACCTCTGCGGCCGGTCAGTGTCCATTTTGAAAGTCCGCTCATCACCGGTAATTGGCAGGCGTGGAAAGACGACGATATGCCCGCTATCGATGAGAGGTACACCTTCGGCCAAGCTCTGATCGAAGCGAAGGCGCACGGCTTCGAGTATATGGTTTTCAACTATCTGCCCCCGAAGGAGCGCGGAGGGCTGGATTTCTACAGAGGCTTGGCAGAAAAGCTTAATGTGGCCGGGGAAAAGTGCCGAGAAACGGGCCTGCGGCTGTGTTATCACAATCATGACTTCGAATTCGAACCAAAGCCTGGAGGAAGACCCATCGAGGTCTTATTGCAGCGCCTCGACAAAGGTTTGGTGGGCCTGGAAGTAGATGCGTTTTGGGTGAGTATGGCGGGGGAGAATGCCAGCAACTTTATTCGCCAGAACGCCTCAAGAGTGGAAATGGTGCATCTGAAGGATCGAAAGCCTGGCACACCGCGCACGTTTGACGTTGCCTCCGTTCCGAATGACACGTTCCGAGAGGTGGGAAACGGCGACCTAAATTTTCGTGAGATCCTGCACGCCGCTTCCGAAGCCCGGGTGAAGCACTATTTTGTCGAGCAGGACTACAGCCCCGATCCGCTCCGTAGCCTCAGCCAAAGCTATGAAAATGTGCGGAAATTGGGCTTCTAGAAGTAAAGAAGCTATCTCTTGCGAACTGCAACGAGCACTTCTTCATGTTTGTGCGCCGTAACGGGTTCTGTTTGGACTGCTTTGCCCGTTCCGCAGACCTTAGCCAGTGCGGCAATCGTACGGTACCAGAGCTGCTCCGCGGCCATCGTGCTACTCCGCGTCATTCGGGTTTCAGATTCGGCTAAGCCGGGCATTTCAGCCATCGCGTTTCGAAAACAGGTACACACCTCAAACTCAGCGTCGTTTTCGCTGACGAGCGAAAACGCTGAATCGGGACAATAGTGAGTTCGATAGTTATCCAAACACGTCATGACGCGCCTCCTGTGCCAAACATGAGTACCGAATTCAACCCGTTTACATCAGCGTGGCAGCGGATGCGACAAAATCTCCCAGAATCCCTCGGGATACCCATAATACCTCTACAGCCTCACGCAGCCGCTGGGCGACCCTAAAGCCAGCCGGAGTGGCCCACAAAGCCGAAATGCCTGCCACCAGTTCCACAAGCCTTATCGGACGCTTTGAGAGCTCTCTTTAGCCAACGCAACTCGGGTTTACCCGACTGCGCGAAGCCCGCCTATCTTCTCGAAAGCCTTCGCTCGTTTGGCACCCGCTGCAGTCCCGTGCAAGTTTAGCGGGGCTACTTCTATGTACCAGGTGCCAGCCTACCGTCTCTTCGTTTTTATGACAATCGGCGTACCTTCAAATCCGAACCGCTCACGCAGACGGTTAATCAGAAAGCGCTCCAGCGAGAAATGCATTTTGTCCGCTTTGTCCGTGAAAACAACAAATGTCGGCGGACGTATCGACGCCTGCGTGAGGTAGTAAATCCGAATGTCGCTCTCGAATTTCAAGGTCTCGACGAACCGGTTGAGCTCACCCGTTGTGACCCGCTTCGATGCAGCATCAAACGAGCGCCGGACCGTCGAAAAGATGCGCCGAATGCCTTCGGCATTTTTTGCAGAGGCGAACAAAACCGGTGCATAATCAAGGAACTTAAGCTGGTCGTGCACTTCGTCCGTAAATGCGCGCTTACTCTTGCCCTCGACTGCGTCCCACTTGTTCACGACGATGATGACTGCACGCCCCTCTTCGTGCGCGTAGCCGGCGATGGTCGCGTCAGATGCCACAACACCTTCCAATGCGTCCACGATGAGGAGGACAACATTAGCCATCCGGATGTGGCGTCGAGCCATCATCACACTCAACTTCTCCGTCATCTCGGTCGTTTTCCCTTTACGGCGAATACCGGCGGTATCGACAAAACGGAAGGTCGTATTGCCTTCACGAACGCTCTCATCGACCGCGTCACGCGTAGTGCCCGGAACGGGAGAAACGATCGCTCGTTCGGCGCCCACGAGTGCATTCAACATGGTCGATTTGCCGACATTCGGCCGGCCAATGATCGCCACTTTAATTCGCCGCTCATGGCCTTCTGTTTCGCTCTCTTCTTCTAACTCGCCTTCTTTGGGGAACGCGGCTGTCACGTGCTCAAGCAATTCGTCTAACCCGAGCCTATGCTCCGCCGATACAGCGAAAACCTCTCCTATTCCAAGCGAGTAAAACTCGTGAACCAAGTTTTCCCGCGATTGCGCGTCGATCTTATTTACTACCAGCGACAGTGGCTTATTGAGAGGCCGAAGTAACTTCACCAGGTCGCGGTCAGCTGCGGTAATCTCCGTGCGCCCGTCGATAACATAAAGAATCTGCGAGGCAAGATCGAGCGCTACCTGAGCCTGCTTCAGAATCTGCGTTGGGATCAGCGCATCATCGTGCGGAATAATGCCGCCTGTATCGATCACGCCAAAGCGTTTACCGTGATATTCGGCTTCGCCATAGATGCGGTCCCGCGTCATACCAGGCTCATTTCCCACAATCGAGCGTCGATCACCTAAAATCGCGTTGAACAGGGTCGATTTGCCGACATTTGGCCTTCCCACGATGACGAGCGTTGGCAGTGGTTCACTTGCCGTCATTTCGTTAACAGGGTCGCATAGCCGCTCCGCATGAGACCATGAAGCTTGCCGATGGGAGCAGAGAACGGAAACATCAACACGCGCAACATTGCCATAATTGCGCACGTTGATCATGGGAAAACAACGCTCGTGGACGGTATGCTGCGCCAAAGCGGCCTGTTTCGAGCGAACGAAGAAGTCATCGAGCGCATGATGGATTCGAATGAATTGGAACGCGAGCGCGGTATCACAATTCTGGCTAAAAATACCGGGGTGCGATATCACGGCACCAAGATCAACATCGTCGATACGCCCGGCCATAGCGATTTCGGCGGCGAAGTGGAACGTGCTCTGAAGATTGTCGATGGAGTGATGCTGCTTGTCGATGCGAGCGAAGGTCCGCTCCCGCAAACCCGCTACGTGTTGATGAAAGCACTAGAAGCAAAACTTCCGCCGGTGGTCGTCATCAACAAAATCGACCGGCCGGATGCCCGAATCCAGGAGGTGCTGAACGAAATCTACGATCTTTTTATCGATCTCGATGCCACAGAAGATCAGCTTGATTTCCCGGTCATCTATACCAACGCCAAGGCCGGAATCGCCAAGCTCGACCCGAGCGAAGCAGGAGAAAACCTTGGGCCTCTCTTCGAGACAATCCTGAAGCACATCCCTTCCCCGCAGGGCGATCCTTCCGCGACGCTACAACTTTTGGTGGCCAATTTGGATTACAGCGACTATTTGGGGCGGCTCGCCATTGGCCGCGTGTTCAACGGGACGCTGCGGCACGGCGATGAAGTGGGAATCATGAAGCTCGACGGCTCGCTCCAGAAGACGCGCATTACGAAGATGTATTCGTTCGAGGGCCTGAAGCGTGTTGACGAGATCATCGGCCAGCCCGGGGATGTGCTCGCGATTGCCGGCGTCGAAGGGATTACTATCGGCGAAACCGTGACGCATGCCGAGCAGCCGAAACCCCTGGCGAACATTCAGATTGATGAACCGACCATTGCGATGACGTTCACAATCAACAATTCGCCGTTTGCGGGGCGCGAAGGTCAGTACGTTACTTCGCGCAATCTTCGGGACAGGCTCGAGAAGGAGCTTTTGACGAACGTGTCCATTCGCGTTGAAGAAGCGGGCGGTCCGGACGCGTTCAAAGTAATGGGCCGCGGCGAATTGCAATTGGCCATTCTCATAGAGATGATGCGGCGCGAAGGATATGAGCTGCAAGTTGGAAAACCGGAGATTCTCACTCGGACCATAGGCGGGGCATTGCATGAGCCTGTCGAGCTGCTGGTGATTGATTGTCCGGAGGAGTTCATAGGCGTCGTGATCGAAAAAATGGGCGCGCGCAAGGGCAAGATGAGCAAAATGGTCAATCACGGTTCCGGCCGCGTGCGCTTGGAATTTCAGATTCCCTCTCGTGGATTGATCGGCATGCGCAGCGAGATGCTGACGGATACGAAGGGCACCGCGATCATGAACTCGCTGTTTCAAGGCTACATAGAGTGGCAGGGCGAGATCGAGATGCGGCCTACGGGGTCGCTGGTTGCGGATCGCCCGGGCACGGCGACCAGCTACGCTATTTTCAATCTGCAGGAACGAGGGGTCATCTTCGTTTCACCGGGAACGGAAGTATATCAGGGCATGATTGTCGGCGAGAACGCGCGTGATAGCGACCTTGATGTGAATATTGTCAAGGAAAAGAAGCTTACAAACATGCGCGCTTCCACTTCGGATGAAGCGATCCGCTTAATACCTCCCCGGCTGCTAAATCTTGAGCAGGCCATTGAATTCATTCGGGAGGATGAGCTTGTTGAAGTCACCCCCAAATCAATTCGTCTGCGCAAGAAGGTTCTGAAAGCAAATCAGCGGTAACCGATTCTACGCAACGTCGGGCAGCAAAAACTGTTTGGCATCGCCTATTGAGCCCAGCACGGCTTCTGCCGCGAGGTAGCCGCTGCGCACCGCGCCCTCCATTGTGGCGGGCCAACCGGAACGTGTCCAGTCGCCCGCGAGAAACAAGTTGGGAATAGAGGTTGCGCTGAACGGGCGGAGGTTTTCGATATTGGGCCCGGCCGAGAATGTAGCCCGGACTTCTTTCACTACATGAGCGCGCTCGAGCCGCGCTTCCGCAGCTTGCGGGAAAAATTCCTTCAATTCTCGCAGCGCTAAGTCGAACACGTCCTCGCGCTTCATCTCGACCAGAGCGCGGGAGGCGCTGACGACTAGCTGAATGTGACGGCCCTCATGCTTGTTGAACATCCACTGGATCGTGCGATCGAGCAGCGTGGCGTGCGGCAGATCCGTGATCGTTCTGTCGAACCAAAGATGGATTCCAGTGATCGGTGAGTGCGAGAGCCGCGAAAGGTCAATTTGTAGATCCGGTGCAACTGCCGCCACCCGTTCAAACGGCAAGGCCAGCACATAAGCTTCCGCCGTAATCGGTTTACCATTGACGATCAAATTAGAAACGCTGTTCCTTTCAACGTGCAGCCGTTGTACGACGGCACGGTGCACGATCTTAATGCGAGGATACTTAGTCCAGGTTTCGTCGGAGTACAGGTCGGCCAACGGAACATTTGGGATACCCACTTCGTAGGAATCCGCACGCGAGAGGAATCCGACATAAAAAACCTGCAATCCGTGAATGGCGGCCATGCGGTCCAGCTCCTCGTTGACGGCGCTCACAAGCACTTGCCGCCAGAATCGCTCGATTGCTCCTGAGGTCTGCTTTTTTTCGCGAAGCCAGTCGAGCATTGTCATGTGTTCGAGGCCGGCCCGCCTACGGAACTCGCGCCGAACGGCGAGAAGACCTTGACCGATGCTCATCTTGTCAGCCACGGACAAAAAGTGGAGATGGGCAAAAGACTTGGTGAAATGAAGCGGGGCAGGCAGCAGGCCACGGCGCATCTTCGAGACCCGACCGCCCGGTTCAATCCAATACAACTCGCGGTGGAAACGGATGCGATCTTCGACTCCCAGCCGCTTATAGAAATCGATCAGGTTTGTGCAGCAACGCAACAAGACGTGTTGGCAGTTGTCAATGGTAGGGCTGTTTTCGTCGGCAGTATTCAACGGATACGAAGTAGCCCGGCCACCCAGAAACGCTCGCGCTTCATAGACAGTGACCGTATGGCCGGCAGACCCAATAGCGAGCGCAGCAGCGAGACCAGCGAGACCGCCTCCCACAACTGCAACCTCTGACTGCGATGTAGAAAACTCAGCTTCGCTCAAGGGCAAGTGCCGCGTTAGCGTAACTGTCGATCATGTTTTCGATCAGGCGGAGTCCGCAATCCCGCTCAAGCGTGAGGATTGATTCTGGATGGAACTGCACCGCCTCAATTGGCAACTCGCGGTGCCGGATACCCATGACGATGCCGTCTTCCGACTCGGCTGTGACCTCAAGGCAAGCCGGAAGGCTAGCGCGCTTCGCGTACAACGAGTGGTAACGCCCCACGCGGAATGGGGAAGGCAGCGCGCGAAACACACCCTTTCCGTCATGCAGCACAAGCGAGCGTTTGCCATGCATGGGATAGTCGAGCACTTCAAGCTCGCCACCAAACGCCTCTACGATGCCCTGTAAACCGAGACAAACTCCAAAAACGGGGATGCCGCGCTTTCCGAGTTCGCGGACAAGCTCGGGGACGCGGAATTCCGAGGGCCGGCCGGGTCCGGGTGAAATAAGCACAATGTCGGGATGCGTCCGATCAACAATCTCCAGGGCTACGTTGGACCGGTATGTTGAAACTGTCGCTCCGGTTTGGCGGGCATAATTCGCAAGCGTATGGATGAAGCAATCGTCGTTGTCCACCAACAGCATTCGAACGCCCTCTCCGGCTCGAGCGGTTTGATGACGTTCGGTTTCAGGCGCGATCGCCTGATCAAGCGCGCGGAAAAAGCTGGTCGCTTTTAAACGGCATTCTTCTTGTTCAGACGCCGGGTCCGAATCGTAGAGCAAGGTTGCACCGGCAGAATAGCGGGCTGCACCCTCTTTCAAGTGAACCGTGCGAATGAGAATACCGGTATTGATATCGCCATTTAGGCTGATCATCCCCACGGCACCGCCGTACCAGCCACGTGCAGTCTTCTCGAGATCTTCGATGGCTTGAGCGGCAGCCTTTTTTGGCGCACCGATGATCGTTACCGCCCACATGTGCGTAACAAATGCGTCAAGCGAATCGAAACCGTCCATCAAGGTGCCTGTCACGTGATCGACCGTATGAAAAAGGCCGGCATACGATTCGATCAAGCGCCGACCTATGACGCGCACTGAACCCGGCACACAGACCCGCGACTTGTCGTTGCGATCGACATCGCTGCACATCGTCAGCTCCGACTCGTCTTTCGTCGAGTTGAGCAGTTGACGAATACTCTCGGCGTCAAGTAACGCATCTCCGGAACGCCGTGCGGTACCCGCTATCGGGCAGGTTTCGATGCGCTCACCTTCCACACGGACGAACATCTCAGGAGATGCCCCGACAAGCTGTTCATCGCCCATCTGAAGGATGAATTGGTAGGGGCTGGGGTTAGCCTTGTGAATTTTCTGAAAAAGCTCGGAAGGGCTGCCGGTGTACGGCGCGCTGAATGTTTGCCGAAGAACAACTTCGTAGTAGTTGCCCTGGCGCATGCCTTCACGCACAGCCTCGACCTTCGCCATGTACTCTTCAGGGCTATTGTCGGAAACAATTTCCGCCTGCTGAGGGCGTGATTTGGCGCGCTTGACTCTGGTAGAGGTTCGCGGAAGCCCAACGGTGCTCCCCGCGTGGCCAGAGAAATCGTAACGAAACCGCTCAATTACTTCCTTCTTGCGATCCATGAAGTAGATGTCATCGCACAGAAAGAGATGGAGGTCTTTTTGGGCTTGGCGCGGAAGGCGAAGGCGAATAGGGTCGAACTGCAGGAGCAAATCGTATCCGAAAGCGCCGATCAGTGCCAATCGCGAGTCGTCAGGATGCCTAAACTCTTCAATGAGCGTCCGCAAGATTGAAAATGGAGACGGCTGCTTGCTGCGTTCCTCTTCCGGAAATCCCTCCGAGAGCGGTTTCAATTCGCCAGTTAGCAAACTGTCAGTCTGCTCGAATGATTGCCAGTGAGGATGATCGCGCAACAGATCAGCGAGTAGCGAGACTAGGGTCTTACCGCGCCGATTCAGAGCATGAATCTCGATTTTGCGGCCGCGGCCAATGATCTCGATAGGCGGCGAAACCGCCGCAACATCCCAACGCGAATAACGCTCCGGGTACTCATAACCGGATGACAGATACGCGCCGCGCTTCGTGTCAAGCTGTTTTAAAAGCCACGCAAGCCCACGCGCATACGGAACCTTGGAGGCGGATCGAGTGACAGTGATCCCATGCGGTGTGGTGTAGCGCAACTGCGACATGTAAGGGGACCTTTTATCTATCGTAGTCCCTCGTACATCGTAGAGCGGCTCACTTCGTGGCGAGCACTGCATCCAAAGCCGATCCTGTCCGGCGACAATCAATGTTCGCGAATCCTACTGCTCCGAGTAGATCGCGATATTCACTGAAGGTGCGCTCCTTGCCATCGGTACAGGCCAGCATGTTGAGGTCCTGCATGAGCGCATAAACCGGACCCGACCTGTCCTCCTCCATGAGCGTTTCCGCGATCAGCAAACCGCCGCCCGCAGGAAGCGCATCGTAGATCTTTCGGAGTAGGGCGAGAATCTGCGATTCACCCCAGTCGTGAACGATACGGCCCAGGCCGTAGAGATCGCCTGCCGGTAGTGCGTCTTTAAAAAAATCGGCCGCGACAAAGCTGATTCGCCCGGCAGTCTGAGAGCGGCTGATGTGGACGCGCGCGAACGGTTCAACCCTCGGAAGATCAAGAACCGTTGCCGTCAAGTCTCGATACGCTTCGCAAGCGGCGATTGCAAAATGGCCCGTCGCGCCACCCAGATCAACAAGGTGAGTGAAACGACGAAGGTCGAAAGCACCGACCACCAAGGGCGAGGTGATCTGGCCGAACCCGTGCATGCCGCCGAGAAACGCGGCCGTCGATGCCTCGTCTCGAAAATAGTGCGCGAATAACGCGTCGCGGCTACCGAATGCCTGCGTCCAACGGTTTGTGCCTTCACGAACCGCGTCGTCGAGATGTGACCACAAACGATAGAGCGACTGGTCGGAGTAGATGATGTAACCCGCCAACGTATCGGGGCTCGAAGCAACTAAATATCGTGAGGCAGTCGTCGTATTGTGATACGTTTTGCCGTTGCCGTGTAGGAGGCGGAGTGCTACACAGCCGTTGAGAAGCCGCGACAGCGCGCTTGCGTTCAAATCGAGCTTCGCAGCGAGCGCTTTCGCGGTTTGCGGCTCGTTTTCGAGCTCATCAAAAACCCCCAGGCGCACGGCTGTAAACATGGCCTTCGAACGCCGGAACGCTCCAATCAGTTCCAAAACGACTGATGGATCCGCCTGAACACTCATTTAAAGTGGTCGAATCCCTTTGGTTTGAGCAGGCGTCCTCTAAACCGGATTTGGCCCGCGGGTCCTTCGGTTATGCTTCCGATCCGGGTCAAAGGCAACTCAGCTACTTTTTTCGGAACTTTTCTGTTGGGCGGCATCGTAACGAGAAGCTCGTAATCTTCACCACCATGCAGCGCGTCCTCGAGACTTGCGCCAGGAGCAATCGCCAGATCGGAATCGAGATCTGCGCCTACGTCGGATTCGAGGCATAAGCGATGAAGATCCAACGATAATCCATCGCTGAGATCCATACCGGAAGAGACGCCCAGCCGTCGCAATGCCATGCCCGCTTGAATGCGTGGCTCGGGACTTTCACTTTTTCCGCGCAGCGCAAACATATGCGCCGCCCCGCCCAACGTGCCGGTCACATAAATCTGGTGGCCGGGCTTGGCTCCGCTACGCCGAATCGCTTGACCCCGCGGCAGCCGTCCGCAACACATCACATCGGCTACCACCTTTTCGAAGCGCGCCAGATCTCCGCCCGCCAATCTCACTCCGTATCTAGCTGCAAGCCTCAGCAAACCCTTGTAGAAGCCGTCAACCCACGAGCTGCCGAGTTGCGCCGGCACGGCCAGCGATACCAGGGAAAACACCGGCTTACTCCCCATGGCAGCCAAATCAGAAAGGCTTCGTGCAAGGGCCTGGTGTCCGATTTCGGCGGCCGTATGTGTTTCAAGCGTGAAGTGGCGGCTTTCGAGAACAAAGTCGGACGTGAACACAAGATCTTCGTTGGGTCGCGGGCGAAGAATTGCGGCATCATCTCCGATACCTTTGATGATCGCCTTAGCCCACCCGCCGCATTCCGCTAACGCCCGTATGCGCTGAACGATTGCTGTCTCGCGCATGAGAGCAGTTACTCGGCTGTCGAGCCCGCAAGCACGAGGCCGGCCGGCAGCTCTTCCCCAAACACACGGCTTGAGGACGCTAGATCGTCACTCACGCCGGCGAGTTGATGGAGCAAATCGGAGGCGCGCGGGCTTTTCTCGCAAGCACGGCGAATCATCTCGAGCATCGCGGGCGGCAGGTCGCGGGCTATGTCGCCGGTCTGCCTTCCCATTTGGACGACAGCATCGAGCACCGCCGGAGTGTTTGGCAGAGCCAGCAAAGCTTCAACCCAGCGGACAACCACGGAGGGCGACAGCACTAAGTTGATAGGGCCACTGAAGAGCTTCCGTGCGCCTAGACGCGAAAGGCACCACACAGCAGCTTCGACCATCTCGCGCCGCTTCACGATGGTCAGCAAATTATCGCCGAGTTGGGTTTTCGTTTGCTGCGGCAGCAACTCGAGAGTGGCCGCGGTTCGCCACATCTCGCGATAGAGACTCTGATTCATGCGCTGCGTCCGCTTCTGCCTCGGCAAAAGGATGGGTGAGAGACGCTGAAAGATGTCGGCCTGCTGATTCCTATTGAGCCCGCCTGCAATGCGCCCGCAAAAAATCCACCAATCTATTTCGCACTGCACTTGATTAGCAAAAGTGAGACCGCCTGCGTAGATGCGCCTGGCCTGCTCAATGCGGAAGTCGTCGCCTGGATACCCGAAGCCCGGTCGAAGACAAAAGCCGGTGAGATTCAGCCAGCGCGCCTCATGAGCGGCATTCTTCGTCCGGCCAGATGCGAGCGCAAGGAGCCTATCAGCCAGAGCGCGAATGGTTGCAATCGGCCACGAAAGCCGGCCCAATCCTAAGGCTTGTTCGAGCCGCGCGGGAAGCTGTTCGGGAGGGAGACCAGAGCCGGCAATCCCGAATACCTGCTCGATGAGTGACTCCGCAGTATTCAGCGCGTCTGCGCTGACCACCGCGCCGGAACGTACAGCTGTGACGGCCGGAGTGGGCGCCGCGGCATCAGCAGTCTTGCGCAACTGAAATTGCAGCCGCCACTGATGCTCACTGATCTTCGACTCGGCCCAGGTTTCAAGTGTTCCCACTTCGCTCAGGCGAGCTCCGAGCGATACGGGAACCCGCCGTTCACCGCCCTTGCCAAATCGAATCACAGCGCGTAACGGCGCATGCAAACGCGGATCGCTCGCCGGATCGAGCATGTCGGCAGGGGGAGTGAACGAAATCACATCGCCGGCGCGATCATCCACGCGACTCAAGGAGCTGTACAGTCGGAACGCAACAGGCGTATTTGCCAGAAGCTGAAGCTCAGGTTCGTCCAGCTTAATCTCTTGCCCTTCTTCGCTGCCACGAGGCATTAGACATACGGCCCGAACAGCCGATGAACCTGAATCTTGCAGACCGAGGAAATACGCGCGGGGCAATCCGCCGCGAACCAGCACGCCGCTTCCCGTTGAGCGGACATATGAGTAATAGGCCGCACCCATGGCGACGGCAAGATCTAGGTCGTGGTTTTCAAAAACGAGCGGCTTGCGGCCAAACCAGTGTTCGACAACATCAGAAACACGCTGTCGAAAGACTTGGGGGATGAAAAACCCGCCGTTAAACAAGATTGCATCGACCCCATGTTCTGCGGCCGGTGAATGATGCAGAAATTCGGCCAAGTGCCGCGTGATTGCGGGATCAGATACATAAGGCAGGCCAAGCTCACGAAATACACTTTGTTTCTCCTGCTGTGGCTCGTCTGTAAGCTGGCACGGCGGCAGAAACCCGCCAAGCGCCAGTTCAAGAACTTCATCACGAGTAATGTCGGTCTTGAGAGTGCCGCCGATTAAAGCAGAACCGCTGCCGAGAACCGTAACCTCGACACTTGACGGCGCACCTTCAGAAAGCAGCAGTTCCTTGGCGGCCGAACATTGCCGGCGAAGAGCGCTGCGCTGCCGCAGGGATAACGTCTTTCCAAGCTTCGATTCGACGAGCCAGGAAAGCGTGAGGTCTAAATTGTCGCCTCCCAGCAAAAGATGCCGGCCGACGGTGGTGCGCGTAAACTGCACCCGATCGCCTTCGCGATCGACACGGATCAGAGTGAAATCGCTGGTGCCGCCGCCCACATCGCATACCAGAACGATCTGCCCGTCAACCAATTCTTTGTTCGACCGCGCAAGATGGCCGGAGATCCAAGCGTAAAAAGCGGCCGCAGGTTCCTCAATCAGGGTCAGGTTTTCGATTCCGGCGTCGCGAGCCGCTTGTACTGTTAACTCACGCGCCTCTTCGTCGAAACTGGCGGGGACAGTGAGAACCACCTGCTGGCTCGCTAGTCGAGCACCCTTCGCGCGCTCCCAGGAATCTCGCAGATGCGCAAGATATCTGGTCGACGCCTCGACTGGCGATAGGATACGGCCTTCTTCCTGCGAATCCCAAGGCAAAATTTTCGCAGTACGATCTGCCTCCGAGTTCGAAAGCCACGATTTAGCAGAATGAACAGTTTTAGTTGGGACGAGCGCGCCTTGATCGCGCGCGAACGCACCTACGACCGGCGGTTCGCTCAGATATAAGAATGATGGAAGCGTCCGCAAGGCCCCCGTGCGATTGGCGTCAATCTGCTGTTCGATTGGCAATACGTGAATGGGCGGGAAGTCCACCTCAGCGGCTTCTTGCGGATCTATGTAAGCAAGTGCGGAGTTCGTCGTGCCGAGATCGATACCGACGTTCATGGGCTAACAGTCATGCCGCTGCTCCGGCACGCTCGCGCACGTTGAACTCGAGTTTCCAGCGGCGTCCATCAGCGGCAACACACCAAAGCTCGAGCATGCCCGTCTCCGTGACATTGCTCTCAAGCGTGACAGGCACAACTTGTTCTCGCGCTCCATCCCCTTGCGGCGGTAAGAAAACTTCAATCGGCGGCAGCTCTTCCATGTCGTCAGTAATCTCGTCGACGAGCACGCCGGGAACGTCAGTTTTGCGGGACAAGGAAGAGAAAAACCGGAATTCAGCAGGCTCTCCGACGACCAGAGCAAATTTGCGTTGCGGCAACTCGACTCTGGAGCCTTCCTCCAAGCCGAACGGCACCACCGAAAGCGCCTTCATCGGAGCCGGTAACCCGGGCACGGCCGGCAACGAGGTTTCGATTCCGACGTAATAAGTACGCGGAACACCTCCACGGATGCGCACGCCTTTCCCGGTGCGTGCCAGTCCGTAATATGCGGCGCCACGCGCTACTGCATGCATTAGATCGGCTTCTTTCGACTCGTTCTGCAATTCAATCACGCGTGGTGCGCCGGCTTGCTCACTCCAGCCGTTCAGCACTTCAACTATGCGTTGCTCAATAGCGCCCGCTTGCAATACTCCACCATTCAGCAAAAGATGAGTGGGACGTGCAAATGCATCTGAGCCAGCGTTTTTGGCCGCATTCCGCAGAAATTGTGCGAGATGTTTTGTGACCGCTGGATCGGCTGCATAGTTGAGGCCTACTTCCGAAAGTGCGATCCTGCGTTGACGTTGCGGCGCGGCATTGGATGGCACTATAGGGAAGAACCCATCGAGCAGCAAGCTGCGAACCTCGTCGCGCGTGATTTTTCCGCGAATCGTTCCACCCACCAGGCCTGTACCTCGACCGAGCATCGTCAACGGCTGCTCTTTGGGTGCGGAGGCATCACTCGACAGAAGCAATTCCTTTGCGGCGCGGCATTGCTGCCAGAGTGAATGAAACTGAATGGCATCTAGCTTCGTGCCTTTTTGGGCGAATTGCTGCTCCGCATAGCGTGCGACGGCGAGGTCCATGTTGTCGCCGCCCAATAGCAAATGTTCACCCACCGCCACCCGCTCCAGCTGCAACTCTCCTGATTGGTCTGTCACCGCGATCAAGCTGAAATCTGTGGTCCCGCCCCCAATATCGACAACCAGGATGAGATCCCCAGGCTTCACTTGCTCGCGCCAATTTGCGTTTCGTTCGATCCACGCGTACAAAGCGGCTTGCGGCTCCTCCAGAATGATCGCTTCCGGGTAGCCGGCCAGTTTCGCAGCACGCTGCGTTAGCTCTCGCGCTGCCGGGTCGAACGAAGCAGGAACAGTAAGAAGGACCGACTGATTCTCAAACTTAGCGTCAGGGTTTCGGGCATCCCAGGCGCTGCTAAGATGCAGCAGGTATTCTCGCGAAGCCTCGACTGGTGAGATCTTTTTGACTCCATCGGGTGCCGTGAGCGGGAGAGTCGGCTGAGTCGGATCGACGTTTTGATTCGATAACCAGGACTTTGCGGAGGTTACCAGACGCGTCGAATTCTCCACGCCGCGCGTCTGGGCGAGGCGTCCTGTAATGTACGGCGGCCTCTCGTTCCAGGGCAGCGCGAGCGCTCCTTCCACGAATTCGCCGGGGCCGGGTATGTATAACGAAGAAGGCAGCAGGTCCAATTCCGCCACCTCGCCAGGATTGACAAGCTGCGGAATCGCAAACAACCTTACTTCGGGACGCTCGCCGTTTGAGGACGTCGCGGTCGCGTATGCGAGAGCACTGTTGGTAGTGCCTAGATCAATGCCAATGACGTATTCCGGCATGCCCCTGCGATCTTATTCGACTTCCAGTTCCGCGGGAGCGAGAATCGTTGGATCTTGTTTGCCGAGCGGCGGCAGATTGACGGATGATGCCATCCAACCCCGGTGTCGGAGAGTACCGCCGGCCACTTTTCCATTTGCGGGCACATTGCCGATCAGCTTGATGCGATTCGGATCCGGAATCTTCGATGAGTCAAGCCTCTGATATGTCCCCTCCACACCATCAATCACTGGGTTCAGCATGAAGTGGCGTGCAAGGCTAGCTTTCGATTCCGTGTGGAGTGTGCGCACGGCTGCGCCGATCTGATCATCGGTGTATGAGGTGATATCTTCCATCAGAAAATCGATCAGTCTTGAGTCCCGCTGCAAAAGGTGGAGGACCTGCAATGCCCCATCACTCAGCTTGGGTTGGTCTTGCGTCACGGCCGGAGCAGGTTTCGCTCTCGTAAATCCAAACTGAGAGGCAATATCGTCGGGCAATACACCTGAAAAAAGAATCGAAAAGAAGCTTCTGAACGCTGCAGAGAGTCGGGACAAAACTACCTCTGCAACTCAGGATATCAACCGCGAGGTTCTTGGGACCCCTGTCAATATTCGTTTAGGTGAAACAAATTCCCTTATGAATGTCTCCAGTAGATGGGGCAGACATCATGGCAACTAAGAAGAAAACGGCTTCAAAACGATCGTCTTCAGGCTCTGATCCTAAGTCAAAGAGGGTTGTCCGCAAGAAGATGCAGAAGACGATGCATGAATTCAAGCATCACGAACTCGAGTCGGGGCGCAGCGGGAAGAAAGTCAAAAATCCCAAACAGGCCATTGCTATCGGTCTGAGTGAGGCACGGAGGTCCGGCGCCAAGATTCCCAAAAAAGGTGCAAAAAAGAAGACGACCAAAAAGAAGAGTACAACAAAGAAATCTTCTGGTCGAAAGCCTACGTCCAAGAAGAGCGCTCGGCGTCGGTAGCCTTTGATAGCGAACTGAGCAAGACTATCATTCCTGATAAGAAGGGACTGTCTTATGACTGGAAATTCAGTTTCTGGCCACGTTCACACGGCCCGCAATGGGGACGAGATCTCGACCGAAATCTCCGGAGCGCTCGATGAACTTAAGAAGACTGGCTATGTTGTCACGTTTCTCGAGAATGAAGACGTGAAAGGTGAACTTGTCATCACCTTTGCACTCGGCGAAGCCCAGCAGGCGCTCAAAATTGAGCATTACGAGTGGAAAAATCCCGGCTCAATCGCCAAAATCGTTATCGACAAGTTAAATATCTAAAAGCGCCCCGACCGGCGGAGCACGCTTCAAAGGTGCGTCGTCTCGGTGTAAGTCCCGAACACGCCGCGTAGCGTATCGCAAATTTCACCGAGCGTGGCGTACGAACGAACGGCGTCGATAATGTACGGCATCGTGTTCTCGGTGCCTTCGGCAGCACGGCTTAACGCATCGAGGCTCTGCTGAACTGCCGGCTGATTGCGGCGAGTGCGCAGATTTGAAACTTTCTCCTCCTGCTTCTTCTGTGCGTTCTGATCTATCTGCAGGATTTCGATCTGCTGGTCGTCAGATTGGAAGCGGTTTGCCCCGACTATTACGCGTTCGCCCTGCTCCACCTCGCGCTGATAACGATAGCTGGCGGCCGCAATCTCGGATTGGGGGAATCCCGCTTCGATGGCCGGGATCATGCCGCCTAACATGTCGATGCGCCGAATGTAATCGTTCGCTGCCTCCTCTATGTCGAGCGTCAGCCTCTCGACAAAGTATGAGCCGCCCAGCGGGTCAGGTGTATTCACTACTCCGGTTTCATACGCGAGAATCTGTTGTGTGCGCAACGCGAGGGTTACAGCTTGCTCGCTGGGCAGTGCATACGCTTCATCAAGCGAATTGGTGTGCAGAGATTGTGCGCCGCCTAGCACCGCCGACATAGCCTGCCAAGCCGTACGCACCACGTTGTTGTAGGGTTGCTGCCAGGTAAGCGAGCAGCCCGCAGTCTGCGCGTGGAATCTCAGCTTCATGCTGCGCTCGTTTTGCGTCCCATAACGGTCGCGCATGACGTATGCCCAAATCTTGCGCGCAGCGCGGTATTTCGCGATCTCCTCAAAAAAATCGCTATGCGCGTTGAAGAAAAAGCTAAGCCGAGGCGCGAATTCGTCGATCTGCAATCCGCGGCCGAGCGCCCAGTCCACATATTCAATTCCGTCCCGGAGCGTGAACGCCAGCTCCTGGGCTGCCGTCGACCCGGCCTCGCGAATATGGTAGCCGCTGATCGAGATCGGATTGAAACGCGGCGTCTGCTGCGCGCCGAACTCGATCGTATCGGTGACAAGGCGCATGGAAGGCCGGGGTGGGAAGATATACTCCTTCTGCGCGATGTACTCTTTTAGAATGTCGTTTTGAAGCGTTCCAGAGAGGCGCTGCCAGTCAACCCCCTGCTTCTCGGCAACGGCAAGATACATCGCCCACAGAACGGGAGCCGGGGAGTTGATCGTCATCGAAACCGTAACGTCGCCTAGTGGGATTCCTTGGAAGAGAATCTCCATGTCCTCGAGCGAACAGATGGAAACGCCGCACTTGCCCACCTCTCCTTCGCTCATGGCGTGATCTGCGTCGTAACCCATAAGGGTCGGCAAATCGAAAGCGACCGAGAGCCCAGCTTGCCCCTGCTCGAGCAGGTAATGGTAACGGCTATTCGTCTCCTCCGGAGTAGCAAAGCCCGAGAATTGCCGGATTGTCCACGGTTTCCCGCGATACATGTCGCGATGAATGCCGCGAGTGTAAGGAAACTTACCTGGCTCGCTTAGGTCGCGCGCAGGATCAAAATCCGCCAGTTGCGCGGGTCCGTAGAGAGGTTCGACGGGAACTCCGCTGATTGACGTGAAAAGGCCAGGCGCGGCCGTTGGGGGTGCCATACCTCCAGATTACCGGGTAATCGCCCCAAAACATTTTCGGCTGTATTGGACGGCATCCTTCGAGTTTGCTTTTTCAGACCAAAAAAAACCGGCGAATCCCGATAGGGAGCCGCCGGTATTCGCAATCAGGGAGGAGACTACTGGGGAGAAGTGCTGCTCTGGCCCGACGTGGAGTTTGAATCGCTCGAGTTCTTGTTCTTCTTGTTGTGCTTATGTTTGCGGCCAGATGTGCCGGATTGACCGGATGTATCGGATTGTCCAGACATACCCGACTGGTCCGACGAGCCGGAGCTGCCCGATTGGCCAGAGCCGGACGTGCCGGATTGTCCAGAGCCAGACGTACCGGATTGGCCCGACGAGCCGGACGTGCCAGATTGGCTGCTGCCGCTCTGTCCAGAGCCGGAACTGCCGGATTGACCGGAACCACTGCCGGATTGGCTGCTGCCGCTACCACTGCCACTCTGCCCAGATCCACCGCTAGAGCCAGAGCCCGATCCGGAACCAGATTGCACCGGCAACCCAAATGCGATTAACGGAACCGCGACCGCACCCAAGATGAGTGAATTGAGAGTCTTCTTCATATTAAGGAAATCCTTTCGCACTGCACAGGTGGGACTCATCCCGTTGCGCAGAATTACCTAGTCGAATTACCTACTACGAACGCTCTTAACGTCTATTACGCCGCTGCTATTGCAGAACCGCTTCGCTCTTTCCAACGCCCGCGAGTAAAATCCGGAAATTTTACTGGCGCGCTCCCATGGGCGAGTGATGCTTGGCTTAGCGGACCGGGGGCACACCAGGCGGCTGCATCATAGACATCCATATCTGGAGGTAATCCCTTGCGCATGCACTCCATAAGCCGGTAACACAAGATGAAATCCATGCCGCCATGGCCGCCGAGTTTGCGCGCGAGTTCCCCTTCTTTGGCCCATAGCGGGTGTTGATAGCGATCCTTGTAGGGATCGATGCTGCCCCATTCTTCCGCGCCCTGTTGTCCATCGAAGTAAATCCGCGGTGGATAGTCCTTAAAGATGCCCTTGGTCCCGGCAATCGAGTTGAGGCGGTCGTAAGGACGTGGGTTTGAGACATCGTGCTGGAGGTTGATAGTCAGCCCATTGGCCGTTTTGATCAGCGACGTGTTCATGTCGCCTTCGATGTAGCGTTCCTTCCACTTCGGATCGTCTTTCGGCACGCGAGCTTCCCGATAGGCGGCCAGCCCCTTTGCCGGCGTACTCATCGAGACAAGATAATCAAAGCGGTCCCCTCGATTGATTCCCATGTAATTGGCGACGGGTCCCAATCCGTGCGTGGGATATAGGTTGCCGTCGCGTTGGGTATGTACCGTACGCCGCCAGAGGCCTTCGCCCTTGTTCGAAAACATTTCCTGTCGAAGATCGTGCAGGTATGCCCCTTCTCCGTACAAGAGATCGCCGAAGAGCTTGTCCCGGACCATTCGAAGCACAAGGGTTTCGTTGTAGCCGTAACAGCAGTTCTCGAGCATGATGCAGTGCCTGCGCGTCCTTTCGGCAGTGTCGACCAGTTGCCAACACTCCTCGAGCGTGGTTGCAGCAGGTACCTCACTCAGCGCGTGTTTCCCGTTTTTCATGGTTGCCATCGCCATCGGGGTGTGCCACCGCCAAGGAGTCGCGATAACGACCACATCCAGATCGTCTCGGGCCACTAGAGCCTCAAAGGCGTGGTCTCCATTTGTATAGAGCGTGGGTGCCTTCTGGCCCGATTTCTCAACCAGGGCCTGCGCATGCTGGGCTTTTTCAGGCACGATGTCGCATAGCGCATTCACCTGGACATCAGCCGCCAAAAAGTTCCCGAGAAGGCTCGTGCCTCGCCCGCCGGTTCCTATGAGGCCCATACGAGGGTTAGTCGCTGTAAACGGCAGGTTAATGACGGTAGAGGCGGTTGGCGCGGGCTCGGCTGCCTTACCGCTAGCAACGGCAGCCAAGCTTATAGTGCCTAGTTCAAGAAACTGTCTGCGCGAAGAATCGGACATCACTCGAACTTATCAGATGCCCGGCTTTCGGCGGGTCCAGCTTCGCCATTCGGTAGTGGGGTCTTAGGGTGGAGATGGACTCATGGTCACGTCCATGCGCCTTTGGCTGCATTGCCGTGCGGAACGTCGAGCGCACGTCGATAGAACAGCAGTAGCGCATCCTGCACACCGTGTAATGCGTTAGCAACGGCCTCAAAGGTCTCAATGGCGGTTGAATTGTCTGTTAACTCTTTTAGGTCGATGCAGGAAGTAAATACTTGAGTGAGCAGCGTATTGACACTTTCGAGCCGAACCTTCGCGCGTTCGGGGTCGGTGAAAACGCGACCATTAAGTGCAAGGACTTTAGTTTTTAGATCCTCAAGATTTACGTGGGCGTTTTTCGCTTGACGTGAGTGCTGGCCGGGATTTTGGGTACGTTTCGTTGATTGCCGAGGCATTGAAGGATTCCAATTATTTCGCAGTCATACGCTAAACGGAGCCACGAGGGGATGTGAAAAATACTCGCCGAATATTGCCTAGTACTAAAACCTCAGTTGTCAGAGGAACTTACCGACCAACTCATTGAAAGTCCACACGTGGTCCGAGATCCCCGCGGTCATCGCCGGAGTGATCCGAAGTGCCGCTAAGACCCCACTACCCGCTATTCCAACTCATTCGTTGCGAAGCGCGATAAGCGGATCTACCTTCATGGCACGCCTCGCCGGAATGTAAATCGAAAACAGAGCCACGGCGGTCAATACGACAGCCACGCCTCCAAACGTCAGCGGATCGCTCGGCTTGACACCGTAGAGCAGGCTGGAAAGCAATCGTGTGACGCCAAACGCAATTCCAAGCCCGGCTGCTACACCGATGCCTACCGGCAGCATCCCTTGTCCCAGGATGAGCTTCAACACCTGCTCCTTGCCCGCGCCTAAAGCCATGCGGATTCCCAATTCCTGAGTTTGCTGCTCAACCGAATAGGACATTAGTCCATAAATGCCGATGGCTGCCAGCACCAGCGCAATTGCCGCAAAAATGGTTAACAGCAGCATATTGAAACGTTGCCGGGACACTCCCTGTGCAATCACCTGGTCCATGGTCCGCACTTTCGACACGGGCATCTGTCCATTTACGGCTTGGATCTCGTGTTCAATCGCGGTTCGGAGCGACATGGGATCCGTTGCCGAACGAACGCACCAGGATAGGGGCAGCACGTTGTTTGCGAGTTGTGTCAGGCCTTCGGGCACTTGGCTCGCGGGGATATACATGACACCGACGTTCTGATCGGCAAGACCCGTCTCTCGGACATCACCTACAATGCCTACGACTTGTCGTGGTGCATCGTTAAACTGCGGACCCAAGCCTTTTCCGATCGTTATTACTTGCCCCAGCCCATCTTCTTTGGGCCAATATTTCTTTGCCATGGCTTGATTGATGATGAGGACGCGCGCTGAATTGTTGGTATCCCTGTCATTTAGCAGTCGGCCTCGCAGCAGTGGGATCTTAAACACAGCAAAGTAATGCGGCGAGACGGAGCGCCATTGTTCATCGCCATTAAAATTCTGACCCGCCTTGGGCGGTTTTCCAGCGATATTGAAGGGCAAATCAACTTCGCTGTCGGTTGGAAGCACAATGGTGGTTGCGGCAGCCTGCAATCCAGGCAGCCCCTCAATGCGGCGCAGCACCTGGGTTGTGAAGTTGTCGACCTTTGCCGTGCTGGAAAATTCGGCGCCCGCGAGCGAGGTCTGCATAGTCAAGACATGGTGAGGGTTGATACCGGCATCCGCAGTCTGCAGACCCACGAATGTCCTGATCAAAAGCGTCGCACAAGCAAGCAAAACCAACGCGAGTGCCATCTCACCCGATACCAGCAGTGCCCTCACGCGATTTTGCCGGCGTCCGGTACTCGACCTCCCGCTGGCCTCCTTCAAGGTCGACGCAACATCGGGTTTCGAGATATGCAGTGCAGGAATCAGTCCGAACAGGATGCCCGTAAAGAGCGATACGGCGACGGTAAACCCGGCAACGCGCCAGTCGAGAAGCGAGAAGACACTGT
>JBJMGM010000101.1:0-8915 GCA_045807905.1 Bryobacteraceae bacterium | reverse complement strand
TGTAATGCAGAGCTGTCGGCGCCTATCTCGTCCACGGCAGCGGCAGAGGCGCCATCACGCTTCAGCAAGTCGTTCAGGGAGAGGTGATCCAGGGAATCGAGGCCAACACCGAACGGCTGGTACTCATCCGTGATCTTCTCTCCGTAGCGGTCGAGGTACATTTGCGGAAGGCTTGCGCCGGGATGGCTTTGCAGGAAGCGCCGCTCTTTCGGGCTGTACTGCGTGTGCGAGAATCGCATCCGTGCTGCGTCCTCTTCGCTGATCATGCGGCCGCCCATGAAAACCATCTGGTTGTCCCGATGTGGGTAAGGGAGCAAAGTCAGGCCGAATTCGTTCGCGTATTGGTAGCAAAGTTCGTATCCAGGATATGTGAAATGCTCGGCCCCGCAATCAGCATACAAATGATCGGGAAAACCCTCGCGGATCGTTCGTACGTGTCCCCCGGTGCGGTTTGAAGCTTCGAGGACGGTTACATCATGCCCACGCTTGCTCAGTTCCCAAGCACAGCTGAGTCCTGCCAAACCGGCACCCGCCACAATCACGCGTTTTGGCCTCGAAGTTGCCGCAACAGACCAGGAGAGACACGGATTCAGCAGGAACGCCCCGGCGGTGAGAACGTCGCGTCGCGTGGGTACGGACAATGATGAAAGCAAATGTGTCGTTTTTGAACTTCTTCGCCTTGTAAGATGATTTCTATTCTATTTCGATTTGGCTTCGATGCTCGGAGAACGGCGCCTGAAGCGGAGTCTCTTCTCGATCGAAGCGGTATTCGAGCACGCTTACGCGGAGTCCATCCTATACCCTCGGCCATTGGACAATTAGTAAGGTACGCGGCTGTGTTGCAATAGGCGCGGATGATCGGTTAGGGTAATCTCGATGGTTTTCAACGAGCAGCACTGTTTCGAGGGCGACATTTTCGGATGAGATCATCGTGCTATGTGTTCGCTCGTACTTGCGTAAAAAAGATTCGCAAGCGCTTCGTCCCTCATCCCTATTTACAACACAGCCAAAGCGAAAGGAGACTCTGAGTGGTATGGGGTTGAATCTACAGGTTCCAGTACGTGCCGTTAGTGCGTACTATTCACTTATTGAAGTGTAGTTTCCCTGTATCCCGAGATTCGTTTCCTCCTGCGCGACGCCACAAGCTCAAACTGAAATACGTTATTGCATATGATCCGGGCGTTTCCTCGTAGTGTCACCCCCTTTGCAGCAGCCGCACTGTTCCTCCTCCCGAATTCTTCATCAGCAACGGGACTTGTCCATTAGAGTGTTGTGCCTATCGAGAGTGGACGGCCCGCGACGAGGTTGTCCTTTTCGATCATCCGAAGGGTCATCACATCGGTCGCATTCGAAAGAGGGAACACGTAACACCAATGACAGGCGAGGTTATTACACCACAGCCGTTTCGGTTTCAGGTGCATGGTCCGCGAGATCCGCTCGACGGTTGTAATGTGCCGACCGGGGCCATTGTTTATCTTCTGCACCCGCGCGGAGAGGGCTCTTCGTTGTCTGCGCGTAGGCATTACCGACAAAGTCATGACTCCGGAGTTCATCGAGAAAATTCAGTCGGCGGGTTGGCAAACCGTCAGCTATCGCCGGAACACAGAACTCTTGGCAGAAGCGTCGCACTGGAATCCAAAAGGTACGTGGAGCAACGCTACTGGAAAGCAGGGTTATTCATCGGCGACGCGACCCCCAAGAGAGATGATTCGTCACCGAGTACATACTGGAAGAGCAATCCTTACCTCACGAAACAGTTCACAGGTGAGAGATCCGTGGCACGCAGAAATCGACATGACTGGGGGAAGCGGCGACCAGGTGGGATTCGATCTGTTCTATAGAAGCGGCGTGACACGTGGTTTGCCCGCCATGATTCCAATCGCCGGTTGTTTCAAAGGGAACGTCGATCGCATCACCTTCGGAGCGAACGAGTATCGCTGGCGTCCCAATGGCGCTAACGGCCATGCGGTTCCTGACGGTCCGCAGGTGAAGTCGACGGTGAACGGCGGGATGGGAATGGTTTACGCATTGCCCAAAGCTTCGATCACGACACACTACGGGGCCGGATTGGTGCCTAGTATTGCGTCACCTGTTGGAAGTGGAGACTACAGCGCGCGAACGTGCCGGGTCAGTTGTTCAGGAGGTGACATCAGGGCCACTGCGTACTGGAATCCACTCAGAGACCCACGGTTAATGGCGAGACTGCGATAGTAATCCTTATAGCGGAAGCCGTTTTCACCGCGCCACATCGGGAAGGCGGCACAAGCGTCCAACCAGCGCTGAAACACCGGTGTGATATCCAGATAAGTATCCGCTTTGAAGCCGTCCGCATCCTCCCAATTATCGGCGAAGAAGAGTTTCGCGACAGCATGCGCGGGTTGCTTCCGGACAATTGCGGGCAGTGCGGCGTAAAAGATGGCGTCGTTCACGACCTCGTAACACGCTCTGTGATCCTTGTGCCAACTGCCTCGCCAATGGGTCACGATGATCTCAGGTTTATGCTCCCGGATCAAATCGCACACCGCGAACTTCGCTGGGTCATCTGTTGGAACCTGCCCGTCGGGATAGGCGAGAAATGAGGCTCGTGCAGTGAGCACGTCGGCAGCACGTTCCGAGGCTTCGCGCTGGAGACCGCCATATTGCGTGGGAGGAATTGTGGAAGAACCCTTCTCTCCTAGTGAGAGGCTCAAGAAGGTACCTTTACCTCCGAGGTGTACATGGAGAGCCAACGGGGCACCCATTGCGAAGAATGCGTCGCCCGGATGCGCGGCAATTGCCATGATGCTTGAAGCATGTGAGCCATACGACACGGCACCCGACGAGGATGGTCGCCCTGGCATTTGCTGTGCTATGCCCAGCCGGGCTGCGACCGAGATCGCCGCTGCACCGAGCCCGAGATCGCTGAGAAAATTTCGCCGGGTAGCACTTCGCATGTTTGTGAACGTCCTTTTCATTCTAAGTACGTTTGTGCCCGGAGCTTTTGTGTCAGGTGCGGAGATACGGAGAGGCGAAGCTCAAAAGCCGTTCTATCCCTTTGCCGTCTGGTACGGAGGCGGCAAAGCGCGAGCGCCGATGCTTGAGAGAATTGACGCAACGAGTGCCGCTGACTGGGGTAAAGATCTGGACCAGATCAGGTCGCTCGGCTTTACCACTATCAAGACCTGGGTGGATTGGGCGACCGCTGAGCCGACCCGAGGACAGTTCTCGTTTGCAAACCTGGACCTTGTCTTACAGCTTGCGCAGGCACGCGGCATGCATGTGATTGTTCAGACATATCTCGACTCTGCGCCGGACTGGGTGGGCCAGCTTTACCGGAATGGGCGCTTCGTCGACCGCAGCGGCGCAGTGATCGCCTCGCAATCCGCCCCAGGATACTGTATGGATCACACAGGAGTGCGGAAGGAAATTGCCACGTTTCTCGAGGCGCTCTCGCGTGAAGCGAATCGCTCTCCGGCGCTGTATGGTTGGGACGTCTGGAGCGAGCCACATGTTATCAATTGGGCAGAATTTCCATACCTAACTAATCCGGAATTCTGTTTTTGCTCGTATAGCCAGGCGCGGTTCCGAGACTGGCTGAAAGCAAAATACAAGAATTTGGAAGCCGTTAATGTTGCCTGGTATCGGAAGTTTGAGAACTGGGACCAGGTAGAGCCGCCGCGCTACCCGACTATCCTTTCCTATACCGATTATCTTGATTGGCGAGCTTTTATTGATGACAAACTCGCGGGCGATTTGAGAACGCGTATTGATGCGATCCGCACGGTTGACAAGACGCATCCAATAACGAGTCATGCCGCCGTGCCCGGTCTTTTCACGTCGCCGACCGACGGTTATGGCGAGCCGGACGATTGGAAGATGTCGGCCAACGCGGATTTCTTTGGCACATCGCTCTATCCGAAACATTCCCAATCGACTCGCCCCTGGTCGTACCAAATGATGGCCGCGGGCCTTGATTTCAGCCGGTCAGCAGGGCGCAGCTTTGGAAAGGGTTTCTGGATTGGCGAGTTGCAAGCGGGGCAAGGCTCTACAGGAATGGCCATTGCGGATGCCGTTACCTCGCAGGACGAGGAATTGTGGATCTGGGACGTGATTGCGCATGGCGCGCGCGAGCTGGCGATCTATGCCTGGTATCCGATGAGCTCTGGATTTGAATCGAATGGTTATGGGCTGATTAATCTGGATGGGACCATAACTGATCGCGCCCGAGCAGCGGGCAATATTGCAAGCGCCGTTGCGCGGCACTCCTCCGATCTGCTTAATGCAGAACCTGCTTCGGCCGAAGTGGCAATTCTCTACAACCGGCTTACCTATATGGTTGGCGGCTCGCAACCGTCGCTCTCAAAGCTCGGGAACGCTGAACGCGATTCCCTGATCGGACTACACCGCGCCTTT
The DNA here is from genome assembly GCA_045807905.1 of Bryobacteraceae bacterium. Classification (GTDB taxonomy): domain Bacteria; phylum Acidobacteriota; class Terriglobia; order Bryobacterales; family Bryobacteraceae; genus Bog-105. Next base: position 4,523 of record JBJMGM010000101.1, on the reverse strand, counting down.
TTTGAGCAGCAAATCCCAGTCGATTTTGTGCACCCGCAAGATGTTGCGCAAAACAAACTCGGCCAGTATAAGATTCTGTTCCTGCCATTTTCGGTAATGCTTTCGAAAGACGTCGCCGAGGGTATCAAGCGATATGTTCAGAACGGTGGCACCGCGGTGGCAGAAGCTCGTTTGGCTTGGAACGACGAGCGTGGGTTCGCCAGCGAAATAATTCCCGGATTCGGCCTCGATGAGATTTTTGGTGCGAAAGAAAAACTGATTCGGCCCGCGGAAAGCCCGCGCATGACAATCGAGAGCTCGGCAGATCTTCCGGGTCTAAACAGAACCCAGAACATCGCCGGCGATGCATTCCAAGAAGAGCTCGAGCCGCTTAACGGAGCGCGTGTGCTTGGGCGGTTTGCGGACAGCGCGCCAGCAATCGTCGAAAACTCATTCGGAAAAGGAAAGGCGATTCTATTGGGATCCTTCGTCGCGCTTGCCTACCACAACCAGGCCAGGGAATCTAATAAACAATTATTTCTGTCAGTCGCCCGGGCAGCGGGAGTGTCTTCAGACGTCGAAGTCACCGGACCCGGAACATCTGAGTTGGAGGTGCGACGTTTAGCAAATACCGATGAACAGATTCTATTCGCGTTCAATCACTCCAAGAACTCTGCGGATGCCACCCTGTCTGTTAGAGTGCCGTGGAGCATCCGGCAAGTGAGTAATTTTTTAAATGACGCGTCCGTTCCGTTTCAAATGAGGAATAGGAGCGTCGTCCTGCACAAGAATTTTGCCGCGGGTGAAATCTGGGTGTTCAGCGTTGAAGGGTCCCGCTGAAGCTGATGGATGCTGTTGTTGCGGTTGATTTAGGCGGAACAAAACTCACCACAGCGATCGTGGATGCCGCAGGAAAGATTCTTTACCGCAATAAGTTTGCTGTAGAACGCGGCGGCGTGGACGCGTGCGTCGAACAGATCGCGGACGCGATACGCCAAGCCCTCAGCACCCCAGATATCCGCCAGCAAGTCCGCAGAATTGGCATTATTGTTCCCGGTATCTACTTCGCACATACAGGACATGTGTGGGCGCCCAATCTTTGGGGGCATGAACAGGTTCCGCTACTCGCAGGACTGGAGCGCGTCCTGACCTTGCCCGTTGTGATCGATAGCGATCGGGCCGGCTACGTGACGGGTGAGCAGTGGCTCGGAGTAGCCCGTGGGTTGGATGACGTTGTGTTTCTCGCTGTCGGAACTGGCATCGGCGCTGGGATCATCTCTGGTGGACGTTTGCTGCGAGGGTCCGGAGACATTGCCGGCGCGGTGGGATGGTTGGCGCTCAACCCCCACTACAAGGAGGTTTACAAGCAGGTTGGGTGCTGGGAGACGGAAAGCGCCGGACCCGGGTTGGCCCGCCGTGTTGGTGCGGCTTCGGCCGAGGAAGTTGTCGCTGCGGCTCGTAACGGGAATGCAGTCGCGAGAAACGCCGTTCAGGAATCGGCGCGATACCTTGGAATGGGCATTGCCAATATCGTGAGCATCTTGAATCCACAAATGATTGTCTTGGGGGGCGGCTTCATGCAAGCCGCAGATCTGTTCCTCGATACCGTGAACCACGTAATCGCGGCGTGGGCTCAACCCATTGCGGCCCAACAGGTCCGTATCGAGATCACGTCCTTGGGAGAAGATGCAGGATTGCTCGGGGCGGCTCGTCTGGCTTTCGAAACTCCGCGATGCGTAGGCTAAGCCCGAAGATTATGTCTGCAACGAAATACTACGAGAAGATTTCTGAAGTCCTCGCCGAGATAAGTTCCACACAGCGAGGCCAAATTGAGAAGGCGGCCGAAGTAATGGCGTTGGCCATTGCCGCGAACAAGCGCGTGTACCTTTTCGGAAGTGGGCACTCCGTGATCCCCGTCATGGACATTTTTCCCCGATACGGTAGCTTTATCGGTTTTTTCCCGCTTTACGATCCTCGGTTGATGTGGACCAATGTTGTGGGGCCGGGTGGTGCGCGCGAACTGCTTTGGCTTGAGACACGAGAGGGCTACATCGAAGTATTTCTGCAGAGTTATCCGCTAAACGGCGGTGACGTCATGATCGTGTTCTCGCACGGCGGCCTGAATGCTGCACCTATTGAAGCGGCACTGTATGCGAAAAGCAAGGGATTAACAGTAATCACCGTATCTTCCCTCGCGAATGCGAGAGTGTCGAAAGCAAAACACTCGACGGGCAAAAAGCTGCCCGATGCCGCCGATATTGCAATTGATAACTGCGTCGCGCCCGAGGATGCGCAGGTGGATATCGGACAGCCCGAAAAGATCGCTGCAGGATCCACAATCGCGGCCGTATTTATCGCTATGGCGCTGGTTGCTGAGACGGGCACGCAGCTGGTTGCTAAGGGACACACGCCGCAGACATTCGTCTCACCAAACGTGCCCGGCATCGAGAAGGACCACAACCAGAAGATCTTCGAAAGTTTTACGAAAGCGCTCTTTTCGCAAAACGGCCAGTAATCCTAGATTCGTGATCAATGGTTGGGCGCAATTGCGAATTCGTTCCCGTTAGGTTGAGCGCAGCTGCGTATGCCGGCATGTTCGGCTTCGGTATTGTGATGGCGCTGTTAGGCGCCTTACTGCCGGTATTAGCCCGTCGCCTACAATTCGATCTGTCACACGCAGGAGATCTGTTCCTCGTGATGAACGCGGCGATGCTCGTGACATCGCTTGCTCTCGGCCCCTTGGTTGATCGATTCGGGCACAAGGCGCCACTCGTGATTGCACCGCTATTTGTCGCCGGAGCGCTTGGCCTGATTTCCAGAGTGATGACGTTCGAAGGCTTGGTGACCGCGCTCATTTTTCTTGGTATTGGCGGCGGGGCGCTGAATCAGGTGACCAATACCCTCATTGCTGATCTCTATGAAGACGTGCGAAAGAAGCGGGCGGAGCTGAACATCCTCGGCATCTTTTTTGGCTTCGGCGCTTTGTTTGTGCCGTTCGCAGTCGGTTCGCTGCTTACTCATCTGGGTCTAGCGAAAATTCTGTACCTCGCCCTTGCATTGAGCTTGATTCCGGCAGTCTTAAGCATTCCACTTGTGTTCCCTGCGCCTCAACAGCGCGAAGGCGTGCCTTTGGCCGAGGTAGTTCGACTTGCACGGCAGCCGCTGGTCCTGACGTTTGCATTTCTTCTGTTTTTCGAATCCGGAAACGAATTCATTCTGGGTGGATACATCACGACATATTTGACACGCGATTTACAAGCGAGCCTATCGCTGGCTTCCTACCTGCTGGCAGCTTATTGGGGAGCATTGATGCTGGGCCGACTCGTTGTGAGCCGCTTGACGCTGCACAAAAGCGCCGGCTCAGTGATCTGGGCGAGCGCGCTGGCAGTTGCAGGAAGCACGATCTTGCTGTTGACAGTACGTTTGATGTCGATTGCAGCGATTGCCATCATCCTGCTTGGAGTAAGCATTACCACGATCTTTCCCACAGTGCTTGGACTCGCGGGTTCCTCATTCGCGAGACATTCAGGAACGGTTTTTGGAATCCTCATCGGAATCGCGTTAGCTGGTGGCATGACATTGCCCTGGGTCGTTGGCAAGATAGCCGCAGGCTGGGGCATCCGAGCAGGTTTGTCCTTAGTGGTGCTGAATGCACTGGCGGTTTTCGGATTCCAGCTATTGGCAAACACAATTCTGCGCCGCAAAAAGATTCGAATTTGATCGAGGACCCGATAGACCTCAACCCCCTTTCGTATATATCAGTTTCAGGTCGATATTGCATCGGACTGCCGAGGTGCGCTTGCACTTAAAGTTCTCAGGCGGCGGCACGTTTGCCGCTATTGCCGCAACAGCGCGAAAGCCGTAAGGAGTTTCGAGCGCGAGACGAAACCGATCTGTTGCAAACGCAGTTTGACTGATCTGATACGTAAAGCTCCATCCGTCGAAAGCGACCAGCCCTGTTCCGAGGGCGAAATTTTGGCGACGAGATTATCGCGCCCTGCGTTCGCTGGTACTTGCGCTACTCCCTCAGCTATCGCGATCTGACGGCGATATTGTGCGAGCTGAACCTCTCGATCGATCCATTTACGATCTGGAGATGGGTCCAGCGTTTGCGCGTGATCCGCCCCGAGTAAGCGCTATTCGGGAACGATCTCTCTGGCTCCACGTCGCGCTGGTCCTTCGGTTGTTGCAAGAAGGTTCCGTTGAGACTAGCCGACAGGTTGTAGATTGGACCCATGGCGCTCAAACGGATGGACAACGTAGGAATCGTGGTCGATGACCTCGGAGGGACGATTGATTTCTTTCGCGAGCTCGGCCTCGAACTCGAAGGGCGGGCCACGATCGAAGGAGAATGGGCCGGACGTGTCACTGGACTGGGCGATCAGCGCGTCGAGATTGCCAACACGCCGCCTGCCGTCGCGGATCACCGCAACGCCCCGGTGAACGCTCTAGGCTACCTCCGCGTCATGTTCGCCGTGGACGACATCGACGAGACGCTTGAAACGCTCCGGAAGCGCGGCGCCCAGCTCGTAGGCGAAGTAGTC
>JBJMGM010000100.1:0-23589 GCA_045807905.1 Bryobacteraceae bacterium | reverse complement strand
GCCTTGTTGCGGCTGCTTTCAATCAGAACTGCCCCCTGGCCGCTTACTGCTAGCAGCGGGATTGCATTGCTGCTGGCGTTTGGTGGCGTCTTGAATCTGACGGGCTATATTGTTGCTCCGGTATTAGTGTCGCTGGTCATCATCGGAGATGTATTGGCGCTCTGGGGGGGGCGGGGCCGGGTGGGACTGCTGCATCAGCGGATAAGAGGAGGCTACGAGGAGCTAACGAAACGCCCGCGGAATCTCGTACTTGGAACCTTGCTGGGCATCTTGTTAGTAATCCCCGTATTCCGCTATGTTCGCGTGAATGAAGGTTATCTCAGGCACGATGATGTGTCCGGATATGTGAACTTCCCAGTAGAGACCATACAGCTCGGAACTTTGCCGTCTGATCCTTTCAACGAACGTAGAATCACCTCTGGCCTAGGCGGGCCCTATTTCCTGCAGGCTTTAATCCTGCCTGCTGCGGATGTGCGCAGCGTTCCATTTATCGATGTCAGCGTAGGCTTCGTTCTGTACGCGGCGGTTCTCTTCGGCATATTCCGGAGTCTCAAGCTTTCACTTCAGAACTCGCTGTGTCTCGTATTGCTGATTTTCGTCGCGCCGCTTGTCCGGCCGAACCTTACGATGGCGGTTCTCCCCGCCGCACTCTTCGCATCCCTTTTTTGGATTGAAATTCATCCAGCCTTGGGAGAGAGGGCGGGGCTGCGACGCTCCGTTCTATTGGGTCTCACCGTGGCAGCCCTTTGCTCCCTGAAATCGAATTACCTGCCGCCCGCTCTCCTGATAGGCGCGCTTTTTTATTTTGTAGAGTTCTTAACGGAACGGCGGCTGAACATTTTGAAATCGGCAATGCTGTTCGCCTTCGTCGTGGTCTGCAGCCTTCTGCCATGGATGATCGATATGAAGCAGAAGGAGGCTACTTATCTCTTCCCGATTCTCGGGCCCGGTTATCATGCAAGCGCTTATGGAGTGATTCCGCTCCCGAGCGGCTCTCACCACGACCTCATGTTAGGGTCCTTATGGATGTGGCTTGCGGTTGTGCCACTGGCTGGGCCCATTTTCCTCGCCCTAGCGGCGGCATTTATCGCCCATAGGCAGCAGAAGATAGAAGCCGAGTGGACCGCACTCTGCAGTGTTCTTCTGGGCACGGGATTAGGGATTTTAGCAATCGCTGCGTCCACGGGCGGCGCATCGATGGGCAGGTATAGCCTACCGTTTGAAGTGCCAGCTATGCTCATCTTTGCGGCATTCGTTTTACACTGGCGAAAACAACTGGTCCCCCACCCTCTGTGGCTGAAGAGTGCATCTGTACTTGTCATTGCTCAACTGCTGTACCATGCCGCGGGGTTTGGAGTCTATTCCGGGGAATACCGTAGAGCTGCGCAAGAAGCCGGTCTCCTTTCGTTGCCGAAGCGTTTCGATCTGGAGGCTGAGAAAAGGCGTATTGCGGCTTTGCAGAAGAAAGTCCCGCCGGGAGAACGCGTCTTAACGCATCTCTCGGTTAGCTCCCCTTTCGACTTCAAACGCAATCGAGTTTTCATTGCAGACTGGATCGGAATGGCCGGCTTGCCACCGGGGATGCCGGTCACGGATGGTCCGGATGCATTGAGGACCTATCTTCTGAATCATTCGATCCGCTATGTCGCTTATGACCCCCGACGCTTATTGATGATCGCCCAGTTCGATCCGGCAACCAGTCTCCAAACCCTGCTTGCCCATCCTCAAATGTATGGCCGCCAGAGCTGGCTTTTTGTAGAAGCCAAGGTCTCTGAAGAAGAGGAAAGGAATATCGCGGCGCTTGCGAAAACGTATAGTCATGTCTTTGATGACGGCGCTGTTTACCTCTTAGATTTGAAATCTCGATCGCCGCGCAAGACCTTGTAACGCCACGCACGAGTGTATGCAGTAAGGGAGACTTCCCAATGAGCGAATTGATCGTATTCGGTTTCGGTTTTTGCATTTTCTGTGCTCTCTGGGGATATGGCAACGCGCTGCTTCGGCTTCTTGCAATCACCCGCGCCCCCTGGCCTTTGGCTGCTACCACCGGCATCTCCTTTTTATTGGCGCTCGGCGGTTATTTAAATCTGGCGGACTATATCGTCCCGCCAATGTTAACAGCGCTGATCATCGTTGGAGATGTGCTGGCGTTCTGGGGCGCTCGGGGTCAAGTTAGGCGATTCTCTCGAGATATCCGAAAAACGTACAAAGAGTTGATACAAGACCCCAAAAGTCTCATTCCTGGATTACTGCTGGTCATCTTGTTAGCAGGCCCCGTCGTCCGTCACGTTTCGGGTAAATCAAAGTTACTTCAAACACGATGATGTGGTGGCCTACCTTAATCTGCCCGTTGAGACCTTAGAACTTGGGACGCTCCCGTCCGATCCATTCAATGAACGCCGCATCACGACATCATTGGGTGGACCATACTTCCTCCAGACGTTCATGCTTCTCGCCGGAGACGTGGGCACGGTTCCTTTCATCGACGTGACAGTGGGATTTATTCTCTACGCCGCCATCCTTGTCGGGATATATCGAACGCTAAAACTTTCTCGCCTCGTATCCCTCTCATTGGCGCTGCTGATTTTTGTTGCACCACTTGTTCGGGCAAACTTTACGATGGTCGTGCTGCCCGCGGCGCTGTTCGCAACACTTTTTTGGATTCAAATTCATCCGTTTCTGGGGGACAGGATGGGTTGGCAACGTTCAGTTCTATTGGGTTTGACCGCGGCAGGTATTTGTTCCCTTAAATCCAATGGCATTCCAGGCGCCCTACTTATCTGCGGGTTCTATTACCTTGGGAATTTCTTAACCGAACGGCGCCGCAGTTTGAAAGCGGGGCTATTCTTTGCTCTGGCGGCCGGATTCTGCCTCGTCCCTTGGATGCTCGATATGAAGCAAAAGGAAGGCACGTATCTGTTCCCGATATTTGGATTGGGCTATCACGCAAGCGCGTACGGGGTGATTCCGCCACCGGGTGGTGCCCATCCCTTCCTGGCAAGCTCTGTGTGGATGTGGCTTGCGATCACGCCACTTGGCGGCCCTCTACTGCTCGAAGCGGCAGCCGCTTACAAGGCGTACAGGAGGGCAATAGAACCCGAGTGGGTGGCCCTTTGCAGTCTTCTCGTGGGTACGGGACTGGCAGTCGCAAGCATTGCCGTGTCAACCGGTGGTGAATCGATTGCGAGATATAGCCTGCCGACGGAAGTTCCCGCTTTGCTCATCTTCGCTGCGTTTGTTTTGCGTTGGCGAAAGTCACTACAATCCCGTCCCTTATGGCTTTGGGGTGTTTCTGTTGTTGTCGTCCTCCAGTTGGCGTATCACGTAGCAGGTTTCGGATTGTACTCCGGGCAGTATCGGAGAGAAGCACAAGAGGCTGGCCTGCTGAGAATGCCGCGGCGCCTGATTGCGCTACCAAAGGATTTCGATATGGGAGCTGAGCAGAGGCGTGTGGCTCTTTTACAAGCCAAGGTCCCCTCACGTGAGCGCATCTTGTCGCATCTCACTATCAGCTTCCCTTTCGATTTTCGACGCAATCCGCTGTTCATCGCGGACTGGTTCGGAATGGCCGGTTTGCCACCCGGCATGCCTGTTGGAAAAGGGCCGGATGCCTTGAGAACGTATCTTTTGGAGAAGTCAATCCGCTATATCGCATACGATTCCAGGCACTCTCTGGTGGTCGCGCAGGCCGATCCAGGTACGAGCCTCCAAACTGCCCTGGAACACCCCCGGATGTATGGCCGCCATCGTTGGGTTTACCTAGAAGTTAAGGTTTCGGAAGACGAAGAGAAGAATGTGGAAGCACTCGCGAAAACTTACAAGCACCTCTATGATGACGGAGTGGTGTACCTGTTAGATTTGGAATCTCGGCAATCGCGCAGGTCGTTCTTCCGCTACACAGCAAACACGCGCCCGTAAGGAAGGCGAATTCGTTGTGAGTGCATTGGTTTTTATTCCGGTTCACTCGCACGTTTCCACACACGCTCGCCTGCAACGATCCGCAGTTCGAATTCGGTCACAAATCCAAATGTTAGCTCTTTAGGCAATAGATTGAATAAGTTACGAAGCTCGGGCGCCGCCGTCGGGGAGGTCTCGCGGGAGATCTTTACGCGAGGGAGCTTCCTAACGCATGTTTCGTTATCTTTCTTACCGCGTGACCTGCTTTGCGGGTTTCAGCATAGCTTTTTTGGTCTTCATCCCGCAAGCCTTCGGAACAACGTATTACGTTTCCTCGAGCACGGGTTCTAATTCGTTTAGTGGAACCGATACAGCTCACCCCTGGCAAACCGTGAGCAAAGTGAGCTCGCCGGGCCTTGCTTATGCGGCTGGCGATTCGATTCTATTTCGGTGCGGCGATGTTTGGAAGCAAGGTGTCGGAACCAACTTCACTGCTACGTTGGCTACGCCCAACGGTGGAACAAGTGCACAGCAGATTACGTACGGGCACTATTCGACTTCGGGGAGCTGCGGCATACTTCCCGTTCTGGATGCAAATGGCGTGCTCGCTTACGTTATATCAATCTCGAAAAATTTCATTACGCTGGACGGATTGCAGCTACAGAACTCATCGTCGGGGCTGGTCGAGTTTGGAGGGTCGGATGGAATACAGCTCCTTAACCTTACAGCCAAGAATGGAGGAATACGTGGATTCGTAGCTAGAGATCCTACAACTGGGTCAGTGACTATCGACAATCTTACATATAGCGTCGACGCGGGCAAGCACAGCGACAGTAACATCGTCGAGATTTGGAGCGATGCTGTGGGGAAAATCTCAGTTACCAACAGCAGTTTTGACCGGTGTTCGGCAGCAGGTACACCCGCAGGATTAGCAGTCATAGTTCCTGGCGGTGTGAACACAGTTATCCAGGGCAATGTCGTCCATTGCGGGGCTCAGGGATTAGGCATCAAACCTTACCAAAATTCTGCCGGTACGAAATGTACGACCGGTGATCCGTCAAGTGGCCCCGGCTTGATCGCCGACAACTATATCGATGGAATATCGGTGGCGGGTGGCGACGGAGAACTGATCGAAATGGAAGGTTGCCCGCCTCTCAACGGCCCCCTTTATCAGCACGATATTACGATCGCTCGAAACATACTCATCTGCAAAACAGACGTTGTCGGGGTTGGCAGTTCAGATGCAATTGGCGGCTACTACACGAACCGGGCCGATATTTTCGGAAACGTCCTGATTGGAGGGTGCCAATCCGGAAGTACAACATCTAGCCCCGGAATGATGCGCTTAAACGCATCTTCTATCAACATGCACGTCCATAACAATACGCTCGTCGGAGCCATGCCTGCGGGAGACACAAGAGGGCAGATTGGCATAGGCTTCTTCCCTGGTGGTTCGGGAACCGCAGAAAACAACATCATCAAAAACGTTAACTCTGGGATCTACGTTGCAGGGGCCCAATCGGGTACTTCCAACTTTCCCGCCGCTTCGGTTGTTGAAGATTACAACATCTTTGATACGGATGTAACCACGCCGTACTCGCTTGGTGGAGGGACAATTACACACGCAACCGCCCACAGCAGAACCAACACACATCCGGGATTTGTGGCGAGTACTTCTATCGCAACTGAGAGCGATGTGAAATTACGGGTTGGTGCGCTGGCCATTGGTGCTGGCTTCAAGCTCGGCTCTCCGTATAATTTGATCCTCGACCCGACAGCACCCGGCGTCCCGTACAACATCTACGATCAGGGTACTGGAGTATGGATGGCGGGAGCGTTTGGGCCGCCGGCAGCGGTTGTCACTCCGGTTGGGCTGAGTATCGTCGGAGCGAAGGTCACTGGCGCGACCATAATACCTCGGTAGCCTAATACGTCTGAGAGATTCACGCCTCGCTCAGTACTGCCGTAAATACGGGATAGCCGCGGCTGCCCCGCATAGCCAATGGGGAGTATAGTCCTTTGAGTCTCTCGGAATATAGCCGGAGTTGTGCGTGCGCTCGGAGAATTCTCGAGCGGAGTAGCGTTCCTGCAAGTATAATAGGGGTAGCGCGTTCAGCGCACCCGTTCGCCACTAGAACTAGGGATGATTCGCATATGTTGAACGATAATACTCATCAGCAGAGTTACGCCTGGCGCTGCGGTCGTGTATTTTTGCTGGGAATTGTTGTCCTAGGCACGGCAGTATCGCCCATATGTGCTCAGAACAACGATGGCGCAAAGGCACCTTACACGGTGCCACCGGCCGATTATACAATCGGCCCGGGAGATGTCTTAACGATTACCGTCAGCTACACAGCCGATATTGGAGGTAAAGTCCGGGTGAGCGAGGACGGCTTCATCATTGCACCCGGTTTGCCCAAGCCCGTAAAAGCCGTCGGCCTGACTCCGGCAGCTCTCGGTGCCCAGGTCAAAGAAGATCTTAAGCAGGCCCAAATAGTACGGGATCCTATCGTGGGCGTGTTCGTAGACGAGTATCATAGTCGAACCATAAGCGTGCTCGGAGCGGTCACAAATCCGCTTGTCTATCCCCTGAACCGCGCCACCACAATCTTAGAAGCGATTTCCATGGCGGGTGGTTTGCTTCCAACCGCGGGAGGGCAGATGACACTGATCCGCAAAGGCCACGATTTGCCCATAGGGCACATCAAGGGAGACACGACTGTTCTTTCAATCGATTTGGGTAAGCTGATGGCCGGCAGTGATCCGTCGCTGAACCTAAAGGTCGAGCCGGGGGATGTTCTAACCGTCGCTACCGCACCGGTCGTCTACGTTGTCGGTGCCGTTGTCCAGCCGGGTGGGTACGTGCTTGACGATCCGACATCGAATTTTACAGTCTTGCAGGCCATAGCCAAGGCGCAGGGTACCAAACCGACAGCGGCAACAAACCGCGCCTTTATCGTGCGCCGATCACCAGAAGGGCAAGAGAGAAAGCAGATACCAGTCGATCTCAGTGTGCTCATGAAGGGAAAAGGCAGCGACCTTGATCTCCAGCGGAACGATATCCTGTTTGTGCCAGAAAGCGGAATGAAAAAGACAATGCAGATGTTGACGGCGGCCGCGATCCAGGGGGCTACTGGTGTTGTGACCTATGGCGCAGGTTATCGGTTAGCTCGCTGAAGCGACACTTCATTGCGCTGAAGCAGCTCATGACTCCGGTGACCGCAGGAACACCGCCTGCCGCTCCTCGACGTGGGCGAATCAGATCACATCCACTTTTGCTGGACCTTGGGCTTACCAGCGCGGCCCAACTTTCATTATTTGTTTCTAACCTGCTGTTAGTCTCTTTGTTTGCGCGGTTTCTCAGTGCGACGGGCATTGCCGAGTACTTGCTGCTACGGCGGGTCGTCGCCTGGCTGCAAGCGGGCGTCCAGCTAGGTCTCACAACCGGGATACCTCGATACGTAGCGTACGAATCGGCGGGCGAAAAAGGAAAACGTGAAACCTACTTCGCTGCTGGTGCGGGCTGCCTTACCGCGGTCGCGCTGAGCCTGGGCGTGATATTGAGCCTTTGGCCGCAGGGTTTCTCAAAGCTGCTATTTGGCGGCACCCAAATGAGCTACCTAATATTGCCCTTGTGGCTGACGATCTCGGGATTGGCTCTGCACACGGCAGCCTATGGATACTTCCGGGGATGCCTGTGGATGAAGGGCGCCAATCTCCTGCAGATCTGCAATCTTACCGTCCTTCCGATACTTGTTCTCCTCATGCTCGTCCGCTTTCGATCCGTGGCATTGATCATGAACGTTACAGGCGCGGTAACCATTCTTACGTCGGCTCTCGTTTCCGTTCCAGCCATAACACGTGCTGTCAAGAGCCGGAATTTTGAATTGATTCGGCCGCTCAAACAGCTGTTGCATTATGGTGTTGCACGCGTGCCCGGAGACTTCGCATCAGCCGCTCTTCCAGCCATCGGGCCTATGGTAGCTGCGCAATTCATGCCGCTGAGCCAAGTTTCACCTCTGCTCTTAGCGAGCAGCCTGGTAGCCGCTGCCAGCATCAGCGTCACACCTTTGGGAACGCTGCTGCTCTCGAAGGTCAGTCTTATGGTGGGGCAGAACCGGCTTGAAGAGATTCGGGTACCACTCAGTCATATGGTCAACGGTGTACTCGAAATATCAATCTTTATCACGTTGCAGTTGATTCTATTTGCTGACGTTGTTCTAAAACTTTGGGTCGGTTCTACTTTCTTGAATGCCGTGCCTATCGTTCGCATTGTCGCTCTTTCAATCCCGTTCGTCCTTTTCAATGTGGCGTTGCGCAGCGTGATTGACGCTATCTCCGTAAAGGCCGCTAACGCCCACAACGTTCTCATTTCGCTTGCGACGATGCTCGTGTTGATTGGTGTTTCTGTGCTCACAGTTCCCAGAGCGTTCTTGCTGACGGCTCTGGCTTGCTCGACGGTGATTACCCTCGCCTTTCTTGCCTGTCTCACCGGAGCGACGGTTCGACGGCTGTGCCAAGTCAAGCCAGTCTGGAAAAGTCTAGCGGAATCACTGTTGGTGAACGTACTGATCTTTGGCGGCGCTGCGGTTGTTAAGGAGCTTGTTGGTTTCGGCACGCGTCTGGGCCGGTTTACCGTTTTTGAAATTCTCATCTGCGGTGTCTACGCTGTTGTATTGGTGACGCGACGCCCTCAATGGCTGCGATTTACTTTGCAGAAGAGTTTTTTGCGGCAGCCAATTACTGCGTGAGAGAGGCTAGTCATCGCATGTCGACGGTTTCGAGCGATCAACAAGGGCTGAGGTCAGTGACGAACAAACACTCATTTGATGTGGTCATGCTGACGACCGCCCATCCCGCTACAGACAACCGCATCTTTTATCGTGAGGCAAAGACGCTTGCCGAAGCTGGATTAGCAGTGGCTGTCATCGGTCCCCATCCAAAGCCGGAAGCATTGGAGGGAGTTTGGATTGAGGCGCTGGCCAAAGAGAGCAGAGGGTCTCGGAGGCTCTTGCAAGGATGGACGGTGATACGGCTTGCTCTCCGGCTCCGGAGCCGCGTGTTTCTGTTTCATGACCCGGAGCTTTTCGGCGTGGCACTTGTTCTACGCCTTCTGGGCAAGAAGGTGGTCTATGATTGCCATGAAAACCTGCCTGCACAGGTGCTCCAGAAAGGCTGGATCCCACGCCCGCTACGACGTCCTGCGTCAGCAACGGCTTGGCTCATGGAATGGCTTGGATCTCGCCTGTTGAGTGGTGTGGCTGTTGCACGTGACGCAGTTTTGCCGCGTTTTCCGAAGAACCGTCGCATACCGATCCGGAATTTTCCAACCGAGCAAGCGCTGCAAAGCGCGCAAGGATTGCCCATTCATTTGCGACAAAATGTCGTGATCTATGCGGGAGGGCTCGGGCGGGTCCGAGGAATCGCGGAACTGGTCGAAGCATTCCGGCATATTCGGCCCGATGAAGCGGAGCTCTGGTTGGCCGGCATCTTTCACGATAAGGCTTTCCAGGAAGAAGTGATGAAGGACTTGCCGCCGAATATCAAGTGGCTCGGCTGGCTGGAGCATCCTCAGGTGCTAGCGCTTTATCCCTCTGTAAAGATCGGCATCAACCTTCTTTACCCAACGCCCAGCCACAAGAACTCTCAACCCATCAAATTGTACGAGTATTTGGCGGCTGGAATTCCGGTCATCGCATCCAATTTTCCGGAATTCGACGAGCTTTTGGACGGCTGTGGTGTGCAAGTCGATCCTAAGAACCCCGCCGAAATCGAGCAGGCGATACGGGATCTGTTGCGCGATCCAGTAAGACTGTCTGAAATGTCTAAAACGGGACGCGACCGTGTGCTTGCTTCGTACTGCTGGAAAGGGGAAGGAATGCGACTCGTGGATTTCTGTAACCGCCTGAGAGGAGTGCAGGCTAGAACCACAGCGACGGAAAGTTCCCGGCTTCCGGGCTGAAGCTTTTTCTTGGGCACACACCCTAGAAGGTCAATCACAGGAACTGACGCAAAAACGTGATTGATCACACTATATTTCAACGACATATTCAACAACATGAATTTAACAACATGAAAGTCCCCTTACTCGACCTTAAAGCTCAATACGCTCTTATTAAGAACGAGATCCTGTCTGCTGTCGCAGAGGTGCTCGAATCACAAATCTGCATCGGAGGCCCGAAGGTTGCCGAACTCGAGCAGAAGATCGCTCAACTTTCCGATTGCAAGTATGGGGTTGCGGTTTCGAGCGGTACCGACGCTCTTCTATGCAGCCTAATGGCGCTGTCTATCGGCCCGGGCGATGAAGTGATCACCACACCGTTCTCCTTCTTCGCAACTGCCGGTTGTGTCGCCCGCACTGGAGCTAAGCCTGTCTTCGTTGATATCGACCCGGAAACCTACAATATCGACCCGGCGCTAATTGAATCTGCCATCACGCCGCGGACGAAGGCCATCATCCCAGTTCACTTATTCGGTCAAATGGCCGATATGGACCCGATCATGGATATTGCCAATCGGCACCGCTTGTTTGTGATCGAGGATGCAGCGCAGTCCATCTCCGCCACCTATAAGGGCCGAAAAGCGGGGAGCATTGGCAACACTGGCTGCTTCAGCTTCTTCCCTAGCAAAAATCTCGGTGCGGCTGGAGACGGGGGCTTGATCGTAACAAATGACGAAAAGCTCTACGAGCGAATGTCAATATTGAGAAGCCACGGTGCAAAACCGAAGTACTACCACAAGTACGTTGGTGGAAACTTCCGCTTAGATCCGATCCAGGCGGCTGTTCTTCTGGTAAAGCTTCAGTATCTCGATTCATGGTCGGAAGGCCGGCGTCGCAATGCCTCAATGTACAATCGCCTGTTCGCCGGTACGGCTGTTCGGGCGCCATACATTCGGCCCGATTGCGTTAGTATTTTCAATCAATACGTAGTGAATCTGGAAAACAGAGACGAGGTTATAGCCGCGCTCGCTGAGGCTGGAATCTCGACAGAGGTTTATTATCCGCTTCCGTTGCATCTTCAAGAATGCTTCTCGTCGGTTGTTCCGCCCGGCGTGCGATTCCCGGTTTCCGAGCATGCAGCAAAGCACGTCCTTGCTCTGCCGATCTATCCTGAACTCACACCGGAGATGATCCGCTATGTTGCCGAAGCGGCTGTGGCGTGCTCTTCAAAACTTCAGCCGTCACACGCCTGACAAAACGTTTCTAGGAGATTATGGTGCCAATTAAAGTTGCTGTCGTTGGTAGTGGATATTGGGGCAAGAATCTGGTTCGCAACTTCCATGAACTAGGCGCGCTGGGCGCAATTTGCGATCCCAATCCCATGGTTGAGGCGAGCACTCGCGAAAAGTATCCTTCGGTTGGGTATGCGCGTGAATATTCGCAAGTGTTGGCAGACCCGGCGATCACCGCGGTGGTTCTCGCAACGCCCGCGAAGACCCATCACTCACTAGCAGCTCAGGCGCTGCAGTCCGGCAAGGACCTGTTTGTTGAAAAGCCGTTGGCCATTACCGCTGCTGAAGGCGCAGAACTAGTCGACCTCGCCACTCGTCGTAATCGCATTTTGATGGTTGGCCATATCCTGCAATACCACCCGGCGGTAATCAAGCTGAAACAACTGATCAAGGTCGGTACCTTAGGGCGAATCCAGTATCTGTATTCAAATCGCTTGAATATGGGGAAAATTCGCACGGAAGAGAATATCCTATGGAGCTTCGCGCCTCATGATATATCCGTCATGCTGGGTTTGCTTAATGAAGAGCCATCCGGCGCCGTATGCACCGGGGGCGCGTATCTGAGCCACGGTGTTTCAGACGTGACGCTTACGGACCTCGCTTTCCCGAGTGGTGTTCGCGCTCATATCTTCGTGAGCTGGCTGCACCCGTTCAAGGAGCAACGGCTGGTCGTGGTGGGGTCCGAGAGAATGGCTGTGTTCGATGATTCTGCGCAAGAGAAACTCGTCCTTTACGCGCACAAAATCGAGTGGAAGGACCGCATGCCCAATGCCGTCAAGGCGGAAGGCGAACCTGTGGCATTGGAAAACTCAGAGCCGTTACGGAACGAGTGCATCGCGTTTCTACAATCTCTGGAAAGCCGCCAGCCGCCGCTGACTGACGGGCGAGAAGGTCTCCGTGTCTTGCGCGTCCTCGATGCGTGCCAGGTTTCGCTTGAAACTGGTAAGAAGCTATCTCCTGTCCAGGTCTCACAAGAAACTGCAAAAGGGTATTACGCGCATCCAACTGCTGTCATCGATGAAGGGTGTGAGATCGGAGCGGGCACCAAAATTTGGCACTATTCCCATGTGCTCAAGGGCGCAATTATCGGGGAACGCTGTATTTTCGGGCAAAATTGCAGCGTCGCCGAGGGCGTCGTGATTGGGAATAACGTGAAGGTCCAAAACAATGTCTCGATTTATACCGGGACTGTGGTCGAGGATGACGTGTTCCTCGGGCCTTCCGCTGTACTGACGAATGTGAAGAATCCGCGATCACAGGTGAATCGCCATTCACTTTACGAAAGGACGGTCATAAGACGTGGAGCAACGATCGGAGCCAATGCCACGATCGTGTGCGGTATAGAACTTGGACGATACTGTTTCATCGGTGCCGGTGCCGTGGTCACCAAGGAGGTACCGGATTACGCTTTGATGCTTGGCAATCCAGCGCGTCACACCGGCTGGATTAGCCGCCACGGGCACCCGCTTCGCGATCGCGACGCGGATGGTGTCATGACGTGTCCCGAAAGCGGGTATCGCTATAAGGAAGTTGAATCTGGCGTGGTTAAGTGCCTCGATCTCGACGAGAATGCACCGCTACCCGTTCATCTCAGCAGAGGTTCCAAGAGTTACGACAATCTCAAGACCGAACGGACGTTGATCCACCAACCTTGATTAGCAAACTATCATCGATGGCTGCAGTCGAGAACTGGTCCAAGAACTCGAACGAAACGTTGTGAAAGACGTTCAAAACTAACCAGCGCCGTGCAATCGCGAAGAGATCGGCGGGCACATCCAATACTCCTGGCTCCCAATGCATGTATTAGCTTTCTATCAATATTTTTCGACGAACGAGGTAAGCGGTAGCACGAGGCCGTACGAAATTGGCCGCAGGATACTGCAGCGCGGCGATTCGGTTACCTTTATTGCCGCCAACTGGGTGTACGCTACGGGGCGAAAAGAACCGCAGAGTGGCTTGTTCTGGACACGTACGCAAGTTGACGGTCTGGATCTTATCAGAGTCAATATTCCTTTTGGTGGTTCGAGGAGCATGGTGCCTAGAATCATCGGCTTCATCTGGTTTATTCCGCTATCGTTCATTGCTGGCCTTTCGGTTCGCAACCCTGACGTGATCGTCGCTAGCTCGACTCCCCTGTCTATCGGAATCCCAGCCTACCTGCTTAGCCGGATACGCCGTGTACCCTTTGTTTTTGAATTACGCGACCTTTGGCCTGATTGTCCCGTCGAATGGGGGTTTGTCAAGAGCCGCCTCCTCATTAAGGCCGCTTATTGGTTGGAATCGTTTTTGTATCGCAAGGCAGCGTTTCTTTTTACCGTTACGGAGGGAATCCGGAAGGAGATCATCAAAAAGGGCATACCAGCAGAGCGAATTAGAACCATCACTACGGCGAACGATCTGACTCTGTTTACTCCTGACGGGCCTGAGGCAGATCTTGAAACTTTAGCCAATATTCCTCCGGATGCCTTCGTGTGTATACACGTTGGCTCTCTCGGGTTTTCCAACGCATTGGATTTCTTGTTGGATGGGGCGGAAAGGGTCCGTGACGACTCCTCCATACAGTTCCTGATTATGGGCCATGGTGCCGAAAAGGCGCGCCTGAAGAATGAAATCTCGCGGCGAGATCTTCACAATATCCATCTCCTTGACCCAGTTCCAAAAGCAGCGCTTCCGCCTTTCCTTAGAAGGGCGAATCTCGGGTTGGCACTGGTTAAGCCTACTCGATACACTTACATTTTCCTGCAGAATAAGTTCTTTGATTATTTGGCTTGTGGCTGTCCGGTGATCCTGAATTTTGACGGGGAGGCCCGTGAATACATTGAACCGGCAAATGCCGGAGTGTACGTTCCCCCCAACGATGTAGACGCGCTCGCAGCTGCAATCAGGAGACTGGCTTCTAATCGCGCGACGACACGGATAATGGCCGCCCGGGCGCGGCAAGTCGCGGAAGAGCATTTCAGCTGGGATTACAAAGCCGCTGATTACCGTGAAAGCCTTTCATCGCTGGTTCTTGAGAATGCGGGTACCCGGAGCTAAGCCCGGCTCTGGATTTATTTGCCAATGCAGATGTAGCTAAGCGTATCGCCGTTGAACGAGCTCTGTGCGGTAAGCGTAAGCGCGGTCGTGCTGGCCGACGGCTTGAGCACCAAAAAATTTGTGTTGTCGTTTGCCGTGCAAATCGGCGAACTTGCAAAGGCGGTCGTGAAGGGTATGGTGCAACTGGTCACCGCGCCGCTACCTACCACGACGACTCCGGCAGAGTCACTCCCAGCTATCGTGGGCGACGTGCCGCACGATTGAACGAGCATAGCTGCATTGATCCCACCTACGATTCGAAGCGCGCCGGTTCCTTGAAGGGTGCTTGCGGAGGTGGCATTTCCCGTCGTATCAGAGGCAATCGTAACGGGGCTGGTCCCTGTGAGCTTCAGATTTTGAAGCGCTGTCGTTTTATTTGAAATATCGCTCAGGTTGTTGCTGGTCTGAACTGCCCCCGCAATCCGGCTGTCGTTGCCTGCTGCAAGTGTGCCCGCAACAGCACCAACGTTCGCAGAAAGCGTGCCCGAGGAAACGGCTAATCCGGAACCCGCTATCACACCGCCCAACGTAGTGGCTGTGGCAGCCGGGAGCGAGTACGCCGATGGCGCACCACTCACCTGAGCATATTGCACCTGAGCGCAGTTAGCGTTGCCCGATGTTCCCACTCCGGTTGCGTACTGGCCGGTAACACAAGTCGTCGGAGTAGCGGCGAGCCGAGTTGCCGTAGCCGCATTCCCGGTCGTAGGCGCGGAAATTGAGACCGGAGTTGCCCCGGTGAGCTTTAAATTCAGCAGGGCAGTGGTTACGTTTGCGAGATCGCTCAAGTTGTTGCTCGCCTGCACCGCGCCGGTAATGCGGGTATCGTTTCCCGCCGCCAGGGTGCCGGCAGCTGTACCTACAGCAGCGGAAAGAGTCCCGGAGGAAACGGCTAATCCGGAGCCTGCAATCACACCGCCCAGCGCAGTAGCCGTCGCTGCTGGGAGCGAGTATGCGCCGGGTGCGCCGCTCACCTGGGAATATTGCACCTGAGCACAATTCGCGTTGCCCGAAGACGCTACCCCTGTGGCGTACTGGCCGGCTGCGCAAAGAGTGGGGGGTGCCGCTAAACGTGTCGCAGTTGCTGCATTGCCGGTAGTGGGCGCTGAAATGGACAGAGGGCTAGCTCCCGCGAGCTTTAGATTTTGGAGGGCAGTGCTTACATTCGCGAGGTCACTAAGGTTATTGGTGGCCTGAACCGCACCTGTGAGGCGGCTGTCATTCCCCTGTGCTGCTGTATTTGGCGCCGTACCGTAGATTACCGAGAGCACGTTTGAAGCAATATTCAATCCGGAATTACTTGGAACAGTCACCCCGCCGAGAGTGGTTGCACTAGCTTGAGGCAGTGTGTACGTATATCCGCTTCCTACGCCTGCCCACGTGTTGGGGGAAGCGCACGAGAATATATTTGCACCGATCGGGGCTGCGGTATGGAAAAAGAGCTGTCCCACTTGACAGGTCGAGGGCAAACTCGAGCCTTGTGTTAATGGTCTCGTAAAAGGAAAGTTCGAGAAATCCGCGTTGCGACCTTGCGTCGAGAGGTTAAGGGTAGTATTTGTCTGGGCGAAGGCCGGAATCACCACTGAGACGAGAAGAAGGATACTGTGACGAGTAAACATGAAATGCTGCAACCTCGTTCGAAAACATCACACGGAGACCTTGCGTGAAAGAGGAGAGAAAGTCCTAAGTTGCTGAATCTGTTCTGTTAAATAGCCCAAGCCTGTTTTGTGAATGCCCTGGGTGAGCTTCGCGCGGGCGTAGGGCCGCTTCTGTGAACATCAGTGCCAACCGCATGCTGCGGGGAAATGCGGAGTTCGTCCCGATAAGAATGAACCCTGGCTAGAATTCGACGTGTATGCAGCTCAACAGGGCTGCCAAGTCAAGTACCGCGTGAGATCATCGCCAGTGTGCGCATCGGCCCCGTGAATGCGGCAGTTTGGATCTAACTCGGCGAAGATGGGTTGGGGAACCAGATCGTATCGCATATTGCGCTCTGGTGGGATACCGGCTTCCACGGCACGATCCAGCAGATCGCGATACCGATTCTGCTCGTCCTTGAGCAGGCCCTTCTTCTTCAAAAGCAGTCCCGGATGAACCCAAACCAGAGCTTGTACCGACTTGAGGTGTTCGTATTGCTGGAAGCACTCGGTGAGCGCGCGTTCCAGCGTGCCTACATCGCCCGCAAAACCGTGTTCGGCGATCCCGAGGACGTCTGCTTTGCGGGCGTGGCTGTCATCGATGTCTAGAGTGCCATCGGGGAGAAGCTTCGTCTCAAATCCTGCTAGTGCTTGGATACCGAACTCTTGAGACGCCTCCTTGACGTCGCCAATGAAAGCGTCAACATCGTAGGTCGGAGTGCGGCGGATATGCTCTAGAAAAATTAGCTTCTCAAACCCATGCTCACGGGCAAAACGGAAGTAATCAATTATGTTCAATTTGCCGTCAGTAGCCAGTGTGTGAAAGTGGAACAAGTACCGGCCCTGAAAGATTGAATTAGATCTCGTGGCTGCCGCCGTCATAAACTCCCAGGCCTCCCCAGAACCGGTAGAATTGAGCGGGTCTGCGCAAAGGTGGTATTTCGGCCGGCGCTTCGCCGAGAGCTTCCTTAACGGCAAGCCAGATGACGTTAACGCCGCTAAAGAGACTCGCGACCATCGTCCCCTGGACCCGCGGATTGCACTCGAGGACCTTTGCAACTCCGTTTTCATCGAGCTTGAATTGAAAACCGAACGCACCCGTCAAGCCCAGGTGGCGGCCAGCCTGCAGAGTGTATTCTGCGACATCCGCTCGGTACTCGATCTCGTTTTCGAAGCTGATTCCGGAGCGGATTGCGCGTCGCAGCCTTGGAATTGCCACGGACGTGTTTCTGCCAATAAAAGCATCCACCGAGTATTCAGAACCAGACAGATATTCCGTTACGAGAAGATCCGGCCAACGATTGCCGCGTCGGAGGATCTGAAGCAACTCGGATAGCGCAATCTCGGTTCCGGCGGGTTTCTCTTTGAGAAAACGTTCGACGTTCCAGGCATCTTCCATGAGGACCCGCAGGCCGCGCATGCCGTTTGACACAGGCGGTTTTACAACGACGGGGTGCTTCGGATAGCCCAGCTGGCGTGAGTATTCCACGACCTCTTGTTCTGTAGCGGCTCGGTAAAACCGCGGATGCGGTAGTCCGAGCGCGGCGAAGTGATCGAGTATTTCACCTTTGTCGTTCGCGGCCGCGACAGCCGAGCCGCTCGCAACCATGACGGCTATCCCGTGTTCGCCGAAAGCCTGTTTCTGTTGGGACAGGATCGCGATCTCTCGTGTAGTCTGCGGTAGCACCAGATCGATCGCTTCTTGCCGGCAGATTTTGAGCATTGCCGGAATGTAGTCGGAGGACTCGGGGGCGGGCACGTCATAGAACTGGTCGACCAAGTAACGTCCGACTACGTCCTGCTTCGTATCGATGCCGACAGTACGAATCTCCACCTTATCGGGGTTGCGGCGAAGCGCGTACAGGGTTCCACGAATTCCAGGCGCACCCGCGCCCGTTATCAAAATGTTGAGAGATGCTCTAGGCATTTAACGCATTACCGTGATCAACGCGATAGGGTTGCCGCTGAACTCCAGGGAGGGTTGACGCCAGAGCCTGATCGAACTCCGCAGCCTGGGAACCGCTCAGCCCCGCCGTTCTTTCTCGGACGAACTCGTCCAGTCGTTCTGCAGGCGGTAGATGCCTATCGCCCCACCAGATGGGGTGCGTAAGCAATTGGAGTATATGCCCCGGTGGCTGCCGCAGCTTCGGTATAGGCTCGCCTTCACGCCAGCATCCTTTGGAATCCGACAGGTACCATGCCATTAATTCCGCGGCGTAGGCGTTCACGCGAGACCCAATCAGCAAGGGGCCTCGCAGCAGCCACGGGATGGGCCGGTGAAACGAAAGCGACCTCACCGGAGAACCCACACACTCTTCAAGCTCCCTGCATGCACTTTCAATGTCACTCTCAAGCTGGCTCAGGTCGCCCTTCTCCTCGTGCCGTAATTCGCCAGGACAGTCGAAGTGTAGGCCGACCTCATGGCCCAAGCTTTGGATTTGGCGCAATGCCTTTTGTACCGATAAGTCGCGGAGAGAATACATGAGCGAAGCATTCATGATCATGTACGCGGCCCGCACTCCGTGCTCGCTCTCGATCTCTGCCATCCTCACAGCCTTGCTAAGATCTACGTCGACGTCATGGCGCACGAATGCCCACCTGTTATCGGCGACGCGGCCGAGCTGGCCTGCATCACCCAGTAACTGGGGTTCGAAATCCGATCGAATCACCTCCAGAAGTTTCCGCAAATATGAGTAACTGAAATCCGCTCCCCACCCGATCATTCGGCCTCTCTGTTATCGCTTAAACTTAATTTGCCACCGGCGCGCAACTCGCTCTAGGTGCTGCTATTTCCACAGATGGTCAGGTTGGATTTCGCTCCGACGCGCCAAGAATCCTCACACACATCCATCACAGTAGTGGCCGGAACGCATGAGGTTACTCGAACAATTTTGCGATCGTTCGTGCATCAGCTTAGCATTAAACTATTCTAGGTGCTAACGACCAGGCTGCGTGTCGATATTGGCGGCACAGAGCACGAACGTATAAAGTGGAAGTATGCTCGCGAAAAGAGTGCTTTTGTTTCTATTTCTTGCGGCGGCACAGTTCTGCCTGCCCAAACCTCGGACCCAAACAGGGAAAGTAATTGTCTGGGGCATAAAGTCCAATACTCCTGAATGGAACCGCGCCCTAGGCGTCTCGGGGGCACGGCAAGGTTGCACGAGTTCTCCCAATGGCTGTATTCATTTCGCGAGTGAGCTGGCGCGTAACTATCACGTAAAGGTGTTTCTGTCGATTGGAATGAATGCAGGAAGCCCCGGATATGCGGCACAGTACAGCCAGTTGAGTACCAGCGCACCCTATCTAGCCGAAGTGGGCGTAGATGACTTTGTTTTGCTCTACCGACGTCTGGAATCGACATCCCCAGGCGATGCGGCATCGATTGTCCAAACAACGATCGATAACATAAAGTCGATAAACCCTAATCTGAAATTCGGAATCACGTTATACGAAGACGAAGTGGATAGTCCATTTGTGGCGGATTCTAAATTATCCCGGGCTACCCGGGCAAAATTTGATTACATCCACCTCTATCCGCATTTCCGCCGAAATGGCCCCAACTTGGCCAAGTACATACCAGCGGTCAAGAAGCTCTTTCCGAACGCAACCATTATTGCGGGAGCGTACGCATATGATCGCCGCAACTACCTGCCGTGTGCACAGAAAGATAAAACTCCGTGCTCCGTTAACGAAGAATTGCAACTTTTCCAGAAAACGATCGCGGTCGAGAACGGGCTCTTAAGAGATGGTACGGTCGATTGGATCGAATTCTATCCTGGTAATTT
Organism: Bryobacteraceae bacterium; assembly: GCA_045807905.1. Lineage (GTDB taxonomy): Bacteria > Acidobacteriota > Terriglobia > Bryobacterales > Bryobacteraceae > Bog-105. The sequence continues at coordinate 3,965 of JBJMGM010000100.1, read as the reverse complement.
TGGACACGAGGCGGAGTGGAAAAGTTGGGAGAATCCAAGGATATGCAGGCCGGGTGATCAGGAAGCGTGCATCAGTACGACGAAGCAGATGCGCGAGATCGCAATCAGAGAACTTGGGGGACAGAGTCCCAATCGATGACCGGGCAGTTACCTTGATAAGGTTGACTGAGGAATCCTGTCGAAGCGAATTCTTCTCGATGGCTGTTGCTTAGGGACGGCTACGACGGCCGCCGCCTGCGAAGGTATGATCCCGGCCGATATCATCCGGGCAGTCGCAAGAGCCATACCGGACCACAGCCAAACGGCACGCCAATTATCCAGGTCGCCGCTGACCATCATGCAGAACACGTCGAAAAGAAAAACCCATAAAAAGCAGCTCAGACGCCCGTCTGTCGCCCTAGAGATACTTCTTGTCGTTTTATAAGTGCCCCAGAGAAATGCCAATAAGGCTGCGAGGCCGAAGATCCCTTGCTCTGCGGCGACTTGAAGCACAATGTTGTGAGGGTACTTTAGCTCCACATCGGCTCCATTTATTCCGAACGGTCCGTGATAATTCGCCAGGTAACCACGCGACCCGCCAGCGCCCCACCCGAGGATCGGCTTCTTAACGAATCCGCTGATCGCCCCGGCATATCCGAAGAGCCTCGAACTCACACCGCCGCGCGGCACTTCCCCAGAGAGCATCTGCATGATCTCCTCTCGTTTCTGACTTACTCGCCGGTTCCCCGTGCTGGTCATCTTGTAAGCCGTGAAACCCACGACGGCAATCACCATCGCCAGAATGCCGAGCTTAGCGAGCGTTCCGGAAAAGAACCGACCGCCCTGGCCTTTGAAGATACTGATTCCCAAAAGGCCTAAGCAGGCGAACGCAGGTCCGCGAGCGTCCGTGGCGATGAGGCCGGCGGTCAGTAAAGGGAAGGTCAGGAAGATTGCGGATCGAAGCCACTTCTTCTCGGTAGCTTGATAGTTAACCATGAGAAGAATCGTCATCCCGATGAGGTGCCCTGCGCCTATTTGTGTAACATCTTCCGTCGTACCGGCTGAGCTCGTGAGCGTGGTGAACATCCTAAGTATTGATAAAGGAACGGCGAGAGCGATCATGACGAAAGTAAACTGTCGAAAGTCGCGCTCGTCTCGGAGGAGCAGCAACGGCACAATAAATAGAAACAGGTCAATCGTAAGCATCTTCCATACGAGAGTTGCGCCGTACTCTGGCGAAATCGTATGTAAGTAGCTGAATGCCAGGAGGAACTCGAGCAGAAGAAACCAGCGAATGACTTTCCACTGTCCCGCGAATAAGTATCGTAAGGTCGCGCCGCGCGCTTGGACGTAAAAGAAGAACAAGTGCACGCACAGAACTACAAGCAAAAGTGCTAAACACACAAATGTTGGGTCAGAAGGATCGAACCCTTCCGCGGCCTTACTCTTGAATTTTGCCGCGAAAATGACGGGGGGAAGAAACGCCGCGGGGAATCTGCGGATCGTGAACACTAGAACCGGGGGAGCCAGAACGAGGGCCACGCTTATCCATGGGTTAGGATCAGAGCGCAAAAGCGCTACGGCAATTCCGCCCCCAAAAAGCAATAGGAACCAGAAGAATAGCCCGGCAGTGCTCGCTTTGTCATGGGACACGTTGCTCATACGTCCAGATTTGCGCTTGAGTCGCGCAAAGTGGATGACCGCGCCTCTTCAAGGGAGGCAAACAAATCCACCATGCAGCCGCAGCGCACCTCGTTTTTATGCGTACGTGTACGGACTGCGGTAGTAGCGGAATGCTGGCGAGTCTCGCTCCACCGCGTTGAGCACCACGCTTATCGGCGTAGCCCGAACCTCTTCCAGCATCTCAAAACACTCTTTCAGAGCTTTCCGCTCCGTCGAGCCGTAGCGTGCGACTAACAGCACGCCATCTGCGATAGTTGACAATGACTTAGCGTCGGGAAATGGTATTAGCGGAGGAGAATCGATGATAACGTGATCGAAACGCCGAGAGAGATCGCGAATAACTTCACACATCCGCGACCACGCCATCATCTCTTCCCCGGATGAAGGAACCCCGGCAGGTAAAATCATGACGTTTTCGTTTTCGGGAATCGCCACCAAGACATCCTTAATTTCGGCAGTTCCCTTTAGGATGTCACGAAGTCCTCTTTCCGCTCGCTTCACCGACGGTTTACGGAGGTCAGCGTCAACCAGACAAACCCTCCGGTGCCGCCCTAACGCGAGCGCCAGGTTTACTGCGACGGTAGTCTTTCCTTCTTTGGGGCCGGGAGAAGCAACGAGGATGACCTTAGTGGGTTCAGTTTCTGATCTGATGACAACGGACGTGTATAGATTGTTTACAGCCTCGAACTCCGGGGAGCGTGGACGGTCAATGAAGAATCTGCCACCGGTTTGTATCTCGGGCGTGGATCCAATTCGATACTTAGATGGCAACATCCGCCTGCGGTGTAACTCTGCGGGTATCATTGATGTCGGGAGACTCGTCAACTCCTGTACGGTATCGACGCCGCGGATGACATCGTGTCGACTATCCTGAACGAATGCTAGGGCGATTCCGCCCACAATTCCCATCAGTATGCCTAAAACCGAGATAAGGAGGCGCTGCGGCTTGGTCGGCTTTTCAAGGACCCGAGCTTCATCAACGATACGAAGGTTCGTGGACTTTAGGCCCGCTTTGATTCCGGCTTCTTGCAGTCGGGCCAGGAGCTGATTGTAAAGCTCTTCGTTTGCCTGTGCTTGACTTTTCATGGCCTGGTAGCGGATCATTTTGCCGTTTAGATCGCCCATTTGCGCTTGGGACTGATTGAGCGATTTCGATAACAGTTTTTCACGGATTCGCGCGGCATCATAGGTGGAGCTCAGTTGGTTTACAACTCGAGTCCGTTCCGCATCCAACTCTTTCTGCCACGTCTCCACCTGATCATGGAGCTTTTTGACAGATGGGTGGTTCGGTCCGAAAAGCGCTTGGGCGTCAGCAAGCTGTGATCGGGCTTCGGAAAGGCGCTGCTGCAACTGCCTGGCGACGTCACTGTCATGCATTTGAGGCAATGAGTCCTCATGGCCAGGCACCACGGTCTTCAGGCTGGCCTCTCCACGCATTCGTTCGATTTGAGTCTGCGTTAGCTCGTGTTGAAGGTCATTCACCTCTTGCGCGACAGGATTCGCCGCGTCCTGGCTGTTGACATCGACGGGAATCCCATTCTTTCGCTGGAAATCCACCAGCGCTTGATCGAAAGCCAAGTTCTTTTTGCGCAGATCTTCCAACTGGGCCGAAAGCCAGGAGGCCGCTTTCATCGCGGTCTGATACCCCTTCTGGTAGTTCAGTTCAATATACATGTTGGCCAGTGTGTTAGTAACTTGAGCCGCGAGCCGAGGATCAGGACTTGTAAAACTTACAGCTACCAGTTTGCTGCTTTTCACCTGTTGGACAGACAAGTTGGACTTGAATATTTGCAAAGCACGCTCTTGGTCCGAACTCTTCTTACTTAGGCCAATTGATTCGAGAGAGTCCCTAATCTTCCTGATCACGATGTTAGGTGGCTTCTTGTCGATGAATTTAGGATTTGTCTCCAGCTTTAGCGCTTTGATGACCGCGCTCGCCAGTTCATCGCCCTGTAAAATCTCGGTTTGTGTTTGGATGTAGTCGGTTTTGAAATCCGACTGACCCGAATTTGAATCGCTCGTTGTCAGCGCCTGCTCTCCGGGAGAATTGACCTCGATATGCGCAATAGGGGCATACGCATCGTGAAGCAAAAGGCTGAGTACCGTCACTCCGACCGACACAAGAAGCGCAAAGGCCAGCGACAAACGCCAGTGACGACGTAAGATGCGAAACACCGTCGAAACGCGAAACTCCCGGGTCCAGCTGGGCTGGCTCGCAACTACCGGTGTGCCCCAATTTCGCGCGAAGGCACCATTGAACGCTTCAGCAGAGCGCGGGATATCGGCGACAGCAGGTAGAACTT
>JBJMGM010000099.1:0-76742 GCA_045807905.1 Bryobacteraceae bacterium | reverse complement strand
TCGTGAACCGATGTGCATTGCTTGGAACGTATTTCGCCTGTCAGCAGACGGTAAATGGCACCGAACGTGGCTTAGTAATCTTTGTTCCAGCCCAAAAGCCAGGGCACTACTATACGCAAACCATAACGCCCGAAGGCCGAGCGACCGCACGCGCTGATCTGGAGATCTCAGAAAATCGTTGGACATACCTAAGCAGGTGGCCCCAGGAAAATGGAAAGGTCACCTACTTTCGCACTAGCAACGTTTTTACGAGCAAGGATCATATTCACTTTGAGCAGGCAGAATCCTCCGACGGCGCCCAGTGGACGGTGAAAGATTCGGGAGACGAGGTTCGCGCAAGCAGTGCAGGACGCCACTGACGGTATTTAGCGAGGTAACACGGGTTAGCAGGGATCGCCCTGGGAGGTACCATTACGCGTGGGCCAGCTTGCGTTCACAACCAGCTGAGCGTATAATGCGTGTGCAATCTTAAGGCGCGGTAGCCAAGTGGGAAGGCAGGGGTCAGCAAAACCTTTTTTCGGATGGTTCGAATCCATCCCCGCGCCTCCATCAAAATAAACCTAGTTAAGAGGCTGTTAACGCAAGCCGCTTAACAGCTACGCTGCCAGGAATACTGTCTGGGTCTTTCATCCAATCAGATGTGACACTTCATACGCCGAAGCTGGTTGTATGACTTTCAAATTACTGTACGGACTGCGTTCCCCGGCACAGCTATATTACTTCGATTGGCGTGCTCGAAACTTTGTGGCCGAAAGGCCGATAAGTCAGTAACTCTGGTAAGGGAGGACGTCGTGAATGGCGATCTCATTTGAAGTAAACGGACAGAAGAAATCCGTCGATGTCGACCCGCAAACTCCGTTGTTATGGGTGGTACGGGACACCTTAAATCTCACCGGCACCAAATATGGCTGTGGAATCGCCGCGTGCGGGCCTGTACGGTCCACATTGACGGCGAGCCTGCAAGCTCGTGTGTGTTTCCGATATCGGCTGTTGCCGGAAAGAAAATCACCACTATCGAGGGGCTGGGACAGGATCGCAGACATCCCGTGCAAGAAGCGTGGATTGCAGAGCAAGTACCGCAATGCGGATATTGCCAGTCAGAGCAGATCATGACAGCAGTGGCGTTTCTGAAAAAAAATCCGAAGCCGACTCCTGCCGATGTGGACGAGGCCATGTCGAATAATATTTGCCGCTGCGGAACGGCACAAACAATGCGTGCTGCGATTTCTAAAAACTGCGCGGTCAATCCACGGCGGCATTGCAGCAGGGTCGCCCAAGAGTACGGCAGGTGAGCTGTGATGCAAAGCGACTCTACTTTGACGCGGCGTACGCTGCTGAAATCAACCGTGCAATCAGGCCTTGGGGCGGTACCGCTCTCGTCATTGGCTTTGAGGTGCCGAGAACGGCAAAGGGCGCGCATTGGGAACCGGGTTTGCCGCCCGTTGCTCCGGCCCTGATGAATGCTATTTTCGCCGCCCACCGGAAAGCGCGTGCGAAGGCTCCCGCTACAGGCGACAGATTTCGCCTAAAGCACTAAAAGCTGACGTTCTCGGGTGTCGCAGTTCCAGGTGAAGGTGCTGCTTTAAGTCTAAGAATGCACCACGCTGTAAGTGCGAGGCCATAAGAGAGGAAGATCATTGTCAGGATGTGTTGTTGCAGAGTACTGAGTTTAAACCCGAACAGGAGCACGCCACATTCGAGAATGGATGCGACTAGCGTGAGCATGAAAAAGATAAGCCACACAAATGTATTGTTCGGGAGCTCGAGTTTTTGAGCGCGAGTGTTCCTATACATAGTCCAGACGAATACCAAACTGGCTGAACACGAACCGGCCCATAGAAACACCCCCGCGAGATCCACCAGCCCTGAACTGCCGTTGAAATCCTTGTCTTCGAAGGTGGCGAACATAACACACGCAAACACCCCAGTGACAAACAGCCCTGAAACCAGCCGGGCTGCCGGGAGTCTGCGAAGCTTTGTGGCCTGGGCCTTAATCTCCTCGAACACATCCCAAGCCATGGCTGGAAAAAGCGCCGCATAGAGAAATCGCGAATAGAAATAGACTCTCGCGCTTTCGTCCGATTGCCACCCCAGCCACCAGGCAGCAACATCAAAGAAGAGCTCGAGTACGCAATATAAGGCGATAAATGCGTAGACCTTATGAAGCTTGAGGGCGAGAACGCGCCACAGCAGAAGGCCATCGGCGACGGTTCCCACGATCTGCATCCAGTGGATTGTCTCGCTTAGCATCCCTTTACTAATTTATTTGACCGCAACTGCCGGAATTTCAATCGCGAATTGGCCGAAACGCAGAGATACGGAAGGATGGGGCGCGCGTCTCATTGTAAAGGGTTATATGCGGACCTGGACTATTATCGCGGTGATTGTGCTTGCCACTTGGCCTGCAGCCTGTTCGAGAAACTCCCAGACGGACCGCGAGCGCAAGGAACGAGACCAAACGGCGGGGGAAAAGGCGGGAAGGGCCGCATACTGGGCCAGCAAGAAGGCTGAGAAGGCGGTTAAGAATGCTGCGCGCGACATGGGCAAGGCCGCACGGCAAGCGCATCAGGGTTGGAGCGAAGCTGAGCGTGAGGATCGGGCGAAGCGAGAGCGAGAAAGAAGAGATTCGAAATAGCCGGGCGTTTACAGCCGAAAACTGTCACCAGTTCAGCCTCCGAGAGCGCCTGCAGGCCGGCGTTCGATTACTCGACCAGCGCTATCGGTTGGATGTTCGACAGGTCGATGGGTTCGCCTGACGCGTGATTTCGAGCTGCCAGCGCTTGCTGCGTCGCTTTGATTACGATTGCGGCCAGCCCGGAGTAAGGCTCGGTGCCCGGCACAGTCTCTGCAATCGCGGCCGCGATTTCCAGTTCCGTCAGAATGTCCGAGATGCTTATGCGCGGACTCGCTGCAGCGCGAATCCTGCCAGCTTTCGCCCGCACCTGTAAGACCGTTTTAGGAGAAACTTGCAAGCGCGCTTGAATTGCGTTCTCTAGAGACACAACGCTGACAGTCAGGTTGGCAAGGTCAACCGACACGGCGGCCTGGTTACTTTGAATCACTCGATAGGTCGAGTAAGCGTTGAATGCGGTCGCGTATGCAGCGGCAGCTTCATTGAAGACGGCACTATACTGCTTATCGGTCGTGGATATCTGCACCCGGAACGACGTAAGCGCCGCGTGCGCAGCCGTCAGTGAATCGTACGAACCGCCATCGAACGCATTGATCTGATTCGGATGGGCCGGCTGTGGGTTACACGCTGCGGTGCTAATGGTGAGAACCACCAGGACAAGGGTGGAAAGCGCAAGTTTGAATTTAGACATAAGATCTTCGGCAACGAGCCTAGGGGCTGTGCTTCGAAGGGCGGATCGACAACCGAGTCAAGCTACTGATTCAAAAGCAGCAAAGTTTTTGTTATCGAACTGTGACCGCCGAAGGCGCGTTTGCGTTGAATAAACGTATAAAACATGCTCCAATAAAGCGATCGACCCCATCGATCAATTGCATGTTCTTGCGGACGCCCGGGTTGAGACCTGAAACGGGTTGAAACGCCCGGCGCGAGCGAATTTACTAGGAGCGAAAGACATTGGAGCAAGCAGTTCTCGCCCTTGAGGACGGAACAGTCTTCGAGGGAAGCAGCTTTGGTGCGCCTGTCGAACGGACCGGCGAGGTCGTTTTCAACACCGCTATTACCGGGTATCAGGAGATCTTTACGGATCCCTCGTATAGCGGGCAGATCGTTGTACTCACTAACCCACAAATTGGGAACTATGGCGCAAATCCTGTCGATTCTGAAGCCGGAATTCCACACATTGAAGGACTCGTCGTACGAGAGATTTCGCCGGTTGCCAGTAATTGGCGGTCCGATGATAAAGCAGAAAAGTTTCTGGCAAAGCACGGGATACCTGTTATTGCCGAAGTAGACACGCGTAAATTGGTGCGCTTATTGCGCGAACGTGGGGCGATGCGGGGTGTTATTGCCATGGCCGATCGCGACAGTTCCGAGGCTGTAAAAATCGCCAGGAGCGTGCCGCCCATGACAGGGCAGAATCTGATCTCGAAGGTATCGACGCAACAAAGATACGAATGGACGCGAGGTCTTGAAGCTGTATCGGTCTCGGATAAGCTTGACTCGCTTGAGCAGACATGTTTTCATGTCGTGGCGTATGACTTTGGCATCAAGCGCAACATACTCCGGCACCTAGTGCAGATTGGATCGCGCGTAACAGTGGTTCCTGCCGATACAACGAGCGAAGACGTGCTTTCGCTCAACCCCGATGGGATTTTTCTTTCAAACGGCCCAGGCGATCCCGAACCTCTAGCGCATCAATCGGCGCAAGTGAAAAAGCTGGTTGGGAAAGTGCCGGTCTTTGGAATCTGTCTTGGTCATCAGGTCCTTGCATTGGCACTTGGCGGGGAGACGTACAAGTTGAAGTTCGGACACCATGGCGCAAATCACCCGGTGCTCAATCGGCTGACTGGAAAAGTGGAGATTACCTCTCAGAATCACGGCTTCGCGGTAGATCCAGGCTCAATGCGCGATTCCGAAATCGAGCTGACACATGTCAATTTGAACGACCACACTGTGGAGGGCTTCAGACACCGCAGCGAGCCAGTATTCTGCGTACAATATCATCCGGAAGCTGCGCCGGGTCCGCATGATTCCCATTACCTGTTCCACAAATTCGCCGCTTTGATGAAGGAGCACAAACACTAACAATGCCGCGGCGCACGGATTTAAAGCGCATCATGATTATCGGCTCGGGACCCATTGTGATTGGGCAGGCTTGCGAATTCGACTACTCGGGTGCACAGGCGTGCAAAGCGCTACGGCAAGAGGGATACGAGGTGGTGCTGATCAACTCAAATCCGGCCACGATCATGACTGATCCAGAGCTGGCCGACCGAACCTATGTAGAGCCCCTGACGCATGCGTTTGCTGCGGAGGTGATCCGCAAGGAGCGGCCCGATGCCTTGCTTTCGACGGTCGGCGGACAGACGGCATTGAACCTTTCGGTGGAACTCGCCGAATCGGGTGTGCTCGAGCAATTCGGCGTCGAGCTAATCGGCGCCAACCTTAATGCGATTAAGAAGGCGGAAGACCGATTGCTTTTCAAAGATGCGATGCGCAAGATCGGTCTCGATATGACGCAATCGCAACTTGTGAACAACATCGAAGACGGGCTGGGATTCGCGAACCGCATCGGCTATCCAGTGATTCTGCGGCCGAGTTTCACGTTGGGCGGGGCAGGCGGCGGGATTGCCTACAATCGCGAAGAGCTCATCGAAATTTTGGAGCGTGGCATTGACGTTTCACCAGTGCATGAGGTGCTGGTGGAAGAGAGCGTGTTGGGATGGAAGGAATATGAACTCGAGGTCATGCGCGATGTGGCTGGCAATGGAATCATCGTCTGCTCGATTGAAAACTTCGATCCCATGGGCGTGCACACGGGGGATTCCATAACGGTTGCACCCGCCCAAACGCTCACGGACCGCGAATACCAGGTCATGCGTGACGCGGCGTTACGGTGCTTAAACGAGATTGGCGTGGATACGGGCGGATCGAACGTGCAGTTTGCGATCAACCCTGAAAACGGCCGCATGGTCATTGTAGAAATGAACCCCCGTGTGTCACGCAGCTCAGCACTCGCGTCAAAGGCGACCGGCTTTCCAATTGCCAAGATCGCAGCAAAGCTGGCCGTCGGTTACCGATTGGACGAGATCAAGAACGACATCACCCGCGCAACACCGGCGTGTTTTGAGCCAACGATTGACTATGTTGTCGTAAAAATCCCGCGTTGGCAGTTCGAAAAGTTTCCGGGCGCCGAACCGGTCTTGGGTACCCAGATGAAGTCCGTCGGCGAAGTAATGGCGATTGGGCGCACGTTTAAACAGGCGCTCGGCAAGGCAATGCGCAGTCTCGAGACGGGCAAGTCCGCTGTTAAATCTCTAAAGGACCATCTCATTGCGCAGCGCCTGATTACACCCAACCCAGAGCGATTAGAATACATCTTCTTCGCGCTTCAGCAGGGCTACGCAGTCGAGCAAATCCGCGAGATGACGAGCATCGATTCATGGTTTCTGCATCAGATCTCAGACATGGTCGAGCTTGAGAGATCGCTGCACGGACGCAGTTTCGAGTCCCTTACGGCCAAAGAATTTCGCAAGCTGAAGCGCGATGGACTCGCTGACAACCAGATCGAGCGCCTAGTAGGCGCTAAGGCCCTAGAGGCGCGAGAGGCTCGTAAGAAGCTTGGCGTACAAGCGGTTTTCAATCGGGTAGATACTTGCGCCGCGGAATTTGAAAGCTTCACGCCATATCTGTACTCCAGCTATGAGTCGGAAGATGAAGCTGCACCCTCGACGCGCAAAAAGGTAATGATCCTTGGCAGCGGCCCGAACCGTATCGGGCAGGGCATCGAATTCGATTACTGCTGCTGTCATGCATCGTTCGCGCTACGGGACTTCGGATACGAATCGATCATGGTGAACTGTAACCCGGAAACGGTGTCGACTGATTACGATACCAGTGACCGGTTGTACTTCGAGCCGTTAACCGAAGAAGAAGTCCTGAATGTCTACGATACGGAGCGGCCGGACGGGCTGATTGTCCAGTTTGGCGGGCAAACCCCGCTGAACCTGGCTATGCCGCTAAAGAAGCTGGGGCTGCCTATTATCGGCACAGACCCGGTAAACATCGATCTTGCTGAAGACCGTGAACTTTTTGGGAGGCTGCTGAAAGAGCTGAACATTCCTTCGCCCCCGCACGCCTCGGCTACGAGCGTGGATGAAGCCTGCAAGGTCGCGCGCAATTTAGGTTTCCCGGTGCTAGTACGACCGAGTTACGTACTCGGCGGGCGCGCAATGGTGATCGCATATAACGAAGAAACGGTGCGGCGCTACATGCAAGAAGCAGCCACTTTCTCGGTCCAACGCCCGGTGCTTATCGACCGCTTCCTGGAGGATGCAACCGAAATAGATGTCGACGCGCTCAGCGACGGCAATAGCGTGCTCATAGCGGGCATTATGGAGCACATCGAAGAGGCTGGTGTGCATTCTGGCGATAGCTCGTGCGTGCTGCCGGCATTTTCGCTTGAGAAAGACAGTCTCAGAACAATCGAGAGATATACCGCGGAGCTGGCGCGCGCGCTCAACGTAATTGGACTCATGAACGTTCAGTACGCCATAAAGAACGGCGAAGTGTATGTATTGGAGGTCAACCCACGCGCGTCGCGTACGGTGCCGTTCGTGAGCAAGGCAACGGGCGTGCCATTACCAAAACTTGCAGTTGGACTGATGCTGGGGAGAAAGCTCGAGGAATTTGGACATTTAACGGGCGGCGTTGTCAACGGCACGCTAGCCGTACGGAACTCGTTTGTCAAGAGTCCAGTATTCCCGTTCGCAAAATTTCCGGGGGTAGACCCAGCGCTGGGGCCCGAGATGAGATCGACTGGTGAAGTGATGGGTGTCGGCAATAGCTTTGGGGAGGCGTTTCGAAAGGCGCAGCTGGCCGCAGGCACGCCGATTCCCGATGAAGGCGCCCTATTTATCAGCGTGAACGATCGGGACAAACAGGCCGCGGTTGAAGTGGCCGCTAAGTTTCGAGGCTTCGGTTTTGATTTGTTTGCCACACGGGGTACCGCTGCTGCTTTGAGAGCTGCAGGGCTGCCCTCGAAGACAGTGTTTAAAGTCAACGAAGGTCGGCCGAATGCGGTTGACCTATTAAAGGCGGGGAAGCTAAATCTCGTTATCTACACCACCACGGGCGGGCACTCGTTTCCTGATGAACAAACGATACGACGCAATGCGGTCACGTATCGCACCGCCTGCATCACCACGATGAGCGGAGCGAAAGCCGCGGCCGAGGCGATTGCCTCAAATAGGCGGGACCCGATTCGAGTTCGGAGCTTACAAGAACTGCACGCGCACGAAGTTGTGCAAGCTTCAGGCGTTTAGCCAATCGGTTGGTCTATGGGCCATGGCTGAGAGGCTTACGCCGAGTGAATGGCAGAAATTCCTGCATTAGGTTGAAGCCTGCATCGACTCCAAGGACGATGAAGGCACGCTCGATACCGTCCGAGACATGGCCCGTGCTTCGTGGCTGCCACACGTTCACGAGCTGTCCGGCCCCAAACGCACTAATTACACGCCCGTAGGCGAACCGATCTTGACCGGAATCGGTACGCGTGATGATTATCGATTTCAAAACGTTCTTCACCCTCGCACTTGTTGTTTTTTCCTCGGACGGGAAATATCTGGGATCTTCGTGCAGAACACTCTCAAGCGTGAAGGCAAACGCCTGTCGGGAAAACGTCCCTCCTAAACCGGATGCATATCGCTCGGCATACGCTCCCCAGCCCTGACCCCATTCGCTCGGCGTATTCGTCGCTTGGCCAATGGCCGCGCCGACAAAGTTGCCCAACAGACCGCGCAGGCCGAAACTGCCGATTATCCGGTATCTGAATTTACCTCCAACGGTGAGGGGCGGCACGGTGACGGAACTGGGCAGCTGGCCTGGTTGTTGCCGAGGAGCTGGGTTTGATACCGCCTTCGTGTCGTCAGCTCCGAAGCCGGATTGGGACATCGACCAACCATTACTTTGCGCCGGCAACAAAGCGCGGGCCGAAAAGAAAAGTAGTATAGCCGTCACCCGGCCGCGATTTCGATCACGGTTACCTGTTTGTTTTTGTCTCAACCTAAATCTCGAGTGCCCACGCGAGTACTGATCCAACGCGACAACCTCACAATGCGGGATCCTGAAAGAGGCGGATACCGGCGACCCCCTCTGCGCCGGCGTGCATGCAATCCACGGCGTTGTCCCAATTTACCCCACCCAGCGCGTATACGGGCTTGCCGAGCCGGCAAGCCGCCTTCAGAGTATCTAAACCGACCGGTGCGCTCTTCCCGGGTGTCTCAAATACGGGTCCGAAGGTGACAAAATCCGCAGTGCTGGTCCTAACTTCATCGAGAGTGTGGCAGGACCGGAACACCAAAAGTCCGGGAAGGGTTTGTTGAGGCGCATCGGACGGGAGGTGAACGCCATCGGCACCGCTCGCGAGAGCCAGGTCGGCCCGCGAATTGATCAAGATTTTGATAGGAAGGCGCTTGCGCAGTTCACTGTCGCGGACCTCTATTACTGCCAGCGTAAATTCAAACAGCTCGCGGGCGGTGAGATCCTTCTCTCGAATCTGAATGAAGTTTACGCCGAAATGCATCTGATCGCGAACTACCTCGAGCAGTGGACGGAAACCGCCGACAGCTTTGCGATCGGTGATGTAGTAGCGCTTCATCCTTCGACCTGCCTCGTGTACGGAAACGGCTCATCCATTCCCGATGAAGTATACAGCAGCCTGCGGGATCTCAAGCCGGAGGCAATCGTTTCCGCGGAGCTGCACATATTCCGTTTCACTCACAACAGCGAATATGTGGTGTTCAAACATGAGACGGACGCCATGCGATGTGGGGTTGCTACTCAGGAGGCGCAGCATCAGTTGGTTGCGGGCGACTTGCGCGCGTGGAGGCAGAACTGTTATCTCCGAGTGCCGGATACAAAGGAAGCCGTGATCACCGATCAGATGACCGGGCAGGTAAGGCCCCTCGATTTCGTTGTTCAGAACGCGGAGGCGGCTTGTATTTCGTGTAGGATCGAGGGCGGCAATCTCAGCCGGAATGATGTTGTATACGCCGAGCGAGCGGGCCACCTCGGTATTGGCCGGGTGATGGAACACCATTTCTCGCGATCCGAACTGCACGAATCGGCCACGCTCCAAAAGGAATACGGAGTCGGCCAGCTCGAAGCATTCTTCGAGGTCATGCGTAACAAGGACCAATGGCACTTTTAGGCGCTCGCGTGTTTTTCTCATTACTTCATAAAAGGCTTGGCGGAGGCGAGCGTCTAGGCCGCGCGTGGGCTCGTCGAATAAAAGGATCCGCGGTTCACGGACCAGAACGCGAGCGAGCGCAGCACGTTGTTTTTGTCCACCCGAAAGTTGCCCGGGCTTGCGGGCCGCTAGCTCGGATAATTCGAACACCTCGAGAAGCTCGTTAATACGCCGGTGACGATTGAGTCGCCCCCTTTTGTCTGGAGCAGCCGCAGATGCCGCGAACTGTAGGTTCTCCCGGACGCTCATGTGCGGAAAGAGGGCGTGATCCTGAAAGATGTAGCCACACTGACGACGAGGGGGCGGAAGGTGAACGCCCGTTGCGGCATCAAAATAGAGTTCATCGTTGACGAGAATGCGTCCCTCGTCAGGGCGAGCGAAACCGGCCAGGCAATTTAGGGTCAGGGTTTTTCCAGACCCGCTCGGCCCCAGAAGCACAGTGATGCCAACATCGGCGCTGAGATGAATATCCAGCTCAAACCTTTCCGATTCCGGACCGGCCGCGAACCGCTTGATTAAACGGGCGTCGATACTCACTAGGTACGCGCTCCGCCCCGAACCGCGAGATCATCCGGAATTCGGGCTTGGTCCGTAGCCTGAAGTTTACTACTCACTAGGGTGTCGCAGCTCACGCGTTAGCGCGGGAGCTGCGCGATAGATATCCGGCAGGCCAGAGCAAGCCAAAGGCAACCACCGAAACGACAAGGACGAGCACACGCGCAAGGCGTCCGTTTCCGGATTCAACGGCGTCGTAAATGGCCACAGAAAGCGTTTGCGTCCGTCCCGGTATGTTGCCCGCGACCATAATGGTCACGCCAAAGTCACCCAAGGAACGGGCGAACGTGAGGGCGGCAAGCGAAGTCAGACCACGGCGAGCAAGCGGCAACGTGATTCGCCAAAATGTACGCCATTCAGTAGCACCAAGACTCTGCGCCGCCCATTCATACCGGTAATCCACGCCTTCAAGAATTGGGATAGCCGCCTTGACGAAGAGCGGAGCGGAGTGCAGAAACGCGGCGACTACAGCGGCTTGCCATGTAAATACGAGGGGCTGTCCGAATACAGCCTCATAAATGTGCCCGAGTGGAGAGCCGCGACCTACCAGCACGAGTAAGTAATAGCCAAGAACTGTGGGGGGCAGCACGAGCGGCAGCGTGATCGCAGAGTCAACGAGGTTTTTGCCACGGAAACTCTTGTGCGAGAGAAGATAGGCGATCAAAGTGCAGGACGTCACGACTAGCAGAGTGGCGATTGCGGCAACTCGTAAGCTGAGCCAAAGCGGGAACCAATCGAAAGGTGCTGAAGCTGACATAGACGCGTTGGAAAAACGATTATAGCGGTGGATCGTTTAAGTTTGCAGGACGACCACGCGCGATGCCAGCCGAGTTACAACGGTCGATTTGAAATGCCGGCGGGCAGCCGTATCATGAGCTCAGGAGCGACTTCGGTAAGCTAAGAAACGGTGTGCCGGTTAGTTACCGGAACTCGTCCAGCAAATTTAGGAGGGATTCCTCGTATGAATTTCATGTTTCATCTGATTCTGTGTGGAGTTCTCATTGCTATTGTTGTGGCGCTGTTTCTTTATCAGAGATGGCTCGAAAATCATAGCGATCACTACATCCATCTTCACAGTGATTCTCATGACTCAAGTGTGGTCAATGCACAAACGGCCCAGGCGAAACGCCTGGACACGGTTGCCAAGATAAAGAACGGGCTAATCGTGGCAGTCATTCTTTATCTGCTCGCAATTGCCGGTATCGCCGTTTATACGGCATGGAACAACCAGGGTAGCTAGCAGCCGCTGAACATCTTTATGTCTCGAGGCGCGAATCTGCGCTTTCGTCTTAGCATGTTCTCAAACTAGACTGGGAAGGATGCGTGCTCGCTTTTCAGTATTTTCGATAACGTTACTGCTGTGCGGCTCGAGTTTCAAAGCCGGCGCGCAATCGACATGGCGTTTCGCGGTCTCTGGCGATTCTAGGAATTGCGGAGATATCGTAATGCCTGCCATTGCTAAGAGCGCCACCATAAACCAGGCAGCTTTTTACTGGCACCTTGGCGACTTCCGCGCGATTTACAGGTTTGATCAGGACTATGCGGCGCTACATAAGCCTTCCGATCCAAGCGCCCCTATGATCATCACCGCCTACCTCGCTAGTGCGTGGCAGGATTTTATGGATAATCAGGTGGCTTCATTTGGAAGCATGCCAGTGTTTCTCGCTTTAGGAAATCACGAATTGATTCCACCTAAAACAAGAGATCAGGCTTTATTGCAATTTGCGGACTGGTTCGACGCTCCCCAGATCCGGGAGCAGCGTCTGCGCGACGATCCGCACGATCACGCCGTGAGAGCTTACTACCACTGGATGAAAGGCGGCATCGATCTCATTACGCTCGACAATTCCTCTCCAGACGACTTCGACGCGGAACAGATGAAATGGATACACGCCGTTCTGAAACGTGATGAGGGGGACACATCCATACGGGCAGTGATCGTCGGCATGCATGAAGCACTCCCGGAAAGTATTTCAATCGGCCACAGCATGAGTCAATCTTCGGCGGGTGAAGAGAGTGGCCGGCAGGTATACGCTTGGCTGCTCGATTTCAAGCAGCGCTCCAACAAGCCCGTCTATGTTCTGGCGAGTCATTCCCACTTCTATATGGACGGGATCTTTAATACAGAATATTGGCGCACCCATGGCGGTGTGCTGCCGGGATGGATTGTCGGTACTGCGGGTGCAGAACGCTATGTCTTGCCGCCCAACGCAGCCGATGCAAAAAGCGCAAAAACGCACACTTATGGTTACCTGTTAGCCACTGTCGATTCTTCGAAAGATAACCCCGTCCATTTCGATTTCAAGGAGCTGGAAGAAACCGATGTGCCCGCAGACGTGGTGAGTCGGTTTACCGCGGACGTCGTCCACGAATGCTGGGCAGGAAATCCGGACGTGAAATAAGGAGTCTTGCGCGGGAAGTAGACGACGGATTACTCTAGGTTCGCGCCAGTTCCTTACTGCCGTATGCGAGTCTTAGGCGTGCATAGATCACCTTTAGAATCGCAAGCACGGGTATCGAGAAAAACATTCCTGGGACGCCTCCGATACTGTTACCCGCCAGGACTCCAAAGAGGACCAGTAGTGGATGCAGTTCGACTCTGGAGCTCATGAGGTACGGATTGAGTACGTAATCTTGAAACACGCGATACAATCCCCAGAACACTATGATCCAAATAAGCCCGCCAGAACCGCTGACGGCACAGACGATGAGCATGAGAACAAGCGCTCCCGCGGGACCAAAAACTGGGATGAATTCAAGTATGCCAGCGACTCCTGCCAACAGAAGTTCATACGGATAACGCATCAGGCTCAGGAAAATCAGCCAACTTACAAACGAAGCCAGAGCCAATAGCACCAAGGCTCGAATGTAGCTCTTGAGCACTGTGTGCACGTCATCCAGAATCAGCTCAACGGTTGTTTGATCGTGCTCGGCATCGACTGCCCCAATCAAATGGATGCGAATATCCTCACCATCTTTAAGAAAGAAGAACGCGAGTATTGGAACTAGGATTATGGGTAAGAGATAAGTAAGCCCCGATAAAAGGCGGGTGCCCGTCTGTTGAATAAAGGGCACTACACTGGTTTCAAGATGAGCTACTTCTCGGCCTAGCGTGTTCATCAATTGAACGCGAATAGGTTCAAGCCAAGCGGGCAAGGGAAGGTCAGTCGACTTAGCGCTGTTCACTACGGATGGGACGCGAGTAGCAAGACTTGTCGCTTGCTCGCCAATTCTGGGAATTACTTGGAAACCTACTGCAACAAGAATGCCGATCAGGAGGACGTAAACCAACGCGAGTGCGACGTTTCGGCGCCTCGGGATAAATCGCTCGACTATACCTACCAGTGGCGAAAGCATGTAGGCAAAGAATATGGCCCCCGCGAAGAGCAGGATGGTGTCGCGAATGAAATAAAGCAGCGCGAGGAAAAGGCCAAAGAGGAAAACTGTCCAGACCACGCGCAGCGCGCGGTCGTCAATTTCCAACATGATTGCTAGACTAACAGGTGCTCACGTCTGCGGACTGCGCACGGCGGAATGAGCGCCTATGCAAAGTTTCGCGCGTGACATGCGGGGCCTCGTCGCAGAGCTACACGAACTCGAAAGCAAGCTTCGGTCGGGTGGCGGCCCGAAAAGGATTGAGAAGCAACACCGGGAAGGCAAGTGGACGGCCCGTGAGCGGATCGATCGCCTGATCGATAGCGGGACGCAGTTCCTCGAAATCGGGCTACTCGTCGCTTATGACAGGTATGACGGGCAAGCGCCAGGCGCTGGTGTGGTCACAGGTTTAGGCAAAATTGAAAGCCGTCCTGCCGTAATTGTCGCGAACGACGCGACTGTAAAGGCTGGTAGCTGGTGGCCCGAGACGATTACGAAGATCCTTCGAGCGCAGGAGATCGCGATGCGCAATCGTCTTCCGATTGTTTATCTCGTAGACTCAGCGGGCGTGAATCTGCCGCTGCAAGATGGCATCTTCCCGGGACAATATGGAGCAGCACGCATTTTTTACTACAACTCTCTGATGCGGCGGCGCATGCGTATCCGGCAGATTGCGGCCGTGATGGGTCCCTGCATCGCCGGCGGCGCATATCTTCCAGCTCTGAGTGATGTCGTAATCATGGTGGAAAATTTGAGCTTCATGGGTCTGGGAGGGCCGAACCTTGTCAAAGGCGCGGTCGGGCAAGTCACCGACACTGAAACTCTTGGCGGTGCAAAGATGCATACCGCGATCAGCGGTGTTGCACATTATCGGGCGGCCAACGATGAGGCCTGCCTGGATCTGATCCGCGACCAATTTCGCCAAATGCCCCCGCCGGTTGCCGCACCCGAAGGAGCAGATCCGAGGTTAGAGCCGGCCGGATTATACGATGCGCTTCCCGGTGATCATCGGTTGCCTTATCAAATCGAAGATCTGCTCGGTCGGATTCTAGATGACGGCGATTTCCTCGAATTTCAACCCGATTACGCCCCTGAGTTCTTGTGCGCGGTGGCTCGATTGAGTGGTCGGACTATCGGAGTGATCGCGAATCGCCGAGGCTTCCTGAAAACGCAAGCTGGGCCGCGCGTAGGTGGAATTGTATACACGGAATCCGCTCGCAAAGTGGCGTATTTTGTAGAGAACGCTGAACGCCATCGACTGCCGCTGCTGTACGTGCAAGATGTTTCCGGGTTTATGGTCGGTGTCGAAGCCGAAACCGCAGGTATCATCCGCGCGGGTGCGGAAATGGTTGAGACCATGGCGTGTGCCACGGTGCCAAAAATTGTGTTGACCGTCAATCACGCGAGCGGGGCCGGGTACTACGCGATGGCTGGCCAAGGTTTCGATCCTAACTTCACCTTTTCATGGCCCACAGCGCGGATCGGGGTGATGGAAGGAGATTCGGCGGTCCAGGCGATTTTCGGCCCCGAACTCGACAAATTGAAGACTGCGGCCCAGCCTGTGCCGAAGGAACTCGAGGCCAAAATTGAGAAGACGCGCGCGGATTATGAGCGCTGGCTGGATGCGAAGTATGCTGCCGCTCGGGGTCACTGCGATGCGGTGATCGATCCCGTCGAAACGCGCCAGATTTTGCAGTTTGCGTTCGAAGCGGCTTGCGCAAACGACAAAACGGATCATCTGCCGGTTCATTTTATGGGCTTTGACGACAGTTGGGCAGAAATCGCGGGCAGCGCGCGCGAGTCTCGCGCATGAGCTTCTGAAATAGGTCTACACGTCTCGTCATGAAGATGGTCAAGATCGCCAACGGCCAAGGCTTCTGGGGAGACTGGCTCGACGCCCCTGTCAGATTGGTCGAGGGTGGCCCACTTGAATATTTGACGCTCGATTATCTTGCTGAGGTCACGATGTCGATCTTGCAAAAGCAGCGCAAGACGAATTCGGATCTCGGGTACGCGAGAGACTTTGCACGTCTCATTGCCAAAATTCGAGAGCCCATTCGCGATAGAAATATCCGCGTGATCGCGAACGCCGGTGGCGTCAATCCAATTGCCTGCGCCCGCGAAGTACGTCGGCTCGCTCCCGATTTAAAAGTAGCGGTTGTACTCGGTGATGACATCCTGGGCCGCATTGACGAGCTGATCGCAGCCGGACACGAACTCCGCAACATGGATACGAATGAGCCGATCGCTACGATTCGGCATCGCATGCAGAGTGCAAACGTTTACCTTGGTGCGTTCCCGTTGGCACAAGCCTTAGGGACCGGCGCGAACGTGATCATCACTGGACGGTGCGCCGACGCGGCCCTCGCCGTTGCGCCCATGATCTATGAGTTTGGCTGGAAGCCCGATGATTGGCATCTACTTGCAAGCGGAATCGTAGCCGGCCACGTGATTGAGTGCGGAGCTCAAGCGACGGGCGGAAACTGTCATTTGGACTGGCAATCGACTCCCGATTTCGCTCACATCGGATATCCAATCATTGAAGCGAGCGCAAACGGTGATATGGTGATCACGAAGCATGTGGGCACTGGCGGACGCGTGACGCAAGCGACCGTTAAGGAACAA
The DNA here is from genome assembly GCA_045807905.1 of Bryobacteraceae bacterium. Taxonomy (GTDB): domain Bacteria; phylum Acidobacteriota; class Terriglobia; order Bryobacterales; family Bryobacteraceae; genus Bog-105. The sequence goes on along the minus strand of JBJMGM010000099.1, from coordinate 60,306 downwards.
TTGCTGTATGAAATTGGCAACCCGCGACACTACATCACACCTGACGTCGTCGCGGATTTTACTACGATTCGACTTTCGGACGAAGGCCCCGACCGAGTACGAATCAGCTCTGTAAAGGGCAGTCCACGACCAGAGACGTTGAAGGTTTCAGTCTCCTATCACTACGGTTGGAAAGCTGTGGGCACCTTGGTCTACTCCGCGCCCGATGCTCTCACAAAGGCTCGGATTGCGGAACATATCGTGCGACAGAGGCTGGACGATTTGCACCTCGTCTTCGAAAAGCTTCACACCGAGTTTTTTGGAATCAACGCATGTCATGCGGATCTTGCGCCGCCTATCCCCGAACCCGCTGAGGTGCAAATACGTATCGGCGCTCGCGGTCCTGACAAACTTGCAGTTGAGAGATTCACGCGAGAAGTAATTCCACTCGTGCTTAGCGGTCCTCCCACAGCAACGGGCTACGGCGAAGGTCGCCCGCAGGTCCGCGAGATTGTCGCATACTGGCCTGCATTGATCCCGCGCGAAGCAGTCAGAACGTGTGTTGAGGTGATTGAATGAAAATCCGCCTTTCGCACCTGGCGCACGCCCGCTCCGGAGACAAAGGTGACATCTCAAACATTGGACTCATCGCCAAACACGCTCGCGACTATCCGACTTTGCTCCGCGAAGTTACTGCAGACCGTGTGAAACGGCACTTCGGCGCGCTTGTTTGCGGCCGTGTTATCCGATACGAACTACCGAATCTGAGTGCCCTCAATTTTGTGATGGAAAAAGCTTTGGACGGTGGTGGCACTATCTCGCTCCGTACCGATGCGCAAGGGAAAACGCACGGAGCGGCGCTTCTGACCATGGAAATCGAGGTTGCTTCCGATGAACTTGGTCATTGATCACGAAGCGCGTGTTTTACGTTTGAAGCTAAACCGGCCGGACAAGCGTAATGCGCTGAATGCCGACATGTGCTCGAAGATCGTCGAGGCAATCACGGAGGGGCAGAACAACCAGAACGTCGGCTCCATCTTCATCAGCGCCGCTGGTCAGGTCTTCTGTGCGGGTATGGACCTGGACGAAGCTGTCGGATGTACCGGCACAGAATTGGCTGAGGTCCACGAGAAGCTCTTTACCATCGGTGCGAACTCTTTGAAACCCATCGTCCTGTATGTGAATGGACCCGCGTTGGGCGGAGGTCTGGGTCTTGTAGCGCAAGGTCATGCAGTGGTCGCCGCCGACGGTGCCGTGTTTGGCTTAACGGAAATCCGCGTGGGGCTGTGGCCATTTTTGGTGTACCGCGCTGTGGAAGCTGCTCTGGGGGCACGCCGAACCCTGGAGCTTAGTCTTACAGGGCGCGTCTTCTCCACCCTTGACGCATTACATTGGGGTTTGGCGCACTATGTTTTTCCGGCATCCGACGCCGCCGATCACGCCGCGGCGATTGCTCGCGATCTAGCGAAAGCAAGTCCAATCGCCATCCAAGCGGGAATGCAATACGTTCGGGAGTCGAGAGGTAAATCTTGGAAAGAAGCTGGCCAACTCGCGACCGCACTGAGACGAAAACTTATGGACAGTGCCGATTTCAAAGAAGGGTGCGCCGCTTTCAAAGAAAAACGAGACCCCCGCTGGCCCGCCCTGTACTCGTAGGGTTCGTTTTTGCCTCACTGGTGAGCGCTAGGCCGCCCACGTTCTATAAAGACGTTCTGCCGATCCTGCAGTCGCGATGCCAAAACTGCCATCGCGAGGGCGAAATGGCGCCAATGCCGCTCGAGACGTATCCAGAAGCTCGGCGCCTCGCCTCAGCTATACGCCAGGTAACCCAACACAAAGCAATGCCGCCGTGGTTTGCCGATCCGCGCTACGGCAGGTTCTCGAATGATCCTTCCCTGACCACCGGTCAAATCGCAATCTTTTCTGCATGGGCCGAGGCCCGGGCGCCCGAGGGCAATCCTCGCGATGCTCCACCGCCAGTCCATTGGACACAAGGCTGGAACATCGAAAAACCGAACATCGTTTTTGAAATGCCGCAGCCCAAGCCGATTCCCGCGGACGGCGACGTACCCTATCAGTACATCATCATTCCCACGAATTTCAAAGAGGACCGATGGGTGCGGATGTCGGAGATTCGGCCCAGCAACCGCATGGTCGTTCATCATGCCGTGGCTTACATTCGCGACCCGAGGTCCTCGTGGTTGCGGGGCGCGCCGCTCGGCGTTCCTTTCAGTGCCGGCGATCTTCCTACCGAAGCTCAGCGGAGGGACGCGATGTGGACGACCAGCGACATTCTGCTTGTTTACGCACCCGGCAGCTTACCCGATCAATGGCCGGATGGTTTTGCAAAGCTGGTGCCGGCGGGATCTGACCTCGTCCTTCAGATGCATTACACTACACACGGCCATGTAACAGAAGATAAAACCAGCATCGGCCTTGTATTCTCCAAAGGCACGCCTAAAAAACGCGTGATCACGTTGCAGCTGACGAACGATCGTTTTCTGATTCCGCCCGGTGATCCGGATCATCGGGTAGAAGTGCACGGCACGTGGCCGAACGATGCCCTTTTGCTGAGTTTCTTTCCACATATGCATCTCCGCGGGAAGACGTTCGAGTACAACATTGTGGAGCCTAACGGCCGAGCTAAGACTCTGTTGCGTATTCCCCATTACGACTTTTATTGGCAGCTGAGTTACCGCTTGGCGCAACCTATAGAGCTGAAGGCCGGCACGACGATGCAAGCCGTCGCGACATTCGATAATTCCAGAAATAATCCGCACAATCCTGATCCCGATTCCGCTGTAACTTGGGGCGAGCAAACGTGGGCTGAGATGATGGTCGGCTTTTTCGATGTCGCTGTGAACCCATCTATAGACAAGCAGCAGTTCTTTATGAGGACAAGAATGCGCGCGCTGCCAAATGGGCGCAAGTAAAATTGGGCACTGTCTATCGCCTGTTCGGCGTGAATTCCTCCACCGCAAATGAGTGCGTGACAACGTCTCTGAGCTCGATGGGCGAGCCGATCTCCCCTGCCCCAAGTGCCTGAACAAGGGCATTGCCCGCGGCGGTGGCCTCAGCCGGCCCCGCGATTACCCGCCGCTCCGTGAAATCTGCAGCAAGCTGATTCAAGAGCCTGTTTCGGGAGCCTCCACCGACGATATGAATCACGTCGATCCGCTTGCCCGTAAGCTTTTCGAGCAGCTCCAAAACTTCTTTGTAGCGCGCAGCGAGACTCTGCAAAACGACGCGCGTCATCGCGCCAGCATCTTCGGGTATCTCCTGTCCGGTCTTTCGGCAATAGTCGCGAATGCGCTCGGGATGGTTTCCAGCGGCCGTGAATTCGTCTAAATCGATCAGCGTGCGAATCGGCTTCGCAGTGGCGGCGCGCGCAACCAATTCAACATATGAATATTCCTGGCCTTCCCTGATCCAGGCCCTTCTGCATTCCTGTACCAGCCACAAGCCGGGAATGTTCTTCAGAAACCGGATCGTTCCCGCAAGGCCTGTCTCGTTTGTGAAATTCGCGGCAAGTGAAGCACTGTTTATGATCGGCTCGTCTATTTCCACTCCCATGAGGGACCATGTACCGGAGCTGATATAGCACCAATTGGGGCTGGAGCCCGCCGGTACGGCTGCAACAGCTGATGCTGTATCGTGGGAGGCAGTTGTATAAACGACGGAATCGTTTTTCAACCCACAATAATCAGAGACGTGTGGCAGAAGGGGCCCAAGTTCAGCGCCGGGATTCCTTAGCTCAGCGAGAAAGCTACTTTTGATCCCAAGCTTTTCCAGCAGCCCGGTCGTAAAGCACTTGCCGACAGGGTCATAAAACTGAGACGTGCTGGCGATTGTCCGCTCTGAAGCGAATGCGCCAGTGAGAAAGTAATTTAACAAATCGGGCATAAACAACAGCTTCGAAGCCAATTCAAGCAGTTCGGGCGAATCCCTGCGGAACGCATAAAGCTGATACAGCGAGTTGATATCCATGAACTGAATTCCCGTCTGGCCGAAAACGTCCTCGCGCGAAACAGTCCTAAACACTTGTTCCGGTATGCCTCGGTTTCGTGCATCTCGGTAGTGGCGCGGATTTCCGATCAGCGAACCGTCAGCGCCAATCAACCCGAAATCGACGCCCCATGTATCGATTCCGATTCCATCCAGATGGTCCGATACGTCGCTCGCAGCTCGAATGCTCTCGCAGATTTCATGGAATAGCCGCAGAGTGTCCCAATAGAGGCCGTCGGGCAAGCGAACAGGCGTGTTCGCAAACCGGCGTAACTCGGTCAGCTCGATCTTGCGGTCGGCTATATTTGCCAACATGCCGCGCCCGCTCTCCGCGCCTAAGTCGAGCGCAAGGTAACGTCTGTTCATTTTTCGCAGAACCTTTCCCGACGGGGCGCGATCATGGATTGGTGGCTACTTATGTCTGCGGCCGCCCAGAATTCTTCGGGTACAGCGAGCATGCACTTGCGTGAGCAGATCACACAGCTCACCTGCCCTTGCACTCTTACTGGTGTGAATCCATAGCCGGATGTGGGACCGCGGCTCCTGGCGCGCTAGTTTGAATCATCTGAACTTTAATGGGCGGCATGCCTACGACCTCGTAGGTTCCGGAAGCGATTCCGATGCCTGCACGATCAAGCTCTGCCAAAAGGTCCCGGCTGATTTTACTTTTTATGTCCCGTATACCGTAGTCGGTCACGATGAAACGCACCGTCAGTTCCAGCCAGTTGTCCGTCAACCGCCAATAGACACAGGGCTCGAGTTCGGAACGTTTTAGGACGTAACGATTCTCGAGCTCCTTCAAAGCTTCTTCGCTCATTTCGGCCATCTTAATCGTGTGCTTGCGGGTTGCCTCAAGCAAGATATGTTCCGCTCTATAGCGGTCCGCATTGTACGAAACGGGCAGACGCATTTCCTCCCAGATGTAAGGGAATTCTCGAGTGTAGTTATATACCGGCTCATCAAAGATATTGGAATTTGAGATCCGGACAATGCGCCCGGTATATTGACGGGCCTGAATCCACGCCGGATCGCCGCTATCACCTTGGGCCGGCTGACCCATTTCCATAATCACGGTCTGTAGAAAGTTGAGTGCGACTACATCGCCCCGAACTCCGCCCATCGTGATGCGATCGCCAACGCTAAAGGTCTTACCTCGCAGGATCAGTAAATAACCGGCGAATGCGGTGACCACTTTTTGTAATGCGAATGCAAGACCGGCGGCTACCAATCCCGCTGCCGTTGTCAGCGTGGTCGCGTTATCAAACCAAATGGACATGAGGCCGATAACGGCAACGATCGATAGAGTAATCGAAATACCTTGACGTGCCCAGAAAGCTACCCGCTCAATGCCTTTGTCCCGCGTCTCACGATGCGCGGCCCAGTGCAAGATGCGACCTAATAAGCTAAGAAAAACTATGAGGCCGATAGAAAAAAGAAGCTTCTTTCCGTTCTCCGCATTTACACCCACCAGCTTGACGCCAAACAGTTGGAGAGCGTGATTAGGACCTACTATTTGAATCATGTTGCCCATCTCAATACCTTCGACTACATGCTACCGATGTTGCGACGCAAAATAGCGTTCACTCACTCCTCGGAGAAACGCAAGCGATTCGGCCATTTCATCCATTCCATTCATCCCGTCTTCAATGCTGACCCAGCCTTCGTACCCATGTTCGGCAAGAATGCGAAAGATGGATTCGTAATCGTTCAATCCTTTTCCCGTAACCCCATGCCGCAGGCTTGCCGCATAACCTACCATTCCGTCGGTTTGGCGCAACTGATCGAGAGTCGTGCCTTCCGCTAGGTAACGGTCACTAGCATGCATGCTGACAACCCGGTCGGCAACTGTCCGCAAGAGCTTAACAGGATCGTCCCCGGCAACGATTGCATTTGAAGGATCGTACTGCACGCCGAAGTGGTCCCGGTCCGGAATGGCTTCAAGAATTGCAACAAAGCGGCTCATTTCCTGCGCGAATTCCGCGTACTTCCAAAACCCATCCTTGTAGTGGTTTTCGAGGCCGAGCACAACGTCGTGCTCTCGTGCGACCGGCAGCAGCGCCTGAATTGCGCCGACGACCCATGCCTTTCCTTCCTCCCAGCTCACCTCGGGATAGCGTTGCCCCGTGAGCACGCGGCACACAGCGCCGCGCCCACCTAAGCGGCGCGTGATACGAATCATCTCGGCTTCGCGAGCAATTTCTGACTCCCGTTTGCCCGGATCGGGGCTAGTGAAATCAGGCGAACAGCAAAGCATCGGCATCGCAAAATCCGCGGCATCGATGGCTCGCCCAATACGCTCAATGTACTCGAGGTCAAGGCTCGTAAAAAATCCGTCATACATCTCAAGGCCATCTGCGTCGAGTTGCTTTGCCATTTCGATCCAGTCGAAAACAGACATGCTGCCGGTCGCGATCTGCTCCAGGTAGCACTTTGGGAAAGCTGCGATTTTCAGAGACATCAGGGAGTCAGGACAGCCTTCACAAGCTCACCGCGCTCCATTTTCTCGAAACAGTCCAACCATTCCGAAAGCCGAGCTACCCGGCTGATGACCGGTTCGAGCTTAATCTGACCGGCAACGATCATTGAAATTACCCGTTCCCAAACCGGCCAGTTGTGGGAAAAGCTGCCTTGAATGGTCACGTTTTTCTGTACCGCCGGATCGAGACTGAATCCGATAGGCTGCGGACCCCAACCCACTTTAATGATCTGTCCCGCAGGCCGAACGGCCCGCATTGCTAGTTCCAGTGCAGCCGATGCACCGGATGCGTCGACGACCATATCGACTCCGAGGCGATCACCGAGCTGGCTTATGTATTCGGAAACGCCCTCTTCGAGTGTCAGGTCGGCGCCCAGCGCGCGAGCAACGCTGAAACGCAAGCGATCGCGCGGCAGGCCCGCTACGATCACGCGTCCTGCACCGCTGAGCTTTGCCATCAGAGCGCACAGTAGCCCTATGGGTCCGGGGCCGATGACCAGAACGTCATCTCCCGGCCGAACCCGGCCATTCACACAGACGGCATTATAGGCAACGCAACAGGGTTCTGTAAGAGCGGCCTGATCGAAGCTGAGGCGTTCCGGAATGCGATGGAGACACCGCTCGGGTACACGGACGTAGTTCGTCATTGCACCGTCCACTCCATAGCCGAAGCCGCGCCGCGCTGGATCGAGATTGTAAAGGCCGCTTCTGCTCAGCGGGGATGATTCGTCGATCACGGCTGCGGTTTCGCTCACGACGCGGTCCCCTTCCTTGAAGTTTGAAACTCGAACCCCAGTCTTCGCGACAGTGCCGGCAAACTCGTGACCCAGAATGCAGGGATAATTTACGGCCCAGCTGGCTGAGCCACGCCACTGATGGAGATCGCTGCCGCAGACACTCACGGCGCCAACTCGCAGAAGCACTTCGCGATCGCCAATATCAGGTACTGGCACCTCGCGCAGTTCAACTGAAAAAGGCTCCCGGCCGTAATTGACCAGCGCGGGCATTATCCCGCTCATCCAATACGCTCGTTGCCCACAGGCACGTCTCCGTAGGCATGCACCTTTTCGCAGATAAGGCGCAATATGCTTTCAAGGTCAGAGCTCGCCGTCCGGAATGCGTTCGCGTCGATGGCGAGAGGAGCGCCAATGACAACCAGCGGAGCTCCGTGTCCCGGCGTCTCGATAGCTTCCTCTAGGGTAAGGCCGCCCACCGCTTGCACCGGAACGGACACTGCCGCGACCACTTCACGCAAACGATCAAGTGGAGTGGGCGCGCTAAGGCCGCGCTTACGCCGAAGCGTCCTCATGTCAAAGCCGACGTGGTGGATGACATAGTCGCAGCCGAGTTCTTCCAGCCATTTTGCCCCTGCGACGGGATCAGCCATCGCCATGTTATCTCCCATTACTTTCACACCGAAATCAGAGCCGGCTTTTACAACAAGCTCCACTGTTTCCGCATGCGCTTGCCCCATGACAACGACCATACTAGCGCCCGCCTTAGCCATCATTTCCGCCTCTAACCAACCCCCGTCCATGGTCTTGAGATCGGCCACAATCGGTATCTCCGGGTATCGGGTGCGCAGTTCCCTGATTCCGCGCATCCCTTCGGCGATGATGAGCGGAGTGCCGACCTCCAACCAATCGACCCCCGCCTGAACCGCCAGATCGGCCGTTCTAAGCGCCTCGCTCAAATCCGTCAAGTCAAGTGAGAGTTGTACGATGGCTTTCACAATTCCATAGATTTGAACGCAAACGACTTCGCCAAAAATTTTTAAGAAAGCCGCGATTTGTCTAAGAATGAATGAGATAAGTGGCCCAGACACGGCACCGCAATCTTGGGAGCCCATTGTCGAAATCAGGCTAGCTAAGCTTTCTGGCTCGCTGGCCGATGCGTAGTGTACGGGTATGAGTTTTCATCCATCAAAGCGCGCGGGCGAACGGGGGAGTGCCTTTATCGAGTTTGTGCTTCTATTTCCTATGCTCTTTTTCCTGTTTATTGGAGCCTTCGACATGGGCTTTCTTTGCTACGCCTTCATCGGAACGCAGAATGCTGCGCGAGTTGCTGCTCTCTACACATCTTCGACCGCTACCGCCAGCGCTGATTCCGCAGGCGCTTGCCTGTATGCGCTCACCGAACTCACAAAAATGCCAAACAGCTCTCAATTTTTATCGGGTTGCAGTAGCGCTCCGTTGCAGGTCACAGCTGTGTCAAGCACCGGTCCAGATGGAAAGCCCGCCTCGACCGTGACCGTTTCGTATCAAACTATTCGACTTCCTGTGGTCCCCATTCCCGGTTTCACTCCGCAATTTACGATAAGGCGCTCGGTCCAAATGAGGGTCAGGACATGACGATTCGCAGAACTCGGCGGAATGAAAAGGGCAATGCGCTGATCGAATTCACGTTGGTGGGCATTCCACTCGTGCTCATCTTCATCTCGCTGATTGAGATCTGCATCGCGATGTGGAGCTATCACACTTTGGCCTATGCGGTTCGAGAAGGCGCACGTTACGCCTCAACCAAAGGTCAGGGATGCACATACACCGGGAATACCTGCAGTGTTACAGTTGGGGCCGTCGCGCAGCAGATAGCGACCGCGGGCACTGCGTTGGTCCCTGCGCAACTGAACGTCACTCTGACTTCTCCGGCAGGTAGTGTAGATTGCAATCCGATTAGCAGCTGTTACTCAAATACCGCCATTTGGCCGCCAAGTTCGGGGAATTTACCCGGTTCGGTTATTTCTGTTTCTGGCTCGTATCCTGTTCAAACCGGTCTAGTGATGATGTTCTTCCCCGGTACCGGCGCTTCACAACTCAATTCTGTTACGCTGCCGGCCTCGAGTCAGCAGATTATTCAGTTTTAGGCGATCATCCCATGCATAACTCACGAAACAGGCAGCGCGGATCGGCGTTCTTCATGGTAATGTTTATGGCGCTTCCGATGTTTGTAGCGGTAGGCCTGGTTGTAGACATCGGCTGGGCTTACTACACGAGACAAGCCGCTCATGCGGCGGCAGAAGCAGCGGCGATGGCCGCAGCCCAATCTGCCCTTGATGGAATCAAAGCCGGTGGTACCTACACTTGCGGATCACAAGGGTTGGGTTGCTATACGGGCACCGCATACACGTGTCCGTCAAGCACTCCGAGCCCGATCACTAGTAATGTGCAGAATGGATGCGCGTATGCCTCAGCCAACGGGTTTACCAATGGTGGGCCAAATGGACAAGCAGTCACAATCTTGGCGAACACGTCCAGCCCCTTTAACGGAGTAAGCGTCAAGTATTGGGTGACGGCGCAGATCTTACAACAGAACCCGCTTACTTTTGGCGCTGTTCTCGGCGGGCAGCTTGTAAACGTAGGCGCGCACGCCACCGCTGCAGTTTTTCTTTCGGTGCCGCAGAATTGCGTGATAGCACTGGACCCTTCAGCTGGAGGAGCAGTTACGGTGCAGGGCGGCGCTGACGTGAACGTCAATTGCGGAGTCGCCTCAAACTCCTCGGCCTCGAATGCGTTAGCCGTAAATGGACACGTATCCGTACTCAATGCCAATTCGATACAAGTAGTGGGCGACTACACATCCTCGGGTACTGTTAGCCCGACCCCGATGACGGGCGGAGCGGCCGCGACGAATCCATACGCAAATTTACCGAAACCGACGCCTAGCACGCCGTGCATTGCGGATCCGGGCATCACAGGAGGCACCGTCAGCCTTAACCCGGGAACCTACTGCGGCATTACGATCAGCGGTAACGCCAGCGTCACGTTTAACCCCGGAACCTTTAGCCTGCTCGGGGGTGGCTTTCACGCTACCAGTTCCAACACCACTTTGACAGGCACTGGCGTCACGTTTTACAACACTTGCTCGCCCTCGCCTTGCAATGGCGGGAGCTCAGGTTACCAGTCGATCGATATGGAGGCTGTCTCCGCGACCCTCTCCGCTCCGACGAGTGGCTCATACCAAGGGATTCTGTTCTACCAAGACCCAACAGTCCAAACGAACTCGGCAGACCAAATTACCGGCAATACGACCCTTCAATTAACAGGCGCACTCTATTTTCCTAAGAGCCAACTCAAATTTGCCGGAGGCACAAGTTCGGCTGGCTCCACGATGATCGTCGCCGACACGGTGACATTTTCAGGCGGCACCAGCTATCTCGGGGATAGTGTCACTAATGGGGCCTCCGCGTCGGCACCCAAGGTTGCTCTCCTCGAGTAAATCTTGAGGCAAAGCGCCGGATGGGTTGTCGATGACGTTCCCATGTCCGAAGTTGTTTTAGAGGAGCTCGACAACGCGATCGCCAAGTTTCTGGACATGAGAAAGCACGCTTGTACCAGAAGGAAAGTTAACGCCGGAGATGAGAACATAATCCCGCGTCAACAAACACGAGCGGCCTCGATATCGAGCAAGGCTGCGAGCTTCTCAAGCTTGGCGGCGATATGCCCTATTCCTATGGCGCAGTGGTGAGCAGGTCCGTGAGCATTCCACTCGTTTATAAATCGGCGCGCGCCAATCGAGAATCGGTAACGGCTATTGGTGTTGCCGATTTCAAGGATAGGGCCAGGCACTGACTCACCTTGCGCAGTAAGCAGCTTGAGCCGCCCGTTTCCGGTTTGCACAACCGATAGCAGAGTGACGGCTCCGTGTTTCACAGACATTTCGACAGAAAGACCTCGTCCCAGCTTCCCGTGATAAACGCTGAGCGGCCGTACTTTTGTTTTGCCCTCAGCGATGGCCAGGTGCCCCGGACCATCATGCCCCATCAGAACGACATCATCATTGAAATCGACCCCATAATATTCCGTGAAAGACCCGCCTGCTCCGAAAGTATCCAGGATCTTCATCGCTTGCGCATTCTTGACCTCATATTCACCGGCCACGGGAACGCCCCGCGCCGTGAGGAGACTGGTACCCAGAATGATTGAACTGATCGCATCTTCATTTGCTGGATTGCCGCTGCCGCGGTAGTAATATGCCATGGATCCGAGTTGGTGAATCTTGACCAGCCGGTCGAGCGCCACAGATGTCCGTCCGGCGCGGTGCAGTTCCTCGGCGGGACAGTCACTTTGCACGTCGAAGATATCGTAGAAGTCGAGAACACGCTGCTCGATTTCGGAGAAGGTGACGTTTGCACGAAGAGCAGACAACTCGTCAACCTCGATCAACTCGATGTGCCCTCCGAAATCGGCGCATTGCTGGGTAAGATCGGAGTAAACATCCAGCATGCCGCTGTAGTAGTGGCCCATCAAGCCCAGCCGATTATGTTCCATCGCACGAGCCACGCGGGCAGATTCTATCCAATCATCGATTTCACCCCAGGCGACAGGATCATCATGCAGGATTCCGGTGACCTGAAAAAAACGGATGCGCGAGCGCTGAAACACGTTGGCGATCTCAGGAACAGGACACGCCTGGCACCAGGCTAGCCACTCCCCTGTCATTTGTCTTCGGTCAGCCAACCGGCTAAAGGCTGAGTAATCCATGGCAGCTCCGGGCGCCAGGTTGAGAACAATTACCGGCACTTTCGCCCGGCGCACCACTGGCAGGACCGTGGAAGAAAGTGCATAGGTCGTAACGTGAAGGAGGATGAGATCGACATCCGCCTGACGAAAACGGTGGCTGGCGTCAAACGCTTTTTCTGGTGTGTCAATCAGACCCACGTTTACCACTTCGGCGCCCGATCGAGCCACGCGCGTTTCCACCTGCGCCAGAGAGGCTTTTAGCCGCTCTTGCAGGCCGGGAAACTGGGGCCAGTAAGTATCGAGACCGATGCCGAACAAACCGATTCGGAATGGGTGTTTCTCGACCTTGTTCACGGGCTCATTGCGCAGCGGTTGCATCGATCTTCTGGCCGTAGTCCTTTCAAGTGAAGTCTATGCCGAGACGTGCTTGGAATCTGCCATCTCGTAAATATCTACCGAACCTGCCGCGGAATCGAGCTTCGCCAATCCACTCCTTCGTACAGTCCGCTATCTATATATAAATCGCGAAGAGTACGGGTGCTGGGAGGCGGCAACACTTTCGCCACTTTTGCTGCGCGCCTAAGCGTTCTTCTCGTCAAGTGGGATTGCACAAACCGAAGACTTGACGCGATCGGGGACATCACTTTTCACAAAGACAGGCTTGTTCACTGCCTACCCAAGACGGCCCTAAAACGCGCGCCAACCCACGCTACTTCATTTCGCAGCGCGAAAGCGGCTGAAATTACTGCCCAGTACTGCTACCCCGCTGTGGGCAATAGAGCCATCTACCATACTCAGCGCAGAATGAAGCCCAGAAGCCATACACTGATAAGGCTCAATCGCGCAGATCAGGTATCGGAGTCGGTTAGACGTGGAGGATTGATGCGACGACCATTCATGTTGTTGTTCTGCGTTGCCAGCATGGTAGTCGAAAGTGCGATGTCCGCGCAAACATCTAACACCAAGAGCAGCGCGGGTTGCGAAAATCCGAACCAGATTGCAGTTCGATACGTCAAGGAAGGCCACTCTCATAAAGCTGAGTCACTACTCCTTCAAGACCTTTCCGAGTTGGGCACAACGGGATCCGGAACGGAGTGTCTGGGGCTAGTGCTGAATAACGTTGCGGCCATAATGCTGTTTTCAGGAAGGCTCGCCGAAGCCGAAATTTTTGCGGAGCGATCCGTAAAGATCCTAGAGAAGAGTTACTCCCCTCAAGATTCAGTTCTTTTACGCCCCCTCCAAATCCTTTCGGCGGCACGATTCGAACAGGGAAAGACGGGGAAGGCTCGAGAAGCCTTTCAGAAGATGCAAGCGGTCCCCACAGAGCGACCCGACTATGAAGCCCTAGTTCACGGCCTGGCAGCGGCGCTATTGCAGGCTGAAGGCCGATACAAGGAAGCCGAATCAGAGTACCTCCTAACGATGAGCGCGTGGCAGCGAGCGGGTCGTGCCAATACTGCCGATTGTGCGGCGGTGCTTAGTCAATTGGGATCTCTCTTCGTCGAGGAGCACCGATTCGCGGAAGCCGAGCGACTGCTTGACCGGGCCTTGGCAATTTTCACTGCGGACAAGGATACTGTCGCGATGGACAGAATTAAACTCCTCAATCTTCGAGCTGGGCTTCACGCCCGGCAGGGTCAATGGCGTAAAGCAGGACAAGACCTGCGTGAAGGCGTGTTGATAATTGATCGCGAGCCGCACGTGGACCCAGTCACCGTGGCCGCGCTCCTGGCCAACTATGCAGTTGCACTGCGGAAAACTCATCAAAAAGGCGAAGCTCGGTCGGTCGAGGCACGCGCCCGCGCGCTTCGTGCACCTGCAGTAAGGAAAGCGCTCGTCGATGTGACGGAGTTGTTCGCCGAGTCGAACCGCCGCAAACAGTGAAACGACCACCGCCGAATCCATGGCTCCCTGGAGCCGCGTTGGTCGTCTTAGTGGACGAAAGCGTTCGAAAACCGTTTCTCCCCGCATCTGCAGGTGCTGCACTTGAAATGATCTTGCGCTCGCCATTGAATTCCTCCGGGCAGAAAGCGGAGGACCTGGCGGGAGGCTATCGGTGTGTCGTCGACGTCGTGCCCTCCGCCCTGCAGAAGCACCGGTTTACGGCTTTTCTCGCACATGATCCCGAATCAGCGGCCCCCGTCGAGTGATTCCAAACGAACCCCGAAAACCAAATCGGGTCGTATTCGGTTCACGTGCAAGGTTGCGCACGACTAGAACGGGGAGGCAAATGGGAACCCGTAGGCTTGACGCAGACTACTACCTTATTAGAATGGCCGTCCGGGAAACCGGATTGGCGATTACGATGTACAGGGTTTCGGATGGCGAACAGGCATTGGCTTTTCTGCGGAGGTGCAAAGGGCACCGAGACTTCGCCGCGACCGGACCTGATCCTCCTCGATCTCAACCTGCCCAGAAAAAACGGCCTCGAAGTACTTTTTGGTGTTCGGGCCAGTCTACCTTTACGGTCTATACCCGTAATCATGTTGACTTCGTCAAGGCTTGCAACAGGCAGAGATTTAGCGCTGGCGCTTGGCGCTCAAGACTTTATTTCGAAACCGGGAACCCTGGACGGATTGGCTAATGTAGTCAGCTCAGTTTGCGGTTGGTATCTGGGACCGGAGCATTAAGCACAACAGCAAAGAAATGAAGTTGACACCGTTCGCCGTACTTCGCGGGGGACTGTAACGGTGGCTAGGTGTTTACCGTTGCGAAAAGTAGTAAGCTCAAAGCAGCAACCAACAGGCGAACAGATATCACTCTGCTGCCTTTTCAAGTGGAGAGCATGCCAAGGCTGTCCTTAGCTAATCTCATTTCCTCGAAGATCAGAGTCCCTTCGGCCATTCGAAAAGCGAACATTGTGGAGGTAAGGACGCCCGCAGAATGCTTCGCCCTATTCGGACAGAATTTTGCGGTTATTTTCAAGCACAGTGAAGCTTGTGCGGTCAGCGGATACGCATACAAAATTGTTTCTCAGTTCTGCTCGGAAGAAGCAAGTTTTAAGGTCCACCTTCTCTCGGTATTGGATTCCCGCTCTGCCTCGCGCTTCGTAGAAGAGCAAACCGGCGTTTGCCACAAGTCGCCCCAAGTCCTTGCCATCCGGGATGGGAAACTTTTCGCTGACGCCTCCCACGAGGCGATCACTCGTAGCTTCCTTAAAATGCTCCATGTCGCCTGGAATATCGCAGGTCGATAGAAGTAAGAAACCGATGGTGCACGTGTTTCTCACCGGGTCCGCTCGGTGCGATTCGTCCTATTTGCTAGGGACCGGCCGTTTTACTACTCCAGAGTGCACTCGCCGTTTCCAATCAGATGCAGGGGGTCGCAACGGAGCCCCATGTGCTGTTTGCTTATTTACAGCCGATTTAAAAAGCACAAAGTGCGCAGCTGCCGAGACGTGCGCTGTCGTCGCGACGTACGACCTTCCGACTCTGCTGTAATTGCGACCTTCGTTCTCTGTTCGGCGGGGCTTCGCGGCGCACTCATTCCCGCGCATTGCGCCTGAGGAGTAATTACGAAGGACGCATTACGAGTCCAGTAGTTTATCGTTCGACCCAGGCGGATACCCCATGGGCTTCGCGGCCTTCAGCGACTCACGTCACACGAGATGACCGAGTATCCGGAAAAATTGACCCGGCGCCACCCGACTTCTCATGTCGAATCCGATGCAACCACCAGATGGCGGGGAAAGCGTGGGTGGGCACTGAATATTGTGGTGCTTTGGAAGTTCGGACGATTCTGCACATGAGCAACCCTGGCCCGAAGCGGGTCTCAGCCGCTCCGGTCAATCGAAAACCGCACGCAGTTAGAAATCTTGAGCGGGAGGATTGCCAATGAGGTGGAGAAAAGCAGATCCCTGCAGGCGGGCTTCTTCGCAACAGTGCTCGACTAGCGGCCAACCCCACAATGGCCGGATCGTTGGCTCAACAAACGAAAGCGTCTAGTTCAGCACCACGTCAGCTCTAGGCAGCAAGGCAGCAAATCCGGCAATCGTGCCGTTTCCTTTCTGCAACAAACACCGATCCAGCCGCGATTTGTTCTGCCGATACTTCAATGGCATCTGGATGGGCGAGCAACGCACAGCATTGGTGAGGGATGCGCGTGTTTGCAGCCCCTCAAGTGATTGAGTCACGAAACAGACAAGAACATTTTCACCCATCCCTTTTAATAACTTACGCCCGCAGCACACAGCGAGTGCATCTTTGGAACCTGAAAACTTAGGACCAATGTAACTCTGATACGGTGCGCGTGCCGTTATGCACGTCATCATCCAGAATCGTACGCGCAACCGGAGGCTCGATTTGATAACCGCGAGGGTGATGACTTAGCGGTCGCGATGATTCCCCGATTTGGAACGACTTCGTTAGGACATATAGAAACGATCCTTCATGCATATTCGACAAGTCTGGTCCGACCTTCCACTGCGCAGCAAAGGCATTGTGGTCGGGGCGGTCCCGGTTTGCGCCCTGTTCCTCGCTACATTCACAACCTATTCGATCGAGCGGGAAAGAGCCAATTCCGAAGCCTGGATCTCGCATACGCTTCAAGTGCGTTCGAACTTGCAACAGATTTTTACGCTTGAACTCGATGCGCAGTCAGCGATACGGGGCTATCGTTCGACGCACAATGAGCGCCTGCTCACGCCGTACCAGAGAGCGGTTACAGACCTTCCCCCACTGCTGGGGAAAACCGTGCAACTTGTGGCTGACAATCCGTCCCAGCAAGAGCGAGCCCTTGTCATGGTGCGTCTGGCTCTCGACCGGCTGCATCGGCTGACGGAACAGTATCGCAGCATCGCGAAAGAGAGCGTGGAACGAGTTCCGCTGAAAGAGGCTGTCGAATGGACTGCCATCGACCCGCTGCGCCTGCAACTCGAGGCCATGCTCGACACCGAAGATCAGTTACTTGAGCTTCGGCGGGTCTGGAACAAACAGGCTGACGAACAGATGCGGCTCATGTTGTTTGTCAGCGTAGCGCTGGGGCTGTTCGGCGGCCTGATTGTGAATCTTCTTTTTACGTCAGGCATCGGCCGGCGGATTGGGTTGATCGAAAAAAACGCGCAGCGCTTGGCGACTGGAGACCCGATGTATCCGTTACCGCCCGCTAAAGATGAGATCGGCCGTCTGCATATTGCGTTGAAAAAGACTGCCGAACTGCTGGCGCGAAAGAGCCGGGGCTTAAAGCTGGCGACCGCAAGCGCGCGCCTGGTCTTGTGGGAGCTCGATGTGCCAACCGGAGAGCTGCGATATGAATTCGCCGATGGTACGGAATGCTATCCCGCGACCGTTCTAGAGTGGAACGCCGCGCTCGACCAGCCGAATCTGCTGTTGTTCCAGTCCGGCCTGCAAACCATGGAAAACACGACCAAAGCTTGTGAATTCGACTTCTGCCTCATGAAGCCGGATGGGCATCGAACGTATTACCTGATGCGCGGCCAAGTGCACGAGAACGGTTTCAGCAGCATGGAAAAGCACGGCAAAAGGCTGCTGGGCGTATTGATGAACGTGACCCAGGCGAAACTCCTGGAAGAAACGGAGCTCGAGCACCGCCAGACCACTGATTTGCTGCGGCTGCTCGTAGAAAGTGTCAAGGATTACGCCATTATTCTGCTCGATCCTCATGGCGTGATTCTCACTTGGAGCTGCGGTGCCGAAGGGCTCAACGGCTGGACGGCCGATGAAATCATCGGCAAGCCTTTTTCCGTGTTTTATACGGCTCAAGATCTCGCCGACGGCAAAGCCGAGCTCGAGCTCACGGTGGCTGCGAAATCGGGCCGCTACGAAGACCATGGTTGGCGCGTCTGCAAGGACGGCTCCCAATTCTGGGCCCATGTCATCATGACCAGCCTACGCGACAAAAATGGCATTCTGCGCGGCTTCGGCAAGGTGACGCGAGATTTAACGCAACAGAGGCGCTCTGAACAACTGCTTGAGTCTGCCAAGCAGCTGGCTGAAGCATCGAACCAGGCGAAGAATGAATTTCTGTCGCGCATGAGTCACGAACTGCGGACGCCTTTGAACTCAATTCTTGGTTTTGCACAACTGTTGCGAATGGAAAAGTTATGCGACCGGCCACTCGAGTGCGTTGAACACATCCTCAAAGCTGGGAAACACTTGCTTGTGCTCATCGACGAACTCCTCGATATCTCGCGCATTGAAGCAGGCACATTGGCGCTGTCCTTGGAAACAGTCGAGATCGCACGATCGGTCGGTCAGGCCGTGGATATGATGCGACCGATCGCCGCCTCCTCGGGCATGCAGATTTGTGATGCAGTAAAACTGGATGCCAATCCATACGTAACGGCGGATCGACGACGGCTGCAGCAAGTCTTACTAAATCTCTTATCAAACGCGATAAAATACAACCTTCCAGGCGGTAAGGTCGAAGTCTTTTGCGAGAACGTTGCCTCGGGTAGCGTGCGGATAAGCATCCGTGACACTGGAATCGGAATCCCGACCGAGTTTCAAAGTCGCCTGTTTGCGCCATTTGACCGCCTTCGCGCGGATCAAAGTGATGTACAAGGAACGGGCCTGGGGTTGGCACTCTCAAGGAAACTCATCGAATTGATGGGCGGCCGCATTGGTGTTGAGAGCGAGCCGGGTTCGGGTAGTACGTTCTGGATCGACTTGCCTTTAGCTGAGAATCCATCGAAGCGAATTGAGTCTGAAGCCTCCCCTTCCAAAGCTGTTCCGCAGTCGTGGTCGGTTACGACCATTTTATGCGTGGACGACAACACCGCCAACCAGCAACTGATGGAACATCTGTTCGAGCATAGACCCAAAACACATCTTCTCTTCGCTATGCAGGGCAGCTTGGGGCTGGAGTTAGCCATCCAGCATACTCCCAATTTGATTCTCCTAGACCTTCAGCTCCCTGACTTGGGCGGTGATATCGTTCTACAGCGATTGCGGGCTCACCCGGATACGAAGGCCATACCAATAGTCATGCTTAGCGCAGATGCCACGCCAGGCCAGATCCAAAGACTAATAGATCTTGGCGCCACAGACTATGTCACGAAACCGTTCGACATCTCGATGCTTCTCGGAGTAGTGGATAGGTACGCCCGGCCGCATGTAGGGTAACAACCCTCGAGATCATCACTAGCGCGTGGGCGTGGCACGAGATGAATCCTAACGGGTCCGCGCACCAAGGCAATGCTCATCGCTCGAAGTACCCCACGTGATTCGTGTGGACCGACGGATGCTCAGAGCTCGCAGGTTCGTAGCCGCAAACTCGCCGATTGCGCCGCGATCCCGCCCGAAACCCGGGGCATGTGGAAGCGGCAGCGGACCGAACGCCGGGTATCTGTCGCACAATGTCCAGCGTTGGCTGTGTGTATATATGTCTAGAGATCATGTGGGTTAAGTTGAGACCGGTAGTACTAGAGTTGGCGGGGGAATCAGCATGAACAACTCTCTGTCACAACGTCTCCGATGCTGGTCATTGATTGCCGTATTGAGCTGCGCTTTTCAATCCGGCACCCCAGCGGAGCCTATACCCGTGCGCCATCTGGAGGGAACCCTCCATGGGTTTCTAGCGCTGCGCACAAAAGAGGACCATGTGGTCGCGGTAGGTGACCTCTTCCAAATTGTCCGTGGCGATCGGGTCACGTCCCGCTTACTCTTCCGTTTCAAAGACGGCTCGGTCGACGATGAAACCGCCCTCTTTTCTCAACGAGGCAACTTCCGGCTCATTACCGATCGCCATATACAAAAAGGGCCTTTCTTCCCGCATCCGTTGGATCTCTCGATCGACAGTCGCAGCGGTCAGGTCACGGTTAGTGTTACGGGAAAAGACGGGAAGCAAGAGGTTAAGACCGACCACCTTGATCTGCCGCCGGACCTCTATAACGGCATGATCCTCTCGATCGTGAAAAACATTCCGCCAGGAACGCCCGAGACAAAGGTATCAATGATCGTGGCTGCTCCCAAGCCACGGCTCGTGAAACTCGCAATTTCTCCCCAGCGTGAAGAACCCTTCGCGTTAGTAGGTTTCCAGCGTAAAGCTATGCGTTATGCGATCAAGATCGAGCTTGGAGGCGTAGCGGGCCTCGTGGCGCCGCTGATCGGCAAGCAACCGCCAGACGTTCAGATGTGGATCATCGGCGGGCAAGCTCCTGCATTCGTCAGAGAAGAAGGTCCACTCTATCAAGGCGGCCCCATATTGAGCATTCAGCTGACGAGCCCCGTTTGGCCGAGCGCGTCCCTGTCCGGATCGTCAAAGAAGCCGTGACTTGATAATGTCACGTATCGTCCTCGGGACACTCTGCTTCAGGCGTTGTCCGAGTGGTCAGCTTGCAGGCCGCGTGAAGATTTAAATGACGATATCACGATGGTTGCAATCCACGTGATAGGAGAGCAGCAGTGTACCTTGTATGCTGCGTCGCGACTCGCAGCACGCGTCTCTTTCGCCAAAATGAGAACCCACCGAAGGGCGAGAGACTCCAAATCATTTCAATTTGTCACCGGAACTCATGTTCCATTCGGCGACCCACCGGAGGCACAAAGGTTCACGTTCACAAATACCGCCCCCGGGTAGATCCATGATTGCGACTGAGAACTAACTGTTAAGGCTCATCAATGACTGGCAGAAGAACCGAGCTAGGGAGGCCAGCCGTGTGGTAGATCTTCTGGGTCGCCTTGCGATACTCGGAAGCTCCTGCCTTGAAGATGTTGGATACAAACTCCTGCGGATTGCGGTCATAGGCTGGAAACCAGGAGCTTTGTACCTGCACCATGATCCGATGCCCTTTTAGGAAGGCGTGATCATTGGTGTGCAGGTCGATTCTGTAGTCGATCGGCTTATTCGGTTCTATCGGCTGCGGACGTTCGAAGCTGTTGCGGAAGCGCCCCCGTAGAATCTCGTCAGCAATGATCAGTTCATAGCCACCCATGGGTGTCTTCGTTTTCTCATCGTCGGGGGCATCCTCGGGATATACGTCAATTAGCTTAACTACCCAGTCACTGTGAGTGCCAGAGGTGGCGGCGAATAACTGCGCCGTAATATCGCCTGCGACGCGCAGATTCGCCGTCAGTGGTTCGGTTGTAAAAGAGAGCACATCCGGCCTATGATCGACGAATCGTTGATCTTGCAAAAGCCAAACCGGCCAGTCCGGACCAGGATAGGTGGGAGCAACAGGCCGCGGCCGATAGGGCACCGGGTTCGCGGGATCACTCACGTATTCATCGAACTCCGCACCTTTATCAACGTGTGGAGACTCAAACGACAGGTTGTGACCAGATTGAAAGTAGAGCCGTCGCTGGCGGACGTTCTTGGCCGGCGGCCACGCATCGTACTGCCTCCAGCGATTCGTGCCCGTCTCAAAGGTTGTGGCTTCGGCCAAGCGCAAGCTGCCTTCATCCCGCAACCAATACGCGAACCACGCGTCCCGGATTTTGTCTTTGTAGTACTTGGCTGTGTCCGATCCGAACGATATAGGCCCAAGCTGTGACGCTTCTCCGTTCCACTGCCCGTGGTTCCACGGCCCGGCAACGAAGTAATTCAAACCCTTCCGATCGTATTTCTCCATTGCCGCATAAATCTTCTGCGGACCGTAGAAATCTTCCTGGTCCCACCATCCGGCGACGTGCAGAATAGGTACCTTTACATCTTTGATATAGCTGATCACCGTCTGTCGTCGCCAGAACTCGTCATAGTTCGGATGCTCGACGAAGTCACGCCACGTGGGAATCGTACCGTGGAAATAACGGCTCTCGGCATTTCTCAAGACACCAAGGTTCAGATACCACTCGTACGTATCTGCGCGGTCGAATTTGAAGTGGAAATTCTCTTCAGCGGTAGTCTCAAGCAGCGCTGAATACTCAAAACCATAACTCAACCGGAAAGCGCCATTGTGGTGGAAGTCGTCCCCGAGGAACATGTCAGCAGGCGACGCCTGTTCAACAATCGCTTTCACTGCCGGGTGCGGATCAAGCGCTGCCATCACCGCCGTCCACGCGTCATAGGACGTCCCCTCAAGCCCGACGCGCCCGTTATTGCCGGCGACGTTGTGCACCAACCACTCGACCGTGTCCCAGGCATCGGTTGTCTCATCCACCCCTTTCGGATCATCCGCGGCGTGGGGCGGACGCTGCATCACAAATTTGCCTTCTGATTTGAATTGCCCTCTAAGATTCTGAATCACGAATATCTGGCTTTCAATCACGGGTCGGAGTGCGGCGGGAAGGCCTTTATCAACTTCCTCGCGGTTCGGAACTCCGTAGGGAGTGCGTCTGAGCACGATTGGCAGAGTCTTCCTTCTCGCTTTCGGAGAAATAATCACGGTCTGCAAATGTACGCCGTCCCGCATGGGAACGGCGACTTCTTGGAAATCGACATAGACCTTACCCTCATCTGCAGCTTTGGCGTTGCAAAGCGTAAGTGAAAACAGGACAAAAGCGAGCGCTGCGTGGCTTCTCATACTTTCTTGGTTCAAGAATTATACTCGTTGGCACAACCCGGCTTCGACGATCTGAACTGCGAACGACCGATACGCGGCCTTCGTCGATTAGCACCGGTTTCCGAAACTCATCTCGGACCACTACTTCCGGACCGCGCCCGATGCACGCCCCACTTTGATATATCGGCGAGTCGGCGGTTAAGTGGCGTTCTCGTGTATTACAGAATCGCGATGCACCTATGTGAAAGCTCGCCGAAAACGAAACAAACTCGGGACTTTTCGTGTACCTCTTGAGTAGGCATAGGAGAGCAACCATGGGATTGCAGGACTTTGTTGAGGAAATTCAGGTCCTCGGGCGGGACCTTGTCGACAGAGTGAGATCGCTAATTCACGAGGGCAATGTTCAACGGATCATCATCAAGATGTCCACGGCAATACATTTCTGGAAATTCCAGTCAGTGTAACGGCAATCGGCGTGATTCTGGCACCTGTCCCTCGCCGCAGTTGCCTGATGGCAGCAATGTAAGAAGTTGGCCCTCGAGCTGCTCGGGTGGCGTTCGCGTTTCGTCGACGTAAGGAAGATATTCCTTGGGTCGCAACCGCGGTCCTCCGTTGTCAACCCGCCACAATGATTGAAGGCAGCTTGCCGCTCGCGATGAGTCGATTCACCGTCTCATCTACCTGCCATTCTTCGCGTTGATAAACCGAGGTACAAGCGTTGAAGAGATTCTGACCATCGTTCAGGTACAACACGGAGTAACGCCAGTCACGATTTACCGGGGCGTAATAGCCAGCTGGCAGGAGAATCCGTAAGCTGCGGGGTACAGGGAAGACTTTGCTCTTGAAAGGAACAACTCGAGATCCCCCGTCACGCTGCATGTGAGATCCTGTGCAGGCAAACTGCTCGGAAACAACAGAATAGAAATGACACCTAACGCCGTACTCGTTGGCATCGCTGCCGGCACTGGACCAGCTTAGAGCAGCAACGCGGTCCAGGCAGCGCTCATGCCAGATGGGGGCGGGCGGAAGTTCTCTGCATCGCTTCGGGTAGCGAACGGCAGATTTATCGCCAGCCTTCACTCTTCCGGCAGACCGGCAGGAACACTTCAGTTGATCTTGCATTTGGGACAACGAAGTCACTGGGAACAGTAACCGGCTTATCACGACATTTGACCGCCCGGAGGGATAGATTCGCGGCAACGGGTGCGGCCCGTCTTTTCAGTTTCCCCATTCGTCCCTATTAGGCGCTAATCGTAGAAGTGTCGGCCTTTTCGAGATTCGTGTCTTGTTGGTCGGCTACTCGAAACTGGACGGATTAGTACGGGAAATTCGGCCTCCATGCCTTAGCTCTCCGAGTAGCACGTTATACATACAGGTGGACCACTTCCGAGTTTCGTGGAGGTATGCGTAAACTCTGTCCTAGCATTTGTGATACCTTTCTGACGACACCGGACCTATCGCGGAGAAGAACCGTTATGAGTACTTTCCTAATCCTCCCCGATCAGAGGCGCTGCCCTGCCGCTCCTCTCAAGTTTCAAGAATGCTGAGGGTAGCCATTGCAGTACTGACCCGGGCGCGCACTCGCCCCCAAAGGAGATTTTCAATGCATACAGGGATCCACGACCGACCACGCCGCGCAACGATCGCGGTCACCGTCGCGGTGCTCGCCGCGGCTTGTTTTGTCGCGTTCTCGCCGGCCGCGGCGGGTGCTGCCGTGCAGGCATCCTCCGTAGTGGGTGATGAAGTCGGCGCGCCGATCTCCTGGGGTGTATGTGATCCTCTCCCCCCTCCCGATGTGGATCTCCAGTGCGCCCGGATGGCGGTGCCGCTGGATTGGAAAGATCCCGGCGGGCGCACGATCAGCCTGGCGGTGATCCGCCTCCGCGCTAAGCCAGACAAAAGGATCGGCACGCTCTTCATCAACCCGGGTGGCCCTGGCGACACCGGTGTCGGCCTGCTGCGGGGAGACCCTGCGGGAGTCGCCGCGATCGGCGGTGGCCGCTTCGACGTTGTCAGCTGGGATCCTCGTGGTTCGAACGCCAGCACCCGGGTGCTCTGTTTTACCGACCAGCGGGAGGAGGCGCGCTTCTGGGCGGGCGCCTCCATTCCCATCACAAGGGCCGGTTCGGAGCAGATGCTGCGACTGATCGCCGATCTGGCAAAGCGCTGCGGGGAGGTCAGCGGCTGGCTCTTGCCCCACATCTCGACCGCCGATACGGCCCGCGATCTCGACCACCTGCGCGTCCTGCTCGGCGAAGAGAAGCTGACCTATGTCGGTCTTTCCTACGGTAGCTACCTCGGCCAGACCTACGCCAATATGTTCCCCGACCGGGTCAGGGCGATGCTGCTGGACGGCATCATCGATGCGGTCGAATACTCCAAGAGCGCCGAGGCGAGGATGGTTAGTTCTGTCGGCGGGGCCGACGCGGTCTTCGGGCAGTTCCTCTCGTTGTGCGAGAGCGCAGGGCCCGAGCGCTGCGCTCTCGCCGCTGGCGGCCAAACCCCGGCCGAGCGTGTCGAGTCGTTGTTCGCGCAGGTTAAGGGCACGCCGATCCCTGCTCCGGGCGTGAGGCCGCCTCTCCTCTCCCCTTGGAGTCTGAGCTACAGCGATCTGCTGCTCTCTCAGTTCCAGCCGATGAGGGCTCCCAGTACGTGGGAAGGCAACGCGGCGGATCTCGACGCGGCGATCCGGGGAGACGCATCGGCGCTCGCGAGCGTGGCTAGCGGCTTCCTCTCGCCTGCCGGATGGGCACCAGCGATCACCTCCGCGGCGATCCAGTGCGCGGATGCGCCAGCCGACCAGAGCCCACAGGCGTGGCCGGAAGTGATCGGGCGCCTCAAGCAGGTCAGCCGGCTCCAGGGCGTCGTGCAGGGCTGGTGGGAGTGGGCCCCGTGCGCCTCGTGGCCGATCCGGGGCCAGGACAACTACCGGGGGCCCTGGAACCGCTCGACCCCGAACCCGATCCTGCTGATCAACCAGACCTATGACCCCAATACGGGTCATCGCAACGCCGTGCACGCGGAGCACTACCTGGGTAACGCGATCCTCCTCACCCAGGAGGGCTATGGCCACCTTTTTTTCCAGGACCCGAGCAAATGTGTGGAGGACAAGATGGTCGACTACCTGGTCCACCTGATCACACCACCACCGGGCACAGTCTGCCAGTCGGACCACAAGCCGTTCGATCCTCACCTCAAAAGTGGTACAGAATCGCCGCGGCCAGGCCAAGTGGTTGAACAAGATTTGCCTTAACTGCGCGGTGAGAGCATCGAAGTGAGCCTGGCGACGCATGGCGAAACCACGCATCTGCGTAGCTTCCGTAGTCTATGACAGCGATGGAAAGGCGCTGAATGCGACTACGCAACAGGTCCAAATGGACCTGAAGGCTGAGCCTTATGCAAAGCTGATGCGCAGCTGTCTGAAATGCCGGCAACGGCTGCTCCCGGCGGATTTTCCCAGTTGCCCCATCCTAGCGGACTCCAAACCAGCGTGCCGACCCTCTGGTCCAGCGCCAAAGGCATCAGCTCCCATTCATAATCACGCCCGATTAAGGAATAATATGCCGGATGCGCGACATAGCGTGGCAGATTATATTTCTCTGAGATCGCGAGCGACTTCATGAGATGCGATCCCGAAGAGTTGGAACAGCCGATGTATCGCACATTCCCGCTGTGCACAAGGTCGTCCAAAACATTTAGAGTTCCTTCGACGGGCGACAGAGCATCAAACCCGTGCATCTGGTAGATATCCATGTAATCTGTCCCGAGCCTTCGTAAGCTTTCCTCGCACGCTCGTATCAAGTGATACCGGGAGGTGCCCACATCGTTCGGTGCCGGGCTCTGTCTAAAAGCGCTTTAGTCGCGACAATAACTTGCGCTCTCCCGCGTGCGATCGCTTTGCCCAGGATTTGTTCTGAAAGGCCGTCGGAATAGCTATTTGCAGTGTCGAACATCGTTACACCTGCGTCCAGGCAAATGTCGGCAAGACGCGTCGCCTCCGCAGTACGTAGTTCCCCAGGCCCGAAAAAATCATCGCTGCCCCAAATGTTCCGGTACCAAAAGCGAGGACCGGTACTTTAACCCCTGAGTAGCCAACTTGTCGATATTCCATAAGACTCCGCTATGTGACGATCGCTGTTCTTGAGATCCTTCGCTGCTGGTTACTGCGCTACTTTGGCCAAGCGATCATTTTGGAACTCCATGCCGAAAATGGCTCGCAATAATGCCTGGTTAAAAATCCTGGATCGCCACTACGACACTCGTTCGCATAGGCTGCGTCCATCTGACGCGGGTCAAAGGAGAGAGCTTGACGTATACGCATTTCGGTGCTTTCGAAAGCACGAAGGTTCACGGTAGTGGCTGTGACGTGCTTGGAACCACCAGGCACCTTGATTATTGGCGCGAGGACCTGGAGATGCTCCAGCACGCGCGGATCAGTGAGTTGCGTTATCCGGTACCGTGGCACCGTATTGAGCGGCGGCCCGGTCATTGGGACTGGCAATGGCTCGACGGCCCGATGCACACGATGTATGAGCTGGGACTGAGACCTATCCTAGATCCGATTCATCATGTTTCTTTTCCTGATTGGCTCGAAGATGGATTTCTGAATCCTGAGTTCCCGGCGCTGTATTGCAGGTTCCTGATGAAACTCGCTCGACGTTACGAGTGGGTGGACCGGTACACCGTTTTCAATGAGCCGCTCGCGACGACCGTTCTCTGCTCCCAAACCGGAACCTGGTATCCGCACCATAGGTCAGATTTTCATCTTGTCCGCATGACAGCGAATGTGGCGCGCGCCATTTCGATGGCCATGGCGCAGTTGCGTGCGTTCAACGAGCGTGTGAAGTTCTTTCATGTCGATACGTGCGAGCACCACCAGGCCATTGATCGAAAAGCCGAGAAGTGGGCGGGTCATCTCAACCAGCGGCGTTTTCTCTTCCATGACCTCGTCTTGGGACGCCTCGACAGGTCTCATCCCTTGCTTCCGTATCTCCTGGAACACGGCTGGCGAGAGGAAGAACGACAGTGGCAACAGGACAACCAAGTGCCATTTGATGTGCTCGGCCTTGATTACTACGCTCACTCGGAAATGGATTGGATCTGGAACGCCAAATCTCATCGCCCGCTATTTCGGTTTCCTTGTGAGCGGCCGCGTGGCTTCACAGCCATCGCGACCGACTACGTTCGGCGCTACCCCGTCCCGATCCTTCTCTCCGAGACCAATCTCGCGGGCACTGTCGAGGATCGTTTGACGTGGTTGAAGTTTATGGAGGAGCAATGCGAGATGCTGGCCGCGCGCACGGACTTCCGGGGCTTCTGTTGGTTCCCGTCCATAGATGCCACCGACTGGTGCTCGCTTTGTACTCAAGCGGCCATGAAGATCACTCCCACGGGCATCTGGTACCTGGATGATGACCGCCGTATCCGGCACCGCTCGGAGCTATCGTATTGGTACACTCGTCTTGCCCGGGGCGAGGCCGGTTCGGCCGACCTGCCAGCATATAGATTCGGTCCGCCGCTTGATGAAAACCTACGTGGTTTTCTGCGCTTCATGAAGCACTGGACCGGCGTGCAACACGCGGCCGTTCCGGTTGCGCTCGCAGGGGCTTAGCTCATTTTTTTGACCTGCTTGGCGACGAGGACGCATCAGAGGACAAAACACAAACACAGGAGTCAACGCCCTAATGTCGGAAAAACCAATTTGGTACGCGGGGCCGGACATCATCGCGCCTACGCGTCGAACTGGAAAATCACTTCCAGCAATTCGGCCAAATCCGTGTCGTAGCGGAACGTCGACAAAAAGGGATGAAGTCGTTGAGATTCCGGAGTCGAATTAAAATTGATCCCTAACAGCCAGGATCTATCCAAATCGATCATCGAAGCGCGCGCAATCGCAAGGCAGGAAGGAGAAGAAGAATCATCCGATTTTGTGAATCTGCTCGCTACTTCTGGTCCATACGGCCTGTTTGTGCAAGTGGCGCCAGCTCAGGTGCGCAAAGGTGAACGCGAAGTGATTAATTTGTTTTCTGGTGAGACGCAATTTATACTACGTCTGAAACTCTCGAAAAAGAAGGTCCCTAGCATTTTCCGATTTTCGGCTCATTGATTACTGCAGCTGCTCGTTTGATGCTCGCCCTCATTGCGCATCTGACCACGAAGTGAGGCGGACCTTATCTTTTTTGTGATACCGACTCGTTTGTCATACCGACTCGATATTATGGTCGCCACCGAGAACGGCGGAGTAATAGCTTGCCCCGGTGGGCAATTTCGTCTGTGCCGACGGGTAGGGAAGCGGTGAAGGCATGGTCCTGGAAAGAGGTTGAAGAAAATCAGGGGCGAAATGGATCGGCTCAATCCCTATGACCGAAACGTTGGCGGTCTGGGTCAACGAGTGGTTGGTCGTAGGGGGGTCGCACCGCTAAGCCCACCACGCACTCGTCGTTCAACTCCATTGAAGGCTTGCCACCTGATGTCCGCGTTTTGAATCTTTCCGGAAAGTTTGTAATCACTCCTTCACCGACGCCAGCACAGGTGCAATGAGGTCTTCGGCAGCCACGATCTGCCATTTGCCATTCCGGAAAATCCACGTATCCGTCCATACAAAACGGCCGGGATTTGGCGTTCCGGTTCGCCGTTCCCATGCTTCACTTCCCTGGACCACTGCGGCATTCCCGAAAAAGCGCGCTTTCATTTCGTTGAGACGATTGGAGACGTACGTCGTCCCGCGTAACGGGATTCGCAGCATTTAGGACGGAGGGGTTCCCGTTTGGATGGGGTTCGAATTCCGAACAACGACCGTGCTGGGCATCGCAAAAGCCTGATTCACGTCGCAACGGAAAGAAGGAAATGACGCCGCCAATCACTAGACATCATGCGCTGTTGCACTTCCGCGGGCAGCACTCTCGTTGCATCAGCGTTACGACGAATAGTTGCCAAAGGCTACTAAGCCGTGCCCTCACCGACCGCTCTTCGATTGCTCCTGCATAGGCAAAGCAGCCTTTCCGCGCAATTCACGAAAGAGCCACGTACGCGCCAAGTCCCACTCGCGGTGTACCGTCCGCAGAGAGATGCCCAGCACGTCTGCCGTCTCCTCTGCCGTAAGACCGCCGAAAAACCGAAGTTCCACTACCCGACCCTTGCGGGTGTCGATCTTCTCTAAGGCAGCAAGCGTTGTATTGGCCATGGTAGACGGCCACGTTATGTCCCTTCTAATCTTCCGTTTTCCTTACTTGAAACTGAACTTCGTGTTGCGTCGCGCTTAGCCGGCAGTTGCAACGACCGGGTGATAGCCAATCGGCATCGTTCGCTTTAGGTAAGTAAGTATCAATCACTTCTCACCCATCCGATTCAAGCGCATTGCGTTTACGCGAGCTAGCGAGAATACTCTATTGAGCGATTTAGGGCGTGCTTCCGCTTGTCGGCGGCATGTCACGTCAGTGTCCAGCAATAATTCAGTGCCGAACCCATAATCTTTTTCGGCAATACCAAAGGTGAAATCCCGGTCCCTCTTCTCCAGGCTACAGTTACCGACCAAATCTCATTCGCTGGCGCGCACGCGCTCACTGTGAGTGGTATAAAAATGTGTCACGTACAATCATTGCTTAAGCTTTTCAAAACGATTATTAAGGTTTCCGAAAGGCAAAGATTTTTTCGTCTGGTCCGGAATTTTTTGAACATGCAAGAACTAAGGATGCAGACCGTGCTGAGTCGTGCCAGGGCCGGGAAAATGCGCAGCAGATCCGCTTCGTAAGCCACCGCGAAGCTAGACTCTACGAATTATTACCGACGCATGAAGATGGACAGGTCTTGTAGTGTGTATGTGGAGCCTGTTTTTCTTCCCGGTGCCTGTGGCTCTTTCGGATAAAGTCACATTCGTTCTAAACCGATTGGACCGGTTGATATCAAATCGGGGCATTCCGCGAAACAAAAACGGCTCCTGTGATCGCGGAACGACGGCCGACCCGGCCGGACTCGATTCTGGACCGAAATTTCACGTTCGTACGATCCTACGGCGCCCGCGAAGCGCCCACCCCCAGTATCGTAAGCGTGAGCAGCGGCAACTACACGACCGCTGTGATCACTCCGATTGTCCAGCCTAGCTGCCTTAAGGGGTTGGAGCAGCCCGGATCGCAGCAACAACCAGTACACCGGCCCGCCCAGGACGAGAGAGAACATGCTCGGCAGGATCAGCCACGCGTCTGATAACCACTTGTCCTCTCCAAGGAGACGTTGACTTGTTCTCCCGAAATGGATGTTGACCCAATTGACCCGGCATACATTTATCCTATGTTTCAATGTTCATCAATAGGTAAGGCGTGGCATGATACCGAAGTCGCGGCCAGCCGGTTTCGTACGGAAGTTCGTGCGCTTCCCTCGATCCCGCCTGGGACCGCTGTAACAAAACGATACAGTGAAGTGTTGGCAGATACCGTGGATCCACGAAGAATTCTCGGACTTCTTGTGCTGCTGTTGCTCGGCTGCACGGCCTCGCTGTGTCAGAAGGTCAAGACGGAGTATGACAAATCCATCGACTTCTCCCAATTTCACAGGTACTCTTGGCGACAACATCCGGAGTTTGAGAGACACCCGGACTTGGAAGAGCAATTCTCGGTGGCTATCGACCTGATCAAGTCCGATGTGAACCGCGGGCTAACGACGAAGGGATTCTCGCGGGTGGAAGATTCCCCGGACTTCTACGTCACATTCTTCATCACCGTGAGAGGCATGGAGGATGTTCGTGTCATCAGTACCGGTGGCTGGTACGGTTGGGGTGCTTATTGGTATCCCGGTTGGACCGAAGTGATAACTTCCCAGTATGCGGAAGGCACACTGGTGTTGGACTTCGTCGATGCAGCGACCAAACGGCTTGCCTGGCGAGCTTACTGCAAGGACGAAATCCGCGAGATGAAAACCCGGCACGAAAATATTGAGAAGACTGTAAGAAAAGCGCTAAAGAAGTTCCCACCGAAAACGAATGGGGCTACAGATCGCTGATCTCAGCCCGGAGGTGCGTTTGGTATCCGCGTAATCTACGTGGCCGCAGACGAAGGTCGTCAAATTGAATCCAGGAAAATCGTGCCGTTGTTTGCCCTTACTAAGTTTTCGCTGATCCATCGGCCATGTTTTAAGGCATTAAGACGCACGCGCTGGACCTACCCGCAGCGATCGGCTGGACCCCTTGCGCGGTCGCGCCCGCCAAGAGACATCCCAAAAAAAGCCGTTGCACTGGGTAGCGGCATCTGAATTCTTGACCAGAAGATTGGCGAATCTTGACTCCATCCGACCATAGGAGATACCCCAAACCCGAGCTGAGCGCTAGATGTTCTCTCATCGGAAAAGGGCTTGCCGATGTTGCGGCCAATCCCACAGGCTAGTACAACTTTATTATGGCTGCGTTTTACGGAAGGACGAGAACTGGCGTACGACATTAGTATTATCGAAACTCAGACTGCAGGCCGTTATGAGAGCCAGTGGCGTTGTTGCCCTTGATTGCGCCTGTGGCGCGGTGCTCGAATTGCCGGTCGAGCCCTCCACATGAAACGACGACACAAGTACAGCGCTCCGGGATCTGACATACAACGAGGCCAAGACGCTTACGGAGAGGTTGGTCGCGGTATTAGACTATAGGACAAGTTTTTACTTTGTTGCTCCAGGCGCTCTCGAAGCTTTTCTGCAACGTTCGTTGTGAAGACACTAACCATATTCAGGAATAGGTGCTCCCAATGAGTGACCCGCTCGCGACCTACCTACACGATCATCTGGCAGGATCGAATTTTGCTATTGAGCTTCTCGATTCTTTGCGCGATCAGTATTCCGGTGAGCCGCTGGGCGGGTTTGCCGGGGCGCTAGTGATCGAAATCGAGGAGGATCGGCGGATGTTACGGAATCTAGCGGATCGGATTGGGAAGAGGCCACCTGACCTCAAAGAAGCCGCAGCGTGGTTGGGCGAGAAGGTAAGTCGGTTTAAGCTTAAGCGTGGCTCCGCCGATGGGCTTGGAAGCTTCCAGGCACTCGAGACGCTGGCGCTAGGAATTCTGGGGAAGCTTGCCCTCTGGCGAGCCTTGGTGGTGATCGCCGATAACGATGATCGAGTGCGCGGTGTGGATTTTCAACAGCTCATAAAGCGCGCTGAGGAGCAGAACGCATCTGTTGAAGAAAGCCGATTGCAGATGGCGCGTACGGTATTTCGAGCCACCTCACAGTAAAGAAACTCCGTGTTGCTTAGGAGTGAACAAGAGTCGCTGGGTACGCCGAGGGAGCAGGTTCCCATCCAATCCGTCATTCCTTGCCCGGTCTTCGGTGAAACTAAGATGATCGCCATGCCTGGGGCAATGCTGCGCAGGCCAATATAAAGGCGGTCCGCCTGCGCAGCGCTCCGGTCGAACGGGATGTGGGCAGCTGCGCACCTCGTGCTGTTAGATTGGCTGGAAAATAAGCGAACAGCAAATCCGGGCTTCGATCTCAATGCTTGGGAGAAAAAGGTGGGCGTTCGAGTGGAAAGTGGCGATGTGGTTTTCATTCGGACCGGGCGGTGCGCACGGCGGCGAAGAAGGCCCGTCGAATGCCCGCTGAGCATTCGGCAGGGCCGTACGCAGCGAGTGCGAGTGGCTTCACGAACGTGACGTGGCAGCCCATTCATCAGCCAATGCTGGTTGCACTGGTTACGCCATTGTTAGACAACTGTGATCTTGAAGCTCTTAACAAGGCTGCCAGCAACCGACGCCGGTATGCTTTTCTGGTTAGGGCTGCGCCTTGATCGATGCCAGGTGCCACGATTTCACCTCTAAAATTCCATCGGCGGGTTCTAGCAAGCGCCTACACGAAGATAAGGGCGCCTTACCCCAGAGGAACTAATCTAATTGAAGAGGTAGCGAGACACATGGAATCCAGCAAAATACCAAGACGCGAATTCATCGCGGGACTTGCAGCAGTTCAAGTCGCAGCCTCACTCGAGGCTGATACGTCGGATGGAATGATCTACCGAAAACTGGGGAATACCGGTGAGCGCGTGTCCGCGATGGGACTCGGAGGTTATCACATCGGCGTTCCTGCGGATGAGCAGGAAGGAATCCGGATCATCCGAACTGCAGTTGATCGTGGAATCACTTTTCTGGACAATTCCTGGGATTACCACGACGGCGGGAGCGAACTCCGGATGGGAAAAGCGCTCAAGAATGGGTATCGCGAGCGCGTCTTTCTCATGACCAAGTATAACGGCCGAACGCGCGAAGCGGCTGCCAAACAGATAGACGAATCATTGAAGAGGCTCCAGGTTGATGCGATCGATTTAATTCAGTTCCACGAAAACATCCGTATGGAGGATCCGGATCGCTATTTTGTATCGGGTGGAGCACACGAGGCCGTAATGGCTGCCAAGGAAGCTGGCAAGATCCGTTACATAGGCTTCACCGGGCACAAAGATCCGGCAGTGCACTTGAGAATGCTGGATGTTGCGGCCCAGCACAACTTTCGCTTCGACGCGTGCCAGATGCCCTTGAACGTCCTGGATTATCATTTTCGAAGCTTCACGCACGAGGTCGTTCCGAGACTCGTCAAAGAGGGCACGGCTGTACTCGGCATGAAGCCGATGGCATTTGGAAACGTGCTGAAAGCCGGCGTGGCTACGCCGATCGAGTGTCTGCATTACGCATTGAATTTGCCAACCTCGGTTGTCATCACTGGGTGCGATTCGATGGAGCGGTTAGATCAAGCCCTTGAGGCCGTCCGCACATTTAAGCCTTTCAGTACAGCTCAGCTGAGTGCTTTGCTGGCCAAAACGAAGCAGGCGGCATTGACCGGCATGTACGAAACATTCAAAACGACTTCGATATTTGACGGGACAGCGCAGCACCCGGAGTGGCTGGGGTAATTGGCTGCGTGCCGCGGGACAACGGGCGTTAGAAGAATCTATTCAATTGAGCTTTCTACCGATGCCGAACTGATTTCCAACTCGATCCAGAGTAGATTGTGTTGTGCGAACCGGACTTGGTCTCGACCGTTGTAATCACGTCGCCGTTCGCCGCATTCACAACTTGCCATGCCGGGCCCTCGACTTGTGGAACATACAGATTCTTGCCGTCAGGTGAAAGTGGCATCCGATCGCATCCGCCTTGATAGGTCTTGTCCCAAATCTTCTTGCCTGTCACTGCATCGATCGCGATCATGCCCCTCAGTGACGTCACGTAGACTCTGCCGGTCTTCGCGGTGGCCGCAATCCCTTTGACGTTTTCGGGCTTCTTGCCTTCCGGCACAACCCACGTAGGAATGCGTCGGACAAACTTGTATCCGTCATCAACGTCAAGACGAGGATGCCACGAGGCCATACTCAACGTAATTGCGGATCCCCGGGCTTGCTACATACAGCAAATGTTGGGCAGTTGCCGTTTGAATACGGATCACTGGAATTAAGAAAGCAAGTGACACGGCAGCCAGAATCCGCACGAGCATTCTCATTGGTTGTGAACTCGAGTGCTCTGCCATCGGGTTACCGTCGTTCAGCAATTGCGGGCTCAGCTCTAAATCGTCATCGGCTCAATTGCATTTCGCTGATTCGTCTACAAAAATCGCGGGGGCCTTTACTTAGTACAGTACGCGAGCGCCCTGGGATGCGCGCAGAAACAAGCGTGTTGTGCGGTGTACCGGAAACCGTTAGACTTGGATG
Source organism: Bryobacteraceae bacterium (assembly GCA_045807905.1). Lineage (GTDB taxonomy): Bacteria > Acidobacteriota > Terriglobia > Bryobacterales > Bryobacteraceae > Bog-105. The sequence continues at coordinate 25,327 of JBJMGM010000099.1, read as the reverse complement.
TTTCGCCTCGAAGGGCCGAGTTGGGTCTCTTCTTTCGCTGCCAAGCACCGATTGCTGACGCTTTCGGTTTCGAACAGCACACCACGACGAAGGGCATCCGTAATCTTGTTCTCTCCAGCCACGTCTCGTCGGATGAAACGAGCTTCTCGGTTTTCACTTACGACGGCCAAACCTATTCGTCGAGCCAGTGCTACGGCGTGATTGCGGGCCGCGCTGAAGAGACCTCTTGCAAATTAGGATGTCACTCTAGGATCGACAGGCTAGTCGCCCCCGCTCGACGTAAATCAAGTGATCGTGCGGCCAACGTGCAGCCATGCCAGCGTGCCGACGTTCCCTGCCTGTTGTTGCCACATCGACTCTGAGGAGTGTTGTGGAATGACCGGTTTACCGTAGGTTGCCCCTGACTGCTAGGCCGGGTACCGGGTTCAAATCCGGCGGCCTGAAAAAAAAGTTTCAGAAACTTAGAATTTTTATGACTGTTTCGTGCAAACATATGCAAACATGCTCTCTGCTCCGTGATCGTGCACTGGCGCAGGCTGCTACTTGAATCAGCGAAACTCCGCGTGGCAGATCGCAGTAATATTGTTGGGCCTGCACCGTCTCGCAAGCGAGGCCAATAGACGGCTCTTCAGCACACCGCAGACGAACATGGAACAGCTACTTCGGAAATGGGCGATCTCTGAATACCCGGAATCATTCTACGTCCGCCCCAAAAGACCTAAAGTGCAGCGCAGCGAAAGCAGTGCGAGCAGCTTGCGGCTCGGAAGATCTTGTCCTATCTAGACTAGTCGGGTTGCGGGCGATCCGATCTCCTCGAAATTTGGCAGCACTTTTTATCGTTGTCTGCTTTCCTTCGATTTATCCTCCATCAATTTTTTCGTCAGCAGGACGAGCCCAAAGAGCTGTGTCCACTCGGATACGATATTTCCGATCACTTGTCCCCACTTTGCTTCGGAATCCATCTTGACATAGATGAATGTCCAACCCGCTCCAGTGAGGCCCAGAAAGATCGTTAGAGAATGATCCCGAAGGCCGTCCAGTAGTCGGCTTCGAAGACGAGACTTGGGTGTCTTGCTCTCTGCTGAGCCGATCTCGTAGAATTATTTCGTCGCAATCACCGTAACAACAACGCCTGTCCAGTCTGCGATCGCATTGCCAAAAAAAGAACCCCAATGCGTTTTTGGATCTCCCTGCACATACAGTCCAATCCACAAAAACAGAATGCCAACGGCCGCAACGCTGAGAGCGTGGTGCTTCAGAAATGCGTGCCTGCGCCGACGCGCGTACGTCTTCTTCATAGTCTCCTAGTGTGCCAATTGACCTGAGATTCGAATTGAATCTGGGAGGGCGCGGTTTGTAAGAATGACGCCCTACGCTTTCAGAATGCGAGTAGTGGAAGGATGGCCGACTACGTGACAATGATCCGCAAAACAAGGTTATATGCATCTCGGCCCAAATCCCCGCGTCGGACGAGACTATTCAGCGTCCGACAGCTGGTGCTGTTCTGCACTGGGACACGCACCGGAGCACCTTTGTGCTTCACCAGGAACACTCGGAATTTTGCTGGCTGCGTACTACTTGCGTTTCGACCAACAAACGTGAATGTCGTCGGGCCTTCATAAAACGTCTGTCCTGCCCTCAGTGTCACTGGATTTCCGCCCTTCACCTGCATCACAAACGGACCTTCGAGCACATAGAGAAGAGCATGCGCGTTGCGTGGATGGATTGGATCGGAAGCGTCAGGAGGATACACGGCACGATCATCAGACCCTCTTTGCCGGGAATTCTGGCCCACCCTGTGACATAACCGGTGTAACCTTTGCCTCCTGCGCGATCACTTGTGCTGTTAACGAGAAGGGGCGGCATCAACATTGCTTTTAAGCTCGCCATCAGTTGCTCCCCGCGCTTTTCCTATTGCAGAGTGCCGGGTCGTGGCCCAAATTTCGTTTGCGGACTGCCTGAGCCACCTTTCGAAACGCGTATCCCGAGTCGCACGTCACTGCCGGGAAGGAGGGTGGTCTCGCTCACCTTAACGCCGTAGTAGGGCGCTTGCGGCTCGGCAACTACCCCGGGCGGATCCTTGCGCGAGGCAAGAGTTCGCCGGACCAGTTCATCCAAACGAAACTTTTCCGGGCCCCCTATCTCAACGGTGCCATTCAGGGGTGAGCCGATTGCCACGCGGCACACGGCACTGGCGACATCCTCGGCCGCCATCGGCTGGATGAGGGCAGGCGTACAGTATTACGGTCAGTGGATAAATCGGCGATGCCTTCGATGAATTCGAAGAACTGCGTCGCCCGAACGGTTGAGTAGGCAATCGAGGCGGCTTTGATCAAGTTTTTCTGAGCGATTTTTGCGCGGAAATAGCCGCTTTCGAGCAGACGTTCAGATCCTACAAGCGACAAGGCAACGTGATGTCCCACGCCTGCAGTCGCTTCATAGGCGAGAAGGTTACGGGTTGATGTCTCGAAGAATTTCATTACCGCGTTGTCTTCCCACCAGGGGGAGTTCGATACGTCAACGGCCACCGACGCGCCTTTTAATGCTTCCGGGAGCCCTTCGCCGGTGAGCGTGTTGACCCCAGAATTTGGTGACGCTGCAACTGCTTCGTGGCCGTGCTCACGAAGCTTGGTGACGAGCTTTGATCCGATGAGGCCACTACCTCCAATGACGACGATTTTCACGATTGTGTCCTTCCTTTCCCGATGCTTCGAAACAGATCGTCAAAGGAACGATAGGCTCCCTCCCCAGAAGTGGATGGCGCGGGACCGCTAGGTCCATCCAACAATCGTCATCCCACCGTTGTAGTACATCCCGTAGTAGAGCGTGTCACTCACCCTGCTTAAGGCCAGAATTCATGTTTCAGTCATTCGGCGCAAAGAGCGTGAGAACTCATGCTGCTTTTCGGTGGTGGGCATCTCAGAGACGTGCCTTGCAAGCCGCATTACCTTCAACGATTGCGGCTGTTGAGGGTAAAGTGGATCCAAGATTCAGGCTGCACTCAGGCGGGAGATGCTGCACAAAGCAATAGCCGTGCACTCAAAGGTAATCCGAAATCCGCATGTTGAACGGGTGAACGAAGAGCGGAAAAATGAATCGCGACGCCGGAATCTCCATCTTGACTTGATGACGGCTAGGGTCGGTACCCTATCCGCAACCTGGATTCGTCTGCAAGGGGATTGCTCAGCAACACTCGTTTGGCACATCAAGCACGCTTATGAAATTTACTTTCCTGGTGTTTTTCGCTCTATCTGTCGGGACCAGAATGGTGCCCGCAGCAGACAAGGAACAATCGAACTTCAAGGCTTACGTCGACTCCGACCTGTGTGCGCGATTAATGCTCGGCCCAATCACGCCGGAGCGTATTGCATGCAGCCAAAAGACATACAAGGAGGGATCTGAACCCGTCCTTGTACGCCTTAGCAACAACATGGTTCTGAATGTGAACAAGGACAAGATGATCAAGGACCTTGTTGGCCAACTGGTCGATGCGTCCGGTCAACTGAAAGTGAACAATGGCGAAGTAAAGCTCGCGTCGGTTGCCGCTATTCAAGCGAGTTCCATTCCAGCCGGAGATCCCGCCTACAAAATGCTCGACGTGCGAACATACCGGGCTAACGGGTCCCCCAAGACCTATGAAAAAGTCCGGCACGAGCTTGCGATGATGCCGTATCTCAGCGAGTACGATTTTATATCGTTCGTACTGCAGGGAGAAACGGCCCTGTTGAGCGGGTGGACAGTACGGCAGACCAATCGTAGCTACGCAGGAAATATCGTCAAGAACATCGAAGGGGTGAGTTCAGTGGTAAACAACATCGATGTGCTCCCGCTGGGTGGTATGGATATGCGAATCCGTGCGGCGGTGCGCGGCGCGCTCCAGATGAATCTCGGCCGATATTTTTGGGGCAGCGGTTCCGATATCAAGATCGTCGTCAAGAACGGGGACGTCATTTTGCTCGGTAACGTTTCGAACACTGGGGACAGGGACATCGCCAACATCAAAGCCAACTCGGTATCTGGCGTTTTTCATGTCTTCAACTTGCTCCGGGTCACTAAACAAGAGAAGAAAGGCTGATTTGCGGGGAGGACGACACATGAGACACAAATATTTCCGAGGCGGGGCTTTTGCATGTTGCCTGCTGCTCACCGTCCGTGCTACCGAAGCCACTGCTTCTGGGTCTAATACTCAAAGTACAAACGAACAGTCAATCCAGCTCAGAAAGATGGCGGCCGGCCAGGAGTTCTCCGGATTCCTTAAGGACTACTCCAATCTCAAGCCAAATCCCAGCGTCGGTAGCAACGCACTGAGTTTCGCGAAATCCGATGCGCGGAAGAACCTGCACAAATACATTGCCGTGATCGTTGAACCCGTGCAAGTATATCTTGCGTCTGATGCAGACGAATCTAAACTTCCGGACAAAGCCCGCGGGGTGGCGGCCCGATATTTTCACAAGGCTCTTATAGATGCGGTCTCAAGTGCGTTCCCCGTCACCGATGAAGCCGGTCCCCTGGTCTTACGCTTGCGGTCCGCGTTGATCGGTGTAGATATCGGTGCGGACGTGTCGGGGGCAGCCAAGTCTTCCGTTTCCGATGGTGCTCTCGATCGGACTGTAAACATCGGTAAGGTTGCCGTCGAGATGGAACTCGTGGATTCGGAGACGGGCGAGCAAATCGCGGCCATGGTGGATCGCGAGCCTTTGGGTGCCGGTGCCGAGATCGGGTCGGTTGAATTCTCGAAGCACGAGAAGTGGGCGGCTGCACGGCAAGCGTTGGATGGCTGGGCTCATGATGTTCGGATTTTTCTGGATGATGCTGAAGAGCTTTCATCCGAGGATGCGAAGCGGGCCGACGAATCTTACCAGCCTTACGGACAAGCAGAAGACAGGTAACGCGCGATAGCGTTTGCGACTGAGATGCAAGAAGTGGCCGCGGTAAAGCGGATACTTATCTGGATATCACGCCCATGTTTCAGCGCTGGTTGGACGCTTGTGCCGCCTTCGCGATGTGGCGCGGTGAAAACGGCTTCCGCTATAACGATTACTATCGCAGTCTTGACCGTGGGTGTCTGAGTGGATTCCAGTACGCAGTGGCCCTGATGTCACCTCCTGAACACTGAGCGGCAGGTTCGCGCGCTGTAATCTCCACTTGCAACGCGGTATGCAACACTAGGAACCAATCCGGCCCCGTAATATCGTGATCGAAGCTTTGGGTAATGCGTAAACCATTCCCATCCCGCCGTTCACCGTCGACTCACCTGCGGACCGTTAGGATCCGCATGGCCGTTAGCCCCATTGGTGCTGGGCATCGGCCTCCTCGCCCATTTCGATGTATGAGATGGGATACCGGCGCGTTTTGATGTAAGAGATCTGCGCGGCAGCATCTTCAGGCGTAGAATACAGAACGGCGACTGGAATCATGGCGGGCGAACCGCGTGTCACGCCGCTTCTATAGAACAGGTCGAATCCCACCTGGTCGCCGCTGGCCTCAGTCATGTCGATCTCTGCGTGCCACGGATCTATTGACGAGCAGACCGTGACCGACTGCTCGCGATTCGGGACATGATTCACGATGTCATGAAACTCACCGCTGTCCGAATAAGTTCCAGCATAGAGCTCCGTGATCGCGAACCCGAGGCAGTTGCGCAAGTCGTCGGATCCATGCGTGTCGCAGGTCCCGGAAGATGCAGTCATCCAGAGGCGTAAATATCGCACGGGCGTCATCCAGGATGCGAGCCGCAAAGTCACCGTTCCACCATTGCCCTCACTCACCGAACCTAGCGGGAACGTTTGCCAGATTCCGCCTGCTGGACGTCCGAAAGGATGGCGAGCACCCGTCCAGTACTGTACGCGGTATTTGGCCGCGTAGGGTGCGGCCCAAGCAATCCGCCCCGGTGTGGCAGAGGCGCGGCCCAGGAGTGGCGAATCATCTCTGTGGGGGTCGCGTCGCCGATGAAATAGACCTGCTTTGCGGCGGCGTTGCTCCACGTACCTTTTGGATTCCAGTGCCACGCTTCCGCGAAGAGTTCTGTGTTCTGACGATAGCTGACAGTTTGCCAACCCGCCGACTGAATTTTCTCGATGAACTCCGGAGTCATGACCTTGTCGGTAATACCTCCGCGCAGCCGATCGATGCCTGCGCCGAGTGAACGGAACGGGCTGAAAGAACTTACGGCGTGAGAAGGCGTGGTGTCCACAACCACGTCTTGCGGGGGCGCATGACGTTGCGCGACGGCCGCGGCAGGGAAGATCCATAGCGTTGCAGGTATGTAAATCCACTTCATCAAGGTCACAGATTGGGCAACTCCGGAAGGGCCATAATAGGAGAAACTGGTGTGGTCCGCAAGAGTTCTGTTGAAAGTTCTGCCGTTCACGCTTTCATTTCTCGCCAGTATCGTTCTGTTCGCTCAAGAACCCGCCGGTGAATCGGCGCTAGAGGCGGCTGCATCCGATTTCGCGCAAGGAAGAATCGCCGAAGCCGACAGTCGAGTTGACGCCATCCTGAAGGACCATCCCGCCGATTTGCGCGCGCTCATTCTGAAAGGCGCCGTTCTTGATTCGCAACAGCGCTACAACGACGCGGAGAGTTATTACCACCGTGCTCTAAAGCTGGCTCCGAACTCCGCTCAGGTGTTCAATAACGTAGCCAATCATTATCTGGCTAGCGGCGATACGGGTCGGGCTCGCAAATTCTACCTCATGACGGTTGCGATCGATCCACATCACGCGAACGCAAATCTGCAGCTCGCGCAAATCAGTGTGGACGAGAAGCAAGGCCGGCAAGCACTCGCTTTCCTGAGTCGGCTTCCGAATTCTGCGACGACGGACCCCGCCACAGTTCTACTACACGCGCGCGCGCTCGCTTTAAGCGGACAGTGCTCGGATGCCGCTTCTCTGCTCCGCAGCATGGAAGCTCAGGCGAGCGGTGGCCCAAGTGTGTACTTCTCTGCCGGAACATCGTATGCGCAATGCAAGCTTTACGAGGAGGCCGAACAGTCTTTCTCTCGCGTTCTGGATGCAGAGCCAACCAACTTCGACGTGCTCTATAACCTAGGTTTGGCCGCGTTCGAAGCAGGGCACTCCGAGCGTGCTCGCGCCGTCCTCGAAACCGCTCTCAAGGATCGCCCGGAAGACCCTGATTGCCTCTACACGCTGGCGCAGGTCTATCTGAAACAGGAGCGGCCTGTGGATGCCGCTGCGCTTCTCGCCAAAGCTCAGAAACTGGCGCCCGGCCGGGCTGATGTAGTTTTGCTCCTGGCCCAGATTACCGCTCGTTTAGAGTTCTTCAAAGATGCTGCTGCACAATATGATGAGTATCTGAAGCTGAAACCGGGGGACGATGTTGCCCGCCGCGAACGTGGTTTCACGCTGGCGTGTGCCAACCAGTTTAAGAGTGCGCGATCAGACCTGGAGTGGTACGTGCACAAGCATCCTTACGACCCCGTGGGCTTTTATGAGCTGGCTGTCGCAAAGGCTTTCGAGGATCGGACCGGGGCGCTACAGGATCTCGACCGCGCGCTGACGTTAGATCCCGGCTTGGGCCAGGCACGCTATGCCCGCGCTCTACTGAACATCGAGGAAGAAAAACCAGCGGCAGCGGTCGAAGACTTACAGGTTTTCGTTAAGCAAGAACCGAATGACTATCGCGCGCTGGCACATCTCGGGCAGGCATACCTCGCGCTCGATCGCGTTAGTGACGCCGCAGACGTTTTGAAGCGGTCGGTGGATCTAGCTCCTGATGCACGATTGGCTCTGGTTCATTACCGCAGAGCGCTAGTGAAACTTGGCCGTACCGAAGAAGCCCGTGCGATTCTGTCCCGGTTGAAGGAACCCGCAACAATCGATGAGGGGCGCAGGCCTCAAGCCGGGCTGATCGACTATCTAAGTCTTTCGCCCGCCGACCGCCGCACGCGCTACCTGGCAAATCTTCGAAGAAATGTGACCACTAATCCAAGCGATGTTCAGTGGAAAGTCAGGTTGGGACGGGAGCTCCTTGCCGAGGGGAATACCGACGAGGGTTTGAAGGTCTTTCGCGAAATAAAATCCTCCTCTTCTGACCGCACGCTGCTCGCGGCGTGCGGAAGAATCCTTCTGGATTTCGAGCAGTATGATCTTGCGCTTGAATTTCTGAAAGGTGCTGTCGCTGCTGATCCGCCTCCAAGCGGCGCCCGCCTGGACCTGGCCATCGTCCTCTTCCATCTGCAGACACCCCAGGTCGCCTTGTCGGAGCTGGACCAGACTCCGGTTGCGGACCGGAAAGGAGACTATTATCTGCTGCGGGCCCAGATCTTAGATTCCCTCGGCAAAATGCAAGAGGCTGTAGAGGCGCTGAACCGCGGCATCCGCGCTGCTCCGACGCGACCCGGCCTTTATCTCCAGGCTGCCGGATTCCTGCTAAAGCACAAGCTGTATCACGAGGCTTCGGATTTGCTCGATCAAGCCTCCCGCATACTACCGGATGAACGGGAACTGCTCCTGGCACAAGCCGTGACTCTCGAACTATTGCAACGCGGGATTGATGCCCAGAGATTATTGAAGAAGCTTCAGGCGCGGTGGCCGGAGTGGGACCGGCCCTATCTGCTTAATGGGATATTACTCGAGATCCAGCTCAAATCGGCGGAGGCGCGGCAAATGCTCGAGACCGCAATCGCCTTGGGCGCTAACACGCCGGAGGTCTATTACTATCAGGCGCTGGCCATCACGCATGCGGCGCCGAATGCTCTGGACAGCGCGCAACACGCGATTGCACGCGCTCTGACGCTCAGTTCAAAAGATCCCTATATCTTTCTGCTGGCGGGCAAAATTTCACTCGCGAAGAAAGACTATGACAAGGCCATCCGGTATCTGCTCGATGCGACCCGGCTTCAACCCACACTCATTCCTGCCCACTACGCGTTACGCGATGCCTATAAGGCTCTCGGAGACGAACAAAAATCCGCTGCTGAGATGGGAGAGATCAAACGCATTGCTCGGGGAAACCCCACTGACGATCAGAATCCCTTTTCGATGCAGAACTTTCTGTTCGCCGTTCGGCCTCCCGGGTGAGGCCGTAGCGCGGAACTGTCTACATCACCAATACAACTTTAAAGCCAACTGCACCTCGCGGGGCGGGTTTGCCAGTTGCGTAATCACGCCGAAATTACCGCCGTTGACCTGGGTATCGGGTGCATCAAACTGCGGATGGTTCAGGGCGTTAAATGCCTCGATTCGGAACTGAAGCCGCGCGCCTTCTCGAAGCTTCGGCAACATAAAGTTTTTAAACAAGGAAAGCGTGGCGTTATTCTGACCCGGTGACCGGCAACCTCCGTAACTGCGCGGCGCTGTGCCGAGCGTGAAGGGAGGTGGGGCTACAGCGACATCCGGATTGGCAAAGTAGTTGTCCACAAATTCCGAATCGGACCCGCCATTACAGTGCAACGTGCCGATCAGATTGGGACGCTGCGCGCCATAGGTCGGAAGAGGCTGGCCCCCAGACAGCGTGAGCAACAGCGGCCTGCCAGAGGCGAAGCGCCAGATTCCGTTCGTTTGCCAACCCCCGATAACTGCATCAACGACCCGTGGCATATTCCTGCCGATCGCTTTGCCGCGACCGATCGGCAACTCGTAAACGTAGCTGAACTGCAGCACGTGCGGTATGTCGAAGGTCGAGAGACCTCGTTCCAAGCGTCGGTTATTAGGATCCTGAGGAAAGTTTGCAATCCCGCCCAACCATGTGGTGCCTCCAGCCGAAGTGGAAGCGTCGTCGATCGCCTTTGACCACGTGTAAGTCACCAACGCTTGGAGCCCGTGCGAGAAGCGCTTCTCAACCCGCACTTGTAGCGCGTTGTAGATCGAATTCGCCCACGGAGGCTCGTCGGCGTTGAAACTTGTGAATTGCGGGAACGGTAATTGGAGCTGATAAGCCTGAACGGTCGGGGACGATAGGGGGCTACTCGGATCAGTGATAATGCCGTAAAACGGATTGTCAACGTAGCTATTTAAACCGGCGATCTGTTGTGCGTTATAGTGCTCAATCTGCGGACCGAGATAGTCCAAATTACCCGCGCCTCCAAAATAGAGATGATGGCCCGCCTTGCCGATGTAATTCGCATCCACGAGGAAGTTGCCCGGCAGCTCCCTTTGTATGCCAAAACTCCAGCTCTGCTCGTAAGGTACGGCCGAGTTAAGAGACGGGATCGGCCCAGTCGCGCCGAAACCGACATCGTTCAGCAAACCCAGTTGGCTGCCCGGCGGCAGTTTGACTCCCGCAGGGAACGGATTGCTTAATCCGCCCCAGGGCGTGACGCCATTGTTCTGGTACGTGTTGATCCACGGAGTATTCTCGTCATAGCCCTGGTAACCAACGGCACCGGTTCCGGCCGCACCGAATCGGACTGCTGAGTAGTACACCCCGTAGCCCCCGCGTAAGACAGTCTTCTCAGCTGGCTGGTATGCAAACCCTATACGCGGGCCCAGATTGTTGTAGGACGTGTCGTAGCCCGGTGAGCGATTGCTGGAACTCGCAAAAACCTCCCCACCGTGAAGCGTTCCCAATCCGGGGACCTGCAAAGGTGACACGACATTTGGATCGAGCGCGTTCATACGGTTGTAGCGCTCCGTACGCGGGAAGGTGAGATCGTACCGCATCCCGATATTGACAGTGAGCTTTTTGTTAACCTTCCAATTATCTTGTATGAATCCCCCTACCTGGTGGTTCAATGTGCTGACGAGATTCGGGATCTCGTACTGGCCCCAAGTCCCGGGACCGCCATTGCCAATCAAAAAACTCGCCAGCGCATCTCCGCCTCCGGAGTACGGCTGCTGTGACGTTCCGTTAAAGTCGTAAACGAAAATTCCGCCCGGAACGCCAGGCTGAGTGAAATTATCACGATGCACCCGCCATTCGCCGCCGAACTTCAATTCGTGTTGACCCCTCACCCAACTCACGGTACCCAGCAGGTGATATGTCTCCTGGCCTTGGCGCAAATAGCTCCAGGGCTGGGTTCCGATGCTGGTGCCGCTAATAGGCTGACTGTAGCCGGTATTTAGGGAAATGGCGGGAATGAAAGGAACTCCTGAAGCATTGATGTAACTCGGCATACCCAGGAGCGAGACCGGGTCCAGATCTTTATAGTCGCCAGCGATACTGTGTGTCCAGACCGCCCCCCGTGTGAACCCCAAGGCGAGATTCATCAATAGCGTCGGGGAGAAGGTATGCGTGAGGTTCACTGAAGCGAGGTGAGCGGTCTGAGTCGTAGGACCTGACGTACAAGGGTCGGCGAAATTACCGAAGCAGTTGAAGCCATGACTGAAATTGCCCTGACGTGAATACTTCACGCTCAAGAGATCCTTATCACTGAAGCGATGGTCAATCTTAATGTCGTATTGATTGTTGCTTCCCTGATTCGATCCCGAACCGATCCAATTCGTGTATGGATTGTACGCTGCACTCCCGACGTTTTCATTAGATAGCGGATAGAGCTGCATGAGCTTGAACGCCACTGGATCGATCAGATTGCCCGGCCGCGCCGGAAGTTGGTAGGGCGTTCCGTTCAGCACGGGGCTGCCCGGACTGGTGTAGGTGGCTATGTTGTTGAACGGGATAAAACCGGAGCGCACCGGGCCGTCCGCGTCATTGTTGTAGACCCCTGTGTAAGGATCCCAAAGCTGCCCGTCGCCCGACGAGCACAGCCCGTTCGCGTCGAAACTTCCTCCGGCGTAGCCACAGAGCTCCCCGAAGTTGCCGGTTCGTTCCGCAGCACTCGGCACGCCAGCCTGGTGGGTGCTCGCTGTTCTACTCCGGGTGCCGTCGTAATCAAAGAAGAAGAATGTCTTGTCCCTCCGGATTGGACCGCCCACCGTTCCACCGAAATTATTGTTCTTGAGCGGCGGAATCGGGACGCCGCTCCGATTGGCGAACCAGTCGTTGGCGTCAAGCTTTTGATTGCGGAAGAACTCATAAAGGCTGCCATGAAACTGGTTCGTGCCCGAGCGCGTGACCATGTTGACGATCGTGCCGCCGGAGAACCCGTACTCCGCGCTGAAATTGGTTTGTTGTACTGTAAATTCCTCGACGGCGTCCACGGAAGGAGTGTAGGTGGGCACTTGAATTCCGCTGTTTTGCTCGAAATTCGTGGTTGTCACGCCATCCAGGAGCATGTCAGCCGTGGCGTTGCGGCCTCCATTGGAAACAAAGTTATTCGCCGTGCATCCTTTGCACTGCGTATCCACGTCCGTGACACCGGGAGTGAGATACGCCAGATCCGTTACGGAACGAGAGATCAACGGCAGATCGTTAATGAGTCTCCGGTCTACAGTTTGCCCGGTGACTGCATCCTGAGTCGAAAGCAGGGGCGCCGCTTCGGAAATCTGCACCGTCTGGCTGACCGCACCCACCTGAAGCGCGAAATTTATCGTGACATTCTGGCTGACATCGAGCTTGATGCCTGATCGAGTTTCACCGCGGAATCCTTGCGCTTCCACCGAGAGTTTGTAGGTGCCGGGAGGCACCCCTCGGATTACATAACCGCCCTTGGAGTCGGATACCCCTGTGAAGCTAAATCCCTTTTGCTCATCTATCAGCCGGAGTTGCGCATTGGGGACGACAGCCCCGGACGGATCCGTGAGCACCCCAGCCACCGAGCCTGTATATTGCTGTGCCGACGCTGTTACGCCAAAGACAAACGCGGTGACCAGCACCAGCAGAGCCGCAGCGAGGCGAACTCCGACAGCCCCCGGCCGTGAATTCTTCGAGACCATCACACCCTCCCCAGGTTTTTTGACCACCCTGCAGTTGGCGTCATCTTAGCTCCAAGAAGTGCTCCCGTCAAGTACCTCCGGCTCTACGATCTTTGTAGGTCTCATTCCACAATCTTCTGATATTGATTCACTTTCAATCCGGTGATGGTCTGCATCTTTCCGTTTGGCCAACGGATGTCAAGCTGCATCGGACCGGCGGAATCTTTTGACCCGTTCGGCGTGGCTCCTAACCCGAACACGACGCGGCGGTCGTGTGAGGAAAGATAGCTCGTGCCCCCGGTGATCCAACGCACTAGCTTCCGGGTACCGCACGTTAACGCCAGCTTCGCGCCAATTGCATCCCGGTTGCTCTTGGTCCCTTCGAGTTCAATGCCAAGCCAGGGTTTCAGATACCCCACGTTATTGTGCAGAAGCAGCGGCGTGTCATTCAGGCGCGTAAAGACCGCATCCACGCCGCCATCGTTGTCGTAATCCCCTACAGCAAGGCCGCGCCCGAGATATCGGTTGCGGAAGACAGCGCCCGCGAGATCAGCCACATTTCGAAAAACGCCCTTGCCGTTGTTGGCCAGCAGCAATGCCGGTTCCCGATAGAGCACGTCCATGCGCGTTTTCTCGATTACCGAGTTGATATGGCCGTTCACGACAATCAAATCGAGATTCCCGTCGTTGTCGTAATCGATGAAGTGCGCACCCCATCCAACAAAGGCCCGCGTCATTGCGCCTAGACCCGATTCGCGCGTCCACTCGCGATACGGAAATTCGCCCGTATTCAGAAATAGGGCGTGCCGCTCGTCATTGAAATTGGTGATGATGAAATCAGGCCGCCCGTCGCCGTTCACGTCGCCCGCATCTACGCCCATGCCTGCGCGCGCCATACCATCGGCGCTAAGCGCCACTTCGGCATCGAGCGCCGCGTCTTTAAAAGTACCGTCACGTTGGTTGATGAGCAGCAGGTTAGGCGATGCGTCACGTGCCACGAAAAGATCGGGCCACCCGTCATCATTCACGTCAATGCCTACTACCCCGAGAGCGCGACCGGCCAGCTTTGCCAGGCCTGCGTGCTCCGTGACGTCGCTGAACGTGCCGTCGCCATCGTTGTGATAGAGCGTCGGCCGCTCTCCTTCATAGGACACCTGTGCACAATAGGTCCGCACACCCTGGTATTCGCAGTGCGGCCCATTTTCATAAGAAAACTTAGCGTAATTGGCAATAAACAAGTCAAGGCGGCCATCGCGATCGTAATCGAACCAGGCCGCACTGGCAGCCCATTTGCCTACGTTTTTCACGCCGGCCCTATTTGTAATGTCTGTGAACGTGCCATTGCGGTTGTTATGCAGCAGGGCACAGGACGGATAACCGGTAATGAAGATGTCCGGATAGCCGTCATTGTCGAAATCTCCAGCAGCCACGCCCATTCCATAGAAAGGGATGTGGGCGAGGCCGGACTTTTCAGTGACATCCTCAAAGTTGCCGCCACCGAGATTCCGGTAAAGCGCATTGCGAACGGGGGTCGAACTCTTACCATTGGGAGTCTCGCCGCCGCTCACGAAAAATAAATCCTCGAGGCCGTCCTTATCGAAATCGAGGAATGCGACCCCGCCACCCATGGCCTCGATCAGATATCTCTCTTGGGACTCGCCGTTGAAATGGCGCCAGTGAATTCCAGCCTGAGCGGTCACATCAGTAAAGATTTCTTGCGCAGGCGAGGCAGGGGCCATCCGGCATACCTGGCAGATAAGGCAGAGCAAAGACGCGACGAGCAAAATGGCGGTCCACCGCATTTACTCGTGTGGCATCCCTGCCACGTTCTGACGCGAATTGAGATTGTCTTCATCGGCCTTCAGTTGCTGGTAACTGCGCATTTCCCGTGCGGCATCGTCTTCACGTCCAAGCCGGCGGTAGACTCGCGCCAAAGCATAGTGGATCTTGCTGTCATAGAGGCCCAGGCGTGCCGCGGCCTCGAGTTGATCGAGAGATTGGCGCAGCGGCTCCGGAGAGTTGCCCGCATTGCTCTTTTTTAGGTCCAGCATGCCGAGCTGATAATGCGACTCCGGGCGCGAGCTGTCCAGATCTATCGCTCTTTTGAGCAGTGCGTCAGCCCGATTCTGGATCGAACTATCGTCCGTGCCATTTAAGAGTGAAGTTGCGTAACCTTCATACACGCTTGCCTCGCGTGGATACTGTTTCAGGAGCGCTTGGAATTCCGCTTCCGCCTGAGCGCGCAGGCCAGCCGCCCATTTAGCGGAGGCCAGGCCGACTTCGGCGTCGAGCGACTTTGGGTTCAGCTCGACGGCTCGGCTGTAGGATCTCACTGCATCGGTGAATTGATTCATGTTCATCTCGACCATGCCTCTATCGCGATACGCTGCTGCCGATTGCGGGAAGGCTTCGATAGCCTTACGGGCTACCTCCAGCGCAGCGGCAAGTTTCTTCCTGGTAAGCAAAATCGTCAGGAGGTCGCGATAGTTGGATTCCTCAGACGGCTCCACTCTGATAGCGCTCTCGAGCGCACCCACAGCTTCGGCCGGTTTGTTCTGCTTTTCATAGCAGCGGCCCAGCAGACGATAGACCTCGCCCGTGGGAGGGCCTTCATTGATCAAGCTGAGAAGAGCTTTCTCACTTTGCGCAATGCGCTGGGTCCGAAATTGAATCAGAGCGAGGTTGTATTCGAGCTTCGTCGCATCGGGATAACTGGAGCGGATTGATTGAAACAGCTTCTCCGCGATCCCATAATCTTCCGCCTCAGCCGCTACACCGCCCGCGGCGAAAACTCCTTCTGGTGTAGCGGACCGGCGAAGCAGGTCTTCCAGGAGCTCATGCGCTCGCTCCCGGCGTCCGGTGTGATAGTAAGAGCTCGCAAGCGCAGCGATGGATTCCGGGTGCTGCTCGACTAGATCCGGTACGGCGGCGAGCATTCTTGCCGCACGTGCATAGTCGTGCTCGTTTTCCGCAACCATGCCCAGTAGCAGCATCGCAGCTTTGTCGTGGGGTTGCGTGCGCAGAAGCCGCTCGAGATTGGCGTGGGCCTGCTTCAGTTGCCCTAAGCGCCACTGATTAGCGGCAAGATTGCGGCGCGCCGTAGTATCACGAGGATCACTCTTTACCGCCCTCTCGAAATAGACGTTGGCCTCGCCGAATTTCTGCTGCATGCCGAGTATTCCGCCGAGGCTCGTTAGAAAAGAAGCGTCGTTCGGAGCGATTTGCACGGCACGGCGCAATTCAGCTTCAGCACAAGCCATATTGCCTGCTTGGGCGCATTGGACACCCTTCTCCGCGTGCTGCTGCGCTTCGGCTACGGAGTCGGGCAGGCCAGCGAACGTGTGAATCGAGGCAGTTAAACCGATGAGTGCCGCGAGAACACGGCGATTCATGGAGGCGATTATGTCATACGGCTATCAGTCCGGCGATCGGTCTTATTGGAATGGGTTCTTGCGCATCTCCTCGGGTTCCGAATATAAGCGCCCGAGCATCTCGTACGTGTGAATAACCGCGGCGTCGACCATACGCTCGCCGGCCCCGACTTGGACCCAGGTACTCGCACTTGCAGCACCGTAACCACCGAGGGACGCCATATGGATGGTTGGGAAGTAGCCGAAATAGCCGTTGGTGTAACCGAGGAAGAGAGCGTGGGGGACCGGGCAACGTTGGCGCCAGTTCATTTGGAAATTGACGAATGGCTCACCAGGCATGGTCATCATGGCGATGCGCCTGTTGATCAGCACGGTGGTGGTGGGCAACTCGAGATTCGGAGTGATGCGGCCAGCGTACTGATCATAGGCATCTCCGAGAAAGCGCTTCAGACCCAGGCGGAAGCCCTCAATATTCCATCGTATGTGCATGGAGAGGTTCTCTTCCAAGAACTCGATGGAGGGGTTAGGGTCGGGCTCGGTTTGGATGTGTGTGGCGACTTGTATCGCGGCTTCGCCGAGTATCTTACCAGTCCAGTCGCGGCGTCCGACAGCATCCTCTTTCAGTGGCGTGACGGCATAGTACGGATTGATATCGCCGGGCGCACCTTGCAGAAAGAAGGCCATCGCGTTTCCGCCCAGGCCGGCCTCAACAACGCGCGTCATGACACCGGGGTAATCGGCTGAGTACCGCAGGTTATCGGGGCCAAACACCACCGGGTGGCAGGAATAGTTGACCAGAACTGCTAACGGGTACCCGTCAGCTTTGTCAATGCGCAGAATGGAGATCGTCGGATCCACCGGCGCTGTTGGAATTTGTGTCTGATTAGTTTCAAACCACGACACCGTGCCGTCTTGATTCACTTTGAGCCGGTTGTGTCCGATATAGGCGGTGCCGTAGCCGACCCCGAGCCGCGCGTCTACAAGATTGCCTGTAGCGCTCTGGAGTGCCTCCGCAATACCATTCAGCGCCTTGCGCTCCCAGGCGGGTGGGCCGCCGCGATACTCGTCTTGCACCACGGGACCAGAATGTGTGTGCGATGCGGTCACAAGCAGGGAAGAGATTCCGTAACGCCGGGCCGCTGTGCGGAGCTGGTCTAGCGATGCGGGGCCGAAAACGCGTCCAAGATCGAGCGCGACCAGACCTAGTCGTTTGCTGCTGGCATCCAGAACGAGCACGCGGGCGTAGAGTGGGTCGAGCGCTCCGGTTGCGGGCTTCGTGCGGTTCTCGTACCCCCACATCTGCTCACCGGGAGGTGGCGTAATCTCTACTTTGGCTACACCGGCACGAAGACCAGCAGCGGACCCGATAGTAGTACAGGCCAACGTGGCTGCGGCAACACAACAGAGAAGACGCATAGGCAACGATCATCCCATGATCCCGGGTAGCTGCGATAAAGGTCCGATTGCAATGCTTTTGACCAGAGTGCCGCGATGTCTTCTTCTCTCGTGGTCCTTTTTGCGGCCGCGAACAGGCATTTGATCAATTGATTCGTGCTAGTGCAATAACTCGCAAGAAGGGCAGTTCCGATATGCTGAATAGCCGTGTGTAATCCATCCCTTCGAATCCTTCTTGTTGCCTTCTGCGGAATGCGCTTGTCTGCGGCGGACCAGTCACATCGTTCATCGGGCGTGAACGAGACGATCCTCTCCAAAATTCCGCAACGCATCAAGCACTACGTCGACGAACAAACTATCGCGGGTGCCGTGACGTTAGTTGCCCATGGCAGCGATTTGATGGAGCTTCATGCTCTCGGCATGGCGGATATCGAGGCTGGCCGCCCCATGCAGAAGGACACCATCTTCCAGATCATGTCCATGACAAAGCCTGTCACCGCAATCGGAATCATGATGCTGGCCGAAGAAGGAAAGCTCGCAGTGCGCGATCCCGTCGAACAGTATCTACCGGAGTTTAAGAACCAACGTGTCGCAACGAATGTTGGGCCAGACACAGCGCGTCTCGGCATACCCGACCACCCCGTAACGATTCGTGATCTTCTGACGCACACAGCCGGCATTCAAGACGCCGCACCCGCCTCAATCCACGACTATGCGCAGTTGATGAACGTCCCTTTAGCTCAGGTGACACGAGAATTTGCCAAACAGCCGCTTCTGTTTCAGCCCGCCACCCAATGGAGCTACAGCAGCCCTGGTATAGAGATTCTGGGGCGTTTGATAGAGGTGTGTTCGGGCCAAAAGTATGAGGATTTCATCCGCGAACGGATCCTGCGTCCGCTTGGTATGAAGGACACGTTTTTCTATGCGCCTGCCGATAGGATCGCGCGTATCGCGATGGTGTATGTGCAGAAGGATGGAAAACTCGTGCGGGCGCCAGCAACGATCCTTGGCGGAGATCCTGCAAAGTACAGGCAAGGGGCAGTCTTCCCAGCACCAGGATGGGGCTTGTATTCGACCGCTGAAGACCTGCTGCACCTCTACCGCATGATGCTGAACAAGGGCGTCTTTGAGGGCCGGCGATATCTGTCGCCCTTCTCGGTTCACCTTATGACCGAAGCGCACACGACCGGTATTCGCCCCGTAGGCTGGATGCGCGGTGCTGACTACGGACTCGCATGGGAGGTGGTGACAGATCCATTGGGCGAACTAGCCGGCCATTCAAAAGGAACGTACGGCCACGGCGGCGCATTCGGAACGCAGGGCTGGATCGATCCGCAGAACGACCTGATCTCAATCCTGCTCATCCAACGAGCAGACAGCGGGACAGACAGCCTGCGAGATGTGTTCCTCAACATGGCGGAGGCGAGTGTGGGTAAGTAGCGGATGAACATCCAATTCGTGTTCAGCCGCGACTGCAGAATAAACACTGATGACTGAATTAGCGAATCAAATCACACGGCGCGAAGCCATTGGCTTTATTTCGGGTACGGCGCTGGCGCCTCACGTTTTCGGATCGGAGCCGCAAACGGCCGACCATCGTCCCTGGTACGCGAGCATGCGGCGCTGCGGTCAGACAAACTTCAATGAGCGAGACCCCATCGAATTGAATATCAATTGGTGGATCGAGTATTGGTCGAGCCTCAAGCTGGACACCCTGCTGTTGAACGCGGGCGGGATCATGGCGTTCTATCCGACGCAAATCCCGTATCACCACCGCAGCAAATTCCTGAGTGATCGTGATCTGTTCGGAGACTTCACGAAGGCTGCAAAAGCCGCTAATATCCGCGTAGTTGCCCGCTGCGATTGCAATTACGTATACGAAGACGCCTACAAAGCGCATCCGGAGTGGATCGAGCGAACGAGAGATGGTAAGCCCGTCGTGAATCCGGAATCTCCATGGCTCTATAAAACGTGCTTGTACTCCGTCTATTTCACCGAGCAGATGCCTGCAATTATCCGCGAAGTGAACTCCCTTTACGACATCGATGGGTTTTTCACAAATGGATGGCCAAGCACGGGCAAGCCGCCCGAATGCCATTGCGAAGCATGCAAGAAAGTGGCAGATCCGGCAACCCCGGAAGGCTACCAGCAGCATCTAGCTCGAGTGCTCGAAATCTGGAAGTTATGGGATAGTACTGCGAAACAAAAGAAATGGGACAGCGTGTACGTCGGCAACCTGGGTGGCGGCATCCGTGCGGTTACCAATCTGAAGCAGATTGCCGGAGTTGCGGGCTGGTTCAATGCCGATCATCAGGGGCGCTCGGGGGCAACGCCCGTTTGGGACTGCGCGCAGCAGGGCCGCGTTGCACAGGCAGTGATGAAGGGCCGCACCATTACGAATGTGACGGGCTCTTATGCCAATACGTCTCCGCTCTGGCGCCACACGTCGAAATCTCCTTTCGAGGCCACCATGTGGATGGCTCAAACCACAGCCAGCGGTATGACCCCCTGGTATCACTGGTTGGGCGGTAGACCTGAAGACCATCGATGGGAGCAGACCGGCCGGGACTTCTTTCAATGGCTCGCCGTCAACGAACCGCACTTCATTAATGAATATTCGATGGCTACCCTGGGCGTCGTGTTCGCGCAGCGCACGAATGCGTTTTATCAACCGCCCGGCGGCCGCGACGCGACCGAATTTCTACAGGGCATGTATAAAGCTCTGCTGGACGGGCGATTTCTCTTTGACTTTGTTCATGAGGATGATCTCGGGCCAGAAACACTTGCGAAGTATAAGGCGCTCATCCTGCCCAACACCGCACTTTTAAGTTCTGCGCAATGTGCTCTACTGGGCGACTATGTCGCCCACGGCGGATCTCTTCTCGCGACTTTCGAGACGGGTTTTTACGACGAACGCTCGAAACTCTTATCCGATTGGCCGCTGTCGGATATGTTTGGCGCACAGATCAGGGCGCAGCGCGTTGGACCGAATGGAAACGCTGCCTACGCCCGTATTGAGCGTGATCATCCGATTCTTCAGGGTTTTGAAAACACGAGGCTACTGCCATTTGCCGAGTATTACGTCCCGATAACCCCGCTTCACGATCCCGTTCTGACCGTTCTGCCTCCCTTCCCGGCGTTTCCTCCCGAGATGGTTTATCCTCGCGTCGAGCGGACCGATCACCCGGCGGTCGTGCTGCGGGAACAAGGGTCCAGCCGCAGGGTCTACTTTCCTGGCGATATCGACCGTGCTTACTGGAGATCGCAAAATCCTGACCTCAGCCGTCTTTTGGTCAACTCCATCCGCTGGCTGATGAAAGAACGCGCGCCGATTTCAGTCACCGGTGAAGGCGTCGCGGAGGTCTTCGCCTGGAAAACCCAGCGGGGCTTCGCTGTCCACGTGCTCAACTACAACAATCCTGAGATGCTGAGAGGCTGGTTTACTCACCCTTATGCGCTGGGGCCCCAAAAGGTACAGGCGAGTTTACCGTCGGGGGCAGAAATCTCAGAAGTAAAATTGTTGCGCGCCGGAAAAGATGTTCCGTTTTCAAAGCGTGGACAGATGGTCGAATTCATTATTCCAGGCGTCACAGACTACGAGGTGGCCGCACTTGTCTGAAGCAACACGGCGTGATTTTCTTGTGCAATCGGCTGGTGCTTTGGCGTCCGCCACAGTTGGCGAACCGCAGACGCACTCATCAAGTACCAAAAAAACGATAGGTGTCCAAATTGGCGCCGTTTCATTTGCAGACGAAGGCGTTAATTCAGTACTGGACACTTTGCAAGAGAAAGCCTTCGTCAATACGCTATTTGTCGCTGCATTTACTTACGGCCGCGGCATCGCGGGGCGACAGGTACCCGGGCAACCTTTGCCCGATCACGGGAAACAGGAGTACGATACGGGCACTTTTCGCGGCGGAAGTTATGCGGCTCTTCACTCGCAGTACTACGCCAACACGCCCCTCAAAAATCTTCGCGCGCCTGATCTCGGTTCTTTCGACGTGTTCGAATCCGTGCTTCCAGGTTCGCGAAAACGCGGAATGAAAAATATTTCCTGGTTTGAAGATGTCTTTCGTTCTGATATTCCCGGTATCGATCCATTACAGGAGCGCGACCTGCATGGCCGCAACGCCTCTACTCTGTGTCTTAATAATCCGGGCTATCAAAATCTTCTGCTTGATCTTGTGGAAGATTACGCCCGGTCCTGGGATCTCGACGGCATCATGTGGGGATCGGAGCGCCAGGGTGCGTTCTCTAACGCATTGGGCTCTCACCACGGAGGAGCGGGAGAGCCGGGACACGTGACATGCTTTTGCCAATTCTGCAGCAACAAGGCCGCCGCACAGGGAATCCACGTTGAGCGTGCTCGCAGCGGCTTCCTAGAACTCGAAAAATTTGTTCGAGCCGCGCGGTCAGGACAGCGCCCCGTCGATAGCGGCTATGTGGAACTCTGGCGGCTCATGTTGACGTACCCAGAGTTGCTTGCGTGGGAGAATTTGTGGCACGACAGCTTGCGCGACACATATCAGGCGATTTACAAAAAGGTGAAATCCATCAAACCGGAGATGGGCGTCGGCTGGCACATCTGGCATAACAACTCGTTCAGTCCCTTATACCGGGCCGAGCAGGACTTGCGCCGGATCGCCCCGTATTCCGATTTTCTGAAGATTGTTATGTATCACAACTGCGCCGGGGAACGCATGGCGAGTTACATCAATAACGTTAGCCGCACTCAGTACGGAGGCGTGCCCACCGAGGAGTTGCTCCAATTTCATTACCGTGTTCTTGGTTATGCGGACGAAGGAACTTACGATCAAATTCCTCATACTGGGTTCTCGAGCGACTACGTACTTCGGGAGACCAAGCGGGCTCGTGCAGGCCTCGCGGAGACCAACACTCTACTGTGGCCTGGAATCGATATCGATATCCCAACCGCCGCGAACCATAGTAAGTCGACAACCAAAGGCACCGAAGCTGCAGTCATGGCGGCCTTCAGCGGAGGGGCGGATGGCGTCATTCTGTCGCGCAAATATTCCGAAATGAAGCTGACCAACCTGGCGGCTGCGGGAACGGCCATCCGCCAACTGGGGCTTGCGTAGCTGGCCGAACCGCCAAACACTCTATGAGGTGGCGTTCTATACTCGGAACCTCCTACGATGAGGAAATTCACAAGCAGCCGCGATCCCGCAGCAATACCGTCACCCATGGATAACGTATTGATGTGTGATTGCCCTGCTTGCGGGAATGGTAACGGCAGTATATACCTATCGGGCTGCCGTGACCTACTCTGCGGAGTCGATGGCGAGTGGAGCATCCAGGAGTGCTCTTCGTGCGGTTTGCTATTTACAATCCCAAGATCAGATGAAGCACAGGCCGCAAGATTTTATCCAAAGCACTACCCCGGCTATCATCCGGCCGATGGTGTGAAGCCGTCATCCTTGTTTTCCATGGTCAAGTGGATGTCCAGCTTGCCATACCGAATCCGGTTCGGATCGCCGGAGCTTCGTCCCGTCCCGTTTGGTGACAAACGATTTTTGGATGTGGGGTGCGGTGGAGGAGCATTGCTGAGGGACATGCATGCGCTTGGATGGTCATGTTTTGGCATCGATCTAAGTGACGAATCTGTTAAATCTTCTCGCGAGAGAGCGCCTCAAGCCTCTGTTAAAAAGGCTCTACTAAAAGATCTAGTGGAAGAAAGCTTTTATGACCTGATTATTCTTTCTCATGTGCTTGAACATCTTCCCAATCCCATACCCAGCCTTCAGCAGTGTCTTCGTCTACTGCGGCCAGGCGGCAAGTTAGTAGTGGTGGTGCCGAACATTGCCAGCGCTGAAGCCAGATTGTTCTCTCGGAGCTGGTTGGGCTTGGAAATACCGCGGCACTTGATTCACTTTACTGAAGCAACGGCCCGCAATGTTATCGAGAGAGCCGGATTCCAGATAGAAGGTGTGCGGCCATCCTATATGGCTTCATCAATTAGTCAAAGTATTCTTTTGAGCGCTCCTTCCAGATGGCGCCGACGGCTGCTTCGTTCGCCACTCTCTCGCATCCTTCACCTGCTTTGTCTGCTGCCGACGAATGTGGCGTATGTGTTGGGCAATCGTGGTGCCGTTGAAATCACTGCTATTAAACCAGACACGGAAAATCGCTGACATCCGGCAATTTCCAGTTACCGAACGTAAGAGAGCGGCTCGGGTACCCGTAGATTGGCAAAGGAGAACGTTCACAACCTTCGGCAGACGTCCGACAAGAATACTTCCGGACAAGAGTGTGCGGTTGCCCCCGCCTGCCGCCCTCCGCTGCTCGGGACTTAGAAGACCACGGAATTGATTCCGCGTTTTCTGACTGGCAGACAATCGGCCGTGTAATTGTCGGGCCCGGTACCTTTCAGCGTCACCCGACTACCATGGCTGACGTAAAGAAGGCTGCCGATGCCGGGCTGCTCGAAAAGCGCGATATAAGTTGCTGTTCCCACTTCAGATCCTTTAATCGTGACGTCTACGCTGTACTGGCTGGAAATGCCACGGAAACAGAAAGGCAGCCGCCGCGCACGCGGCATATCCGAAGCTAATCAGCCCGCCCTTGCGAACATTCAAATCTCGCCGGTGCTCCAGAGTGGCTATCAGGAGGCCAACCCGATGGCATCATCAGTACGGCAAGTGCGATCGCGCTGATGACACGATCCTGCTTGCCGCCAGCCCCCTCGATCTGAAACGACTGTAGATTTAAGTCGCAAGGTAATCAGCGACATCGCCGTTCTTACCCGCGCCATCAAACCTGCCCTCATAGGCCAGTCGAGTACGATCAGCAGCTAGTTTGTAGCTGCAGCCTTTTTTTCAGGGCGCGGCTACTGAGTCTGTGATGTGTTTCGCTGCTGTATTGATCATGCACAAGCGCCGGTTTGCAGGCCTCCTCGCGGTCCCTCGCGGCCGCGACGTCAGTCCAACTCGCAACCAAATGCCGCCGCTGAAAACAAGGACTTCTCTCAGGCCTGTTAACGAGGGGGTCGGATGTTCGAAATCGGACGGGGAGCCGGTCTGTTCTCTCGAACACCACCGCGCTGCAGAGCGCTGCGAATCGGCTAAGCAGATGTAGATCCACTTGGGTGCGCAGTAAAAAGAGGCGCGCAGCTGCGCTCAAAGAGGTAGCGAAATGTCCGCTTTCGTTATTTCAGCAGTCTTTATGATGATTGCCGTTGATGTAGAAACGGGCCTGCCGCCGATTGCTGCTTTCACAGTTAATCTGTATTGCCCGGGAGCAACGCCGATATGCACCCATGTGTTTGCACCTTGCACTGTTTCTTCGGCAATTTTAGTATCCCTATCGTCGAGCAAGATTTGAATCTTTCCCTCGTCTGCCCTTTGTGCATTTAGTATGGAAAGCTCTATTGAACCGGGAGCTGTTTCCGCTTCACCCTGTTTAGCCTTTTCGAGTTCGCCCTTAAGGGCCTCAACCTGTGCCTTAACCTCCTTTTCCAGTTGAGCCACGCTGTTCTGGAACTCCGTTGCCCAGTCCTTCGTTTCTTGGAGAACGGCAGTCTCAACGGCTAAGCGGAAGTCTTTTGCGCGCTGAACGACACTGGCGATCCGATCGGGCGTCGTGTTTTGCCCCATTTTGCACAGTAGCAATGCACAATCCATCCGAAACTCGGCAAGTAATTTGCGAATTGACGTTGCGGTTAAAACATAACGTGTCCAACCGCTGGAAAGGCCGAATGTTCGATCCAGTCCGATTAAACCAGCAGCAACACCCACAAACAATGACGACCACAAGCCCGACTCAGATGGGTACGGCCACTTCATTTCCCTCAATAGGTAGGCAGCAACGGGGAAAAGCCCTGCCAAAGCC
>JBJMGM010000098.1:0-74704 GCA_045807905.1 Bryobacteraceae bacterium | reverse complement strand
GGACAAACCAAGTTTTTAGACGCTTCTGTATGCATCGTAGGTTGCGGTGCACTAGGCAGCTTTCAGGCCGAAGCGCTCGCGCGCGCAGGGATTGGACGACTGCGGCTGATCGATCGCGATTATGTCGACTACACCAATCTTCAACGGCAGTGGCTCTATACGGAAGCCGACGCCCAGAACGAATCACCAAAATCCATCGCGGCCGCTCGAAGGCTGCATGAGTTGAATCATCACGTTACAGTCGAACCACTCGTTGCGGATCTGAGTCCATCCAATGCAGAGGAGTTGATAGAGGGATGCGATCTCATGCTCGATGGGACCGATAATTTTGAAACTCGGTATCTTCTTAATGATGTTAGCGTCAAGCGAAATATCCCCTGGATTTACGGTGCGGCTATTGGCAGCTATGGCGTCATGATGCCCGTTGTACCCGAGCGAGGACCATGTTTCACCTGCGTATATGCGGACGCGCCCGCAGGACCTCAGCCTACCTGTGATGTGAATGGCGTGCTCGCCTCGACAACGGCCGCTGTTGCTGCTCTGCAAGTTGCCACTGCGTTGCGTTTACTTGTCGGCTGGCCCGGGTTCGAATGCCGCATCCATACGCTCGACGTGTGGGAAGGTACAAGCAGACAGATTGCGGCCAGTCTGCGCGATCCCGAATGTCCGGTGTGCGCTGCGCATAATTTCCAGTATCTTGAAGGCCGCCAACGAAGGCCGGTAAGTCTTTGTGGACGAAACGCAGTTCAGTTACACGAGAACTCGAAACCGCTAAATCTTGCGGAACTCGCCACCCGTCTTCGACCGCTCGGGGATGTGCGCGTCAATGAATTCGCATTACGTATGGTGCTGCCGAAATACCAGCTGATGTTTTTCCCGGACGGTCGGGCCATTATCAAGGGAACTACAGATATCGGCATCGCCCGCAGCCTTTATGCACGGCTGGTAGGCGCCTGACACAAGCGACGCGTAGGCCGTAGAACAATTAATCCAGACTTATGGACACTCGCGGTTGGGAGCAGCGTTACCGTTCCAAAGAGCGGGCTTCTGAGGACTTCAATGCGGCGCCCACTCCGCTCTTAGTTGAAACGGCAAAGTTGCTAAAGCCCGGTAAAGCTCTCGATTTGGCATGCGGAACAGGTCGGAATGCGCTGTGGCTCGCGCAACACGGCTGGAGCGTAACTGCCGTGGACGCTTCCCGTGCTGCTATCGACACAATCCGGACTAGAGCTTCACAGATCGGCGTCCATGTCGACGCCCGGCAGGCGGACCTTGAACGAGGCGAATACACGATTCAGTCCTCGTCTTGGGATCTAATCGCGATTTGCTACTATCTCCAGCGCGATATCTTTGACCCGGCAAAACGAGGGACCGTCCCTGGCGGCATCGTGCTTGCCATTGTTCATATCACGGAGCCGGGCGAACAAGGAACCCAGACACGCGCTACGCCGGGCGAGCTCCGAACCCATTTCGAGGGCTGGGAAATCCTCCACTACTACGAAGGCAAGCCGAACGACACTGCGCATCGCCGTTCGGTTGCGGAAATCGTCGCAAGACGACCAACTTAGTCGCGAAGCTTCACCACCCCAACTATATTTGTCGGAGCTTTACTGCACCATTCTTCTTTGTTTGCGTAGAATTGCCGGGAGCTCGTAATCGTTTCCGGGCTGTATGTCTTCCATTCCGGACTCGGACTGAGCATCCTGCGCGTCCACGGGTGCCGACTCGGTTGTCGAAACGACGTCCGGCAAAACCGGGGCCGTAAACGGAAAGTGTGGACTTCGACGGTCGATTTCGGGCAGCGTGTCTCGCTGGAATCCCGTCGCAATTACCGTCACTTTCACCTTGTCGCCCATTCTTTCGTCCAACACTACGCCGAAATTGATCTGGCAATCATCATTTTGAGTTGCGGCTCGAATCAGATTACAAGCCTCATTCACGTCATGAATCCCCAACTGGCTGGAGGCAGTAATATTGATCAGCACACCGCGTGCGCCCAAGACGCCGCCTTCCTCCATCAAGGGACTGTTGATCGCTTTTCGCGCCGCATCGACCGGTGCATTTTCACCTGACGCTAGTGCCGTCCCCATCATGGCGTAGCCCATGCCGAGCATGATGGTCCGTATATCGGAGAAGTCCCGATTGATCAAGCCAGGCGTTGTGATGATGTCGGCGATCCCCTGCACAGCTTGGCGTAGGACATCGTCGGCTAGCCGGAACGATTCAAAGAAGCTCGTCCCTTTCGGCACGAGTCCCAGAAGTTTTTCGTTAGGAATGCTGACCAAGGTGTCGCAGCTTCCCGCAAGCTCGGCTAAGCCGCGCTCGGCTTGCCTCATGCGCCGCGGCCCTTCGAATGCAAACGGCTTCGTCACCACCGCAACAGTGAGTGCATTTAGTTCCTTTGCGAGTGTTGCCACAACGGGTGCGGCGCCTGTACCGGTGCCGCCTCCGAGTCCCGCTGTGACGAAGATCATATCGGCACCTTCTAGAATTTCGATAATCTGCTCCGTATCCTCGAGTGCCGCGTGCCGGCCAACCGAGGGATCTGCCCCCGCTCCGAGGCCATTGGTAAGCTTCTTTCCGATCGCTACTTTGTTGGCCACCGGCGAAGCGCCCAGTGCCTGCTTGTCGGTGTTCAAGACGTAGAACTCGACTCCGCCGAGCCCTTCCTGCAACATGCGCGCGACGGCATTCGAGCCCCCACCGCCCACTCCGACCACTTTGATCTTAGTCCCAAGCTGGACTTCATCTTCGATCAGGAATTTCAAATCATCTGTCATTATTTGCCCTCGTTTCCCTTAGATCCGATAACTCGCTACTTCAACACCAATCCCGCCAACCCTGCCGTGGCGCGTTTCCAATCACGTTTCAGCTTTAACCTTCCTGAGTACATGGCCAATCCAGCGGCTGTAGTCCAAACCGGCGTATCCAATTCCTGAGGCCAATCCTCGATTCCGGTCGCCAAGCCGTTTCTCGCCTGGCAATTCATAACACGCTCGGCAACGTCGCACATGCCCGGAAGCAACGTGCCGCCCCCGGTCAGTACTGCGCCCTCGAGAAGCGACTGCTCCATGCCGACCCGCAGGATCTCGGCATACACTCGCTCAATAATCTCTTCCGCGCGCGCTTCCAAGATTTCGTTCAACTGGCTCCGCGGCGCTTCCCGAGGAGAGCGACCTTCCGCCGATGGAATCTCGATTATGCTGTGATCTGATTCTAAATTTGTCACCGCACAGCCGTACTCGCGCTTCAGATTCTCTGCATCCTCATAATTCACCTTCAGCAGCAACGAAAGATCTCTGGTAAAAAGATCCGCACCCAACGGAAACGCAGTCGCAAGCAGCAGTGCGTCCCCGTCGTACACCGCTAAATGGGTCGATTGTGCGCCTATGTCAATCACGGCCACGCCGCGCGCACGGTCCGGGGGCAATACGGCCGCGTATGCCGCGGCAATTCCTTCGAAAACAGACTCTTCGACCGCGAGATGCGCCTGGTGCACGGCCGCGATCAGGCCCTGGTGTTCTTGGGCCGATGCAGTCACAACGTGTACATTCGCTTCCAGCCGCGCGCAGGAGATGCCTTTCGGATTGCGATACCCAGCTCGCCCATCCAGGGTGAAATCCTGCGGACAGATCTGCAGGACCTCGCGCTCTTCCTCCAGCCGTACGCGAGCCCCTAATTCCACGGCATACCGCAAGTCATCAGGCTCGATGCTGCGCCTTCTCCCGAATTCATACAGCCCGCGGCTATTCACGCCAGTGACGCTGCCGCCGACGCCCATAACCGCAGACTCCGGAGACGCTTGCGCCCGCCGCTCGGCTTCTTGAAGGGCAAATCGAATGCTCGCCGCGAGCGCTTCCTGGTCAGCCAGTCGCGCTTTATTCCAAGCTTGTACGGGCGCCTCTCCATAGCCGAGAAACTTGATCCCGTCTTCTTCAACCGCGCAGATCAGCACGCGAGTAGCCGTGCTGCCCAAGTCCAACCCTACAGCCAGTTTTGTTTTATTTCCCACCCGAATCGTCTCCCACTGCCGTGATCACGCCGTCAACACGCAAATCCATGGTTCTTGCATCCGGGCGCTTTCGCTCGATCTCGTTGTAATTCGCCAGGAAGTTCCGCAGCCTCTCAGCGTAATTCTCGTCGCCGAGCATCAGGTTAACCACGCGGTTGCGTACATGCTCCGCGACGATCAGATTGTTTGGATCGCTTACACTGATCTCCGAGATCTGTTCCGACAGCGGACCGGCATCTTGCAGCATTCCCAACACCCGCCGCACGCGAGCTCTGCGGTTCTCCAAACCCTCACCGTCGCGAATGCCTGTGATTACCGGGAGCGTAAATTTCGCTGCCACTTTTGGCCGCAATAAGTATCCATCTTTGTCGATAAGCGCGAGTTGCGACATTCCATCCCTTGGGTTTGGGTGCAACCGGACAAATGCAACGGGAACGCGCTCGTGTATCGAAACCTTTATCGTGTTTGGCCATATCTTCGATACACTCGCCTCTTCCACCCAGTCGATCTCCAATAGCTGCTCACGACGCGCCTGTAGCGGGACGAGATAAAGACTGCGTCCAAAATCCGCCGCGAAGACATGACGGATCTGGGAAGCCGACGCATAATGTATTCCCTCGACGATTAGATTCGGGCTCTGCCCGGCAAATTCCTCCGCCTCCACAATCCGAAAGCGGCTGTCCTTGATTAAGAACTCCTCTGTGCGGCGCCACGCGAAAAGTGTGCCTACTAGAAGAAACAGGCCCAGAATCACACAGCCGATAAAGCGGCCCCACCGGATTCCCGCCCATAGTGGTTCCTGCTCTCCGCGCTCCCGAGTACTGCGACTGCTTCGCTCTTCTGGAGGGCGTGCCATTAGGCCGCCTCCCGCAACTTCTCAAGAATCTTTTCCGCGGCCTGGGAAACATTGCCCGCCCCTAATGTGACGATCAGGTCTCCTGCGGCTGAAGCCGCAGCAATCGCCGCCACGCCTTCCTCCATACTGGACACATAATGCGCTGACCGGTGCCCATAAGAGCGAATTTTTTCGAGTAAACTTTCAATCGTCACTCCTTCAATCTCAGGTTCGGAAGCCGCATAGATATCGAGCAGATATAAGTCGTCCGCCTGATGGAAGGCTGTTCCAAAGTCATCGAGAAGGTGCTTTGTGCGCGAGAAGCGATGCGGTTGGAATAGCACGCGTATCTGGCGATACGGCGCAAGCCGAGCTGCTGCTAAAGTAGCCTTCACTTCGGTCGGATGATGCCCATAATCATCGATCACCGTGACGCCGCGCTCCACTCCCCTGACTGAGAACCGCCGATCAACACCGCTGAACGAGGCCACGCCCTCACGAATTTGCTCCAGAGATACGTTCAGTTCCAGGCCGACGGCGATGGCCGCAGTCGCATTCAACACGTTGTGTGCCCCTGGGACATTCAGATGAAATACGCCGAGATCGTCGCCTCTCCGCCGGATCCGAAAGTCACTTGCGGTTGGTAATAGAACAACCTCTTGTATCTCCAAATCCACTTGCGCAGATCGTCCATAGGTGATCGTTCGCCGCCGTATGGACGGGAAAATCTGCTGGATGTTTTCGTCCTCCATACACAACACAGACGCGCCATAAAACGGCACTCTATTGACGAAATCTACAAATGCCGATTCAATCTCCTCCAACGAGGCATAATGATCCAAATGTTCGCGGTCAATGTTCGTCACTACAGCGACGATTGGCGCAAGCTTCAAAAAAGAACCATCGCTCTCGTCTGATTCGACGACCAGGATCGTGCCCTTGCCGACCCGGGCGGTCAATCCGCCCATGGCGGCCACGCGTCCACCAACTACGATCGTCGGATCCAAACCGCCCGCGTTCATGATCGACGCGACCATTGAAGTAGTGGTCGTTTTCCCATGGCTGCCGGCAATTGCTATGCCGAACTTCAACCGCATTAATTCGGCCAATAACTCGCCACGCGGGATGACTGGGATTTGCAATCGCCGCGCCTCCGTAACCTCTGGATTGCCGGGATCCAGCGCGGACGTAACAACCACCGCTCTGGCGCCTGCGACGTTCGCAGCATCATGGCCCAGTTGAACTGTCGCGCCAAGCTTCGTCAAACGCTCAGTTATCGTGCTCAATCTGACGTCAGATCCCGAGACCTGATAGCCCAAGCTGAGCAGAACCTCAGCGATGCCGCTCATTCCAATGCCCCCGATTCCAACGAAGTGCACGTGTTGCGGCTGAAAAAACATTTCTTAAAAGTATTGTTTCGGCTTTCTCGCAAGGTGTCAATGCGCAAAGCGGCCCTTTATCGATTCCTCACGGCTTTTTCTTCGCTACCGCAGCCTCTTCGAGTATTTCTGCCGCACGCTCGGCAGCACCGGGTCTAGCAAACTGGCGAACGCGATGCCGCATCATCTCTAATTGGTCGCGATCGTCGCGCAGACTCTCAATTTCCCGAAACAATCGCGCTCCGTTCATCTCTCCGTCCAACACCATACGCGCAGCACCCGCGTCGGCCAGAACTTCTGCGTTCCGCCGCTGATGATCATCCGCCGCAAATGGAAGCGGTACAAGCACCGAAGCCATTTCCGCCGCCGCAATCTCGTTCACAGATCCTGCTCCTGCGCGCGCAAGCACTACGTCGGCGTTCGCAAACGCTTCCGCCATGTCCCGGATAAACGGAACCACTTCACCTTCTAGGCCAGCTCCTGCAAACGCTGTCGCCAGCGATTCGTACTCGGCTGCGCCCGTCTGGTGCACGATGCGAACCGGCCGCCCACTCTCTCGAAGCAGTGGCCAGCTCTCAAGCGATGCGCGATTCAATGTGCGTGCGCCCCGGCTTCCGCCCGTGATCAGCACTGTAAACACTCCGTCGCGCTTGGGCGCAATATCAAAGAATTCATGCCGGACAGGCAACCCGGTCACTTCGCATTTGCCCGGCGGAAACCACGCCTGCGTCGCTTCAAACCCTACGAGTGCCCTGTATACGCGTCCAGCCACTCTGCGGTTCGCGAGCCCGGGAATGGCATTTGGTTCCATCACCACCAACTGAATCCTACTTAACAGTGCCGCTGCCATTACCGGTGCCGCAACGTAGCCTCCCATGCTGAACACTGCTGCAGGGCGAAACCGCTTCAACAACTGCCATGCAGCGCCAATGCTCCCGGGCAACAGCGCTGCGGTTTGAATCTGCCTTCGCAGCCCAACGCGCTTCAACGCGCCAGTGCGAATGAATTCGATCTCGAAGCCCAACTCCGGCACCAAGCGCGATTCCATTCCCTCCCGAGTGCCGATAAACAGCAACTCGTGTCCGCGCTCTCGCAAAACCCGCGCGACCGCTAGGGCAGGAAATACGTGACCTCCCGTGCCGCCTCCCGTCATCACGAACGAGTACGGCAATCATCCCCCGCATCAGCTTCTCCTCCTTCGGGTGTTCGCGCCGCGTCTCGCGCTAAGTGGCGGGCTCGTGTCTTACGCCGCATGTTCGCTCACGCTCAACAGCATTCCAACCGACAATAATGTGCTTAAGAGCGAGCTTCCGCCATAGCTGATAAACGGAAGCGGAATCCCTTTGTTTGGCACCAGGTCCAACACAACACTGATATTGATCAACGCCTGTATCACCACCACCAGGGTGGAACTCAGGGCGAGATATCGCCCAAAATCGTCCGCCGCGTGGAAGTACACACGTATACCGCGCCACAACACAACCAAAAATCCGAACAATAGGAACACGCAGCCGAGGAGTCCGGTCTCCTCTCCGACCACACCGTATATGAAATCCGTGTGCGCCTCTGGGAGATAGAGCATTTTCTGTTTGCTCTCCATCAGCCCGAGCCCAGTGAGTCCGCCCGACCCAACCGCAATCTTGGCCTGCCGTTGTTGGTACCCCGGATCACTCGTCGACGCTGTCTTTTTTGCGTACTCGAGAATGCGCCCATGGGGGTCAATCTTTGCCAGCAAAGTATGGTCCTTATCTATGAACTCGAGGGCGCGCGCCAGCCGGTACGGTTTCATGATGATAAATCCAACTCCGAGCAGTGCAGCCAGAACAGCGCAGACGATTACATATCGGGATTCCAAACCGGCCACGAAAAGAACCGCCACGCTCGTCGCAACAATCACAACGGCGGTTCCAAGATCCGCAACCGCCACGGCCAGCGCGATTACAGAGATTGAAACTGCGATCGGGCGCAGCGTGTGTTTGTCATTGACAACTCCCAAACGGCGGGAAAGAAAAAAAGCCAGGAACAACGCTAAAGCCGGCTTTGCCAATTCCGAGGGCTGCAATGAGAAGGGCCCTGGCTTCAACCATCTGTGGCTCGAATTATCCGTAAAATAGACCAGGAGCAATAGCAGCAACACCACGCCTAAGCCTGCAAACGCACACCTCGCGTTGTTCCATCGGCGGTAATCCCGCTTCATGCAGTACAGGAGTACAACAAACGAAAATATTGCCCACCCGAGCTGCCGGACGAAAAAGTATGTGCTCGAAACGTGGTATTTCAGCTCCGCCACAATGGATGACGCGCTGTACACCATCACCAAGCCGAAGCAAACGAGACACAACACGGTTAGGAATAAAACCCAATCGGTTTTGAGCCGTTGCGCCATTGTCTTTAAAACAATTCTGACACTAATTGTTTGAACGTGCTCCCGCGTTCCTCATAATTCTCAAACTGGTCGAAGCTGGCGCAAGCCGGGGCAAGCAATACGACGTCCCCAGCCGCGGCATGCTCGCGTGCATATTTCACTGCCGCCGCCAACGTTCCGCAATCGATTAGCGGCACTATGTCGTGCAAGGCTTTTTTAATCAGTGGTGCTGCTGCATGAGGGTATGGCGGTTCTGCGCCTATCAATAATGCCGCGTTAGCCTTCCGTCGGAGTGGCCCCGTCAACGCCGTGTAGTCGCTGCCTTTATCCTTGCCGCCCAGAATGATCCACAAGTTCTCGTCAAATGCATCAATCGCCTTCAACGTGGCATCGACGTTCGTCGCCTTCGAATCGTTGTAGTAAGCAACGCCGTCCAGGTCGCGCACGAATTCAAGGCGGTGCTCGACACCTGGAAAGGACTCAACAGCCGCCGCAATACCCCGTAAACTCGCACCGGCCAACCCCGCCATTAGCGCCGCTGCCATGACGTTCTCGACGTTGTGCAGCCCTCGCAACTTTATTTGAGAGCGCTTCATAAACGGCTGATCATTGAAACACAGCTCGTCTCGGTTCATCCAAGCACCCGCTGGAACCTTTTCAGACGTGCTGAACCAATACACATCCGCTTTCGTTCGTCTCGAATAACGGCGGCACATGGGGTCGCTGTAATTCAACACGGCGAAATCGCCCGCCCGCTGCGTCTCAAACAAACGCGACTTGGCGCTGGCATACGCTTCCAAAGTGTAATGGCGATCCAGATGATCGGGAGTCACATTCAGGCACGCCGCGATCTGTGCTCGAAAGGTACGAATAGATTCGAGTTGAAAACTTGACAGCTCGAGCACGTTCCACTTGTTCTCCGCCGAGGAATCGACCATAGACGTGACTGGGCGGCCGATGTTTCCGCCCACTTGGCAAGCTATTCCACACTGCTCCAGCAAATGCCCGGTCAACGCGGTTGTGGTGGTTTTACCATTCGATCCGGTGATCCCAATGACAGGCCCTTGCAGAAAATACGAAGCGAGTTCCACCTCCCCGATAACCGGAATGCCGCGAGCCCTTGCTGAATTCAGCATCGGCAGATCGGATGGAACGGCGGGCGAGAGCACAATGATGTCCGGTGTACGGCCGGCAACATGTATGTTGTCGGGTTCCTGAAGCACAACCGGCACGCCCAACCCATCAAACCTCGCCTGCTCCTCGGGACTGAGTGGCCTCTGATCCACGACGCTTACCCTTGAACCCCGGTTTAACAGTAGTTCCACGGCGGATACGCCTGATTTCTTTGTCCCGATCACCAAAACGTCTTTTCCGACCAGTTCCAAACTGCTTGCCCTACTACCTCAGCTTCAGAGTCGCCAGCGCAAACAATGCCATCACTAATCCGACGATCCAAAACCGCACGATTACTTTCGATTCCGCCCAGCCCAAGGCCTCGAAGTGGTGATGAATCGGCGCCATTTTAAAAATGCGTTTTCCGCCGCGCAGCCTATAGCTCCCGACTTGCAAAATTACCGACAGCGCTTCGATTACGTAGACTCCGCCGATAAACGCCAACAGAATCTCCTGTTTGATGAGCACTGCGATGATTCCTAATCCGCCGCCGAGAGCAAGCGATCCGACGTCTCCCATAAACATCTGCGCAGGATGGCAGTTATACCAAAGGAATCCCACACACGCGCCGACCATTGATGCGCAGAAGATAGTCAGTTCTTGCGAGTTCGCCAGGCGCGCCAAATCTAAATATTGAGAGAAGCTTGCATGGCTCGAAACATAAGTGAGCGCCGTCATCGCCCCTGACGCAATGATCATTAGCCCAATGGCCAGTCCGTCTAGGCCGTCCGTCAGGTTCACTGAATTCGACGAGCCGACCATGATAAACACGATGAAAATATAGAACGGCGCGAATGCTAACGGATACGTCCAATAACTCTTCGTTAACGGCTCGATGAGTAGATCCGGCTTGAATTGCTTAAAAAATGGGACGTTGATGGCCGTCGAATAGGCTTGGTTCGAGTGCAGCAGCAGCAAAAAAAAGCCGATTACCATCGCACACGCGACTTGAGCCCAGAACTTTTGCGTTGCAGTTAACCCGAGGTTCCGGCGCTTCGCGACTTTCGCGTAATCGTCTAGGAACCCGATGAAGCCAAACCCGAGCAGCCCAAGCAGAGCAATCCATACATATTTGTTTTGAAGATTTGCCCACAGTAATGTCGGAACGACAATGGCTACTACAATCAACAGGCCGCCCATGGTTGGCGTGCCTGACTTTCTCTGGTGAGATTGCGGCCCTTCCTCGCGGATATGCTGCCCAAAACTCAGTTCGCTCAGTTTCCGGATCATCCGTGGCCCAAGCGCCAGCGCTATAAGTAATGCAGTCAAATTGGCCAACGCCACCCGCGTCGTGATGTAGCCGAATACGCGAAAAGCAGGAATATAGTTGTGAAGAAATTGAAATAGGAGCCAGTAGAGCATTGCCTACGCTTCCATTCTGGCGAGTGCTCTTTCGATATGCGTACCGCGCGACCCTTTGAAGAGGATCGCGTCGCCCGGTTGGACGAAATCTCGCAAGAACTCTCCGGCGCTCTCCGGGTCCTGAAAAAAAAACGCGGCATGAGGATGAAGACCCGCTTTTTGCGCTTCTTCAATCATGGACTGGCTCACGCCGCGTACCCCAATGAGCACGTCCAAGCCCGCGTTCGCGACATATTGGCCTATCTCACGATGCAAGGTCTCGGACATACCGCCAAGTTCGAGCATCTCGCCTAACACTGCGATGCGCCGCTTGGCTGGCTCTTCGCGGAGCACGTCGATCATGCTGCGCGCCGCTTCGGGATTCGAATTATAGCTATCGTTCAGAACCGTAACACCACGCCATTGGCTTCGCTCGCCGCGCATTTCTCCGGGCGCGAGACCCGCCACTGCCGTCACAAGCTCGTCGAACTGAATCTCGAATACGCTAGCGACGGCAAGGCCCGCCAGAATATTCGAAACACTGTGCCGCCCCGTCAGCACTGTGCGGAAGCGAACACCCGCTGCGGTAAATGCGGTCCCTTCAGCATTCGAGTCGACGTTCGTCGCCCGCACATCGGCATGTTCTGAAAAGCCGTATGTCACGGTGCGGCCCGCATGTGCTGTACGAAACGCCGGCACGCGTTTATCATCCGCATTCAGGACCGCTACGCCGGTAGAAGGCAAGCATTCGATCAGCTCTCGCTTTGCCGCCGCAATCTCTTCTACCGAGGCAAATGTTTCTATGTGCGCAAATCCGACATTCGTTATGACACCGATCTCCGGCTGCACGATCCCCGCCAACTCTCGTATTTCGCCTGCATGGTTCATCCCAAGCTCAACGACCCCAACCTCAGCCTGATCGGGAATGCGCAACATCGATAGCGGCAGTCCGATGTGGTTGTTCAGGTTACCCGCCGTTTTTCCAACGCGAAATCGAACGCGGAGCAGTTCCGCTATCACATCCTTAGTCGTCGTCTTGCCCGCGCTCCCCGTAACCGCCACTATCGGCCGGGCCCACTGTTTTCGCGCCCAACGTGCCAGTTGCTGCAATGCAGCGAGAGTATCCGATACCTTCAGCAGCGTTCCTTCAGCCTCGACCGGCTCACTCACCACTGCTGCGATTGCACCGTGCTGCAACGCAGCTTTCGCAAACGCATGACCGTTATGTCGCTCGCCTCTGATAGCAAAGAACAGGTCGCCGGGGCGAACGCTGCGAGAATCGATACTCCATCCCTGGACGCGCAAATCTGGTGGCTGGCCTACGCTTCGCGCGCGGATCGTACCTTCGACCTGCGCGAGCGAAAACTCCATCCAGCGCCTACGATTCTCCAGCGTTCTTTTTTTCAGCTCGCGCTTTCTGGGCATGGCGTGGGAATCCGAAGGAGTGCAGCACTCGCCGCGCAACTTCGCGGTCATCGAACGGAATCGGGCCGTCCTTCAGAACCTGATACGTTTCATGCCCTTTGCCCGCCAGGATCACAACGTCCCCAGCGCTTGCCATCTCAATCGCCTTTTTGATAGCACGCTCACGGTCCGGCTCGGCTAAATGGGGCGTATCAAACCGCTTCAAACCCACACTTGCGTCATTGATGATCGCGAGCGGGTCCTCGCTCCGTGGGTTATCAGAGGTCAACACCACAAAATCGCTCAGCTCCGCGGCCGCCATCCCCATAAGCGGCCGCTTGGAGCGGTCGCGATCCCCACCGCATCCAAAAACCGTAATCACCCGCTTGGGGTTCATGCCGCGTGCCGCCGATATTACATTGCGCAGGGCATCATCAGTGTGCGCGTAGTCGACTACAACCATGAACGGTTGTCCTTCCTCTACCCTTTCAAACCTGCCTGGCACAGTCGTCAACTCCGTTAATCCCTTCTGAATGTGTTGTTCACTCAAACCATGTGTTAGTGCCACTGAGCAAGCCAGCAAAATGTTATAGACATTGATTTGCCCGACCAGCGGCGACTCTACTTGAAAACGCCTGTCGCCTGCGTCCACCACGAAGCGCAGTCCCGCGAATGAAGACTCGATGTCTAACGCGCGCACCCAGGTGTCCCTTTCACCGCTTACGCCCCGGCCCGGCCCATCTTTGCTGACGCTGTACCAAAAAACGGCGGTGGCCGGTGCCAGTTCCAAGCGCCGCCCCCACTCGTCATCCGCGTTCAAAACCGCGAAGCGTGGCGGAGGCCCGGTGCGCGGTTTAAATAGCAACTGTTTTGCGGCGAAATACGCTTCCATGGTGTGGTGATAGTCCAGATGGTCGCGCGTGAAATTCGTAAACCCAGCAGTATGAAATTCCATCGCATAGATGCGCCCCAAATCCAAGGCGTGCGACGACGCCTCGAGCGTTGCGTGTGTTCCGCCCATTTGCTCCAGGTCGTGAAACATCCGGAACAAGTCCAGCGATTCTGGCGTGGTATTCACCGCCGGAAGGACAC
Source organism: Bryobacteraceae bacterium (assembly GCA_045807905.1). Lineage (GTDB taxonomy): Bacteria > Acidobacteriota > Terriglobia > Bryobacterales > Bryobacteraceae > Bog-105. The sequence continues at coordinate 61,103 of JBJMGM010000098.1, read as the reverse complement.
GGCCCGCCAAGTGATACTCAATCGTCCCTATCAAGGCAGTCGTCTTTCCCGCAGCGCGCAGCATTGCGTCAATCAGAGACGTGCTGGTCGTCTTCCCGTTCGTGCCGGTCACCGCTGTCACCGCCAGCCGTTCATCCGGCTTCTCATAGAAGTTCCTTGAAGCAGACGCAAGCGCTTGCCGCCCGTGCACCACCTGCAGCCACGTGCCGTTGAATCCGCCCGGACTCGGACGATCGCTCACCACCCCAAGGGCTCCTTTTTGCATGGCGGCATTCGCGAACTGCGCGCCATCCGCCTTCGCTCCCGTGAATGCAAAAAATAGGTACCCTGGTTCCACCTTACGGCTGTCGTAAGCGAGTCCCTGCACGTTTGCATCCAGCAATCCGGGCGGTACGTTCGAGATCACCGGGATTCCTACCAGCACACATTTCAGCTCCATCGCGGGTCGCGCTAGCTACCGCGCGAACCTCACCTGTATGTGTTCGCCCGGATTCAGAACAGCGCCGGGCGCCGGGGTTTGCTCTCGCGCGAGACCTTCGCCAAGCATGTCCACGTCAATGCCGTTCTCGGTGGCCTCTTGCATGACTCGCTTTACTGTTTCGCCGATGAACCTCGGCACCGTCGGGCCAGTTGAAGCCACTGTTTGAACGCCAGCTGAATCGGAATCCACATTGTCGGCCGCTTGTTGCTTTAACTCCTCGGGTGTTGGTGGATTACTGAGCTCGGCCAGTGGCAGGTCGTCAATGTCTTTGTCCTTAGACTTTCCTTTCTTCTTTTCTGCAGCCAGTTCCTCAGCTTCAATCTCTTGTGGCACATCTCTGGGAACGTCCATCAATCGCAATGCTGTCGCCATCACCGTTTCGAATGCCGGTCCAGCCGCCGTGCCCCCGTAACCCGCCAAGCCTGTGGTTCCTGTCACCGTCACGACAATCACGATGGCTGGATTTGCCATTGGCGCAAACCCCAAAAATGAGGCATTGTATTTGTGGGTGTAAACGCGATGAGCGAAATCGTAGATCTGCGCAGTCCCAGTCTTGCCGGCCAGCGTGTAGCCAGAAATATGTAGGGTATGCGCCGTGCCGCCCGGCATCGTCACGCGATGCATCATCATTCGCATTGTCATTACGTTCTCCGGCCGCAGTACGCGGACCGGCCATGGATATTTCGCCGTCTCTCTCGCGCCTCCCGGAGCCTGCTTCCACGCCACCAGATGCGGGCGCACAAGGAATCCGCCGTTTGCAATCACGCTGCCCGCCTGGGCCAGTTGAACGGAAGTGACACTGATCTCGTGACCCATCGGCACGGAGCCTATTGAGGTCGGCTGCCATCGCGCTAGCGGGCGTACCATCCCCGGTGCTTCCGCCGGCAGTTCGACTCCTGTGCGGCGACCAAACCCGAACCGGCGGATGTACTCATACAAATTTTTCGTCCCGACCGTCATGCCGATCCGAATCGCGCCGATGTTGCTTGATTTCGCAAGCACATCTTCCATTGACAATGCCGGATACGACTTGTGATCGTGCACTACGCGCCCAAAGATAGTCATTGAGCCGTTTCCGCAATTGATAATCGTCTCCGGACGCAGCCGCGTTGTCTCAAGCGCAGCGGACAAGGTAATTACTTTAAACACCGAGCCGGGCTCAAATGGCGCTACTACCGCTGAATCCTCGCGGCCGCGCGCCGGCTCACCGTAATGCAGTCGTTCGTTTGGATCATACGTCGGGTAATTTGCAAGGGCCAAAATCTCGCCCGTTTTCGGGTTCATTGCCACGACACTCCCATGCGCGGCATGGTTCTTAATGACGGATGCCTTCAAAGCTTCTTCCGCCACTTGCTGCAGTTGACTATCGATCGTTAGCTCGACATTCTTCCCAACCGTCGGCATTCTGTCGATCTCCGCTGCATAGGCGCGCTGTTTTACGTCAATCTTGCGTCGCAGCAGCCCTGGTTTCCCCGCTAGTTCCTTATCCAGCTTGAGTTCCACCCCCGCCGCACCCCTGCCGTCGGCGCCCACATTGCCAATTGCATGCGCCGCCAGCTGCCCGTTCGGATAGCTGCGCAGCCTTCCTTGCCGGATTTCGAGCCAATCGAGTTTCATGCCTCGCAGCGTCTCTGCTTTCTCGTTCGAGACGTGTGGATCAACAACAAAGTATCCGTGACGGTATTTTGACGCCGCTGCCGCCTCCAGATCCTTTTGTAACTTCGCCGCGTCTAAACCGAGAATCCGAGCCAACAGTGCTCCAGCAATCTCCTTGTTCGGGATACGCTGCGGATCCACCACCACGAATTGTGATGGCGAGCTGATCGCCAGATAGTTCCCATTGCGATCGAGGATTGCGCCCCGGGGCGCCTCCATAACTTCCAATTTTTCCTGCTGCGATTCGCCGAGCTTTACGTAGCGATCATGCGCGAAGATCTGCAGATCGAATAACCGCAACAGAATAATAAAGGCCCATCCGCATAGGATGAGCCCTGTGTTTAACAACCGTTGCGTTGATTTGGTTAACGGCGCAAACGGCGGCCTTTCCATATCCATTTCTTCTCTACCGCTGCCCAGGTCGGCACGGAGCCCGAACCGATGCAACCGACGTGCATTTAACGCGCCCCTATCTCCTGACTTGCACCCGGCAAACGGTTTCGCGCATCGTTCTTAGCCTTGCTATCCAGATATTGGACCTGCTGCGGCACCGGCTCCATCATCTTCAGCGATTTCGCTAATTGCACCAGTCGCGCCGGCTTCAGCAGCTTGGCCTCATCCAGGTCCAACGCCGCCCGCTCCTGTTTCAGCTTTTCTTGTTCCTGCTCGAGATTCTGCATCGTGAAGCCGGCCATCGTGTTGTATGCCGACGGCACCAAGCCCGCAATCACTAGCATGGCCGCGACAAAACCGGTCGCCACAGAGCGGCTCCGTGCACGCCGCGCCAACGGGTCGGCCGCCCGGACGACGGCAGTATTGTCGATGCGCTTTACGAACAGAAATACGTCCTCGTTCGCAATCGGCCGCAATCGGCACGAATCTGCTCGCGTCCACACTGCCGGCCGCACCTCAGCCAGTTCACTTACACCCACGAAACGATTCACGAAACTTGCTAGTGACGCCATGCTCCCTCTTTTGCTCTAAGCCAGCTTTATTGCAATTCCAGCGCCCGCAGTTTCGCGCTGCGTGACGCCGGATTCTCCGCAATCTCTTCCTCGCTCGGCCTGACGACGTGTTTGGTCAGGATCCTCGCGCGTCCTCCCCGGGCAAGCGACTGAAACGCTTGCTTTACTTTCCGGTCCTCAGACGACATGAACGTCAATACGACGAACCGCCCGCCTGGCCGTATTCGCTCCGGTGCCATCCGAAGCAATGTTTCTAGCTCCTCCAACTCCTCGTTTACCTTCAGCCGCAGCGCCATAAAAGTCTGCGTTGCAGGATGAATTCTCCCCGTTCGCGGCACGGCCTCTTCGATGACCTTCGCCAAACGGCCCGTCGTCAAAATCGGCCGGGCGCGAACGATTGCTCTGGAGATTCTTCGCGACCTCCTTTCTTCACCGAGCTGATAAATCAAATCGGCGAGAGCCTTTTCAGGCAGTTCGTTCACTAAATCTGCGGCACTGACACTTTGACTGCGATCCATTCGCATATCCAGGGGCCCGTCCTCCATCAATGAAAAGCCGCGCTCGGCGCTGCTCAACTGATAACGGCTGGCCCCCAGATCCGCTAGGACCCCATCCACCAGCTCAATGCCGTTCTCCTCCAACCCTTGAGGAAACTTTGAAAATGGTCCGTAAAAAAAACGAATCCGCTCCGCTCGGCTGGTCGTCCTCGCGCGCGCTATCGCGAGCGATTCTGTATCCCGGTCGCACGCAATCACGAGTCCGCTGTCCAGCCGTTCGGCGATCACCTGCGTATGTCCGCCGAGCCCGGCTGTCACGTCTACATAAATTCCATCCGGCCGAATCGCGAGATACTCGAGCGATTCCTGCAACATCACCGGATAGTGCCACTTCTGTGGCTCGAAATCCCGGCCCTCTGCGTCGCTGTGCTTTGCACTTTTGTGCTCTGCACCCATACATAGCCGCTACCGCAGTCCCTGCTTCTCGAGCGTCTGCACCTTCTCGCCGAGCCCTTCCATCGCCTTGGCCAGCCGCTGCTCGTAAACCTCGCGCCCAATTACATCGATCCGCTGCTTGAAACAACGCAGATAAACCTGCTCGTTTTCGATCTTCAAGGCCCGCCGCAAATCCGTCGGAACCAAGACGCGGCCCTGCGGATCGATCTCGGAATCCGCGCCGAAGTGGTACGCGATAAACGCCACATCCTCCCGAACCGGAGCATCCTCGCCCGCTTCTTCGAGCAAGTTTTCTGTTTGCAGCCACGCAGAAATGGGGTAAATTCTTGCTGTAGACCCATTTAGCGTCGTGACAAATACTTTGTTCTCCCCCAGTGCTCCCAAGTATTGCGTAATGGCCGCAGGCAATTTCAGCCGGCCTTTTTCGTCCACACGAGCACTGAAGAAGCCACGAGGGGCTTCGACCGGCGTCGCGGTACTGGTAAGACCGTTCTCTTCTGCCACTTCCGACCACTTTTGGCTTCTTTAAACCACTGGATCGATCCTCGCACGGGTACTAGCCCAATGCAATACCTTTTTTCATAAGATTTTCCCCTAACCCCAGTATTCGCCTTTCTTACGCTATACGGCGGTACTCAGATGAGCCCGGGAGTACTTCTAGGACTCGCGTATTGATTATTACAAAGGACTTTACAACCCAGAGTAGGCCCCGTATTCTTGAAGCATGCACAAACTTTACATATCGATTCTGGGCACCGCGTCCATTCTGATTTGTGCCGGCTGTTCCCCGCATCCTGACGATCCTCTGGGTAAAGCCGCTGTTCACGGCAATTTGGCTGAACTACATCGCCTGCTGACGCAACATCCCTCACTTGCGGATTGCCAACGTGCTCTTGTGTGGGCCGCGCGTTTCGGTCAAGCTGAAGCCGTTTTCGTTCTCGTGAAGAACGGCGCCGATCCCAACACCACTTGCGGCGTGAACGATTGGACTGTTCTGATGCACGCCATCCACAAGGACCAACCCCGCTCCGTTCTCGCGCTTCTGAACAACGGCGCGAACGTAAATCTCCCGGGAGGGCACGGCGAAACGCCGTTGATGATGGCAGCCGGTTACGGTTATACCGGCATCGTTCGCATTCTGCTCGACCATGGAGCGAATTGCCCGCGCGACGCTGCCCAATGGCGAAACCGCACTCGACCGCGCTATCACTGGAGTCGCCGATATCGATCGCTTCACGTGGGGAAGGTGCCAGAGCGAGACGGTCGGCATATTACGCCAGCGCGTTCCTGATTTGCGTCCTAAGAACGCCGCCAAGCTAAGGAATTGTTCGTAACGAATTCCATCCGGCTCTCATTTGTGACATAAATGGACACATGACTCGTAGATCCGCAATTATGCTCACGGCAGTTTGCTCTCTCCTCACCTGTGCCGTCGCACAGGCCCAAAAGCGTGCCAGTCCTCACGAAACCGTTTCACTAGACCTCAACGGTAAAAAGATCACGATCAGCTACGGCCGGCCATACTTGAAGGGTCGCCAAGTGGGTGGAGAAGTCGCGCCGTACGGCCAGGTCTGGCGATTAGGTGCGGATGAAGCGACTAAACTCACAACGAACACAAGTGTGAAGATCGCGAACACGCTCGAGCTTCCAGCGGGCAGCTACTCGCTATTTGCGATTCCGCAGGCCGACAAATGGACGCTGATCGTCAACAAAGTTGCCGACCAATGGGGCGCGTTTAAGTACGATCAATCAAAGGATGTCGGCCGCGTCGAGCTGCCGGTGAAACCTGTATCCTCGCCGGTCGAACAATTCACAATCACACTTACGAAGCAGTCGGGCAACACGCTCACGCTTACGCTCGCTTGGGGCAAAGCATCCGTCTCGACAACGCTTGAGTTGATGTAGCGGTCGCGCGACCAACACGCTAGTGCAAGTCCGATCAACGCCCTATCCCTGGCCCTTTCCCTTCCAGACACTACTGCCACGTTTCCCAAACAGATTCACGAGAAACGTAAGCACGGCGATAAAGAAGCAAAACACGCTCGGATAGATGGTCCAGTTCGCGCTGTACGGCCATACGGGAAGGCAAATAACGGCCAATATAAAGAAGCCCAACGAGACGAATCTGAAGTCCATAGAGCCTATCAGTTAGACAGCCGTCCATCCCGCAGCGTTACCGGTTTCCATTTTCCTGACTTCAGTAACATGTGGCGTTATGAGCATCGATGATGCGACGAGAAGACACTTCCTGTACAGCATTGCTGTTCGTCGGCCGCTTCTATCGCACCGCCATCAGCATTTCGCGATTTTTTACTTCGCCGGACTCGAAAACAACGGCATTGTGGGAAGCACCTTCCTTTTAATCAGCGACGATGCTGCCGCTATCCAACTATTCCATGGATATTCAGATCTTCGGGCGGCGGCCTCTACATCGGGCATGGCGGAAACCAAAATGGCTTTCTCAGCCACCTCTATTTGGACCCGCAATCTCGTAGCGCGTATCTGGCCGCGTTCAATATAGACGCGACAGATCAGTCGCAAAACACCGGCAAGCTCGATTTAGAGATTCGCACCTATGTATTGCAGAGGAAACTGGCGATGTCGTGAACACCGTGGAAGCGATATTCGTCAATGCACGAGCTGAAACTACCACTCCCGCCAAAGCTATTCCACTGCTTCTTTCCTCGTCAGAACTTCGCTAGATACCGACCAGCCGTTCCGAGCCATAGAGGCGTTGCGATCCATGGGCAGCCCGGCGATCTACCACTCCCTGCACCCACCAGGCATCGAGGATCGGCCGAATTTAGTCAGCGTTAGCGCGCTTTCGATAGGTTAGCCGGCGGTAATGGCTCCTCTATCAGCGATCTGAGCCGTGATAGACAGTTTAGAAATTCATTTGAAGACCTGTGCCCGCCAAATACGTAATTGCGTCATGCATTGGCTTCTGCAAGACGCGCGCTTTGGCCTGCGCACGCTGATCAAGGATCGAGGCTTCCTTGCCACGGCCGTTATCGCCCTTGCCTTGGGTATCGGTTCGACCAGCGCTATTTTCAGCGTTATTGACAACGTGCTGCTCGAGCCATTCCCCTATACCGACGGCCAGCGACTGATGGCAATCGAAATACACGATTCCGCCAGCAAGGACCCCTTCGGCCGCCAATTCTTCTCTCCACCCGAATTCCTGGATTACCAACAGCAGAACCATATCTTTGATCGCTCCATCGGGGTTCGCCGCGACCGCGTGCTCATGACCAGGAACGGAACTGCCCCAGAATCTTTCGACGGCGCCACTGTAACGGGCAATACCTTCCAGTTCCTCGGGGTCGCTCCCTTGCTCGGGCGTGCCGCGACTCCATCTGACGCCAAGCCGGGTGCACCGCCTGTGTTCGTTTTGAGTTGGAAGGCTTGGCAGCGGGCCTTCAACGGCGACCCGACTATCGTCGGAAAGACATTCACAATGAACGAGAAGCCGATGACGCTCATCGGTGTGATGCCGCGACGTTTTGCCTGGTGGGGTGCGGACTTATGGATTCCTACAACGGTCGATCGCGGGGACACTGATCCCAACGCCTCCTTCTTTCTCCTGCTGGGGCATTTGAAAGCGGGGCTGACCCAAAAAACCGCTCAGCCGGATGTCGCGATCCTGGCACAACGGCTCTCAAAGGTGTATCCGAAGCTATATCCGAAGAAGTTCGATGTCCGCCTTCAACTGCTAATCGACAACGTGGTTGGTAAATTCCGCGATACCTTATACACCCTGCTGGCTGCAGTAGGCCTCCTGCTCTTGATAGCCTGCGCCAATGTGGCAAATCTCCTACTTGCAAAGGCGACTGCGCGTGAGAAGGAGTTTGCGATTCGAACGTCGCTCGGTGCAGGGCGCGTACAAATCGTCCGCCAATTGATGACGGAGAGTGTCTTACTCGCGCTAATCGGGGCGGCAGCCGGCTGCCTGTTTGCCTGGGGCGGTCTGAAAATCCTGATCGCGGCACTACCCAAGTTCACATTTCCCGATGAGGCTGATATCCACCTCAACTTGCGTGTTCTCGCTGCCACCGCGCTTGTTGCAATCGCTACTGCTCTGATCTTTGGCTTGGCACCTGCTCTGGGCTCCTTCGCCCGCAATTTGAGTGAGCCGCTAAAAGCCGGTGGACGTGGAAACAGCGGGTTTCGGCGAGGCCGCCTCCGCAACGTACTGATCGTCTCTGAAGTGGCGCTTTCGTTAGTTTTGTTAACGGGTGCAGGACTCCTGATGCGCAGCTTCTTTCTCGAGCGCCAGGCCGAGTTGGGGCTTAGGCCCGAAAAACTGCTGACCACTCAAGTCTTCCTGGGCAAGAAGTACAAAACTGCGGACCAGCAATCCCGTTTTTTGCGGGAACTGATTGCTCGCGTCCAGGCCCTTCCCGGTGTTGTGAGTGCTTCCGGAGCTCTCGATTTCCCGCCCTTCGGCGGCTTCAACACCGATTTTGAGGCTGCCGGTACCACGCATTCCGAGAAGTGGACCGGTCAAATGGCGTTTTGCGACCCGCCCTTCTTCACCACGGTTGGTGCGAGATTGATGAAGGGCAGATTTTTGACCCAGGCCGATATTGCTGGCAAACGTAAGGTGGCGATCGTCAACCAGACCTTGGCAACGAAGTTTTTCCCTGGGCAGGACCCAATAGGGAGACGAATTAGGCTAACCGGTCTCGAGCAGGCTCCCGAACCTATCGCGAATCCGTGGTTCGAAATTATCGGCGTGTCATCCGATATTAAGAACCATGGAGTGCGGGAGGACGTTGTACCCGAAGCCTACGCACCCTACACGCTGTCGAGCTACGGCGGCTTTATTGCGTATCTGCGTACAGCCGGAAATCCCAAAGTCTTGACAAAAGCTCTGGAAGCTGAGGTGCTCGCTATGGACAAAAGTGTCTTGCCGCAACAGACGAGTACGATGGACGAGGCGCTTGATACCTTTGAGTACGCACAGCCGCGCTTTGGCCTGCAGCTCTTTTCGGTGTTCGCCGGCGTAGGCTTAATTCTCGTGACGGTAGGCGTCTACAGCGTCGTTTCCTATACTGTGTCGCAGCAACACCGCGAAATTGGCATTCGTATGGCGCTCGGTGCCTCGGCCCGTAGCGTGCGAGGTCTTGTCATGATGGGCGGCATGCGATTCATCGTGATGGGTGTCGGCATTGGATTAGTGGCTGCGTTCGCTTTAACCCGCCTCCTCAAAAGTCAAATCTACGGTGTAACGGCATACGATCCTCTTACCCTGCTAGCCGTCATCGTGATTCTCACGTTCGTCGGCCTGTCCGCGTGCTATCTACCCTCACGACGCGCTACCCGCGTCGACCCGCTCGTTTCCCTGCGCTACGACTAGTTCATAGCGCTTTCCAGGGCACTTAGGTCTTCCGCGGCGCCTCTTCTACTGCTACCAGCGCCTTACCGCTCGAAAGCTTTTTCTTCTCGCATCGCACGATTTGCCCGGGACCATACTCCCACCTTTCTCCCTCGGGCATCGATTCGATAATTCGGTAGTAATTGCGCCCCAGATGTTCGGCTTTGACCGAGCGCATCACGTTCAAACCTTCGCCAACCAGACCCACGTACACCATAGCCTCTTTTAGCGGCCGAACTGGGACACTACCTTGTGGCACTATCTCTGGCGCCGCTGCTGGCGTGGATCCAGGTGGCACCCCAACTCCCGACATAGACCCAGGTCCAGATGTGGCCGTGGCTCCGGACGCAGCCACAGGTCCAACTTCGTTTTGCACAACCGAAACCGGGGTCGCTGGCGCAGCAGGCGTCACACGCGCTTCTTCCCTCACTACCTCCGCACGACGAATCGGTGTGGGCTCGCCGGCAATGCTCAAGCTGCTCCCTCGAACGCGTCTGACAGCCTCACGTCCGGTTTCGCCCCCAGCGCCTTCGCGACTGCTCATTCGTGTCCGGTCGATTGCCCAAAACACGATCGTGGCGCACACCCATGTCAACGGCAGCCACTGAGCCGTGAAATGATCAATCCCCGACCGTACACCGGGTCCAGCCCATTCGTTTTGCACGAACCAAAAGCGAAGCCCGGTAGCCGCAAGCACCAAAGAGAATCCGCATACCGCAGAAAAAGCCAGACTCTGGGACACAGACCGGTAACCCTCCCGGTCATAGGCGAACAGTATCAACAGCAGACTAATCCCGGCAATGCTGTTGACCCACGCTGCCGGCCCGGTTAACAAAATCGGGCCCAAACCGGCCGCGATCACTGCGGCAATCAGAGCGAAGGCATCAATTCGGGGGTTCGTCATTCCTCCTTCAGTATGAGCGAGCGCGCATGCAAGAACCCTTTCCGGTTAAGCTCGTGCTTCTCCCGACATCTCACTCGCGCGATTCAACAGATCGATTGACGCGTGGTCTAAATTGAGCTCAGTCGCTTGGATCAAATCGTTCAACTGCTCTAAATTGGTCGCGCTCGCGATTGGAGCGGTAATGGTTGGACGCGCCATCAGCCACGCCAGCGAAAGTTGCGCGGGAGTCGAATCATATTGCTTCGCGACTTGATCTAACGCCGCCAGGATCCGCAATCCGCGCTCATTCAAATACTTCTTGACCATCTGCGCGCGAGCGCTCTGCGATACGTCCGCCTCTGACCTGTACTTGCCGGTCAAAAATCCGCTGGCCAACGAAAAATAAGGAATCACTCCCAGTCCCTTTTCCTCGCAGAGTGGCTCCAGTTTCGCCTCATATTCAGCTCGATCGTACAAGTTATATAAAGGCTGCACGCTTTCGTACCTGGCTAATTCCTGCTCTCGACTCACTTTGAGGGCCTCAGAAAGCCGTTCGGCGCTGTAATTGGAAGCCCCAATGGCCCTGACTTTCCCTTGATTTATCAATTCCGTAAACGCCTGCAGAGTCTCTTCGAGCGGCGTCTGCGAATCATCCGTGTGTGCTTGATAGAGATCAATATGGTCGGTCTGCAGGCGTGTCAACGAATCCTCCACGCTTCGGAAAATATAGCGTCTGGACAGTCCCTTCTTGTCCGGATCCATCTCCATTCCGAGCTTTGTCGCGATGGTCACTTTCTCGCGCTTGCTGCTTCGCTTCAGCCACTTGCCGACAATGGTTTCCGACTCTCCGCCCTTATTCCCGGGAGCCCACTTAGAATAAACATCCGCCGTATCGACCAAATTGAATCCGGAGTCGACAAACGCGTCGAGCAATCGAAACGACGCCGTTTCATCCACAGTCCAGCCAAAAACGTTTCCGCCAAAAGCCAATGGAGAGACTTCCAATCCCGAATTTCCCAATTTCCGTCTTGTCACTCAGGTGCTACCTCCACTTTTAGATGACGAGCACGTTGATTTTGCGCCACTGCCAATCCACGGATTAAACCCGTTCCCAACGCGCGCTCTCTGCTGCGCGGAACACGGCTTCAATCACTAGCATGTTGGCGTGTGCGTCCTCAAGTGAAACAGGCACGTCGCCACCCTCCTGAATCGCTTGCGAGAAGAGATCACCTTGGACCGTGTACTGATCGCACGCCGGAATTTCCTCAACCCGCGCGCTATCTCCCGCCAACTCTGATCCGTCATCCACAAAAATGCGGCTAGGGCGGTCCGGGGGGATGTTGTACGGAATCTCAATCTCGATGCGCCCGCGCGTGCCCATAATCTGCATGCGCTGAAACGGCACGAGTTGCGTGCTGCACGTGAAAACCGCCTGCCCGGGCGCGAAATCCAAAATCGCCGACGTCAAACGATCCACTTTCATTTCCTGATCGCGATCGATCACGCCGGCCACACGCACCGGCTCACGCCCGAAGAGAAAACGCGACGTCGTGATCGGATAGCATCCGATATCCATCAAACCGCCGCCGCCTAACTCCAGAATATTTCTTACGTTTTTCGGATCGCGATTGAAATAGCTAAACGGGCTCATAATCGCTCGCAGCTCACCGATTTCTTCGCTCCTGACAATGTCACGCGCCCGCAGCCACTCAGGATGCGTGCGCACCATGAACGCCTCGCCGATTTTGACGCCCGTTCTGTTGCGAACCTGAATCAGGCTCTCTACTTCCTTTACGGAAAGCGCAATCGGCTTTTCGCATAAAACATGCTTCATTTGCTCCGCCGCCTTAATTGACCACGGCACATGCAAATGGTTGGGCAGTGGGTTATAGATCGCCTCAACCTCCGGATCAGCCAGGAGCTCCTCATACGAGCCATACGCCTTCGCAAGACCCAACTGTTCCGCGGCTTGGCGCGCCCGGTCGGCGCTGCGGGACGCAATCGCCACGACCTCCGACCGCTCTCCCTTCTGCATTGCCGGAATGACTTTTTTCGTCGCAATATTGGCAACGCCGAGCACACCCCATCGAACTTTTTTCGCCATGTTCCTGAGTTTCGCATCAGCGCATCTCGCCTTTGCGCCTCTGCTACAGTGAACGCGTGAAACTCTATGACATCGATCCAGGCCCCGACTGCCCGGAAGTTGTCCGCGCGATCATCGAGATACCAAAGAACTCGGTCAACAAGTACGAATACGATGGAAAGCTGGGTGTCTTCCGGCTGGATCGCGCCCTTTATTCGCCCATGCACTACCCGGGCGATTACGGGTTTATTCCCGGCACTCTCTCCCTGGACGATGATGCACTCGATGTCATCGTCCTCGTCGATGAGCCAAGTTTCACAGGCTGCCTGATGGACGTGCGGCCGGTCGGCATTTTACATATGCTTGACGACCAAAAGAAGGATCAGAAGGTATTAGCGGTACCGAACCGCAACCCCCGCTTCGACAGCATCCACACCATCGATCAGGTTTTTCCGCATTCGATCAAAGAGATCGAGTACTTCTTTTCCATCTATAAAGAGCTACAAAACGTCCATACGCAAATGAAAGGCTGGGGCGGTCCTCGCGAGGTCCGAAAAATGATCGTCGAAAGCCGCCAACACTACCTCGACCGATCAAACAAAGTTGAACTGCAAGTCGAGCCCGGAGCGTAGCGACAGATCTCTCTCCAGCGACAGCTTTCTCGGTCTCAAGGCCGTAGGTACCGGTTTCCGCTTAAACGAAACTATCCCCGCCGCCACCGTCGTCAAACCCGCCTCCGCTATCGCCGAAATCCGAGCTATCCTCGTATGGCCCCGAGTCATCGAACTGCGAGGAATCATTGACATCCTGCATATTGCTCGGGTCGTCGAAATTGGTTGTATCGTCTGGCGCGTAGACGTCATTTCCTGGACCACCGCTCACATCACCCCCGCCCGGCGTATCGTAATAATTGTTGATAACGGTTTCTCCTGGAGTGCCGCCCATCAGTCCTGGACCTCCAAACCCCCCGAGTCCTCCGCCTCCATAGCCAGGATGTGAAAACAGCGCCTGGATTCCCTCGAATGCCAGTGCTCCGGCCGCTACTCCGGCAGCCGTCTGCGCAGCGCCACGCAAAAAGCTCGGAGCGCCGCTTGGACTCGGCCCCGCTGGACTGGGCGGAGCATATTGCGGCGGCGGTGCCGCATATTGCTGCTGGCGCGTCGAGTAAGCCGGAGCAGATGCTCGCGCGCCAATCTGCTGTCCCAGGAAGCTCGCTCCGGCCGACCCGGAACTAGGCTGTGTTCCACGTTGCAACTGCTGGATTTGCTCCTGCGCTTGTTGAAGCGCCAGGTTCTGGATTAATACCGTCTGAGTCATCAGGTACAGTGCGTCCGGCCGCGAGCCGATCCGCTTGCGAATCAACTCCTCAGCTTCCGGATCTCTTGGCGGCGGCGGTGTTTGCGCGATTCTATCAGCCAAGTCGCTCAACATCTTACGTTCGTCGGGTGTCATAGAGCTGCTGCTTTCCTCGTTAAAGAGACCTCGTTAAAAGAGACGTCCAAACAGACGCGATTGTTTGCGCGTTTGTTCAGAAAAGGAATGTTGCAAGCTGGCGTCGCTTCTGACACGCTAAAAGCGGAGGCTCCGTCCCGGCACATATCCGCGCGCTCGAACACTGGACCCGCGCGGCTTGCCAAAACGTCAACCTCATGAGGAGACGTCTGAATGCTCTTGGAAACGACCCTGTCCGTCGACCAGGAAATAAATCCGTGGCAATCGGCTGCCCATCGCTTCGATGAAGCCGCCGAGCTCCTGAAGCTCGATGATGGGATGCGTAAGGTGTTACGCACGCCAGCCATGGAACTGACCGTCAATTTCCCTGTAGTCCTCGACGACGGTCGCATTGAGCTTTTTACCGGATATCGCGTTCAGCATTCGATCGCCAGAGGTCCGGCGAAGGGAGGCATTCGCTTTGCGCCTGATGTGTCGGCCGATGAAGTTCGCGCCCTTGCGGCCTGGATGACATGGAAGTGCGCGGTCGTCAATATTCCGTTCGGCGGCGGCAAAGGCGGAGTCATTTGTGAGCCGCATCTGCTTAGTGAAGCGGAGCTAGAGCGCATCACTCGCCGCTACACCGCGGAGATTCTGGAGTTCATCGGCCCTGAGCGTGACGTCCCCGCTCCCGACGTGAATACAAACGAGCAAACGATGGCCTGGATCATGGACACCTATTCCATGCACAAGCGCCACACCGTCACGGCCGTCGTAACCGGCAAGCCGTTGGAACTCGGTGGCTCACACGGGCGGCATGAAGCCACCGGCAGAGGTTGCATGATCGTCACCCTTGAGGCGCTGAAGCGTTTGCGCCTTCCGCCCGAGAACGCCCGTGTTGTCATTCAGGGATTCGGAAATGTCGGCGCCATGGCCGCTCGCCTCATGGCCCGCAAGCAGTTCAAGATAATTTCCATCATTGAATATGACGGCGCAGTCTACAATCCTCACGGGCTCGATATCGACGCGCTTATAGAACATCGCCTCGAAACCGGATCCATTAACGGTTTTCCCGAAGCGGAAGAAGTCGATCGGTACGAAGCTCTGCTCATCGATTGCGATGTTTTGATCCCGGCCGCAACCGAGAATGTCATTACTTCCTCAAACGCCGACCGTATCAAAGCCAAAGTCCTCTGCGAAGGAGCAAACGGCCCCACCACCTTTGTCGCCGATTCCATCCTGGCTGAAAAGAAAGTCTTTGTGATTCCCGATATTCTGGCAAACGCTGGAGGCGTTACGGTCTCTTATTTCGAGTGGGTGCAGGACCGCCAGGGATATTTTTGGACTGAGGCGCAGGTGAATGAGCAGCTCGGGCAAATTATGACGACCAGCTTCAACGACGTCCTTGCTTACGCGGCTAAACATGCTGTAAACAATCGCACCGCAGCCTATATGCTGGCGCTCGATCGTGTTGCAAACGCAATCAGGCTACGTGGGCTCTACGCATAGTTTGCAGCTACCGAAAGCAAGCCCCGAGCGCAGCGACGGATCGCGCTTGTTGCAATGACGCCCAATCCCAGCACTCCGCTTATGCGGCAATATCAAGCCGCCAAACAACAAGTGCCGGGCGCCCTCCTGCTGTTCCGCCTAGGCGACTTCTACGAGCTCTTCTTTGAGGACGCCGTAACCGCCGCGCGCGAACTCGAAATCACCCTGACGGCGCGCAACAAAGAGCGGGGTGAGCCGGTGCCCATGTGCGGCGTCCCATATCATGCTGCGGACAGTTACATCTCCCGTCTGATCCAGCGCGGCTATCGCGTCGCAATCTGCGAGCAGATGGAAGAAGCCGGCCCGGGCAAAAAGCTGGTGCGACGGGAAGTCACCCGCATCGTTACGCCGGGTACCGCAACCGATTCCAGCCTGCTCCGTTCTCACGAAAATAACTACCTGGGTGCCGTCTTTACAAAGGCAAGCCGAAGCGGTCTGGCCTATGTCGATCTTTCGACCGGCGAGTTCCGCGCGACGGAGCTTGAGGCGTCCGAATCAGTCGCGGCTCTTGAGACGCTTAACGTCCGGGAGGTTCTCCACACCGATGGGCATCCCATCGGAGCGCCTTGTCTCGAGACGCCTCTCGACGCTTGGGTCTTCGGAGGAGATTACTCGGGCCGGCTGATCCTTGAAACCTTCGGGCTTCTTTCGCTTGATGGCTGCGGTCTCGGCGACAAGCCTCTCGCAGCAGCAGCATGCGGAGCCGTGCTTCACTATCTCCGCGACACACAAAAATCGGCGCTCGACCATCTGAATCGCCCTGCCTTTTACCAACGCCAGGATTACATGGTCCTCGATGCCGCCACGGTTCGCAACCTCGAGTTGCTTCAGCCTCTCTTTGCTGGTGAGAGCCGCGAGATCACGCTCATCCATGTCTTGGACAAGACCTGCACCGGAATGGGCGGGCGCCTGTTGCGGAGCAATCTACTGCGCCCCTCCTGCGACCAGGCGGAAATCGAAGCGCGTCTCGATGCTGTGGCCGAGCTCAGCGGCAAGCTCATGGTTCGCGGTGATCTTCGTAAAGCGCTGAGCTCGATTCAGGACTTGGAACGACTGCTCGCGAAAGTGACGCTCGGGACAGCTTCGCCGCGCGATCTCCTCGCTCTGGGCAGGTCGCTTGCGCAGCTGCCGCACATCGCCAAGCTCACTGAGCAGCTCGAGAGCTCCGCCCTGACTTCCGAAATCGATCCCGTCGCTGAACTTCGCGACAAAATCCTTGGCGCCATCTCTGAGGAGGCTCCCGTTACGTTGGCTGACGGGGGCGCCATTCGCGACGGTTTCAATCCGGAGCTCGATCAGTTACGCGATATCAGCCGGAACAGCCGGCAGTACATCGTCGCTATCGAAGGCCGTGAACGCGGCGCGACCGGCATTCAGTCCTTGAAAGTCCGCTTCAACAACGTCTTCGGCTACTACATTGAGATCTCAAAGGCGAATCTGGCGTCCGTGCCTTCGACCTATGAACGCAAACAGACACTCGCGAATGCGGAACGCTATACGACGCCCGAGCTCAAGGAACTTGAGGCCAAAGTCTTATCCGCGGAAGATCAGATGCTCACGCTCGAGAAAGAAATTTTTCAAGAGATCCGAGCCTTCGCCGCCACGCATGCCGCCGGGATCAAAGCTGCTGCAAGCACCATCAGCAAGTTAGATGTAACGGCTGCGCTCGCCCAAGTGGCCGTCGAAAACCGCTATCATCGCCCGCATTTTTCAGAGTCCGCGGAGATGAGAATCGACGCCGGCCGCCATCCCGTCATCGAAAAGCTGACCGAACGGGATGCAATCCGCTTCATTCCAAACGATTTGTACTTACATTCGTCCAAAGATTATATAAACGTGATTACCGGCCCGAATATGGGCGGGAAATCGACATACCTGCGCCAGGCGGCCCTGATTCTGATCCTTGCGCAGATGGGATCGTTTGTACCTGCCGAAGCGGCCCTGTTGCCGATCGTAGATCGGGTCTTCACCCGTATCGGCGCAGCGGATAATCTGGCTCGTGGCCGGTCCACTTTTATGGTCGAAATGACGGAAGCAGCCGCCATCCTGAATACCGCAACCTCGAAAAGTTTCATCGTCCTAGATGAGATTGGCCGGGGGACATCCACCTACGACGGTTTGGCCCTCGCGTGGGCCGTTGTCGAGTACATTCACGACCACATTAAGGCAAAAACTCTATTCGCCACCCATTATCACGAGCTGACGGACCTAGCAGAACAGCGAGTAGGGGTAAGAAATTTACACGTCGCCGTAAAAGAGTTTGGTGACCAGATCTTATTCATAAGAAAGGTCGAACCCGGTCCGGCAGACCGTAGTTATGGTATCGAAGTAGCTCGTTTGGCCGGTCTCCCCCTGCAAGTAATCGAGCGGGCGAGGTCTGTTTTATTGCATCATGAAAGGAGGGAACGCTCTCTTACCGAGGAGTTGACCCCGGGCGACGCTAACGCGCCCCTACAAATTAAACTTTTTGAGCCCGTAAACCAGGGGCTCGCCGAACGGGTGCGGGCGTTGAGTATCAACGAACTGCGGCCCCTGGAAGCATTGCAGATTCTGCAAGATTTGCAGCAAGAGTTACTAAAGAGATGAGAATAGCAGGTATCATGAGCGGGACCTCGCTCGACGGAATTGATGTAGCGATCATCGACATCACCGGTTCCGGCTTCAAGGCGAAAGTTAACGTCTTGACGAGTCACTCAGTCCCTTATCCAAAGAGCATCCGTGAGGCGCTTGTCGCGATTTCAAACGCGAACGCACAAACGGGAGATATTTCGCGCCTGAATTTCCTCCTGGGCGAGTTATACGTCGAGGCGCTGGAAGAGACAGCTGAGCGCGGCGGCATTCCTCTTGATTCCATCAAGCTGATTGGTTGCCATGGCCAGACTATCTTCCACGAAGGACAGGGCTCGCAGTACTTGGGGAAAAGAGTCGCAAGCACATTTCAGATTGGCGAATCGAGTGTTATCACCGAGCGCACGGGCATCGATGTAATCTCGAATTTCCGTGAGCGGGACATGGCCGCAGGCGGAAAGGGCGCGCCTCTCGTTCCGTATCTGGACTACATGTTGATTCGGCATCGTGGGCGCGGGCGCGTGGCCGTGAACATCGGCGGTATCGCGAACTTGACCGCAATTCCTCCAAACACGAACACCGATCGCGTGATTGCATTCGATACGGGTCCCGGCAACCTGGTGGTCGATCAGCTCGTGACCCGAATCACGCTGGGACGGCAGACGTTCGACCGCGACGGCGTAATTGCGGCAACTGGCGAAATCGATCAGAAGCTGCTCGCGAAATTGCTTCGAGACAAATACTTCCGCCAAAAGCCCCCGAAGACTGCCGGTCGCGAGCAATATGGGTCTGAATTTGTAAGCAAGCTGCTCGATACTGAGCTCAGCAGCGAGGATCTCATTGCGACGGCCACCGCGCTGACTGCGGAAAGCATCGCGCTTGGAGTGCGGAATTTTGTCCTACCGGAGATGCGCGTTGATGAAATCTTCGTTTCCGGCGGCGGAACTCACAATCCGAGCCTAATGCGCATGCTGCGCAAAGCCATGAACGCGGTCCCGGTGATGGAAACCACCGAAGTGGGTCTCGACGTGGACGCGAAAGAAGCCATCGCGTTCGCGGTCATGGCCTATGAGACCGCACATTCACGGCCTTCGAACGTTCCTATGGCAACCGGTGCGAAGCGCTCGGTGGTGCTTGGGAAATTGACCCCCAACGGGTCGCCTCGTAATGGGACCAATGCCGCTGTGAACGGAAACACTGACGCAGCTCGCAACGGTTCCAGCACCGCTGTCCACAAAGCCAAGGCAACTCACTCTACAAAGGTGACTCGCACGGCGGTCGCCCAAAAGGCGAAGGCAGCAGCCCGATAAACTCTGTTGGGCAGGTGATCGTGACCTGCCCAAATCACCTACATCCTTCGCTCCGCCTCAGCATCAAGCAAATGCAGTATAACCCTGAAGGGCATGCCGGCGAGTTCCCGCTTGTCGCTGATATCGGCACGAATATCGAGTAGCGCGTGCTCAAGCAAATTGGTAGCGAGCAGCAGCTGCTGGTGCTCTGGCGTCTCGGGTAAATATGGGGCACCCTTTGCGGTGGTCCAGTAGCCACGAAGAAAAGCGGCGCTCACATGAGAGTACCAGAAGCGGCCCCATACTCTGAGCCTCTGAAGAGCCGCCATTTCGTTGCGCTCGCCTGAGATGAGCTGGCGTACTGACGATTGAGCCGCATACCCGAAGGAGTGGAGCATACTCGCAACGTCCCGCAACGGACAGCGTTTGATCCGCCGCTCGCTTAGGTGTAGATTAGGATCGCCTTCAAAGTCGAACATGACCACGTCGCGATTCCTGACCAGCAGATGACCCAGATGCAGCCGACCGTGATACCGCGTTCGCATCGACTTGACGCGCTGATCGAAGATGGCGCGAAATCTGGATACGATGGCGTCTTCCTGCTCGAGAACGCTTGCCGCAAGCGCGCGTAATTCTTCGGCCATGTCTGAATAGCGTTGCCTAAGAAACTCAAAGCGCCGGCTCGTTAGACCGACATAACTGTGATAGAGACTCTGGCGATAGAAGTCGTTGAACGGCTCCGGAGTGAAAGCCGGATCGGCGTTGTCTTGCGCCAATATTAGATGCAGTTCGGCAGTCCGCTTGCCCATGGTCTCCGCTAACGAAAGATATGGTCCGATGAGGTCCTTCGCCATCTGCGGCGGCTCAGCCAAGACAAAGCTCAGTGCGTAGATATTCGTGGGCGCTGAACTCTCGACATCCGCTCTGGAGTGTCTTGTTTTTGGCACGTGATCGAAAAAGTCGGTTAAGTGATTGCGCGTATGCCGCCATGCATCACCCTCGTTGGCAACAAACCCGTCAAGAACTGCGAGCGCAGTCACTTCACCCGTTTCCGCCGTATATTCAAGCGAACCCGCGAAGGGAGTCGCATTTGGAAAGCGGTGTTGCTCAGTGAGGAGCCGGCCCATTTCTACGCCGGGGTTTGGGCCAGGCTCTACATTCCGCAGAAGCTTGAGCTCGAATCGATCGCCATATCTGATCGAAGTGTTAAATTGTGCGGTTGATTCGCGCGTTGGCTCCAAGTTCGGATGTGTCGGCCCCCATAAGCGACGAAACTCGCGATTTCGTTCCGCTGTCAAGACACCGGTCTCAGCTACGAAGCGTTTGCGCCGCGCGAACGCTTCGAGTAACACGCTCGAAAATTCGCTGCTCACAGTTCCGCCATAAAGAAACGCGCGTGCGCCGTCCCCGGCACGAACCTCCGCAATCAACGCCTCGGGATGCTCGTCCTGGAGTAGTTGTGCCTCATCACCCCGCGCGGAGCCGACCGGCATGACATACGTCTCGGGATCACCGGTCGTATACTCTGCTCGAACCAGCAAAATTACGAATTTGTTCGGCACAATGGGAATCACCTCTACAACTTCGAGCGAACGGAGGCGGCGATCCTTGCCCCGATACCACGCGCGTGCCGTCAGAAATGGCGGCAGAATACTAGCGATGTTCGCTCGAACACTTGGTTCCCAGATGCTTGATAACGCATGCGCCGTGACGACCGGCAGTCCGAGGTACCCCGCCCGCAGACGTGGCGTCGGGACTGTGACCGGAACAGCGCGCTCCTCTAGCGAGAACCAATAAAACGAGTTTGGTCCCAAGGTTAGGGGATAATAGCTCTCTCCAATGGTCGGGAAGTCCGTTCGGCCGAACATCTCGACGGGCGTGTAACCCCTATATTTGTGCAGATCGAGCTCAACTGGTTGCGCAAAACGCGACAGATTTGCAATGACGAGAATTGTCTCTTGCTGATACCGTCGGAGAAATACGGCAACACGCTGATTCGAGGGCTGGAGAAACTCGAGCGTACCCCGCCCGAACGCCTTGTATTGCTTTCGGAGGGCAATCAAACGCTTCATCCAACTCAATAGCGAATGTGGGTTGTCTTGTTGCGCTTCCACATTGACCGATTCGTAGTGGTAGGCAGGATCGATATTGACGGGCAGATAGAGCTTCTGAGGATTGGCACTGGAAAACCCGGCATTCCGGTCCGGACTCCACTGCATCGGCGTACGTACACCGTTCCGATCGCCAAGATACACGTTGTCACCCATCCCGATTTCATCGCCGTAGTAAATGACGGGAGTTCCCGGGAGCGAGAACAGCAGAGCATTCATTACCTCAATGCGAGGACGATCATTGCCGAGCAATGGAGCGAGACGGCGGCGAATGCCGAGATTGATGCGCGCGCGCTGGTCGGACGCGTACACGCGGTACATGTAATCGCGCTCCTCGTCCGTCACCATTTCAAGCGTCAATTCGTCATGATTGCGAAGAAACATCGCCCACTGGCATGTTTCCGGGATTGGAGGCGTGCGCCGTAGTATCTCGACTATGGGTAACCGGTCTTCGAGCCGCAAAGCCATAAACAGGCGCGGCATCAGCGGAAAATGGAAAGAAACGTGACATTCGTCGCCATTGCCAAAGTAGGCGACTGCGTCTTCCGGCCACATATTGGCTTCGGCGAGCAGCATGCGGTTGGGATACGTTTGATCGAGGTGTTGGCGCAACTCCTTCAGAAACGCATGCGTTTCAGGAAGGTTCTCGCAATTCGTGCCTTCCCGCTCATATAGGTAGGGAATGGCGTCTAGCCGGAAACCGTCGACACCCATCTCGGCCCAGAACTCGAGTGTCCGCATTACGGCGCGTCGAACCAGTGGATTATCGAAATTTAAGTCCGGCTGATGCGAGTAAAAGCGATGCCAGTAGTACGCCTTCGCCACCGGATCCCAGCTCCAGTTTGAGGGTTCAAAATCCTTAAAGATGATGCGCGTACCCGCGTACTTCTCTGGTGTATCGCTCCAGACGTAGAAGTCCCGCCAGCGCGAGCCGGGTTCGGCTTTTCGGGATCGTTGAAACCAATCGTGCTGGTCGGAGGTGTGATTAATGACAAGCTCGGTAATCACGCGCAATCCGCGGCGGTGAGCTTCTCTTAGAAAGTTCTGGAAATCGCGCAACGTTCCATACGCGGGGTGTACGTTCCTGAAATCCGAGATGTCATAGCCATCGTCTTTCCACGGTGAGGGGCAAAATGGCAGCAGCCAAATCGTCGTGACACCCAGATCTTCGAGGTAATCTAGTTTATCGGCAAGACCGCGGAAGTCACCCATTCCGTCGGCGTTTTTGTCCGAGAAAGCCCGGACGTGAACTTCATAAATGATTGCGTCTTTGTACCAGAGAGGGTCATCTTCCAGCCCGCTGAGAATTTGCGAGTGCATTCGGTTTCGCGTGATTTAACCAGGTGAGGAACTGTCCGACCGCAGGAACGTCCGGCAGCAAATATTGCGCCTGAGTTTCGGTGGGTCCCCCGACTCTGATGGTAATCCCTTCGGGAATCGCGGCGAAACCATCTTCATCCGTAACGTCATCGCCGATGTAGATAGGCACCGAGCCGGCGGGCAGCACTTCCCGCGCGATCCACTTGACGGCATGTCCCTTGTTCCAAGTAATTTGTGGGCGCACCTCAAGGACCATCTTGCCTTCGCGGCAACTAAAAGAACGAGAGCGGCTAACGGTATTGTGCGTAACATTCCGAACCCAGTCGCGCAAATGTTCACTGACCCGGCGAAAATGGACGCTTAGCGTCAATCCTTTATCTTCGATCTCCACGCCATCAGTGTCGCTCAAAGCAAGCTTTAATTGGAGCAGCACGCACCGCAGTTCCCGACGCAGCGCCTCCGCCTGCGGCTCGCGAAAACGTACGGCGTCAGACTCAATCTCGAGCCCATGATTGCCCGCGTAAATCACATTGCTCAGCCCGGCGCGTTCGCGTACGTCAGCCAACGCGCGCCCGCTGATGATCGACAGATCGAAGTCCCAGCGGGCACTCAGCGTTTTCAGAACGGGGCGGATTTCTGGATCGAGCTTGGCGTCTGCCGGATTCGCTACAATTCCTGAAATCGTGCCGTCGAAATCCACAAACAGCGAAACTCGAGGCGCAGACGCGATACGCTCTTCAATCACTTCCAAATTGTCGAGGAGCGTTATTGGGTAGTGGACCTGCTCCATCAAACTCATACTGCCACCCCCAGAACAGAGGGTGCCGGCTCCTCCAAGGGCTCCTGATCAGTTCGATCGGGAAACTCGATTTTGGCGAGATCCGAAAGGAATTTGCCCGCCCAACGGTAAACGTTGTTGTGCTCTACCGCTTCGCGCATCTTCCGCATGCGCCGCCTGCGTTCATCAGCCTGCATTTGTAATGCTTCACGGTAAGCATTGGCACACTCTTCAATCGAGAAGGGATTGACGAGCAGAGCGTCCTTCATCTCATACGCTGCCCCGGCAAACTTGCTCAGCACCAGCGCGCCCTCTTCATCGACGCGGCTGGCAACGAACTCTTTAGCTACCAGGTTCATGCCGTCATGCAACGAAGTGACCACACAGAACTGCGCAAGCCGGTGTAAAGCAATCATCTCCGGCGCCGTGTAATGTCTCTTTAAAAGAGTAATGGGCCGCCATAAAGCTGTCCCCCATCGTCGATTGATCTGCGCGGCGAGATAATCGACCTCCTGCTCGATCTGCCGGTAGGCGGGCAGGCTGGATCGGCTCGGCACGGCAACCTGGACGAACATGAGTTTGCCCCGGTATTGGGGATCCTCTTCCAGCAGCCTGTCCAACGAGCGCAGGCGTTCCGGAATTCCCTTTGTGTAGTCCAAGCGATCAATGCCGATGCCCAATAGCCTGCCGCTTAATGACAGCTCCTTGCGCCAGCGCCGCATCTGGTTGGCTACTTCATCGGATTCGGTGAGCTCGACGTGATCATCGAAGTCAATCCCGATCGGGAATGGCCTTACCAGCGTTGAATGTCCTCCGCGCGAGATTTCCGAACCAGATTCGTCCAGGCGCGCTTCTAATGAACAATCGATTGTCCTAAGAAAGTTTTGACAATGATGCTGCAGGTGAAAACCGAGCAGGTCGTTGCCAAGCAGTCCATCTAAAATTTCCTCCTGCCATGGAAATGAGCTGAAAACTTCCCGATTCGGCCATGGGATGTGCCAAAACTGAGCGATAACAAGATTTGACCTGGCGTTGCGCAGCATACGGGGAAGCAACGCGAAGTGGTAGTCCTGGATGAAGACGAAAGTGGGATCGCTGCCTGCCTCTTCGAGCACTGCTTCCGCAAAGCGTTGGTTCACGAGGCGGTACATCTCCCAGTGATCGGGATCGAAAAGAGGACGCGTGAAGGCTACATGGCACAGCGGCCACAGCCCCTGGTTTGAAAGACCGGCATAGTGTCCTTCTTCCTCTTCTTTGGACAACCAAAGGCGCCGTAGCGTGTATTCGGGATGCTCGGGCGGGACCGCGACGTGATCAAAGCGGTCTACAGTTTCTCGATCTGCGTCACCGTTGCCGTGGGCGATCCAGACGCCACCACATGCCCGCATGACAGGGTCCAACGCGCTGGCCATCCCACTAGCGGGCTGAATGCACTGAATCTGTCCGTTTACGTACTGATGCTGAAAGGGCTCCCGGTTCGAGACCACGATGAGACGATAGCCGTCGAGCTTAGTGCGGACGAACTCGCTGAGAAACTCGCGTGTCCAGACCTTCAAGATTAAGCTCCTTTCATTCTGACGATTGACGCAGGGGTGCCAAGGCCCGTTTCAATAGTGGCGCCGCGCAACAGGGGCTCGCCTGGGAGTCTCCGTAATTATATCCGATTATGGCCGCGTTTGGTACTTGCAATACGGAATTCCATATCAGCATCTATAAGAATAGGGATATGGACCTTGGAACCTTAGGATTCGCCATGGGCTCGGCGTGGTTGTCCGGTATCAATCTGTATGCCACTGTACTTACTCTTGGCCTACTTCAGCGATTCAACCTGGTGCATCTGCCCGGCGATCTTGGCTACCTTAGCCATACCTGGATCATCGTGCTGGCTGGAATGCTGTACGTCGTTCAATTCATTGCAGACAAAATCCCCGCCATCGATTCTGTTTGGGACATGATCCACACGTTCATTCGTGTGCCTGCGGGTGCGGTACTCGCCGCGACAGCGTTCGCGCATTTCGATCCCACGGTGCGGGCCATAGCATTGCTGTTAGGGGGCGGTATTGCGCTCAGCTCGCATGGCACGAAGACGGCCACCCGGCTGGCTGCAAATGCATCACCGGAGCCATTTTCGAATATCGGTCTGAGCTTGCTCGGCGATGCGGTTACGTTCGTCGGTGTTCTGCTGATGACCGTCCATCCCGCTGTCCTGATCGCGATTGTTCTCATTGCCGTGATTGCATCCGTAGTGTTAGTTCACTGGATCGTGCGCTGGTTAAGGAGCGCTTTCCGGCGCCGTACGAGCGCTTCTATGGCTTGAGAGCGCGGCGACCGGCAGCCCGGTCACACGTATTTAACTCTTCTGAACGCGCAGCAGAATGACGCCGTGTTTAGGGACGGTGGCCGTATACGTATCGCCCGAAATCGGAACGTCTTCGTGCTTCCAAAGGTCACGCGCTTTTAAATGGCCACTCAGCCCAAGAGCGGACCACGTCACGCTCACCGTTTTGGCCTGCGTATCGCGATTGAATAAACCGATCGCAGTTGAACCGTCCTGCAGGGGGCGAGTCCACACCTCGAAGTTGCCGTTTTGTACCATTCGCTTGACGGGCTGGGCAGCACCGTCCTGGTCGACCGCGATCACTTCCGCGTTTGTAAGCATGGCCAGCGTTGATTCAGACATGTTGCGGAGATCGTTGCCTGCAAGCAACGGGGCGGCGAGCAAAGCCCAGAGGCTCATATGTACCTGGTACTCTTCATTACTCATCCCACCGTTGCCGACCTCAAGCATATCCGGATCGTTCCAGTGCCCCGGCTTGATATACGCCGAGATTTCCGCTTGCTTGAAGCCGATCGTCTCCATGCTGGACCAGTCATCTGAGATATCGCCCGTTGTGCGCCAAAGGTTCCCGCCCACTTTTGCGCCCCAGGCCCACACCTGTTCGCGCCCATATTGGCAGAGGCTGTACACAATGGGACGCCCGACCGATTGGAGGGCATCGCCCATTTTTTGATAAACCGCCTGCATGTCCGAATCTTTATAGATGGCGTGGGCCGAGCACCAGTCGTACTTGAGATAGTCAATTCCCCACCCGGCGTAGGTCTTTGCATCCTGCAGTTCATGACCGTGACTGCCTTCGTATCCGGCGCAGGTCTGCGGACCTGGCGATGAATATATCCCAATTTTCAGACCCTTTGAATGAACGTAGTCGGCAAGTGCCTTCATGTCCGGAAACTTGCGATTTGTTGTGATGTTGCCGGCCGAATCTCGCGAAGCTTCCCACGTGTCGTCGATGTTTACATATCTATATCCGGCCTTCTGCATGCCGGACGAGACCATTGCATCGGCGATGCTCCGCACCGTCGCATCATCGATTTTGCCGGCAAAATAATTCCAGCTATTCCAGCCCATGGGGGGCGTGCGGGCCAGACCATTATCAGGAACATCGTGCAAAACAGGAAGGGGCAACCGCTCAGGCGGCCGCAGTGCAGCTTCCGAAGTGCGCTCGGCAGAGACTTTTACAGGCTCAGGGTCGTCTCTTCCACCCGTCCTCGTAAAGGTGAGTTCCAGGCGGTCACCCTGGAGCGTACCGTCGTATGCCAGAACCGCAGTTCTCCATGGATTCGCTTCCAGATGCACTTTGCCGTCAGTGTACGAACCTTTGATCGGGGTTTCGTGATAGTTGCGGACGAGGGTGCCGGTTACGGTCGTACCATTCTGTGACAAACTTAGGAACGCGTTGTGCGCCGTCCCATCCGAATTCGGAATATGGACGACCCACACCCCTGTAATGCCCGTTTGGGCAAACAGATAGGCTACGGTCGCGGCTAAAATGAAAGTCGAAGACAAGACCGGTCGCTTGATTGACATGAATCTGTTCTATCAAACAAGCGAGACCGCCCTAGCGCAGATAGCCCGCTAGGTAGAGCACGATGATGATCAGTAAGACCAAGCCCAGTCCACCGGATGGGTAATAGCCCCATCCGCGCGAATACGGCCAAGCCGGAATCGCTCCGAGCAACAAAATGATTAAAATCACTAAGAGTATTAAACCCATGACGGTCAGATGCTTCGACCCTCGAAACTATAACAGGGATTTACGCGCGGGCCATTACAGTAATCGCCAACCCGGCGCTTAGCGCTTTTTCCGCACGAGCCGGCTAGGCTTACGGACTCTGCCCGGCGCGGTTGCAAATGCCTCGTTCACCAAGGCTTGCTGCTGATCCTGATGCACTTTGTGGACACCCGGGGCCGGGCTGGCCGCGGGCGGCCGGCCGATGTAGCGCAACTGCCGGCGCAATGGTCCACCGCTTCCGGCCGACCAGATGATCGATTGCATCTGTTCTTCGACAAAGTACCAGGCGCCCATGTTTTCGGGCTCTTCTTGCACCCAGAACAACTCGGCCGCATCGGAATAGCGGCGGAGGATGTCCGTCAATCGTTGTAGCGGGAACGGGTAAAGTTGCTCTAAGCGGATGATCGCAATGTCGGTGCGCCCGAGTTCTTCCCGCTTGTTGACGAGGTCGTAATACACCTTTCCGGAACACAACAGAAGGCGCCGAACTTGGCTTCCGATGAACTGGGAATCTCCAATCACTTCCTGGAAAGCTCCAGTCGTGAGGTCTTCAAGGCGCGATGTTGCCTTCGCATAGCGCAGCAGGAACTTCGGCGTAAAGATTACGAGTGGCTTACGTATGCCGCGGCGATCTTTGCCGCCATACATCTGCCGCCGCAACAAATGGAAGTACTGTGAGGGCGTGGTGCAGTTTGAAACCTGCATGTTATCTTCGGCACACAATTGAAGAAACCGCTCGATACGGGCACTGGAGTGCTCTGGCCCCTGACCTTCAAAACCGTGGGGCAACAGCAGGACCAGACCACTCGGCTGATTCCACTTGGCTTCAGCGGAAACAATGAACTGATCGATGATGATTTGCGCGCCATTCGCAAAATCGCCAAACTGTGCTTCCCACATAACAAGCGTCAGCGGATCGGCGACGCTATAACCGAACTCGTAGCCCACGACGGCGAATTCACTGAGCAGGCTATCGACCACCTCGAATTTGGCTTGAGCCGGATCGAGATGTTGGAGCGGCACGTACGTTTCACCGGTGTCGTAATCGCTGAATTTTAGATGGCGCTGCGTGAACGTACCTCGCGAAACATCCTCGCCACTCAGGCGAACCGGCGTGCCTTCCAGAACCACACTTCCGAAAGCAAGCGTCTCGGCAAAGCCCCAATCAAGAGGAGCGCCCTTCAACACATCACGGCGTTTATCAAGCAAGCCCTTCAACTTTGGATGCAAAATGAAATCATCAGGAAGCGTTGTGCACTTCTCGATTACCCTCGCGAGTGTCTTATAGTCTGCCGCCGTGGACGGTATGGGCTGATGGACCTGCTCAAAGGGAGCCTCCGCGAATTCCTCGATAACGAACTCCTCACGATGTTTCTTCGCTTCATCGTAGGTATCGTTAAGGTGCGCCCTTACTTGCTTCCGAAGATTATCGATATAGTCCTGGGTGAGGAATTTTTCCTGTACCAACCGCTCTGAATATTGAGTCGCCACCGTCGGTGTCGCCTTAATCTTGCGATACATGACAGGCTGTGTGTAGCTGGGGTCATCGGCTTCGTTATGCCCTTGACGCCGGTAACCGATTACATCGATCACCACGTCGCGTTTAAAG
The DNA here is from genome assembly GCA_045807905.1 of Bryobacteraceae bacterium. GTDB lineage: Bacteria > Acidobacteriota > Terriglobia > Bryobacterales > Bryobacteraceae > Bog-105. Next base: position 31,978 of record JBJMGM010000098.1, on the reverse strand, counting down.
CGCTGGCGGAAATCGTATGCAAGCTGGGCGACGCGGATGCACGCTTCGGGCTCGTCCGCGTTGACGTGAAAAATTGGCGCCTGGACAGACAGCGCAACATCGGTGCAATACACGCTGCTGCGGCCTTCGAGAGGGTTCGTTGTGAATCCGATCTGGTTGTTCGTAATGACGTGCAACGTGCCGCCAGTCGTGTAGCCATCCAATTGCGAGAGCTGTAAAACTTCCGCGACCACACCTTGACCAATAAACGCAGCATCGCCGTGTATCAATATCGGCAAAACGCGCTCACGCTTCTTATCCCCCAGCCGGTCTTGTTTCGGCCGGACAAGGCCTTGAACGACGGGGTCTACTGCTTCGAGATGGCTGGGGTTGAAGGCAACTGAGACCAGGATTTCTTTGCCTTGGCTAGACATATGAATTCCGCTTGCGCCAAGGTGGTATTTCACATCGCCGGAGCCTTGCACCGTCTCTGGGTCGGGCTCGCCTTCAAACTCCGAGAAGACTTGGCCCATCGACTTCCCTACAACATTCGCGAGTACGTTCAAGCGGCCCCGGTGCGCCATCCCGATCACAGCTTCGTTCACATTCTCATTAGCTGCACGCTCCAAAATCTCGTCGAGGACAATGACGGTGGTTTCCAGACCTTCGAGACCAAAGCGCTTTTGTCCCACAAACCGGCTCTGCAGAAAAAGTTCGAACTCTTCGGCCTGAATCAGACGGTTGAGGATACGATGGCGCAGCGGATCGTCCAATTTCCAGAAATTCATGGTGCCTTCCATGCGGTCCTGAAGCCACTGCCTCTGCTCCGGATCCTGGATGTGCATGTACTCGATCCCGATGTATCGACAATAGGTTGAGCGGAGGCGCTCGAGAATTTCACGCAGCGTCTCATAGGGCTGCATATACGACGCAATCGCCCCACTAGGCGCCTTCACTACACCGGCAAGGAAGGGACGGTCAAGATCCCAGATCGAAAGCCCATACGATGCAGGATCGAGCGTTGGATGATATCCGGGTTCGCTACCTAAGGGATTTGTATTCGCCAATAGATGTCCGCGTATACGATATGCGCTAATCATGCGTATTACGGCGGCTTCCTTTGCGGGATCTGCGTTGAGCTGCGCATGACGGCTGGGTGTAATTTGCTGATCCGTCTGCCAACGAACCGGCATATACGGTATTTTCAGATCTCTGAAAATCGCGTCATAGAAGCCGTCTTCGCCCTGCAATAACTGCTGCAGCTTGGAAAGAAATGCGCCAGATTCCGCACCCTGAATGATGCGGTGGTCGTAGGTGCACGTAATCATGACCACTTTGCCAACACCGAGCATGGTGCGAGTCTCTTCACTAGCGCCCGCAAACTCGGCCGGATAATCGATCGCACCAGTGGCGATGATGGCGCCCTGCCCTGGCATAAGACGAGGAACCGAGCCGAACGTGCCCACGGTGCCTGGATTGGTGAGCGAAATCGTGGTGCCTTCAAAATCGGCCAGCTGCAGTTTGTTGTTGCGCGCCCGCGCAACGATATCATCGTAGGCGGCTACGAACTGCGCAAAGTTCATACCGTCGGCGTTCTTAACATTGGGAACTTTGAGCGAACGAGTGCCGTCCTTGGCAGCCACATCGACAGCCAACCCGATGTTCACTTGATTTCGGACCACACGGAAAGGCTCGCCACCATTCTCGGCGTAAGCATGGTTAAGCGCGGGATTTGACTTTACCGCCTTAACGATGGCCCACGCAATGAGATGCGTGAAGCTGAGCTTGGCACGGCGTTCAACTGACCGCTGCCTGTTGATGAGATTGCGGTTTTCTTCGATGGCCCGGACGGGCACTTGGCGCTGCGAGGTGGCGACAGGAATCGACAAACTTGCGGTCATGTTCTCCGCAATTCGCGCCGCGGCGCCACGCAAAGGAATCAACTGATCGCTCGCGCCAATGGATTTTACTTCGCTGATGGACTTTATTTCTTGATTCGATATCGGAGCCGCAGTGCTCATCGCGACCTCTGTTTCTGGCGGAGGAGGTTGTAGAGTCCGGGCCCTTCCTTCCTGAGGCATGGGCTCGGGCGCAGGCGGCTCCTGACGAGGCGGTTCCTCGGTCGGTGGCTCTTGTATAGGCGGCTCTGGCGGATTCGGCGGAGCAGCGACTTCTGCCGCTACTGTTGCATTCCCGTCAGAGCTGGCACCTTCGCCGTTAAGCGGCGCTTGTTGAAACAGCTGGCTCCAGCCTTCATCGACGCTAGTCCTGTCGAACTGATACTGGTGATATAGTTCATCTTCCAACCAGCTATTAATGCCCAATACGGGAACTTTTACTTGCGGCATCTGCCTTCATTGTAACGAAAACCACGTATTTTCTTGGGAAAACGGGCACCCGGGAGCCCGGCGCTTTCGTATGCACAGTAAACTACAAATGGATGACTTTGGAAGAATTAGAAAGAGAGTACGTTACGCTCCGCCAGCAGGCAGACGCTGTGCGGAGCTATCTTTGACGCCCCCACCAAACGAGAGCAGCTAAACAAACTCGAAACCGAAATCGGTGATCCGCAGTTTTGGAATCAACCTGAAAAGAGCCAACGGATCATGCAGGAACGTAAGCGGCTCGAACAGGCGATCCAACACGCGCGTACAGTGGCAGTCACCACTTCGGATATCGACACGCTATTCGAGCTTGCCCGGGAGGGCGAGAACGTCAATGGAGATCTCGAGCGAGAGATAAGATCGCTCGAAGGGAAACTCGAGCGGCTCGAGACCGGGATGCTGCTATCGGGCGAGAATGACGCTCGGGATGCGATTGTCATCATTCATCCTGGTGCAGGCGGAACGGAAAGCCAGGATTGGGCGGAGATGCTCTTGCGCATGTATTTGCGCTGGGCCGAACGGAACAAATTTCAAACCGAGATAACGGACCGGCTGGAGGGCGAAGGCGCAGGGATCAAATCGGTTACGTTTGAAGTCAATGGCGAAAACGTCTACGGCCAGTTGCAATCTGAGGTGGGCGTGCATCGTCTGGTTCGGATTTCGCCTTTCGACGCGAACGCTCGCCGGCACACGTCATTCGCATCTGTATTCGTATATCCCCAAATTGAGGACGAGATCAAAATCGACATTCGACCGGAAGACCTGCGCGTCGATACATTCCGAGCAAGCGGCGCTGGTGGCCAGCATGTAAACCGCACTGATTCCGCGATTCGCATGACGCACCTTCCGACAGGACTAGTGGTGCAATGCCAAAGCGAGCGTTCGCAGCACAAGAACCGTTCAACAGCCATGAAGCAGATGCGCGCCAAACTGTACGAATTCGAGATGGAGAAGAAGCGCGCTGCGGACCAGAAGGTGGAAGACACCAAGCTCGGAATTAACTTTGGCAGCCAAATTAGAAGCTACGTGCTCGCGCCATACCGGCTCATCAAAGATCACCGCACGAAGCTAGCTGTAGGTGATGTCGATCGCGTGTTGGACGGCGACATTGAGCCTTTCATTCACGCATATCTGGTTTGGCGCAAGACCGGCAAGACTTACGGCGACAGCAAGGACGAGCTGCCGGAGTAGCGTAATGGCGTGCCCATGCGAGGAGGAATTAGCCTGCGCCGCAGAGTTAATCCGCAGCGGCGGACTGGTTGCATTTCCTACTGAGACCGTGTACGGCCTTGGCGCAAACGCGTTAGATTTGCGTGCCGTGCAGCGAATCTACGAGGCTAAAGGACGCCCATCCTCGAGCGCCCTAATAGTGCATGTGGCGGACGAGGACATGGCCAGGTCGATCAGCGCAGACTGGCCAGAGATCGCGCATATCCTGGCGGCCCGATTTTGGCCTGGGCCGCTGACCCTGGTTGTTAAAAAAACTTCGGCCATTTCGGACGCGGTCACAGCAGGTCTGGATTCTGTAGGCATCCGGGTGCCATCGCACCCTGTTGCGCTGGATTTGATCCGGCGTGCAGGGGTCCCGATCGCAGCACCAAGTGCAAATCGCTTTACGCAGATCTCTCCCACGACCGCTGAACATGTGCGCTCTGGTTTGGGAGACCGCGTCGACATGATCCTCGATGGAGGGCCGACCCGGGTTGGCATTGAATCAACTGTCGTTGCACTCACGCGGGAGCCGCCGGCAGTGCTGCGCCCGGGCATGATTTCACAAGCAGATTTGGAAACCGCGACTGACTTGGCTTGGAAAGGCGAGACTGCTAGGCGAAATTCGCGTGAGTCGCCCGGGATGCATCCACGCCACTATGCACCGCGCACTCCTTTCTATATCCTGAGGCCCGGCGAACGTCCTCCGGCCGGAAATGGACGCATGGTCCATCTGCCGAGAGACCCGCTTGGCTACGCCGCGGCACTATATGCTGAATTGCACAAGGCGGATGCGGAAGAATGGGATTGGATCGCAGTCGAGAAGCCACCCGATAAGCCGGAGTGGGCTGGCATTCTCGACCGGATTCAAAAAGCGGCGAGTCGAGGCGGGTGACTTACGCTCTTACGAGCTCAAACGCCTTGTTGTAATCCTTGAGGAACTGCTCGAGGCCCTTGTCGGTAAGCGGGTGGTGGAACAGTTGGTCGAGAACCTTGAACGGCATGGTGGCAATGTGCGCGCCTGCTTTGGCGGCATCGATAACATGCAGCGGTCCACGGATCGAAGCAGCCAGAACCTGTGTTTTGTAACCGTAATTCGCGTAGATGCTCACAATTTCATCGATCAAGTCCATGCCTGGCCAGCCGATATCGTCGATACGGCCTATAAATGGGCTGATAATGTATGCGCCCGCCTTTGCGGCAAGGAGAGCTTGCGCCGCGTTGAAGCAAAGGGTCACGTTGACTCGGATTCCCTCTTTCGAGAGCGCCGAAACGGCTACGATGCCTTCCGGAATCAAGGGAATCTTCACTACGATGTTTTTGTGAATCTTGGAAAGACGGCGGCCTTCCTCGATCATTTCCTTCGATTGCGTGGCAACAACTTCCGCGCTGATATCGCCGTCGATAATGTCGCAAATCTTACGCACCTGATCCTCAATAGGCACGCCTTCCTTCGCGATGAGTGTTGGATTTGTCGTAACGCCGTCAACGATGCCCCAAGCGGCACCTTTTTTCAGCTCTTCTAGATTCGCTGTGTCAAGAAAAAATTTCATGCTGTACCTCTGTGGCTATCGGCCTAGACTCGTCGGGCTACTTATTAGATGAGAGATGCGGGAAAGTAGCTCGCCAGCCTCGATAGTATCAGACAATGCGCGAAACGGGACCAGGCATGCCCTCCAGCCACAGTACAAATGTGCGAATCGTACCCGCGGAGCAGAGGGATATTCCGCTGATCCTAGCGTTCGTTCGCAAACTCGCGGAATATGAGAAGCTCCTCGATCACGTAGTGGCAGATGAAGCCAGGCTGCGCGATGCGCTTTTCGGCTCGAGTCCTGCCGCGGAAGTGCTTCTCGCTTATATTGGCGACGTGCCGGTCGGATTTGCCGTTTATTTTCAGACCTTCTCCACTTTTTTGGCGCGTTCGGGCATCTACTTAGAAGACCTATTCGTGGAGCCTGGGTACCGCAGCAGAGGGGTCGGAACGGCTCTTCTCGTCTACTTGGCCCAACTGACCGAAGCGCGTGGTTCTGTTCGACTCTCATGGGCAGTGCTCGATTGGAATCAGCCCGCAATTCAGTTTTATCGGAAGCTTGGGGCGGTACCAATCGATGATTGGACCGTTTTCGAACTCTCCGGGGCCGCGCTTCATCGCTTGGCGCAGGCCTGATCGTACTGACCTGTCCAGTTAATTTTTCGTCTCTTAGAACGTCCCACGCGTAATTGAATCAGGAGAACCATTGACGGCGGTTCGTTTCGCTCTCATCATTGTTTTGTCTGCGGCATGTAACTTAGACGCCGTTCGAACCCCAAGCGGCGAGTTGACGCCTGAGGCAATCATGCTCAAAGTCGCCGGAAACCAGGACCGGGCGGAGAAGCTCCGGAATCAATATGTTTACCAGCAGCATATCCTTGTCACTACGCGCAGGACGAACGGCAAGCTTGCGCGGGAAGAAATGACGAATTATCTGGTTGCGCCCACACCGGATGGCGTTAAAAAGGAGCTCAAACATGTCGATGGACGGTTCTGGCATAAGCATCGATACGTGGATTTCCATGCTGACACCCTGCCTCAGACCGATAGCCTCGATGGGGCCATCGTCGAGAGTTTCCGCCACGACTTCGTGAATTCGGGATCGAAGGACGGGTTTGAGCGCGATCTATTTCCATTGACTACTGAAGAACAGGAAAAATACGATTTCAAGTTGCTGGGAGAGCAGACCGTGCATGACCGCAGAGTTTACCGGGTCGCCTTCGGCCCCAAGGACAAGAAAGACATCGGTTGGGCGGGCGAAGCGCTCATCGACGCTGACGAATTTCAGCCGATGAGGGTATTCACTAAGCTGTCGCGGCGAATTCCGCTCGCCGTGCGTACACTGCTTGGAACCGATTTGCCCGGACTCGGCTTCAATGTCGAGTACCGCCGCTTCGATGATGGCGTCTGGTTCCCAATCAGCTTCGGCACCGAGTTCCGATTGCGTGCCGTGTTCTTCATAAATCGTGATATCACTGTTTCACTTGAAAATTCCGGCTTCCAGCGTGCGCACGTTGAGAGTGCAATCGATTACAAGCTACCGAGGTGATACTCAACCTATAATCGTTGACGATGCCCGTCACCGCAGCGGCGATTGAGCGCCTCGCCGGCATTCCGAACTTGACGGTTCTCGTCAACACGCCACTGTCCCGCCATACACGTTTTCGAATCGGCGGACCTGCAGCCGTACTTTGCGATGCCCCGGACACGGGCACCTTCAACCAGACGCTTCGAACCGTCAGAGATCTAGCGTTGCCCCTAATGGTGATCGGGGGCGGGACAAACCTGATTGTGTCCGACGCGGGATACGAAGGCGTGGTCCTCCGCTATACGGGCTCACGCGTAGCAAGGAACGGTGTGCTTTTGCAGGTTGAAGCGGGCGCCATCTTACAGGACGTGGTCGACCAGAGTATCGGACTCGGGTTTAAAGGATTGGAAACCATGACCGGCATCCCAGGATATCTCGGCGGCGCGATTTACGGCAACGCAGGCGCTTATGGTCACTCGATAGAAGAACTGATCGAAGCCGTGTGCATTAGTGATGGCGAGCGCGCTACAACCATTCACAAGCCTGAATGCCAGTTCCGATATCGCGAGAGCATCTTCAAAACTCGTAAAGAATGGGTCATTGTATCTGCAGATCTTCGGTTTCAGCAGGGCGATCCAACCGAACTCGCGACCACGGCGCGTGATATTCGCACAATTCGAGACGCCAAGTACCCGCCGCAAATGAAATGCGCCGGCAGTATCTTCAAGAATCTGTTATTTACCGAACTTCCCGCGCATGTGCAAGCCGCGATCCCCGCGAATATCATCCGCGAAGGCAAAGTGCCTTCGGCTTGGTTTCTTGAGCAGACGGGCGCAAAAGGAATGCGGCGAGGCGATATTCAGGTGGCCCCATATCATGCAAATCTGGTTTACAACGACGGAGCGGGTACCGCGGCAGATCTGGTTTCGATTATTCACGACCTGAAACAGCAAGTGCGCGATCGATTCGGCTTCGATTTGGAAGAAGAAGTCCAATACGTCGGATTTGAATACGCCCCTGCTTTGATTTAAATTTCATATGCGAACGGCGATACTCCTTGTGGCTCTGCTCGGGGCGGGCAATGGCTTGGCTGGCGCTCAGGACCGAATTACCTTGCTTCTTGTAAACGGCAAGATATGGACGGTAAATCCTCAGCAAAAACAGGCGGAAGCGGTCGCGGTTGCCGGAAACCAAATCGTAGCTGTAGGGGCCACGTCGGAGGTCCTGAAACTCAAGCAGCCTAGCACCCAGGTAATCGACCTCGAGGGCAAACGGGTTTTACCGGGCTTTGACGACGCTCACGTTCATTTCTATTCCGGTGGTGCAAGCCTCGCGGGACCCCAGCTACGGTATTCGAAAAGCGAACAAGAGTTCCGCGCGACTTTGGCCGCCTTTGCGCAGGGTGTACCGAGAGGGCAATGGATCACAGGCGGCAACTGGGACCACGAAAATTGGACACCGGCCCGTGTACCAACCCGGCACCTGATTGACGACGTGACAAAAGATTGGCCCGTTTTTGTGAATCGCCTCGACGGTCACATGTCTTTGGCAAATTCGCTGGCCTTGAAACTTGCAGCCGTAGATCAGGATACAAAAGACGTTCCAGGCGGGGTGATTGGACGCGATGCCGAAGGCACTCCTACGGGAATTCTGAAAGATGCGGCACAAGGATTAATCGAAAGAGTGATTCCTGCGCCTTCAGAAGAACAAATTCGAACTGCGATAAAGGCGGCGCAGACGTACGCGAACTCCCAAGGCGTTACCAGCGTCCAGGATATGTCTGCATCGCCTCAAATCTTTCGCGCATATCAAAAAATGCTTCGCGAAGGCGAGTTGAGCGTTCGAGTCGCCGGACATCAGCCGCTTACGTCATGGCAGCGGCTCGCGGATATCGGTCTGCTCGCAGATTTCGGCAACAACCAGCTCCACATCGGGGGTTTGAAGGGTTTCGCGGATGGCTCATTGGGATCCGCGACAGCTCTGTTGTTTCAACCCTATATCGATGCTCCCAACACGACCGGAATTGCCAGCGCCGAGTTGGTGAACCCCACAGCCATGTGGCAAAACATCGAGCGTGCCGACACTGCGGGGTTGCAAATTGCCGTCCATGCTATCGGCGACAAAGCAAACCACCTCATGCTCGACATGTACGAGCGTGTGGAGCGCGAACATGGACATCGCGATCGCCGGCTGCGTATTGAACACGCTCAACATCTAACTCCTTCTGACATCCCCCGCTTTGCGCGCCTGCATGTCATCGCATCGATGCAGCCCTACCATTGCATTGACGACGGACGCTGGGCCGAGAAACGCATCGGGGCGGAACGTGCGAAAACTACATATGCGTTCCGATCATTACTCGATTCGGGGGCAACACTCGCGTTCGGATCAGATTGGGACGTTGCGCCAATGAACGTGCTGATGGGGATTTATGGCGCGGTTACTCGGCGCACTTTGGATGGCAAACATCCTGAAGGTTGGATTCCCGCACAGAAAATCACGGTCGAAGAAGCGGTGCGGGCCTATACGATGGGCTCGGCTTACGCCAGTTTCGATGAGAAATTCAAAGGCTCGATTGAGCCGGGCAAATTGGCCGACTTGGTCGTGCTGTCGGATGATATCTTTTCCATCGACCCCGTCAAGATCGCTGACACGAAAGTATGGATGACCATCTTCGATGGGCGGATCGTGCTTGGACCGATGCCTGGTCCGTACCCCAAGGACCCGAGCGGTTTGTTTCTCCGCTGATCACTGCTTTCGCAGGCGCTCCGAAGCGAATCGCCATAGCGGTGTTCTTCTCGAATGTCACTTCCCTTCCGCGTGCGATGAGATTTGACCAGACGGACCAGCCTACTCCGCAGAAGCTTGAGTCCGACGGCAATTTGGTGCTGTCCCTGAGCGGCAGCGATGCCGAGCAACCCAAAGCCTGAAAAGCCGCCCAGAGCTCTTCCGCTTGGGTTTGCGGTGCTCGTGCCGGAAACTCATTCTTGCCCGACATCGTTGTTCACAGAATGTGCAGCCACTATCCGGCAGCAGGTCTTCTGGGCGGATCACGGTCTTGCCAAAATCGAGTGGCCGACTCAAGACGGCATCGAAGCGCGTTCCCGTGCGGTACCACCGCGGATGATAGGGCAGTTTTTCCAAAAGAAAATTGTCAATCCATTCACGCTTGTTGGGACCGCGAATTAAGTCAAAGAAAGCTCTGCTTCGCGAGCTCATTTGAGTCTGCGCCTGCTGCTTTAACAATTGGCGGACTCGATTGGAGTTGCCAGTCTGGCACTGAGGCCTGCCGAGCTTCGCGTACAGAGCCGATTGTGCGTCCATCCCCAAGGCTCAGGGTTGACAATGATACTTCGGCTCGCTTCAGAGGAGTGAAATTCCCGCCAACAATTGCTCGCGCGCGAATAACGGCCCGTACCGGGTCCAAGCTGGTTACCTGGCCCTGCACTGCCGTACGCGCCGGGATGACTATTCTGTCGAACGCCCACACCGGTTCTGCGAACTTAGCCTCAATCGTTTCATTTCTGCGATACCAAGCGCGATGCGTAATGTAGAGCTCGCAAACGCACGCGTAAGCTTCTTGGAGTTGCTGCCGTTTCCTGAGCAAGCCCAATAGAAGAAATGCTGCCGAAACCAGACACCGCTGGCGGCCCTCCGAACATCGCGTTCAGTTTAAATGGCCGCAGGTCGCCCGATCTGACCCAGCAGACCACGGCGAAACCTTAGCGCACGTCGAGAGGCTGCTCTAGCGTGCTGCGAGCTTTCTGGGGCAATTTATCGGCCTTCGCCAACATAAGACTTACCTGCCACATCTCCTTGTCCTTCAGCGAGCCGGTATACGCAGGCGTTCCTGTCAGCCGAATGCCGTTTGCGACCTTCCAATACGTCTCGCCGACCCGATCGTCGGTGACTCCGTGACCTTTGAACAGCTGTGGCGGTTTCGGAAACATGCCCTTTGCCGTTGGATAATCAGGTTGGCCTGGGACACCATGGCACACGGCGCATTGGGTGCGATAGACATGAGCACCTGCAAAAAAGTTTTCATCTGAAGCTTCAATCGGCGATTTTTTCGGCGCTTCCGCACGAATGCGGGCTTCCAATGCCATGTGCGCCAGTTCCCTTTCGAAAGGTATCGGTGAGGAAGCGGTGGCGACTGGCGCATACCCGAATCGAAAATACAGCCAGCCACATAGAGGTAACAGGATCACGCCAATTATGAAACCAAAGAACAGCTTCATCAAAAGTTCAATTCTAAGCGGGGGCAGGGCTGCAATCAAGGTCGCTTGGCGGCATGCGTCATTGCGGCGCTTGTTCCCAGGCGCTGTGTCAGGAATCCAATGATCGCCCCAACGGCGAAGCCGGGCATCATGATTTGCAAATAATAATGTGCGCCGTTGGCCGAAGGCATGGCGGCTACTGCATAAGCAAACAAAAGACCGAGTCCTGCTCCTACTGTTATGCCGGCCAGATCAGATCTCACCTTTCGTGCAAAAAACCCACCGAGCAGTCCGACAAGCATTCCTTTGAAGCAGGATCCAATCAGGATTCCCACGATAAACGGCCGCACTGGCGGAGTGAACCACGCAGTTAGTCCGTCCAGCACACCAAGCGCTGCACCAAAAACAACTCCTGTCAACGGTTTATTCATCGCTACAACCTCCGTATATGTATTACGCGGGCGGAGCAGTTTCTTTAATTGCGGCTGAGAAAAAATAGTGCAAACCGGACAACAGCGTACGTAGCCAGGAGTAACAGCAACACCCTATTTCGTTCGGCGAACCGGAGAGCTCGTTCCAGCAGGTCCTCGTCGTACGCGCTAACGGGCAAGCGATCCAGAAACCTTGTAACGTCGGCAGCAAGATGCTGCACATGCTGATAGCGTTCCATTGGATCAGCAAGAAGTGCTTTATTGGCAATTGCGGCCAAAGGCCTTGGCCGGTCTCCTCGCATAACATCGTCGAGGATCGCCCCAAGCGAGAAGATATCAGCTCGACCGTCGACCGGTTCCGGGCGTTCACGGGCCTGTTCAGGAGCCATATATCGGCGCGTTCCCACAATGGTTTCCGACCGCCTCTCGCCCGAACCCACCAGCCATTCGGCGACCCCCCAATCGATGACAAACACTTCGCCGAAGCGCCCGACCATCACATTCTGTGGTTTCAAATCGCGATGGATGATGCCAGATTGATGAGCAAATGCAACCGCATCAGATATCTTTTGGAATACCCGGAGGCGCTCCAAAAGGCTGTTTTCTCGGGCAAGAAATGCGTCCAGGCGTTCTCCCCGCACAAGTCTCATCGCGTAATAAGCTCTGCCATCGGGCAACGTTCCGCTGTCATAGATAGGGACTATGGCCGGATGCTCAAGTCTTGCGAGGATCTTCGCTTCTTCGATCGCATCCGCGGCAGCGTGAGCTGGTCCGAAATCAGCATCGATCACCTTGAGTGCGATGTGCCTGTCCAAACGAGCGTCGCGTGCCGCGTACACTACCCCCATGCCTCCGCGACCCAGTTCTTCGCGCAATTCGTATCGCGTCCCAGACAGGTCAGGGAACTGAGCTACGCGACGAAGATGATCCAGTGCACGGTCTGAGAGAAAGTGCATCTCATCTCCCCCACAAAAACCGGCTCTCTCGGCCGTGCTCCGCATTGTTTGGCGCAACGGAACTTATGCGTTGGCCGACAAATCGGCGAAGCTCACGCCGGCTCCAAGCGAGATAATTCGTGACAGTAGAAACCGTGAGACCGGTATGTGCGGCTATCTCCGCGTAGGAAGGCCTTTCAGCCTGTGCCAAATCGTACTGTTCGAAAATCCGGTATTGCAAGTCCTTGCCGGTCTCACAACAAAAGACCTTGAGATCGCGCAAGGCCAGAGCAAATATTTCGCGCTGCGATTCACGGAGGAAAATTTCCTCTGCCGAGCCGGCTGTCATGCCGTTCTTCAAAGCAGCCAATTCGCACTCCGCCGCGTCAAAATCAAGCGTAAAGCACTGATCACCGCCGCGCTTCAGCCGCTGGGCGGACTCATCCTGCTTCATGACGAAGCGGTCCAAACACATTTGAAGATAGGTCCGAAACGTGGCCTTCCCAGGATCGAAGTTCGCCAGAATGTCGCGTTCAATCAGAGTCGTGAAGAAGCCTTGCACCAGATCCTTGGCATCCTCATTGGATCGCCGCCACTTAATACGCACATGCTTGTACGAAGGCTTCCAATATACAGCGATGAGAGAGGACAACGCCTCACGCCCAAGCGTTCCAACCGAATTCGAGGCTTTGAGGAGCGCGCTTTGAGTCGAAGGGAAACGGTGCATCGTTCCGCCGATGCCGGTGTCCGGCTCATATGGCACAGGACGTCTCTCCTTCAGTGTGATCAATAGTAACATCTAAACCGAGCCCTGCGATGCGGAGCAATGTCGTAACTAGCGCCCCGAAAAACTTTCTAACTGCACCCCGTGTGCGGCGATTACTTGCCGGATACGAGGTGAAGTAAGCGCTTCGAGCTCACGCAAACGCGACTCCTTTAAGCGTGTTTGAGCCTGCAGCAACTCCGGACCGAGGAAGCCGGGATGGCACATGAACTCGGTCAGACCTTCCCGTAATGAGAAAATCGCCGCCGCAAAACTCTTTTCGGCTAGCGATCCAGTCAAGCGAAACCCCGTAAAATGATCTGTCATTGAAACGTTATAGCCCTGCGTCCATCCGCAATAGCGATTACGTGCAAGCCGCAACGGCACACGGGCAAACGGCAACGCTGCATCGAATGGCAGGCGCACATAGGGAATTTCGAACTCGTGCGCAATCCGGACGACCACACGGAACACGCTTGGTAAGGCGTGCGTGTGTTTGTGGGAATCGAGATGTGTAGGGCGCAGTCCTGTCGAGAGTATCTTCTGTACCTGCGCACGCAGTTCTTGATAAACATCAATATGGCGCCTTGAAAGCGCAACTACGAGTTGGCGCGCCGTCTCGGGCAACGGCCAGCCAGTACTCAGAGACTCGCCTTGTATCAAAACAAGATGACATCCTATGTCGAGCGTCGGCGTTTCCCGCGCCAATCGAACGGCATCATCGAACGAGGTACCGTTGGCCATCAACGTGGTTGCAGTTAGAATGCCTTCACGATGCGCGTGAACGATTCCAGCATTTACATCAGGCGTGAAGCCGAAGTCGTCGGCGTTGATAATTAACCGCTTCAAACCGCCTAGAAGAGTCCCAGCTTGATTCGCAAGAATTTCTTCGGGTTTGCACGGAAGTCCTTCAGCAATTCGTGAAGTTCGCGCGTAGTGCCGTTTATTGTGTCATATAGCTGCGGGTTCACAACGAGCTGCCCGACCGTTCCCTGACCCGAGTTGACCTTGTCGATCGTGAGGTTAATCTTGGTCAGCGTGCTTGAAACTTGCTTCGCGATCTGATCGTTGGTTAGCAATTGCCCAGCGGTTCCCTTACCGGCATTCAGATTCGACAGTATCGTGTTGAGCTGCTTAACTGAGGTATCAAGGTCGTTATAGAATTTGGGATCCTTCAGCAGAAGACCCGCTGTACCTTGGCCCTGCTGAAGACCTTGCGCTATCTGGTCTACTCTGTTCAGCGTCGTTTGGACTTGATCATACAATGCATTGTCATTAATGAGATGCCCGACGGTACCCGTTTTCGAATTCAACGTAGTCACGAGAAGCTGCACCTGGCTAACTGTTGTTTGCAAAGTGTTGTACAAGCTTTCATCGGCCAGCAACTTCCCGATCGTGCCTTTGCCTACCTCCATTTGTCCGACGATCCCTTCTATCTTTTGAAGGATGGCTTGAGCCGAATCAAGCACCCCGAACCCTTGCTGAACCAGTTGTTGGAACTCTTGTGTATTCGCAGACTTCAATGTGGCGCCACCTTGAATCGGCTGCGGACTTTTCCCTTTATCGATTTGCAGAAATTTTGTGCTGCCCAGTAGATTATCTGAACCGACAGAAGCGATGGAATCGTTTGGGATTTGCTTGAGCATCTCCTGATCAACTACGAAATCAACCTTGATGACGCGTTGGGGATCGGTCTCGCCCGACAGCTCGACGGTGCTTACCTTTCCAGCACCTATGCCATTGACGCGGACTGGCGAGCCCGCAGTCAGCCCAGCTGCATCGCCGACATAGACGTGCAAGGGCACCTGCTTTCTGAACCACTGCATATTGCCCGTGAGCAGGAAGATCAGGAGAGCGATAAAAAACAGGGCTACGATGCCGAGCATTCCTACTCTCAGCTGCGCCCAATTTACTTTTTCTTTGCTTGGCATGCTAACCCTCGCGTTTAGCGAATCTCTTCACATATTCATCGTCGCAATTTTCCAGTTCTTGACGCGTCCCGAAGAACACAATCTCTCCGCCTTTCATTACCATGAACTTGGTTCGATTGACGTGCGGTTGCGTTTGTTCTTCCTCGCTTACCGGGACGAGATCCTCCCCCTCCGGGTTGTAACGGAAGTTCGCCATTAGCTCGCCATCCTGATAGCGGTGTGTGACAATTAGCGACGCCGTGTTGCGCACGTCCCGCTCCTTTGCGATGACCGCCATGATTGTGTTGGCCGTAATCGGGTCAAGTCCTGCAGTGGGTGAATCGTAAAGGATCAGCGGTGGCTCGGTAACGATGGCCCGCGCTATCCCCACTCGCCTGCGCATTCCGCCGGATAGCTCACTGGGGAATTTATCGAACGTCTGTTCCAACTCGACGAATTTCAGAGCCTCACGAACCCGCTTTTCGGCATCAGCTTCGAATGACGCATCATCCTTCTCTCGGCGGTCACTCGTTTGTTGGTTGAGCAGCGGATATTCCACGTTTTCCCCGACCGAAAGCGAGTCGAACAGACCTCCCTCTTGAAACAAAATACCGGCGCGGCTGCGAAGAGGATACAGATCATGTTCGTTGAGCGAGGTCACCTGCTGCCCAAACAGCTCGATGTTTCCTCGGTCCACTTCGACGAGTCCGATTACCGCCTTCAATAGCGTAGTCTTTCCGCTGCCTGCCGCTCCCAATATGATGCGCGTCTCCCCGGGCCTGAGTGAAAAATAGATATTGTGCAACGCCCATGTGCCTTCGTATTGCAGACTTACGTCTTTGAACTCTAGAATTGAGCTGACCGCCCCGCGCATCGCGTTTACAGGTTCACAAAGATCTTGTCAATCAGAAACGTTACGAAGAAGATCCATATCGAAGCTGCCACAACGGCTTGCGTGGTCGCTTTCCCGACCCCCTGCGTTCCACCGGTTGTGCGCAGGCCGTAAAAGCAGCCTACCAGCGCGATGATCATTCCGAAAACCAAGGGTTTTCCCAGGCCTTGTCCAAGATCGTTCAACACGAGGGCGCGCCACGAAGTCGACCAATACTGATCACTGCTGATCAGTCTCAAAAGTGGAACCGCGACCAGATATGCGCCGAACAAGCCCATAGCATCCGCAACGACGGTGAGGCAAGGCAGCATGATAGCAGCTGCCGTAAGGCGGGGAGTAACAAGCTTTTGACCGGGATCCGTGCCCAACGCTCGCATTGCATCGATCTGTTCCGTAACTTTCATGGACCCAAGTTCGCTCGCAATACCAGAAGCATTGCGGCCGGCGACAAGCAATGCTGTCAGCACAGGACCGAGTTCTCGAACCAGCGTCAAAGACACGATTGCGCCTACCTGGCTGCTAGCGCCATAGGTGCTCAGGGCACGTGACATCTGCAGCGCTATAATCGCGCCGCTAAAAGCACCAGTAAGCAGGACGATGGGCAGGCTTCCCACGCCGATGATATCCATCTGCAGGAAGACGTCGTCGTAATAATGCGGCGTGCGGACAATGTTCTTAAAAGCACGCCCGGAAAGCAGTAGGAATTCCTGGAAAGACGCAATTAACGCCGTCAGGAATCGGAGCAAGCAGGAGCTCCCAGGAACGACTTCGCCCTCATATGGCTCGATGCTAGCATATGAAACGCTCGTATCGGATTTCGTTTCGATCTGCAATTTCAGGCCCGCGATCTGAAGCTAAGAGAACTATTTAGGCCTCTAGTACGCAACTTCGGCAACGGCCGATTTCGCACTTTCGTTGTTTTTTTGATCCACGGCGCTGACAGCATAGCGGTAACTCTTGCCGTGCTCGACATTGTGATCGCTGTAGGTCGGCAGACTGACTAAGCCTTCCTGGCGCTCGAATGCACCACCGTTTACTGCGCGGTAGACATAGTAGCCTTTCAGGTCGATATCAGGGCTGCGTTCCCACGATACCTCTACCGAGTTAGCCGCCGCCAGGGCCGTGATGCTCGCCGGAACCTTTGGCGCGAACTCGTCAATTGCGGCCACTACAAATGGCTTGGAGGGAAGACTTTCGGCCGCGTCTTTAACGGCAATTGCCGAGTACTTGTACGGAACGTCGTACTGAGAACTAGTATCGACATATTCTGGCTTCCGGGCTAACGCAATCTCGACAGGCGCTCTATCGCTGGGCGCTTGGCGGAAAATTCGATATTGTATTCCGCCACCTACATCCTCGAACTTTAATTTAATCCCTTCAGCAGTCGGTTTTGCTTCAATAATCGGCGGGGCGAGCGGTGGGCCAACAGTAAGCCGCACCAGGTTCGACCAGGAGGAGTAATGCCCTTCTTTTCTCACAGCTGCACGAACGGCAACCGCCACACGCTTCCCTTGCCAATCTGAAACCGGAATTGAATCTGATATCGGGAGAGGTTTGGGACTATCCGCATCATTTCGGGGCGGAAGCGGCAAAAGATACTGCTTCGCCGCAGCCGACCAACGGCCAAAATCAAAAGGCGTGATTGCTGGCCCTATGCGCAGCTCGATCTCCGAAAAGCGCTTGATGACCAAGCCGTCAGTCGTACGCGGCGGCGTAGTGAAAGAGATAAGAATCCGATCACCCCGTTCAATAGCCGCAAGGTTGGAAACCCGATTGGGAATTTGAGGCGAGGGCGGCACCACGGGCCCGATGTAACCGCACCCGGCTGAAAACAACACAGCAAATGAAATGGCGGCTACGCCAAATCGCACTACAGAATGTACCTGCTGAGATCTTGGTCCTTCACAATCTCCGACAGCTGCTTGCGGACGTATGCCGCATCAATCCTGATAGTTTTCTTTTTGAGATCCGGCCCGTCAAACGAGATGTCCTCTAGCAGCTTCTCCATAATCGTGTGAAGCCGTCGCGCGCCGATGTTCTCAGCAGACTCGTTGACCTGGGCTGCGATACGTGCAACCTCTATCAGCGCGTCTTCCGAAAAACTCAGTTTGATTCCTTCCGTCTCGAGTAACGCTGTATACTGCTTTACGAGCGCCGATTTCGGCTCTTTGAGTATGCGGATGAAATCACCTTCAGTGAGGGTTTTGAGCTCGACTCTTATTGGAAAACGCCCCTGCAACTCGGGAATCAGATCGGAAGGTTTCGAGACATGGAACGCGCCTGCCGCAATGAATAATACGTGATCGGTACGAACAAACCCGTGTCTCGTGTTCACCGTCGTACCTTCAACAATCGGCAAGATGTCGCGCTGGACTCCCTCACGGCTTACGTCGGGACCGTGGCCGCCTTCCCTGCCCGCAATCTTGTCAATTTCATCTAAAAACACAATCCCGTTCCGTTCCACACGCTCGAGCGCGATTCGTGTCACCTGATCCATATCGACGAGCTTTTGTTCTTCCTCTTGGATCAGGTATTCGAGGGCTTCCGAGACCCGCATATTGCGTTTTTTCGTCCGCGGTCCGAAAAGGTTGCCCACAACATCCTTCAGGTTGATGTCCATCTCCTCGACGTTTCCGTTCGTCGAAACTTCGAAGGTGGGGCCGCGCTCTTTGACATCAACTTCGACAGTGCGGTCATCGAGTTTGCCGGCGTGCAGCTTTTCGCGTAACTTCTCGCGCGTGCGTTCAGCGCTTTCCGTCGATTCTGGTTGCGGCGGCATCAGCAGATCCAATAGACGCTCTTCGGCTTGCTGCTCAGCCCTGTCTTCCACCTGTTCCAGGCGCTCCTCACGAACCATGTCGATCGCCACGTCCACCAGATCCCGAATCATTGATTCAACATCACGACCGACATAGCCAACCTCGGTGAACTTACTCGCTTCCACCTTGAGGAAAGGCGAATTAGCAAGCTTCGCCAGGCGGCGAGCGATCTCAGTCTTCCCAATTCCCGTAGGACCGATCATCAGGATGTTCTTAGGCATCACCTCTTCGGCCATTTCGGGCTCCAGCTTCTGCCTGCGGACGCGGTTGCGCAGCGCTATCGCAACAGATCGTTTCGCGTCATTCTGGCCGATAACGTGCTTATCCAGTTCAGCCACAATCTCACGTGGCGTAAGTTCATCAAGCAACGGCGCTTCCTGAGACGATTGCTGGGGAAGATAGATGACCATTACGCAAGCTCCTCGTACGTAACGCTCTCATTCGTGTAGATGCACAGATCGCCTGCGATCTTCATGGCTCTTTCAACAATTTCGCGGGCACCGAAGTTTGTATTCTCGAGCAGCGCGACGGCAGCACATCTCGCAAATGCACCGCCCGACCCAATGGCCGCGATAGGGCTATCAGGCTCAATTACATCTCCGGTGCCGCTCACAATATACATGTTCTGCATATCGGCAACCAGGAGCAGAGCTTCCAGATGGCGCAGCATGCGATCGGTACGCCACTCTTTGGCAAGTTCTACAACGCTGCGCGCGAGATTGCCACTGTGTTGTTCGAGCTTCGCTTCAAACCGCGCAAAAAGGGCGAACGCATCGGCAGTGGACCCCGCAAACCCGGAGATAATTTTGCCATTGTAGAGGCGGCGAAGCTTTCGTGCCCCTCCTTTGAGAACTTCGCTGCCCATGGTGACTTGCCCATCACCGGCCAGAACCACTTTCCCGTTGCGCCGTACGCACAAAACGGTCGTCGAACGGATATTGCTTTTCATTGATTAAGTGAACCAAGTTCGGAAATCGAGGCTGGTCGGGCGAGGCCTCGATTTACTTCGAATCTTCATTTCACCACAGGGGTTACGTGGTAAATCCGTGATGTCGATTACAGAACTCCGATTCAGCTCCAATAATTGCGATCGAGATTCCTGCACTGAACAGCTTCGGCAAGATGCTTGGCGGAGACAGTGGCTGAATGATCGAGATCAGCAATCGTGCGGGCTACGCGCAAGATGCGATCGTGGGCCCGAGCCGAGAGATTCATTCGGCGAACCGCCATCTCGAGAGTTCGCTCGCCGCTGTCATCGAGTGCGCAGAGGGTTCGAAGCTGGGCTGGAGGGATCTGAGAGTTGTAGAAGCCGCGCTGGCGTTGCGTTTCGCGGGCCTCTTCCACGCGCTGCCGTATGTCCGCGGATGAATGGCCGTCGCTCTTGCTGCGGAGCTCCTTGTAAGGCACGGCGGGAACTTCGATGTGCAGATCGATCCGATCCAGCAGAGGTCCGCTGATTTTAGCGAGGTAGCGCTGGATGATGCCGGGCGTGCAGCGGCATTCGCGCGTAATGTCGCCGTAGAACCCGCACGGGTAAGGGTTTAAGTTTTTGCGTTGGAGGGATCTCGCGAACGTGAGCGTGCGTTATGACATGCGAACCAATGAAGCTGAAAATTTCTCTTTTTGACTTGAAACCGTTCGGGGTACATGACGAGTTGCCGGTGGGCGTATACAATGTTTTCGTGCGCCGATTGCAAGGTTGGCGTGCTCCCCAAAAACATACCTTGTCGGAAATGTTCTATCGTTAAACAATGGCGACCGGGACGGACACCCTCACCAATTTGCGTCGATAATAGCATCGACGCCCATCGTACTCGGCGCAAAGGGAAGTTGATTGCCTTTGGCTGGTACGGCGGGAAATTCAGTCATCTGGACTGGCTTCTTCCCCTTCTCGCGCCATGCCATCATTACTGTGAACCCTTTGCCGGATCTGCTGCCGTTCTGCTGAATCGAGATCCATCGCCTGTCAAGACCTACAACGACATCGACGGTGAAGTGGCTAATTTTTTCCGCGTGTTGAGAGATCGCAAGGAAGAGCTTGTCGAAGCCATAGGACTGACGCCGTTTTCACGCGAGGAATTTTATCTCGCTGTTTCAAAAAACGACGAGCCGGTTCCAGATTTGGAACGAGCGCGACGCTTCTTCGTTCGCGCTAGGCAAGCCAGGACGGGCCTTGCGCAAACTGCCTCGTTAGGACGTTGGGCAAATTGCAAAAACACTAGTCGTGCTGGTATGTCCGGGGTTGTTTCACGGTGGCTCGGCAGTATTGAAGATCTCCCGGCCATTGCGCTTAGATTACTTCGCGTGCAGATCGAGAACCGGCCAGCAATCGATATTGTCAAAGTTTACGATGATCGAAAGACTCTGTTCTATTGCGATCCTCCCTACATTCATTCAACTCGTGGCGACAGCAAGGCTTATGGGTTTGAGATGAACGACCAGAAACACGCGGAACTCGCAAAGGT
The DNA here is from genome assembly GCA_045807905.1 of Bryobacteraceae bacterium. Taxonomy (GTDB): domain Bacteria; phylum Acidobacteriota; class Terriglobia; order Bryobacterales; family Bryobacteraceae; genus Bog-105. Next base: position 10,915 of record JBJMGM010000098.1, on the reverse strand, counting down.
ACTTCGAAACGCCAAAGGCAATATTGCGATATCTGGATATCGCTGCACTCTAATGGAGCAACTGTATAAAGGCTGGCGCTGTGTAGAGGCTCCTGCGAAGCAGTGCCACTCGATCAAAAAACTGCGTAGTGGAGCTGTGTGGCTGAACTATGATCCCCATACACGGTCGAAATGCCCACCCCGACAGACATCCTTGATCTAAGCGCAAAAGAAACGCTTGCCAACCGTGATAAATCAACCATTGAAGATGCTGGCATACGCGACGCCGTAGCCTTCGTGTGCCGCAATATTCAGAACCGCGCTGGCGTGCTGCTCTTAGCTTGTCTTCTAGCTAAGGTCCACAAGCCAACAATTGACATACGAATGCCGTACACAGAGATTGGAAGCAGCGATTCTTATTCAGGGCGCACCTACGATGAAGCTTACATAGGTCCGTTTGTCAATAAGCATCAACTCCCTTGCAATCCCACAACGGCGTTCCTTACACCCGCCCTCCGTAATAGAAATGCTGTCCTGACGAAAGATTTGGATCTTGTGGGTAGACCGCCAGAACTTTACCGAACGGTCCTTGAACTTCTGTCCTACGTCCACGAAGGTAACGCTGATGCGGGCGCTTTGCTGAGAGAAGCAATTCGCGTTCTATTCCTTGTCAAGGTTGAGACAGAGTTAAGGATGGACAGCTTACTTTTGGGCCTTAAGACTGCTAGTCACACTTCCATACCACTCTCTTCCGAGAACATAGTGCGTTTGATCCAGCAACATCTTGAGTGCAAACGTGCGAGTCGCTTACCAGTTCTAGTCGTGGCCGCTGCTTATACAGCCGCCGAAAAACAACTTGGCGAAAGAATTGTCCCGCTTGAATCTCACAACGCAGCCGATCTACAGACGGGATCACTAGGAGATGTAGAAGTCACGCTTATCAATGATGACAAGGTGGTCACAACGTATGAAATGAAGATGAAACGCGTGGTCCGAGAGGACATAGACCATGCTCTCAATAAGATCCGATCTGGATCCCACCGAGTTGATAACTACATCTTCATCACAACAGATGTAATCGAGTCGGAAATATCCAAGTACGCTGCTTCGCTTTACGATCAAACTGGAGGAATAGAATTCGTAGTATTGGACTGCCTTGGGTTTTTACGACACTTTCTCCATCTGTTCCATCGTTTGCGTCAGGCGTTTTTAGAGTCTTATCAGGAGTTTTTACTCGTGGAACCCGATAGCGCCGTTAGACAAGAATTGAAAGAGGCTTTTCTGGCCCTGCGCCAAGCTGCGGAAAGCGCAACCGCAATCGATGAAGAAGAAGACTTGTCAGCACCGCAGATTTAGAACGTTACCATTGGGTTTCGCGAGATGAAAAATAGATCATTTTCTTCATTGTAAGCACCATAATCGCGGACGCGATACTCAACAAAAATTTGCGCTGATTTCGTAAACGTCAGGAACGGATTACCGTATTCTTCAAACGGGGCAACGTGCCGCTACTGTCTTAGATCGGGATCTCCGGGAATAATTGGATTGTCGTAGGTAAATTGGCCGTTGATGAAGCGAGGTCCAATTTCGCAAGTGGCATGTGGCACTCTGTTCATCACGCCGATCATCAAGCCTTCTCGTCTTTTTTTTTGCTTCCGCTTTTGCTCGATTCAAGATTTTGCTGACCGTAGGCTGAAGCCATTCTCGCCCACTACGCGTTTTTAAGCCTTCCTTGTTTAACGTCTTCGCGATCTCGGTTGCCGTCATCGAGGCTGCGTCGAGCGCAATCATTCGATCCAGGATTTCGCGTTCTGCCGCAGAAAATCCAAATCGTTTCCGGCCTTCGCAGCGCCCGCGCTTTGCCTTTACTCGCTGGCGTGCGCCGCGCAACTTCAAAACCGTCATTTTGCGCTCGAATTCAAACATTGCGCCCATAAATTGCCTGATTAATTTTCTTCCAGGCTCATCGCCACAAAGCTCGGGTTCCGTCGCAGAGGCTAACTCGAAACCTCGACGATTGAGGTCAGCAATGATTGACTCTTGGACCATAAGATCTCTCGCCAAACGACTGAGCGATTCGACGATCACAAGTTTCACGCCGTCTGTGAGTAGCGCTTCGATCATGGCGATGAAGGCGGGTCGCTCAATGATATTTTTCGTGCCCGAAACCCCGAGTTCCTTGTACACGGCAACTATTTTGATCTGGTGCGCTTTTGCATAGGAACGGATAGCGGCTTCCTGGCGAGGAAAGCCATCGCCGTGAAGCTGGCTTTTGCCGGAGACGCGAATGTACGCGAACGCCTTTTTCACCTCTCAATTATCGGTCGGAAGAATCCTTGGTGTCAAGCTTATTCTACAGATTGGGCTTAGCGGCTTTATTTGTAGCTGCATCACGTTACGGGTCTGTCTTGCTCAATAGATAGCCCTAATGCCTCACGAAGTGAGGGATCGTATTTTGCTGTCCGCCAGTGATTACAGGTCTGAATCTGCTCAACGGTTACGCTAAGTGCGCCTTTCAAATTGGCTTCGTAAAGAGATGCGCCTTCCAGATGTGCTTCGTTAAGGTTTGCCCCTTCCAGATGTGCTTGTTCAAGGAGTGCCCCTTCCAGATGTGCTTCGCGAAGGAGTGCCCCTTCCAGATGTGCTTCGCCAAGGTCTGCCCGTTCGAAATGGGCTTGGCAAAGGAATGCCCCTTCCAGATGGGCTGCGCGAAGGTTTGCTTCTTCCAGATGGGCTGCGTAAAGATATGCCCCTTCCAGATGGGCTGCGCGAAGGTTTGCTTCTTCCAGATGGGCTGCGTAAAAGTCTGCCCCTTCCAGATGGGCTTCGCGAAGGTTTGCCCTCTTCAAATCGCATCTGCTGAGATCTAGAACCTGTCTATCCTTTTCTCGTTTATTCCACGTTTACGCCTTCCAAGGACGGTTAAGATCGCCTGAATGTCTGTTCGCGGCCCCTCGTTGGTCTTAGTCGATGCGAAGAGGTCCTCCTGAATAGGTTTCGTGGAGTTAACGGGAGTTGGAGCGTTTTGCCGCACATAGGCCGTAAGCACCTCCATGATGGTCCAGTGATCTCGGACAGAATCAAGTGCGATTCTTTCGACGGCATAAATGGCCCCAAGACGGACCTCGATATTGGGCTTGTCTCCATCTAACTTTCCTAATTGTTCAATGGCCTTTGTATAGCGATCCGTGATGTGACCTTGCTCGGCTACACGCACAGTTCGATCACCAGCCCGGACTCTGCGCCACGTGAAGAACAGAACAATCAATCCGAAAGCGCTCAATACAATCTGACTCAGCGTTTTTCGAGCTTCATTTTCAAGCTCAAATCGTTTAACCGGATCGTTGTTTAGAACCAGTGGCGGCACCTCATTCACTTGCCAGCGTGGAATTGTTTTGATTGCCCAGAGTCCGACACACGCGAAGAGAACAACAAAGGCTCCTCCCACCAGCACAGATAGTCTCGCCCACAACAGCGAAACGTCGAGATCCCTTGCGTGGATGTACTGCAATATCTTTCGCACTTCGGGGAGTTTACCAATTTCCAGGTGATCGCAAGCCTGGGCAACAGTCTTTTGGATCGCGAGTTCCGCTTGTACCTCGCCCCGTTTGTCGGCTGAGAGAAATCCTACCCCGAATCAGAGAAAAGTTTTACCCAAGTTCTAGCGATCTCAAAAACTCTCGAACGCTAAATGTATGCGTGAACATCGCAGATTACCAACCAGTCGGCATCGACGCCCTGGAGCTTTACGCTGCGCGCCACGTCAATTTCACGCGTGAGTTCGACGATCAGTGGCGAAAACTTGCTACTCGCGGCGTCGGGGCGGATGATCTCCGAAAGGTAGGACTACCCGCCGTAATGATCCATCCCCATCCGCAATCGGGGAAAAAAGGAACGCGAACGCTCCAGTTCAAAAACGTGGGCAACATGGACGCGGCTGCTATTCAAGCCACGGCAGCGCAGATATTCGAAACGGACCCTTTAGAACTTTGGGTGCGCCGAGTGGATTTTACGGCCGACCTGCGTGGCGGATCAACTATTTCCCAAATTCGTGCGTGTCTCCAAGTTCAAAAAAAACGAAAATACGTTGAATACATAAATCCAAATCGATCTGGAGGAATGTACGAGACGCAAAGACACGATGGAGGCCAACTCGAAACGCTATATTATGGCGACCTGAAAAGCGACTGCCTCCGCATCTATGACAAGGCAGCAGAGATCGCGAAGAGGAACCGCCAGCGCCGGAATCGTAATACTGATTCATGGCTCCGTTTCGAGCGTGTGCTCATCCATGATGCGATACCCGCCCACTTGAACACGCTTGGAAAACTCCTCGAATCGGGCCGTTATTTCGACCCGTTCTGGGACGTGCAGATCTCAGATTTCTATGACATTACAATCCAGGGTATTTTCGATCTGCCAGGATACCCGCTGAACCAAAAAGAAAATGCTGCGTTTGCCTGGAGTACTTGCCAGAATTATGGCCGCTCTGAAGCGATTCGCCGTATTAAAGCCGAAAACCGCCAACCAGAAGACATGCTTCCGCTCATGGAGCGGCTAATATCTCGATTCGCAGTCAGGATGCCTTCCCCTGCGGATTTAACAAAAATTTACCGGGGGTCATTCATGCGCCAAATGTTCGGCGGTACGCAAATCGACGATGACTCTATAACAAGTAAGCCTTCAGGGGGCAATTTACCAGCTTTCGCCCAAATCATATGACCACAAACGAATTGAAACCAACTACTATCCGCCTTCGGCAGGATGCCCTTGAAACGCTCGACGAAGCGGCAGGTCTGCTAAAAACAACTCGCGCCGATGTTATTCGTCAGGCGATCAACGTCCGCCTCGACCAATGGAATGCGACAGAACGGAAACAAGCAATCGAACTGCTTTTGCTGAACGAATGAAACTAGGACCCAAACGAGGTACACATGACACCCACAGAAAAAAAGATAACCGAGAACGCCAAGAAATTCCTGGCATACGACGAGCTAGAAGAAATCGAAACAGAGATTCGTGACGATCTGGAGCGCGAAGAAGCCATCGATTCGTACCGGAACATGCTCACGCAACAGATTCGAAAAGAGATCGAGGCAAGACGACGATGAGGTCCATAAAGCACTCGACAGCAACTTCGCCGCTCCTGAGCTTTGCTGAATTCGTTCAAAAAAATACTGCCGACCTTGAAAAGCCGGAAGACGACGACACGCTACCACGAAATCGACAGCTTACAGGATGTACGCATGTATCGAGCGGACCCAATTCATCAATGATGTCCTTTCAGCAATTCGTGGAAGCGGAAGAAAACAAGAATCTCAGGTCGGTGCAAAAGAACTATAGCCGCAGAATTTGAAAAGAGCGTTGCCGTATCGCTCACACGTGCTGACAGGTTTTACGCTATGCTGGTCTCCAATTTGGTTCCTCTGCGAGGCCGCTTGAACATTTCTGAATCGACGATAGAAGCAATTGACAGAATGATGGATCGCATCGCGCAGTTCAAGGCCAACCCCGAATTCGACAAAGAATTAATGGTGCGCGAATCTCGGATACCCGACTTCGATTTGGAAGACGAGAAGATTTTGGGCCGCATGATTGCCCTCATCGGCTACAGCAACAATGCAAGGGCAGACAAGATCACACCACTCGTTGTCAACGGTGTCTTCGAGAGAGCTTTCCAGAATTACTCGATCAAGCACGTGGCTGGATCGTCACCGAAACATATCATACGCGACCACTGGACAGAGCTAAAGGCGATCCGATTCAAGTACAAAATTGAATCGATGATCGAGTGCGCCAAGGTCCTCGCCTCGATTCAGGAAAGGTATGGATCATTCATGAGGTATCTCCGTGAGTACGGTTTGCCGAGTCGCGTCGAATCCGAAGTTGACATAAAAGTCTTCTGGGAGGCTTTCAACCGAATCCGTGCTTACTTACGGCAATCGGGAATTCCGTATTTCGCAAATTTCACTAGCCTGTGCCATTTGCTGCTGGACCAAGGCTTCGATTGTGCGAAACCGGACCTTGCGGTAATGAAAACCGCCGTCTTTTTGGGCATCGTTCCCGGCCCGCCGAAGCAAAAGAACAATCCTGAAAAGCTTGGCAATCATCCCGAGGCTAGTCTCAGGACAACGGTCGAGACTATTCAGAGCTATGCAGTTCACAGAAGCACACGTGCGCCGGTTATCGATCTTTATTGGCTGATTCGAGGTGGACAAACTGGAGTAAAAACTTTCATGCAAGCCGCCTATTATGCGTAGCGCGTGTTTCGACGCTTCCTGTTATTTGACGTGTTCATTTTGAATCGTCTTTTCTTTCGACCATAGCCCCGGCATAGGTGCCGGTAATAGAAACTCCTTGGTAAGGAATCCATTGCTGCCGGTTTAGTAAACCGCACGCACTCGTTGTCACGGAAGAAACTTGACTCTGAAGGAACAGGAGTGCCATTTTTCGGGAAAGGGACTCCGGCGAGAACACTCACAGTTCTATAGAGGGTCAATCGCAGCGTTCATCCTGGCTCCGCCGCTGGCTGATGCCATTTTCCGCCGTCTACAACGGTTGTGGCTGCGTTCCTTATCGCTCCCCGTCCAATTTGTCTCTCAAGCTTGGACGAGGCCCTAAGAGCCGCTCTAGATGGCCAATACGCCTCGCCTGATCCGTTGAAATCGTGGCACACCCATCACGACTTTCTCGTTTCGAGCCGATGCTATCTCGCGCAACATCTAGTTCCGTGTTTCGCGAATATATCCCATATCACGATCAATCGGCAATTTGCGCCGAAAGGCACATGTCGGGCGTTGTTTGCGGGACCAGTCGCGTGTCTGAATCTGCTATCTATTTTAGCGGGAACGGTGGTGATGCGAATCCGTTGTTCGAGTGGGGCAAGTTGAGATTGCGCGGGGTTACACCTCGGCGATTTACGCCATCGTAAGCAAACTTGACAGATTCCATTTCGCTGGTATTATCGGTGCGAACCACAGCGTGCTAGAGCAGTTTTTTGCTGCTTACGCAGATATTTACTGGACTCTGATCCACAACGAACCCACTAGGCAGGAAGTCATATTTTTGAAGAATAATCTTGTAGAAGAACAACCGAACCGCAAACTCATTAGTGCAATCCGTGTTTCCTCTAAACCACAGGGCAAGGAAGATCGGACTGGCATTCCACGTCAATTGGAAGACGTTGAAACCACCTGCATTCGTCATGGTGCCGAAGTTGTAAAAGAGTTTCGATTTACCGGATTGAGTGGGGCACATGTCCAAAATTCGCGAAGATTCAAGGAGATGCTCACAGAATTATCGAAGCCCGAGATTTCGGGTCTTGTCATCGCTACCCTTGACCGATTTTTCCGACCTGAAAATTTGTCGGCCTATCAGGTCTTCCAACCATTCGAATTTACGGGGAAGCATCTGTTTTGTGAGCTTGGCGAGTTAGACCCGAGCAATTCTCAAGATCAAATGAAGATTGTGATCTGGGGTCAACAAGCCGGGTTAGAGCGCGAACGCATGAAGGATCGGATGGTTCGGGGCAAGAACAAGAATCGCTATGAACCGCAGATCAAGTCTGATACGCTTCCTGACGGAATTTTTTACGACAAGGCATCAAAGCTGTTCAGCTACACCGCTGCCGCCCAAAGAGTAGAAAGAGCTATGAAACGAGTTCTCCGACGTGACTCTCTAGCAAGCATCGCTCACGATCTCGGCTGGACTTCGACGACTGCACTTAGGGCAACCCTCAAGTCGTATTGGTGGATCGGGGTGAAGGCGTGCGTTAACAAGCGGGTGGATAAGAAATGGGATGAGAAACGGGACCAAATGTCCGATGGTCGTCGAGTTCCCAGAGAACAGCCGATCATGGTGGAGACAAATCTGGCATCTTCACCGCTCGTAAGTAAAAAGATGTTCTATGCGGTACAAGACATCCTAAAACACAACCGTAAACAGTGGACTCAGCGCCGCAGCCGCTCGAATAACTTTTTGTGTTCGGGATTGTTGTACTGCGAGTGTGGAAAGAAAATGTACCACAAGGTCGATGTCCGACCGGGTAGGCCGAGCTATTATCTTTGCTCAACAAACTACAACAAGCAAACGCGTTGCGGCTATAACATGATGGAGGCACATCGCGCTGACCGCGAGGTTTGGACTGACATTATGTTCTACACGAAAAGCCGCAAATATCTCCGGGAACAAGTTAACGCCGCCTTGAGTGAGCACCGGCAAGACGAAAAGCGGCAATCAGTAAACGACATAGAACGGGTAGTGAACACACTAAAAAAGAGGAAAGAAAACATCATCAAAACAATTGAATACTCCGGGTTCTCGCCACATCTGGCAGAACGACAGAAAGCTCTTGACAACGAGATTACTGAAGCCAACATGAGGCTGGCTGAAGCGATGGATCAGATTACCGAGATGAGAGCAATAAACCCAGAGGACATTGCGCGGCGGATCAACGAACGCTTTTGGAAACGCGGGAATCTCACGTTGATCCAGAGAAAAGCGTTACTGGCCGAAATGGTTGAACGAATTATCCTCGTAACGGAACCGGGAGAGGAATGCACTCGTATTCGGTTCAAGGTTCCCGCCGACGCAATAATGCAAATCCGTGCGATCCGCCACGCAGGTCGGCCGTAAAATCCACTCGGCGCACCCAAAGGCTTTTCTTTCGACCATAGCCCCGGCATAGGTGCCGGTAAATCCTACCCCGAATCAGAGAAAAGTTTTACCCAAGTTCTAGCGATCTCAAAAACTCTCGAACGCTAAATGTATGCGTGAACATCGCAGATTACCAACCAGTCGGCATCGACGGGGACAGGGATTCATCGCAGCAACCAGCATCAGGCGCGCAGGGAAAGTAAGCGTGCCATTGCTACGAGCCAGAGTGACGGAGCCCTCTTCGAGAGGCTGACGAAGTTGCTCCAGCACCCCGCGCGGGAACTCGGGCAACTCATCGAGAAACAGAACACCTTGATGAGCCAGGCTCACTTCGCCGGGGCGTGGGCTGCCGCTGCCACCGCCGATTAAACCCGCATCCGAGATGGTATGGTGCGGAGAGCGAAAGGGCCTATGCCGCAACACGCCAATGCGCGCCGGCAACACGCCAGCCACACCGTGAATCTGCGTGGCTTCGAGTGCTTCACGAAAGGTCAGCTTCGGCAGAATACCCGCAAAGCGCTTCGCCAACATCGTCTTTCCTGAACCCGGCGGGCCGATCATCAGCACATTATGATTTCCCGCGGCGGCGACCTCTAAGGCCCGCTTGGCCATACTCTGACCGCGCACGTCACTAAAGTCCGGAATTGCGGAATCACTGGAGTCGGATTCGGGAAGAGCTGCGGCAGTCGGCGTGAACGCGGCAGGCTCGTTCAAGAACTGAACTACTTCGGCCAGATGCCGCAACCCGAAGACGCGCACGCCCTCGGCAACAGAGGCTTCAACGGCGTTATCAATGGGCACCAACAGATTCGGAATGCCCCTGCGCGCGGCGCAAACTGCGATCGACAGCGCGCCACGGATGGGCCGCAGACTGCCATCCAGAGAAAGTTCGCCCACGATGAGGTAATCGTCAGCCTTGCCTAGCGCCCCCATGGCGCCGAGGATCGCGGTCGCCATAGGCAGATCAAAACCTGCGCCCTCCTTGCGGATGTTGGCGGGAGCGAGATTAATCGTAACGGATTCACTGGGGTAACCAAATCCTGAATTCAGCAGAGCAGATTTGATTCGTTCACGGCTTTCTTTCACGGCCGCGTCGGGCATTCCCACCGTGACAAAATCACGGTTCGTGCCGGCCGGATACATGTCCACTTCAACGTCGATGAGGTGCGCATCGATGCCCTGAATAGCTGCGCTGAAGGTCCGGAATAACGCCACACGAACCTAGTAGAGGTGGGCGTAATTCATTCTCAGTTACGGGCCTTATCTCGCGGGCGGATTCTCGTTCTGTGGCTTCTGGCTTTGCACAGTGAGCCACTTCGAGCCCTCTTGAGAAATGAGCGATTCGACACGCTCAGCAAGCATAGCCTGCCCATTCTGCGCGGTTAGATATGGCCCGGCCTTCTCCAGATAGAGAAATTTTTCATGCTTGAGTGCCTCCGACGTAGCTCGATAGGAGGTCCAGTTGGAGTTGTATTGGTTCAACTGTTGCAAGCCTTCCATAATGGCGATCAAAACCCCCAATCCGGCAGCAATGAACCGACCATAAGGAATGGTGGTCGTTGTCAATACCGGAATCACTGCGGCAGACGCGATAGTAACGCCCTTCATCAATTTAAAACGCCTCTGGTTCAAGCTGCTCTTCCGGCTGTACCAATCGATTTGGTCCTCCAGCCTCGTCAGCGTTACTTCTTCGGGTGTCTGTTTCACCTGAGCTTCAGCCATTGAGGTAATGAGCGATACCAGTCAATCAAACGCGTCGCCGCTGAGCGACAGTGCCCCGGTGGACGAGACCTAGATCAAGGATGAGAGCGATGAACAGAAAGACAAGCTGAATTGCTCCGATGGGCTGATGCGTGTTCAGCAGGTATGCGTAAACGATCAGTGTGAGCGGTAAAAAGATAAACCCGAGAATGCCAATGATGATCGAGTGAACCGAGCTGAAAAAGTTAGTGAATAACCACAGCAGAACGATCGCAACCCGTGGAAATGCTACAGCCAACAGCGCGAGTAAGCAGGGCATATTTAGGTCTGGAACACTCTCCTGATTGTTGACTGTAACATCTGCGGCTGCGGAAGAGCTCAAGTGTTGCGTTCAGAGCCAGTATTGCCACCGATGTGTGGCAATGACATGGCCGCTCAATGCCGTGTTTGTGATGGCATGCATGAGAATGCAGTCCCCGAGCGACTTGGTTCGGACCATCCAAAAGTTATAAATCAATCCGGCGACTAAGCCGACGTCCCAGTAAGGACCGTGCTCACACGCGAATAGAATGGTCGTTAT
>JBJMGM010000097.1:0-8666 GCA_045807905.1 Bryobacteraceae bacterium | reverse complement strand
GATCGCAAACGGAATATTGATAACCACAATGACGGAGCTACGCCAGTCCCGTAGAAACAACAAAACCATCACTCCCGTTAGGAGCGCGCCCAACGTCGCTTCGAAGAGCAATCCTTTGAGCGAATTCGTCACGTACGGCGATTGATCGAAGTCCACGCGTATATCAATGTCGGGCGGAACAAGCTTCTTCAGATCCGGTATAGCGGCCTTGATTTCATCAATGACAGAAAGTGTCGAGGCCGTTGCGCGCTTAGTGACTGGGATGTAAACTGTCCGGCGGCCATTCACATGAGCATATGCGGTCAGGATGTCTGTCGCATCCGCTATTGTGCCGATGTCGCGTAAATACACCGTGGGACCAGCGACGGTTCGGATCGGAGTTCCCAGCAGCGCATCAAGATTGCCGCCAAGAGTTGCATTACTTGTTGCAAACAGGTTCCGGTCTTGTCTGGCCAGCAACTGCGGGGGCCCAAATCGAGGTGCTTTCACCCACGCTAGAACAAGCGGAGATTCTCGATACTTGGGGTATTCGCACCTGTGGCGATCTCGCGGCCCTGCAGCCGGTGCCGCTAATCGAGCGGCTTGGGCAAGCCGGACTTCACCTGCACACAGTGGCTCGCGGTCGAGTCCAGAGGAACTTGATTGCGGTCCCTCTGACCCAAACATTTCAAGAGCGCATTGACCTAGAAGACTCCGTGACGGATCTCGAGTCGCTGGCATTCATCCTCAACCGCCTTCTCAATCAGATATTCGCCAGATTGAGCGTACGAGGGCTCGCGACCGATGAAATCCGATTGTCACTTGATCTCGAAATCCATCCGGATCGTGACATGCGGTATGAGGCGGCACAACCACCTTCGGCAGCGTTCCAGCGTAGGCTCAAATACCCAGTTCCCATCAAAGACACGAAAACTTTATTGAAGCTCCTGCAACTGGATCTGGCCGGACACAATCCTGGTGCGGCTGTGAAGGCCGTTGCAATTGAACCCATGCCGGCCAAGCCCCGCCACACGCAAGTGGGGTTATTTGCGCCGCGCTCTCCCGAACCGGAAAAGCTGGAAGTCACGCTGGCACGTCTTCGCGCTGTGGTCGGAGAAGCTGATGAGCAAGGTCGTGCGAGAGTCGGTGCCGCCCACGTTTGTGATTCCCATAAGCCAGACTATTTCCAGGTTCTTCCTTTTACCTCGCAGCCCGCGAAAGCGAGTCAATGCAGCTCTTTGAACAAAACAGACGTATCGCTCAGCGCCTTCCGCCCTCCATTAAGCGCGCGAGTGCGGTGTAAAGGGACGCAGCCCGTTCACATCTCGTTCGCGGAATTTTCCGCGCCGGTTCTCTGCGCTGCTGGCCCGTGGTTCATATCTGGGCTGTGGTGGCAGGAAACCGGAAAATGGAATCGCGAACAGTGGGACGCTGCCATTCGCATCAAAGATAGTCTTGGCCTGTACAGAATATTTCATGACAACGAAGGCTGGTTTGTGGAAGGATTCTACGACTGATGGACTACGTAGAGCTCCATGCGCGCAGTGCATTTAGTTTTCTCGCCGGGGCGTCTCTTCCCGAGACATTAGCCTATGCGTGCGTTGAGCGGCAGCTGCCGGCCATGGCGCTGCTCGACCGCAACGGCGTGTACGGCTCCGCTCGGTTTCATCTGACATCGAAAGCGAACAACGTCAAAACCCAGGTCGGAGCTGAGGTCTCAGTGGCAAACGGTCCGGACACGCCCGCCCCTTACTATCCGCTGCTGGTCGAAAACCGGCAAGGCTATCAAAACCTGTGTCGCCTGGTCACGAAGACCAAGCTACGAGCGCCGAAGAATACTCCTACGGCGGCAACACTCTCCGAGTTAGAAGAACACGCTTCCGGCTTAGTCTGCCTGACCGGTGATGAAGAAGGGCCACTCGCCCAAGCGCTTTCTGAAAAAGGCAAACCACAGGCTCGTTGCTTGTTAGAACAGCTCACAAGCACTTTTGGTCGCGAAAACGTTTATGTAGAGTTGCAGCGGCACTTTCGCCCTGACCAGGAATGTCGGAATCACGCGGCCACCGAACTGGCCCGTGAACTGAAGCTGCCGCTACTAGCTACGAACGGAGTGCTCACGCAACCCCTTCCGATCGCGAAGTGCTGGATGTCCTTACGTGTATCAGAAGCAAGTGCACTCTCGACGAAGCTGGTACTCGACTCCAAATCAATTCCAAACGGCACGTGCGCTCCGGTAAGGAAATGGCAAAAATGTTTTCCGACTTGCCGGAAGCGATTGCTCATACAACGGAGTTGTCCTCGCGCCTTGAGTTCACGCTTGAGAATCTGGGCTATCGATTCCCTCGATACCCGGTGCCTGACGGAGGAACCGAGATGGAATTTTTGCGTGCACAGGTTCTGAAAGGAGCGCACGAGAGATATTCGCCTGTAAGCGAAAAAGTTCGATGCCAGCTGGAACGTGAACTGAACCTCATTGAAAAGCTGCAGCTAGCCGGATATTTCCTGATCGTTTGGGACATCATCCGCTTCTGCCGTGAACAGCACATCCTGGTTCAGGGTCGAGGATCGGCCGCCAACAGCGTTGTTTGTTATGCCCTGGGGATCACGGCAATCGATCCGATCGCGATGGATTTGCTTTTCGAGCGCTTCTTATCCGAAGAACGCGGCGAGTGGCCCGACATCGATCTTGATTTGCCGAGTGGCGATCAGAGGGAAGCAGTCATTCAGTACGTCTACCGGCGTTATGGCGAACGTGGAGCAGCGATGACCGCCAATGTCATCACATATCGTCCTAAGCTTGCGGCACGCGAAACCGGCAAGGTGCTGGGCTTTGATCCTGACTCCATAGCACGGCTCTCCGCTGCAGCAGCTTCCTGGGAATGGCGCGGGCCGGAAGACACACTTGGCGAGTATTTCCGCACAGCTGGCTTTGATCTGCACCACTCTCGTATCCGGTGTTTTCTCGGACTGTGCCGGCGCGTGCTCGATCTCCCGCGGCACTTAGGGCAGCATTCGGGGGGCATGGTGGTTTGCCAGGACGCGTTGGACCTCGTGGTGCCGCTCGAACCCGCATCCATGCCGGGGCGTGTGGTTGTGCAATGGGATAAAGACGACTGCGCGGACCTGGGCATTATCAAGGTTGACTTGCTCGGCTTAGGAATGATGGCAGTGCTCGAAGACACGATTGAGTTAGTTCACGGGCACCAAGGCGAGAAGGTGGATCTCGCTCACCTGCCGCAAGATCAACCGGACGTGTACGACACCATCCGTAAGGCGGACACAGTGGGCATGTTTCAAATCGAAAGCCGTGCCCAAATGGCCTCCTTGCCGAGAAATAATCCACAACGCTTTTACGACCTGGTTGTACAAGTCGCGTTGATTCGTCCTGGCCCGATCGTCGGACAAATGACGAATCCCTACTTAAAGCGAAGGCAAGGGAAAGAGCCGGTGAGCTATCCCCACCCTTCACTGAAACCGATACTGGAGCGAACTCTCGGCGTGCCGCTGTTTCAGGAACAATTGCTGCGCATGGCGATGGTTTGCGCAAACTTCACGGGCGGAGAGGCAGAGGAACTGCGGCGAGCGCTCGGGCACAAGCGTTCCAAAGAGCGAATGCGGCAAATTGAAATCAAGTTACGCGCGGGCATGACACAAAACGAGATCTCCCCGCACGCGCAGGACGAAATCGTTCAGTTCATCACGAGTTTCGCTCTCTATGGGTTCCCCGAGTCGCATTCCGATAGCTTCGCCTTGCTCGCGTATGCCAGTGCATTCCTTAAGGTCCGGTATCTCGCCGCGTTCACCTGTGCCCTGTTAAACAACCAGCCGATGGGTTTTTACAGTCCGGCCACTTTAATCAAGGATGCCCAGCGGCACGGACTGAGAGTTCGACCGATCGATGTCACGCGCTCGGATTGGAATTGCACGCTTGGGAAGGAAAATGAACAACTCGTTCTGCGCCTCGGCTTGCGATATGTCCGTGGATTACAAAAGGCAGCAGCCGAACAAATCGTCACCACGCGAGCAGAGCATCCATTCACTTCGATTTCCGATTTGACGAAGCGGGTCCCGGAGCTGAGTAAGGCAGACCTTCGCATGTTGGCACCGATAGGCGCCCTGAACTGCATTTCAGTTGCAGCAGACGTGAATCTTCATCGGCGTGATGCACTGTGGCAGGTTCAGAAATACGGCTCACGAGTTGCGCCCATGCTTGAGAACGTTGCCAAGCAAGACGAGAGTTCGCCGCTGTTGCCGATGAGTACGGAAGAGCGGCTGCTTGCTGATTATCATGGCACCGGCCTCACCATCGGGCCGCACCCAATGTCGTATCGCCGTGAAGAATTGCGGCGGATGGGTATTATCTCAGCGAGTGAGCTCAAAAAGCTTCCAAATAACAAGCCCGTCATCGCTGCAGGGGCTGTCATTACCCGTCAACGCCCTGGAACGGCAAAAGGTCTGATTTCCTTACATTGGAGGATGAGACGGGTCATGCCAATGTGATTGTCATGCCGGACGTTTATAACGCTGATCCCATGGTGGTCGTACATGAAAGATTCATTTGCGTGCAAGGCGCAGTCCAGAATCAGGAAGGAATTGTGCACGTCAAAGCGGAACGCATAATGCCTCTAAGCATTAGTTCAGCGGGACCCGATTCGCACGATTTTCACTGAGCGGCGTGTACACAGCGTCATTGGGGTGATGTTGACGAACTCACTCTTCCATGATGAGCAGAGTTTCCGACGAGCGGTTCCACCTCGGCCTCAGTAGTCAGCATGGACGAGATCGTAACTCACCTTCATTGCGTTTTCGCCCGGACGTATCCAAAACGGACCAATGCAGAGACCCCAACGTGCCCATGAATGTTCCCTTACAGATTACTAATCTGTGGGGCGCATTTCCTGCCTAACAAATGGCCTAAAAAGCGCGGCCGATCAGTAACGTCCCCGAAACCCGTTTCGGGCCCTCGGGTATCAATTCCCTTGTGTGATTAGGTATGAGCTAACTCTTTCGACTAAGTTAATACTATGCCGCTTTCCCATCGGTTGCTGGTCGCATTCGCACTCTTAGGAGCCCTCTCCCCTTCGGCTCTCCGCGCCGTCCAAGCATCGAAACCGAAAGTCCGCGCCGTTACCGGATTCATCAGCATCGATCCGAAATCCTATCCCACGCAGATTGAGGAAGCTGTCAAGTTTCTGAGCCAAGTACGTGCGGCCGTACAGGCCGCGGGCTATGAAGTGTCCGGCGTGCGAATTACTACTCAACCGTTTCCGCAGTACACGCGCGGGCTCAGCCACGCCGACGCCCTAGCCCTGTTGCGCGGCATTAACGATCTGGCCGGCAAACTTAATTTCGCACCCAACATCGGCCCCGCCATGATCGACGATACGGTCGACCTCGAGTCAGTCAATCTCCTCAGTGAAATTTTGTCAATTCCGAGCAACCGCTTGGCCGCGAACATAGTCACCGCTGGAGACGATGGTATCCATTGGAACGCCGTTCATCAGGCCGCACGAATCATTCATGCCGTAGGCGAGCGCAGCCTGCATGGTCAGGGCAACTTCAACTTCGCCGCCATCGCGATGCTGAAACCCTATGGGCCGTTCTATCCAGGCGCTTGGCATTCTGGGACCGGACCTCGAGTTTTGCTATTGGACTGCAATCCGCAAATGTCGTAATGGATGTTTTCGCCAAACACCGTGATCCCCGGACCGTGGGCAAAGCGCTTACTGAAGAACTCGCTCTACATGCCCGCGCCGTCGAAGCGGCAGCTATGAAGGCCTCAGAGACAGCGGCTGGGCCTACGCTGGCATCGATCCTACCCCTGCTCCCGGTGGCGACGTCTCCATCGCTACCGCCATCGAATCCTTTACCGGCCAGCCCTTCGGTGCTCCCGGCACAGAAACTGCTTCCGCCATAATCACCCGCGCCGTAAAGGCAGTGCCCGTTAAGCAAACTGGCTATTCCGGACTCATGATGCCCGTGCTCGAAGAAACCACTCTAACGCGGCGTTGGAGCGAAGAAACGTACGGGCTCGACTCGATCATGGCCTACTCAGCCGTCTGCGCTGCTGGTGTCGATACGGTACCGCTCGCGGGGGATACCAGCGAAGAAGTCATCGCGCGCATTGTAGGCGATGTCGCCACGCTCGCCTACAAATGGAACAAGCCGCTTGCGGCGCGACTATTGCCGGCGCCGGGCAAAAGCGTCGGCAAGATGACCGACTTCACGGGCGCCCTCGCCAATGCCATCATCCAGCCGCTCAGTGGCTCGCCTCGCCGATAGTTAGTCTTGGCGGCCTTTTCTGTCAACCGGCTCGCGCCGCCCCGGCAAGGGAATCAACAGCACTCGTCCCGGCGGGGTGTGACGCTCCGCCCGGCAACCGCAGTGTTCCGATTCGCAAGAGGATGACTAGTTTGTCCTGAAGTCGGCTTCGGGCCCGATCATTGGACAAAGAAGCGGCTGGGCCGAGTGAGACAGAACGGATCAAACGATGGGTGTGCAATCCAAATCGCTCAGGCTGGGCCTTGCGAATTGAGTCCCGGCTGCTTGCAGTGATCGACTGTGAGCACCCGCTCAAGAAAGGGGATGAACATCCGGGTCCAGACGGCATATTGAATTTCGAGCAGTTTTGCAACTCTCTTGCAGTCGAGTTGCCGGAGCACCTCATGATTCACTCTGGATCCGGCGGGCGTCATCACGTGTTTTGTTTTCCGCCGGATTTGATTCCGGAGGAGGAACAATACATCAATGGTGGCGAGTGGTTGCCAGGGATCGACCTTCTTTCTCATAGGAGGAATGTCATATTGCCCGGTTCTCAAGTCGAGACCGACGGTGGCTTGGGCGAATACAGGGTTATTGGTGGTCTCGAGGCGGGCATCATCCAGATGCCCCGCCTTCTTGCGCAAGCGATCATCAACAGAAGAGGCTTGAAGCCCATTGACAACTCCGGTGAGGATAGGGCCGCAAAGCCTAGAACAGGGAAGGCAAGAGAAGTCGAAACTTTTTTCAACAAGTCGAAGAAGGTGACAATTCGCAATTCACCCGATTCGGATTCACCTGTGCCGGCGCAGGCAGATGTGCTTGAGGCCGTGAAGCTCATGAGTAGTAGATCCCCGATCTTTCTGAAACTTTTTGAACATCTACCCAAAAATGGAGATACGTCGACGTCGGCTTATTTGTGGAGTATGACAAAGGTTTGCATTCTGTTCGGATACAACGAAGCAACCGCTCGTGGAATCGCCGAGCTGTGGTGTAGGCGCCACAACGAGAAATTCAAAGTGCGCCAAGGGCGAGCGATTTACCAGGACGCTCGACTTGCGCATCAGAGAAACTGTGACAAGCGTGATGCGACGTCCGAGCCCGATCCCCCGCGGGCGCATAGAGCAACCGGGGGGGAGAGTAGTAATACTCAGGTGCTTATTCACCCCCCTGTTTTGATTCCGATCTGGCGCTCCAAGACAGAACGATGGCTGGCCAGTGGATGTCGCTTCCGAGATGCCCGAGCGATTCGATTAAGGCGAAATTCAACGACGACAAGAAGGCAGTCCTCAGCCTCTCTGGTAAGCGCACCGACTTCGACCAAAAGCATCCGAATAACGCAGCAATCGGAGATTGGAAGCGGACGCGAGCATATTTGATATCGGTTGCGTACTATGCAATTAAAGCTAGGTGCGACGAAGACGAGGTCCTCTGGTACCTGGTCGCATTCATTACCCAACAATGCCCAGCTTTTTTTCTGACACCAAAGCGGTTCCAGACGCTTCTCAAGCTCGCAACGGGTCGCCTGAAAAGCACCAGATCCGCAAGCGCCCGGCGCGCAAGACCGCGGGAGCATTTCACAATCCGCTCTGGTGCTACGAAACCGGAAGGGGGCTCCACCACACGATCGAGCAAACGCTTGCGGCAGGTTGCCCGGCTAATTGAGAAGAACCTTGGCTATAAAAACATAGCCAAGAAGCTACACATCGGTGTAGCAACCGCTCGCGACTACTGCCGCAAGGTAAGGAAGCGGGGAACCGACCAAGTTCTCAGACCCAAGCCTAAGAAGAAATTCCTGCCATCGTTCGAGTGCCACTTGGCAGAATTTATTTACGAGCTATGCCGCCACGCGGGTTACGCCATCAAACCGAAAACGGCGAATGCAACGATCCGGCAGATCACAACATACGCCCTCCAGGTGAAAAGTTGCCAGTGTTCCGAATGAAGAACTGATCTGTCAAGCCATTGATCTTTGTAAGAGTTTGAATTCGGCAAGTCTGATTCGAGAATTGCAGACGTCCATAGGCACGATAGCGTGCGCTAAGGATCGGGTCGTGTCCGACCTTGCTCTAAAGATTCAGGACGAGGGTCTTCCCGCAAAGCTAATACTCGGTTACGGTAGCGAACAATACAACAAGTGTGGCTTCCGGAAGGCAGTGTTACTCGCATCGCGGGCGATGGCAAACTTCCGGACCTGGATGAAACCCGACGGCTTTATTGAAGGCGTAAAAGTTATCTGGGCGGCAATCGAGAAAGCTGGTGGACTCTATGCGGGGATCAAGCAACTCGGCCGGCAGGAAGCCTCCAAATGGGCCGTCGAGTTTCAAAGAAATCCCGCCCGGCTTGTTGCTACCGCAGGAGAGAATTGCGGATACGGTTGGGATGCGGACTACGGCGATTTAGTCCCAGCCGAGAATGACGTTGACCAG
>JBJMGM010000096.1:0-2576 GCA_045807905.1 Bryobacteraceae bacterium | reverse complement strand
GCCAGTGCAAATTCCGAATTCGGTCGGCCCGGCGGCAATCCGGCTCCTCGATGTTCTCGAGGACGAGCACCTCCGGCCTGTACCAGGACAGGAGCTCCTCGATTTTCGCGAGAACTTTGCGGTTCTTGTCTCCGCGCGCGTCTTTGACGCCCCAGTCGATTGTCCGCTGGCCTTCGAATACGACGAACCCAAAGCCTCGGGTCGTCAGGTAGATCGCGAGGATGAGTTGCTCACGATCCTTTCTGCCTTTCATAATTATTGCGGGCAATCGTGTCTCGCGCCGTGACCGACGTTAGAAACCGGATTTTCCGTTTCGTGCGCGCAGAGTCGCTGTGTCGTTCCAGCCGGCGCGAGAGCAGATGTGCCCGAGATATGATCTTCCGTTCGACCTCCGCGGAGATCGCAGGAAGCAGTGCTTCGGCTGGTACGCCGAACACAGCCTGCAATCCTAGCGCAGTTTGGAAGCTGGGCCTCCGGGAGAGCCGCTCATAGCGCGACACCTTGGCGCCGCTGTGGACACCGAGAAGAAAAGCTACCTCCGCCTGCGTGAGGCCGCTGCGGCGCCTGAAAGTGCGCAGATAGCTTTTGACCTTGTAGGACATGGTGCGCGTGCCAGAGCGGCAGCAGCCGAAGGCACAGGCGCATTCTGAGAGATTTTGGAAGACGGAAATAGACGAGAAAACTTGCCGGAAACGGCAAGTTTTAAGTCGGTCTGAATCGGAAAACAGAGATGCAGATAAGCTGAAAAGCTTGCTGCCGTACGACCATTGTACCACGTAGAGCTCGCTGGCAAGAGCCGGGGTGTGGATATTGGGGAACCCCAAAACAGGTTATCAGGGGCCGCTCACGGTCGACCGTTCATTATTTTTCGGCGGCTTTGGATCCACGCCGAACTTGCCGAACAAAACATCCAGATGCGGGATTTCCGTCACCGGAATGACATACGTGCTGTGGCCCTTCTGCGGCAGGAGATGGAGCTTGCGACGTAGGATGCCGCCAATCCACCGATGAGTGATCTTGTAGTCGTACTGATCGCCGTGACGCTCTAGAAACAGTGACGTGATTGCTTTGATCGAAATCGCCCCCGCACTGTTGTCGAGTAGATCCCGAATGACCTCGAGCAGCTGCGTCTCGAGCTCAAAGCCTCGGCTTGCAATTAAGCTCGCCTGCAGGTCTCGCGCTACGTTCGCGAGTTCGTCTCGAAACGGTTTGTCGTCGACGATGCTCTTCAGTGGTACGAAGATCTGATTGAGTCGCGGCTCGAGAGCGGGGTCAATGACACTTGGGTCGATCGCGACATGACGAAAGTTGCGCAGTCGATACAGCAGCAGCTTATTGCGCAGCTTGAGCGCTTCGGCGGCATAGTCCGGCGGCAAGTTGATTGGCACGTCCTCGCGGAGCCTGTTGCGGCCCATCTCCTCCGTCAGAAATCGGCTCTCAAGGGCAGCATCGTCATATTCGCCTCGTGTCGCCACGAGCTTCGGCCCGAATACCTGAAAGGCCTTGGGATTGTATTCGCGAGAGTCCGTCACCATCGTGCGCAACACCGGGACCCCGCGGATGTTGCCGTTGTTGAGGATCTTCACGATCTCCGCCTTCTCATCGCTGAAGCGGAAATCGCCCTCGTCTATGACGAGCGTCCCGCGGAAGGCGTCGAGCGTATGGAAGATGGGTGAGACCGTGGACGCGCCGCTCGCGAAGAACGATTTGTTGCAGAGGGCGCCGACGACGAGAAGGAATCGCGTCTTGCCGGTGCCGTAGTCGCCCCGGACGCGGAGGTACGGCACTTCGTTGAAGGCGGGCCGAACTTTTAATGAACTTAGTTTTCGAGCGTGAACTACGTCACATTTCTCGACCGATTCCTTGAGCTTTTTTTTTGCTGAGCGTGGGCGGATCGGCGGTCCATCTGGAGATCTCGGCTCATGGATGTTGAAATTCGACACTGTGCCTCGGCCGAAGAAGTGAGGAACGCCATCGCGCCAATCGGGTGTTATTTTGGTCGTTCCGCGCCGCATGAAGACCAAGCGGAGCGATTGACCCGCGTATTGCCGGCCCAGCGCGTGTATGCAGCGTGGGAGGGCGGCCGCGCTGTTGGTGGCTTAGGCGCTTTTCCATTTAAGTTGACGATCCCTGGTGGGAGGGTGCCGGCGGCAGGAGTGACTGTTGCCGGGGTCTTGCCTACCCACAGGCGACGCGGTGTCCTTCGGGCGATGATGCGAGCGCTGCTCGATGCTTGCTATGACCAACGCGAGCCGGTGGCCTATCTCTGGGCGACCGAGGAAACGATCTACGGCCGTTTTGGCTTCGGCTTGGCATCATTCACAGCCGAGATGGATTTGGCGCGCGAGCGATCGACGTTCCACGCGCCGTATGCGGCCTCTGGACGTGTTCAGCTCGTTTCACCCGGCGCAGCCGAGGAGCTCCTTGCCCCAATTTACGAAAGGGTGGCTGTGGCAACACCGGGTATGTTCGCGCGAAGCTCAACGTGGTGGCAGGCTCGCACACTGGCCGATCCGGAATGGCGGCGGGGAACCAATGGAGATTTGCAATGTGCCGTCCTCGAGAATGAGGGTCGG
>JBJMGM010000095.1:0-14585 GCA_045807905.1 Bryobacteraceae bacterium | reverse complement strand
CCGCGGGTTCGCTCGCCTGACGGCGGGTATCCCAGCACCGCGTCCTCGTGATAGATGCAGTGCTCCGTTTCAAAATCGTTGGCATCGGACGCCGCCCAATGCTGATCCAGTGCCGCACGGATCTCCGTTTGCCCTATTTGGGAACGTTAAGACGTGAGTTGACCCGAGTGTCATCTTCGTCATGGGGCCGCCCGGTCCATAGAGGGGATCGGAGTTAGGGAATGGCAGGTTGCGCATGCGCTCAATTGCCTGAGGCGACGGGGCCGACCGGCAGATGTCCCACTCCTGACCAGCCGGATACGCGCCCACAACCAGAAACTCTGAACTGGCCCTCAATTCGCAATGCCCCGTGCCTGTTGGCAGTAGCGCGATATCGCCCGCATGCACTTCGACCTGGTGCCCTCGTTCACCGCCCAGCATTAGCGTTGCGCTTCCAGCCACGAACCCGAGGACTTCGTGCGCCGTCGAATGGTAATGGTGAAATGCATAAACCCCATTTCGCCACTGCGGTGGCCAGCCATTGCGCTGAAAAATTGCTTCGCACTCGGATGCTGCATCTTTTCCGTTAGGCGAGAGCGCACCTCGGTACAGTAGAACGGCCAAGTACTCGTTGTTCGGCATCCAGCCGTTGCGAACGAGTCTCAGTACCTCCGGTTGTGTGTTCGTGCGTGCTTTCATCGACATAGCCAGGCTTGCCGCAGTGAGCATAGCATTGAATTGCGTGCGCTGTATGCCCATGTTGCAACATCAAATCGGCACAGCAGCCCAGCGAAAAAATACGTCGGCTCTCAGCGCTTTGCATCCTGAGTTAAGAGAACCACATGGCAGCAGCCGAAACGATTCCCTCCCAAGATCCAGTGTCAGTCGTACGCAAGTACATTGACGCTTTTAATAAAGGAGATGTGAACGGATTAGCATCTTCTTTCGTCGTTCCAGGCAACATCCTTGATGGAATGGCCCCACACGTGTGGAGCGGCCTTACGGCCACTCAGGACTGGTATCGAGATGCGCTGGCAGAGGCCGAACATCTAGATGTGAAAGGCTATTTCGTCACGTTGGGCGAACCCTCGCACAACAACGTGACAGGCGATGCCGCTTACGTCGTTCTCCCCGCGACGATGACATTCAAGGTAAAGGGCGAGGAGGTGACACAATCGGGTGCAAAACTTACTGTTGCGCTTCGCAGAGTAGAGGGAGCTTGGCGGATCGCGTCTTGGGCCTGGACGAAGGGCAGCGGTGGCGGCATCGGAGATGTAGGGTAAGGAATGCCCCCGCATTAGAAGCAGCACACCGCACACTAAAGTTTCAAAGTAGCCCAATACCCGACTCCGGGTAGTGCGCTAAACTGTGTTGCTGCGGAAAATTTAGCGGGGCTGATTATGCAAATGGGAGCGAGCGGTCACTGCTGCGCCCGTTTGTTGTGCTCGGATTCGCTTCTTAGGGTGCCGATAGCCGCAGATGTGAGTGCGGCTATGGCGACGCCGATGAAGGTTATCGGCGGGCGACAGTTCGTGTTTTGGTCAGTGTACGATACTGCGGATGTAAAGCAGTCCTTTTGGGTGATCGCGATTTATAGCGCTCACTTATCTATCGGATGGACAATCAAAAGAAGAAGTTCTGATGTTGCCTGAACCCGGCGACCCTCCCAGGTCAAGGAGGGTGCCAAGTACGACCGACTCATACTCAGACATACACGCAGGATATTCGAGCCGCTTCTGTATATGCTGCCGAAACGAATGCAGTGGCACTCAGAGATTTGAATGGGCAAGGGAATCAAAAGGCCTGCCCTGCCGTCTGTGATCATCGAGGCGAAGAGCTACCGAGAGGCTCGCAAGCCCGGCGCCGACTGCTGGAGCTGTATCCCGACCGATTGAACCCTGGTGCGTTGTGGAGCTCAGCGCAATGCCTGAAAGGCGGACTGCAGAGGTCCGGAATTCGACCCGCTTCGAACTGGAGCCGTCGGCAAGCTACTTCTAACCGCCGATTTTGCTAGCGCTTTCCCGTTTTCTTTGTCTTTCGCACTGCGACTTGTTTCGAACACCGCTCCTTGCGTCTTCTGAAGCGAGACAATCATCGAGTTTCTGGAGGTGCGCCGTACGACGGGATCGACGAGCCATCGAAGGGCTCGAGGGATATCACGGCTAAGAGCAACCGCTTCCAACTCGATGTACACTCCGCCGTCGCGCTCTTCAAATCGGGACATGCTGTACAGCCGCCACATTAAGCCGCGGCCTATATCAGCGGGTACCTGGTGTTCATCGGCGGCACCGCAGTTCTCGACTTCTCGCACCCGCGTCGTGTAAGACGTGCTGTACCACTTGTGTTTGTCCAACTGTTTATAGCTGCCCTCGAAATCGGTGTCGAGCGCAAACTTACCAATCACGGCGTTGTTCAATATGCGAAGCGAGAATGTGTCTTCTGTTTCTGTCCGTCGTACCAGCCGGGATTCAATGATGTTCGGCGCGTAAAGGTCTTTGTATGTGTCGTAATCGCGCACTACAGAGAAAACGTCATCCAAACGAGCTCCGGGCAGGAAAACAGCGCCGATCCAATGATGAATTAAGCCCTGCGGAACTCTGTGCGGGTTCTCGCCGAAGGGGCCAACCACTATGTCTCCGTTGTGCAGCCGCCGCAGCCGGTCGGGGGATTGATCACTCCACAGAAAGGTGGTCGCGCTTGAGTATCGGGCGACCCGCGCGTTTTGAGTCTGCACATAAGCGTCCCAGGATTTTAGAGTCTGAGGAGCCAGCTCAGCTCCCTTCGATTTGAAAGCACCAGCGAGGATGAGGAATGCAGCCGCGAGAAAAGCTGCCACAAACCGCCGACGCTCCGGCTTCGAGAAAGCTGGAGAAGCTAACATCCGCTGACGAGTATCGAATCTTATTTGGACTTCCATCGAGCCGCAGCCCACACCTGCGCGCGACGGGATGCGCACGTCGTCGAGGCACTCGATCCCCTGAATTCCGTACAACTCCGCTGCCGACAGCCACGAAGTGCCGCAGATTCCACTGGGTCTTGGGAATGTCTTCGTCTTCCAACGCCTGCCGGAATTACGGTTCCAGTAGAGATATGCAATGCCGCTGCCTGCCGTCTTCCAGTACCCGTCCGTCATGAAGCTCAGAATCAAATCAAGAGCATACGCCGCACCTGCAATCACGAGCTCAAGCATCGTTCCTCTCCCTGAACTAATGACCGCGTAAAAAGCATGAGCTTTGGCTCACTTAGCAAAACATTCCATCAAAAAAAGCGTTCACATCACAGGCGCGTTGGAACGGTCCTGTTCATAGCGATTCGCCAGATGCTCGCCACGGCCCGCAGTCAACAAACCCAAGTAGTGCATAAGAAACTGCAATCTCGCGAACCCAGCACACGTACACGAGGGAAAATCCTTTTATGCCCAAACGCAGTTCTGATGACAGCTGCAACCCATAGCCTTCGCATTTCGCGTTGCACCAGCACAAATATGCGACCAACACACAGCCTGATGCACTCTGCAGGAGACTCCTGTTTTGCGCTTCCGAACAGACCGTTCGCACCTTTTGAAGTGCTCCTGTGATCACATGTCGACCTGAAAACAACCGCTTATCTCAGGGCTGTTAACGAGCGGGTCGCATGTTCGAAATCGTTTCGGGGAGCCAAGATTTTCTCTGCGCACGAAAGACCCACCAATATACCGGCTGGTCGAGTGATCTTGTGAGTGAACTAAAAAATGGCATCGCTTCGATTCCGTGAATTATCGAAGGTAAAATGCCAAAGCGGTTTGTGTGGCTTGCATGATTGTTGTTCACGCACTGCCGATGCGGAAACAGGTCGCAACGGCGTTTTTCGTCCCTAATCCCGCGGAAACTAGCCCAGGCATTTTTCAGTTCAATGCCTTTACGGTTGCTGGCGGGAGTACGCGGCTCGTCAGCTCTCTGGCGCGTCAGCTCTCTAACGATAGCCCTCCACCAGCATGAGGTTGGCGCGAAACGGTACGAGCTCCGAATACAGGAGCGATCGGCCATCGGGAGCTACAGAAAAGCCCCAAACAAGCCTTCTTGGAACGGTGGCGACCGTCACGGTTTTTCCGCTCCCAAAACTCAGGAACTGGATCTGAGGACTGCTTTGGTGCACGATGAAGTAGATTCCGTCCTTTACAAAATCGAAGCAGTTGTCGTACACAGTTTCTACAAGTTCCCGTTCCCCACCCCCGCGAGCCGGCATTTGCCAGAGACTTCGGACATCTTGATCCGCATTTGTCGGCTTTGAATAATAAATGAACTGCCGGTTAAACGATTCATATTGAAATTCACCACCGTTGTATGTGATCTGAAGTGGCGATCCGGCTGTTGCCGCTGCCTTTCTCCAGACCTGCGTCACACCCGACCGATCCGGAGCAGAGTACAGGCCGTTCTCCTGCCAACCCGCTGCCGTAGCGCCGTGCGGAACATCATGCGTGAGACTTGCCAACTGGCTCGCTCGGCCTCCATCGCCTGAAACCCGGTAAAATACACCGCGCGACTGGAAGTAAATCCAATTGCCATCAGCCGACCAAACCGGATCCGCCGTGTAAGGTCCGCCGAAGGAAGTCAGCTGCACTGCGTTTGAACCGTCGTTATCGCACACCCAGATCTCGTCGCTGCCTGTGCGGTCTGAGGCGAAAGCGATGCGCTTCCCGTCAGGAGAATAGCGGGGTGTGTGATCAAGCCGCGTCGAGGAAATCAGCCGCTTTGGCAATCCGACAGCTTCCGGTCCATTGTTTCCCCGCCGCAATTCCAGCCGCCAAATGTCGGAGTCGAACATAAACTGGCGATATACGATGCGCCCCTGCGGTGACACGGCCGGCTCGATAGCCCCTTCGCGGCCGAAAGGCAACTGCTCCGCCCTTCCTGACGCGCCCTGCGCCTGCGGAATGCCCATTCGCCACAGCGTCAGATTGTGTGATGAACCCGAAGCGAACAGGATCGAGCGTCCGTCGGGCATCCAGGCCGGAGTTCCGCTATAACGGTTGAACGAAGTTATACGTTTCGGTGCTGCCTTACGACTGAGATCTGACGCGAGTTCGAGCAGGTATAACTCTTGAACATTGCCCGCGTAGCTGCGGGAAAACACAACCCGGTTACCGTCAGGAGACATCGCAAACTCGCCATCACCCGATGAACCAGGCGGGGGCGAGGTCAATCGACGCTTTTCTCCACTTTCGGTGGAAACGAGGAAAATAGCCGGACTCTCCGCAGAAGAATTGCTGTCTCCGACGGCAAGCCATCTGCCACCGGGATGCCACGAAAGAACGGGGCCGTATAGGCCGATGTATGCGTTTGGTTGGACTTCACACAGCTTGCGCTCAGGCCCGCCAATTGCCGGAACCAGGAACACGCCCTGCCTATGGCCCGGCAAGCTCCGCAAGAACGCGATCCAGTGTCCATCGGGCGACCAAGCGGGGGCCGATTCTTCGGCCGCGCTCTTGGTTATCCGCTGCGGTTCGTTCTCCCCGATCAGCTTGACGTAAATGTGCCCAGTACCCTCTTCCGACCCACTCCAAACGAATGCGATGCGCCCTCCATCGGGCGAGAAAGTAGGCGAGTGCACAAACCCTGTATAGGTTGTGAGTTCGGTTACTTTTGGCTGGCTGGCCTGCTGTGACCGCTCCCCGTTGCGTGCGCGACTGTAGAGCCAACCCAACCCGCCCACAATGATCAGAGCAATCCCCAGCACGACAAGCGAAAGCGATAGACGTCTTCTGTCCCGCATCCCGGTTGGGAGCGAACGCACAGCTTCACGGCTCGGGTTTAAGCTGTCCCAGACGTTTTCGAGCGCACCTTTGACCTCTGCCATGGTGCCGAACCGCTGCCCCGGGTTTTTTCTAAGACATCTTTGTATCACTGCACTGAGTCCGGCGGGTACATCATCCGCTGCGACGCTGGCCGGCGGCGGCTCATCGTGTACGATGGCGGCAATCGTCGAAGGAACGGAATCGCGGTGGAATGGCCGGCCGCCAGTCACCATCTCGTACAGCATCGACCCGACGCTGAATACGTCCGAACGCGCATCAAGCGGCTTGCCTTCGGCCTGCTCCGGTGACATGTAAGCTGCAGTGCCCAGAATCATGCCGTCCCGAGTATCAAGGGTGCGCGTTACATCAGCCGAGAGGACTTTGGCCAAGCCGAAATCAAGCACCTTCGCGATGCCACTGTCCGTCACAACCACGTTCGCCGGCTTGAGATCGCGATGGAGAATGCCGGCCGCATGCGCATAAGACACGGCATCGGCGATCTGGATTCCATACTGGAGAGCTTCTCTCGCCTTTAAACCTTTCTGAGGGATGATGCGGTCGAGCGGTTTGCCCGCGATGTACTCCATGACCAGGTAATCTATGTCGCCTTCGGATCCGAAGTCGTGGACTGTGACAATGCTCGGGTGGTTCAGCGCAGACGCCGCTTTCGCTTCGCGCAAGAAGCGTCGTCGGCGCTCGGCGTCTGAGCTGAATTCCCGCGGCAGAATCTTAACCGCGACCTGTCGGCCAAGACGCGTGTCCTGCGCCAGATAGACCTCGCCCATCCCTCCTGTGCCCAGCTTGCGCACAAGCTGGTAGGGGCCGATGCGATCCCTGGCGGCGACGGCGCCATCCAGAGCGGCCAGCGATTTGTCCTGTGCAAGCAGTGATTCGACGCGCTCCCGCAGTCCATCGTCGTGTCCGCAAGCGGTCTGCACGTATTCGGCCCGGTCGTGCAGTTCGAGCGCGAGCGCCTCATGGAAGATCTCCTCGATCCGGTTCCAGCGTGCGTCATCTCTCATTGCGTTCAGCACCGTTTATCTCACTTTTGAGCCATGCTCGCGCAAACCGCCAGTCTCGCAAAGCCGTTTCCCGCGAAATGCCGAGCGCCTCCGCGGTCTCTTCAACGCTCAACCCCCCAAAGAAACGCAGCTCGATCGCTTTCTCTTCCTGCGGTCGACTTGGGCGAGCGCATTGAGCGCGTCATCCAGGCGCGCAATATCTCCGGGCGCCAATTCGCCCGTGTGGAGATTTTCATCGAACTGAACACACCACATCCCGCCGCCGCGTTTTTCTGAGAGCCTTGCTCGTGCCGCATCAACCAGAATCCGTCGCATCACCTGTGCACATAGCGCAAGAAAGTGCGCTCGGTCGCGCGCGGTTACATCGGCGGCTTGAGCCAACTTCAGGAAGACCTCGTTAACGAGCCCCGTCGTCTGCAGCGTATTCCCGGCAGCTTGCCGGCGTCTCGAGCGATGCGCGGCCTGGCGGAGTTCCGCGTACAGCATCGGCACAAGCCGGTTCAATGCTTCCTGCTCACCGCTCCGCCAAGCCCTTAAAAGCTGCGTGACTTCGCCGCGTGCAGATGATCCCATCCGCGATTTCCGTTCCTCATCCGAGTGTCGCCAGTATACATCCGCGGGACTTTCCACAGCAATGCTGTCTTTTTTAACCACTCATGACACTTTCCGGCGCCCGTTTCCGAGTTTGCTGGCGGAGACGATATGCGGAACCTACTCGCTGGATGGATCTTTCCCGTGCTCATCGTCACGTCAGGCGTAAATGCAGTCGCCGAGCCAATTCTCGCCCTGGTCCATAATTACGCTGCCGTGGAATCGGGCGTGCTCAAACAAGCGGAAAAAACGGCCGCGAGAGTACTAGCAACCGGCGGCGTTCAAGTGCACTGGCTTGATTGCCAGCAAAACAGCGAACAACCGGAGCAATGTGAAAACGAGTCTGACCCATCAGTGCTGGTGCTGCACGTTTTGCCGGCCGGTGTTACGCGCCGGGGCGCACCGGCCGGTTCCTTAGGTTTCGCAGTTCCATCCAAACCTGGAGAGTTTGGAGCACTTGCTGGCGTATTCTACGACCGCGTCAAACGGCTCAGCTCGAGTGGCTTCAATGAGCCTGTCATTCTGGGCCATGCGATAGCTCACGAGCTCGGTCACCTGTTGCTCGGTTTCGGAGCGCATACTGAGGATGGCATTATGAAAGCCGAGTGGCACCCGAAGGAGCTGAAACGAGCTGAAAACGCGACCCTGGTTTTTGACCCAGGGCAACGAAGCAGAATCAGGCAAAACCTCAAGACCCGTCTATGGGCCGCTCACATAGCAGATCACACGCCTTGACAGCACACCACAGAGAGACTGGCAATTGCGCCGATTCATAGCTCGTTTTTCAATCACCTGTAGTGTGAGGGTGCTGAGGCACGACACTTTACCTTCGCAAATGCCAATTGTTGAAGGCAAATCGGCGTTTCGGCAGGCTCATTGATTTCGCTCGAAGCAGGAAAGCAAGGCCATTGCGCGTTGTTAAGCGTTCCTGCTCTGCGCACCGCGCCTGTCGACCTGGTTATACGAATCATGGATCTCGTTCGAGCGCATCAGCGCCCTCTTCATTCTCGCCATTGGCGTCTTCCTGATCCTCCGCGTCTTCATCGTCGTCCGGGTCCGACGGCACATGGAACGTCTATGCCCGAGGGAGTTCGCGCGCGGTCTCGGCTACGTCTCGGTTCTCCTCGGAGAAGAGGGACCGCTCGCGTTCGGCATCTCCTCCGAAGAGGTCGTCTGGTTCTTCTTCATGGCTTCGAAGTGCTCCCGAATCGCCTTCGGCCCCCGCTTCAGAAATGCGTCGTAGCTCTTCTTCAGAGGCCCGAGATCGGTTCTCGGTGGCAGTTTCGCCGGCGTGAAGGTCGAGGTCAATTTGACCTCCTCCCCCTCGGGGACCGGGCTGATAAAGTACGGCAGGCCGTCCGCATCGTGCTTGATTTGCGTTGTTCTTGATTCCTAGCTTACGTTTGGTTTGGGCTCGGCAAAACGGAAAACCTGGTTTGCAGGTACTAGGCCGTGCGTGAATTTAACTGCTTCGTGGTAGCGCCGCAGGAACCTATCTCCCGCCCGTGCGCGCGCCATTGTCGGAAGGCCGCCGCTGACCGATGAAGTCACTCAGTCGAGGCCGAGCAGGCCTAAGATGTGTAACTTTTTGGTGTTTTCGGGGTATATGCGTCGCGTAGGATAGCCTTCACGACCATCTCCGAAGTCTTCATCGATTAGATCGAACTCGGTTATACGGCAGATCTTCATCGAAGTCGTCCTCTTCGAAATCTTCATCGCTAAGCCCACAATCGAACGCGCGTCCATTGCCATCCAAAGCATGCTGAGCGCGCTTGGCGCGCCGGCGAGTCCTGTCGAACGCGGATTCTCGCCTGGTCTGATAAGACAGCCCCATACAGACTCGGCATCCGAACGGAGGACCCACTACGAAGAGGGTAGTTGCACGCCGGTTGCAAGTGGGACAGGGAAACCAGTATCGCTCACTCGGCGCCGAAGGTAGCCTGTGGCCGACAAATGCAGGGCAGTGACGGAAAACACAGACGAAAAAGTGTAAAGCACGCCCTGTTTTGCGGTCGCCGCGGCGCTGTGTAGACAGTGATTTCGCCGCGTTCGTCAACGTGCAGCCCTTCCTCGATGCCCTGAATGGTCATCCCCTCATCCGTTCGTCGCCATTAGGTCGATAAGGCAGCGCAGTTACGTTACACTATCTGGAATCCGATGTCGGATTTACGCGGCAAGCAGTTCGGGCCGTACGTGGTCGAGCAACTCGCAGGCGAAGGCGGGATGGGGCAAGTGTACCGCGCTCGCGACTCGCGGCTGGGACGTTCCGTCGCGATAAAGGTGCTCCGGGACCGCGCGTCAGACCGGTTCCGGCGCGAAGCGAACGCGATCGCGGCCTTGAATCACCCGCACATTTGCACGCTTTACGACATCGGTCCCGATTACCTCGTGATGGAGTACATCGAGGGCGAGCCGCTGAACGGGCCGCTTGGCCTGCGGACGGCGTTGGTGTACGCGGCACAAGTTCTCGAGGCGCTCGAGGCCGCGCACGGTCGCGATATCGTGCACCGTGACCTGAAGCCATCGAATATCATGATCACGTCGTCCGGGGTCAAACTACTCGACTTCGGGCTGGCGAAGGCCCGCGCAGCGCCAATATCCGACCAGAAAACGACGGCCACCCTCGCGATCACGGCCGAGCACACCGTTGTTGGAACTCCCGGGTACATGGCGCCCGAACAGATTGAGGGGCGGCCGCTGGACCACCGGGCCGATATCTTCGCGTTCGGATGCGTACTGTACGAGATGATCGCCGGCAAACCGGCATTTCAGGGCCGCAGCGCCCAAACGATCATGGCGGCTGTGCTCGATTGCGACAGCCGGAGCTTCGAGGAGTTGCAGGCGCCCGCGCCCGTGAAGGATATCGTTGCCGGGTGCTTGCGGAGCGATCCCAATGCGCGGTGGCAGTCGGCACACGACATACGCATGGCGCTACCGATGGCCGTCCGCGTTGAAAACGTTCCCGTGACCGCCCGGACATGGCGGCGCGCCGGCGCTTGGGCGTTCACAGGCGCCCTGGTCGGCGCGAGCGCGGCCCTCGCGTTCGTCTTGCTGCGACCGGTCCCCAGGGTGGCAGACGAGCCCCGAGCGCTGACGATACTAGCGCCCGAGGGGACCAACTCGATCGACAGCGCATCAATCTCGCCGGACGGCCGAACCCTCGCGATGGTCGCCGGCGGCCGGCTGTGGATGCGCCCGCTCGCTTCCGCAGTGGCGAAACCAGTGGAAGAGAGCACGGAAGCCCTGAAGCCGTTTTGGGCCCCGGACAGTGACGCTGTCGGCTTTTCGCCGAAGGGAAGCTGAAGCGAGTCGCCGTCGGTGGCGGAGTTCCGCGGACGCTCGCGCCCGCCCCGGAGGGCGGCGGCGGCGTCTGGTCGAAGGCGGGCTTCATCGTCTATGCGCCGTCTGAGAACTCCTGCTTGTACCGCATTCCGGCGGACGGGGGAGCCTCGACGCCGCTGACCACCGTAGGTCCGGACCAGGTTGGACATGCCGATCCCGCTCTTTTGCCGGACGGGCGGCTGCTCTACACGGGCTTTGGAAGCGCTGATGCAACTGGCATTTACGGTGCGGACATTCCGCCGCAAGGACGGATTGTCCGCAGTGAAATGCTGCTCAAGGGAGCCGGGCTGCCGGCGTGCCCGCCTACGACTATTCGCGACACCTGTATGCTGCTGTATGCCGTCGGCCGCATCTACGCTCAACCGTTCGAGTTCGCAAAGATGAGGCTGCGCGGCGGCGCGATCGGGCTGCGGGTGCCTGGAGAGTCTTCTCCCGTATATGCCTTCAGCGCTTCGCACAACGGGATTGGGGTGATTGGTCACTCCGAGGACGAACCGACCGCCGTAATCGCGCTCGATCGCTACGGCCGGACCGAGCGCGTCATCGCGCCGCCGGCAACCCAGTACAATCTCGATCTCTCGCCGGACGGCACAGAATTAGCTGTCGCCCGCTCGGGAGAGTCTCTGGATTTGTGGCTGTACCATCTCGAGCGGGGGGCCATGAGGCGAGTCACGTCGAATCCGGCAGCGGACGGCGTTCCGGTGTGGAGCCCCGACCGGTCGCGGCTGGCCTTCGCGTCGTGGCGCGACGGCCGGACCAACCTGTACGTGAAAGAGGCGCATGGCTCCTCGCCCGAGACACGACTGCTCAGCTCGGATGCCGACAAATACCCGACGGACTGGTCGCGGGACGGCAAATATCTCATGTACGAGACCATGTCGAACGATACGGGCTGGGACCTGTGGGTGATGCGCGCGGACGCGAGCGCGAGCGGGGCGGCGCCTGAGCCATATCTGCATACGGAGTGGAACGAGCGCGACGGGCGATTCTCGCCGGACGGGCGGTGGGTGGCGTACACCTCCACCGAGAGCGGCGGGAGCGAGGTGTATGTTCAGAGCTTCCCGGCAGGCCGTGGAAAATGGCAGATCTCAAACGGCGGCGGCGGCAAGCCCGTGTGGCGGAAAGACGGCAGGGAACTCTTTTTCCTCAGTCCCGACGGGTACATGATGGTCGCGAACACGTCGCCTGGAGCGATCTTCTCGAGCGGCGAGCCCAAGCGCCTGTTCGCGGTTTCTGTCAGCTATTTGAAATTGGGAGCGCAGTTCGCGGTTCATCCGTCCGGTCAGCGCTTCTATGTGAACTCGACGAAGTCGCCGCGACGGGACGCGGTTACCGTAGTACTGAGCTGGACTCCGAACGCGAACTGAAAAATACGCACCTGTCGCACAGTCACAACTCGGAAGAGATCTCGGACGCGTAAAGTTTTCTGGGATTTTAGCCTCGCGGGGAGCGGTCGTCACGCTCTGTATATGCCCCAGGAGAGTAGCTGCCATTCTTGGCGTGAGCCGGTCGACCGCAGCGCGGCTGATGGTTGCCGGTGAGATTCAATCCGCGGACCGCTACTTTGCCCTCCCATGCCTCCTTTAGGGGTAGTGGCCGGCGCGCAAGTATTTTGCCGAAATCAACAGCGAATTGCAGCCACATGTGTAAGGTTTTCGGTGTTTTCGGGGTATACGCCGTAAAAGCGTGTGGTGTTTGCTGACGAGCACTTGTCCGAGTGGCCACGCGGAGAAGTGAAAAAACAAACGGGCTCGGCGAAGCACTTGGCTCACTAACAATAACCTGCACGACAACCTGCACGACGCTTACATCAGCACAAAACCGCGCGAAGAATTGATTATCGTCCGGCAGAAGCCTTGCATCCCCGAACATATATCTTTTGTTAGACCCCCACCTGCGACGGAGTATGTTCCCCGCTGCATCCGCGAATCCACTTGTCCGGGTAGTCGGCTATGCTGCCCGGTGACGCCTCCATGAGAAGCGCTCAATCAGAGTGACGGGAAATGTCGACCACAAGTGTTCCCACGTTGATTATGAGCTTTTTCCTGCTTGGCGCTCGGGCCTCGATACCAGTCCAGTCAGTCCAATCTTCGTAGGCCTCCCACTTTTCCGCCTTCGTAATGGCAACCTGATAATCAACAGTTAACTCGGCTATATCGTCTGTGTTCGCAAAACCCGAGTGGCCAATTGCGAGTCAATCAATTCCTTTATCTCCGCATCTTTATTCGCCTCAGCGTGCTGCTGACCCTTGACCTCGACCCATTTATACGTGTGATACCTCGAAAAATCGGTGCCTGGCAGATAGCTGCTTTTGACTGCTTGTGTTTCGCAGCCTGTGCGAACGCGACAGTGCCGGGTGGAAAGGCTTCCCTGACGCCTGGTCAGATCATGACGAACAAATCGAATGAATGCCGTCCATGACTCTATGGCTTCTTTCGATTCGTTCGCCTGTTGCGCAGGTCAGGAGTGGATTGCTATACAATGCGGCGCTCTGACCCGCAAGCTACATCGATATGCCGCGGCGGGCGGCATTCAAGGTATTTCCCGGAAATTTCTTTATATTTTTTCCGAGCAGCTGCATCGGTGTTATGACGAAAAGAGTGTGAACTCGAGCACGGAAAATCTTGGCTCCGCGACTTGGATTCAAACATCGATTCACACCTAGAGAATTCCCGTGTAGGCTAGGCTAGGCGCCGCTATATCGAAGCAGAAGAATCGGTATCAGGATTTAGAACTGATGGCTGCCGCCCGATGCGTGGGCCGTTTCGGGATGACGATGCCTCCAGCGTGAGCAGACGATCCATATATAGAGACTGCATAGAGAGACTGCGGCGAAAGTCGGTCAACTCACGCGGTGAGCATTCCCACATCGCGCCGAGGGTCAGATAAACGTGCACTTTGCGGTGCAAATGGATAGTTCAGCGACATCGGCCAACTTAGGCCGTCGATTCTCTATTGGCGTTAACACGGCCTCGCAATTTTCACTCGTGCCTGCCGGCGATTTCAGCAGCTTACTCACCCACGCCCGCCTTGAATGCATTGCTGCGATCGCCGCGTCCCGAACAGCGGCAACGCACGGCCGGGATTGCAGCGCGCCGATTCCATCAGCCGATATGCGGTCATTCGTTCCTCTTCAACCTGGGATCAATCTCGCCCCGGTGACACGTCGCGCAATTGATAAAACGCTCTTCTGGTTTTCCCTGAACATTCTGCATCTTAGCGAGTTGCTCGTTGATCATTTTATGCATGATGGCCATTTCGCGGGCCGCTCGCTTATCACGCTTGTCGTCACTGGCGAAGTCCTCGACGTTGTGACAGTGGCTGCAGGCGACACCCAGGGCGCGGCTGTATCCTTCGTTCATAATGTCCATGAAAACGCCCGCAGGCACGTTCTTGAACCAGGGCAGTTGGATGTTCTTGAATACGTTCCGCGCCGGATCTTGTTCCCGTCCGGCAATACGCTCTAACAGCTGCTTCACGTACCGACCATTCACTTTGCGAGCATGATCCGACGTTGCGTGTAGCCCGGCCGGAGGAGCAGTCGGGGTTTCCTGAGGGGCAGCGACAGCGCAACGAAGCGCCGCCACAAGGAACAAACCGTACAGGAGCCTCATGAGACTTTTCCTTTGTTGTTTATACACTAAAATGCTGGGCGAGGCTGGACGCGAACACGACAATCATGTTGCGCTGGTTTAGCTGCTGGGCGCTCAATCCCGCCTCGCGCATCCAGGTGCTCTCGTTGCTTCTGCAGCTAGCGCAGGCGCGTAACAACGCTCACCACTCCGGTCTTAGACGCTAAACTTCTCCTATGACAAACGCGCACGCAGCTCCGAGCATCGATGAATACTTGCGTGAGCGGTTGATGCCCGTAGAAGGTG
>JBJMGM010000094.1:0-56076 GCA_045807905.1 Bryobacteraceae bacterium | reverse complement strand
CAGCTCCCCGTTGACGCGCGCCACAATGGCGTCGGCGGCCAACCGGGGACTGATAAAATTTGCGACGTCAACGGGCCGCGTACCTGGCGGAATTTTCTGTTGACTGCCATCGGGCAGAGTAATATTCAAGTCGCTCATGCGCAAGGGGTTCCTTCGAGGTTAACAGACGCTCCGAACCTTAGATGCTCCGAACGGCGCTCAGTGTTGGAGTAATTGAGACGTGGCCGTAGGGCTCTTGTATCTCGGCAACTTGGCGAACAGCAGTGCCGCCGCAAGCACCATGCCGAAGAAGGCCAGGAGAACGGTTTCGTAGGAATGCGTGCGATCAAAAAAACGGCCCATGAGGAGAGGGCCGAGGGCGCCCGCGACCGCATAGGCCGACCAGGTATAGCCGTAGAGCTCGCTGAAACTTCGAAGCCCGAAATATCTGCTGAGAAGAAACGGGACCGCGTCGGATTCAGCACCGAGTCCGGCACCAATCATCAGTGCGCCTGCATAAGCAGTCCATGTTTGACGAGTGAGAAGGACGATGAGAATACCAGCTGCGCACAGTCCAAACATGAATGCGACTGCGCGCGCTGCAAAGAAGCGGTCCATTAGGTATCCGGTAAGCAGACGGCTAGAAAGGGACGCGAATCCGAGCGCAGCTAACGTCGCGGCAGCAAGTTGTACGGGAAAGCCACGGTCGGTCAGCAATGGCGACAAATGGCCAATTACACCGTTGGTCGCCACCGAAAATAACACAAGCGCTCCAGTCAAACAAAGAAACGCAGAGTTTCGCAGGCAAGAGCGAGCGCTGCGCTGTGTTAAGTCCGAAGCAGTTGTCTGTGCTTGAACAGCGCGATCCTGCGGTTCGTAAAGGAACGCAGCAGTTAATGGAATTCCGAGCAGCAGAATCGTAATGCCCAACACCGCATAGGCAATGCGCCATCCGTAAGCGGAAATCAGGGCTTGAGCAAATGTTGGGAACACAATGGAGCCCAATCCTACTCCCGCCATTACTGCCGAGAGCGCGCGTCCCCGGCTACGATCAAACCAAGCGCTAATGACGCGCGCATAACCAAGCTGTGTAGTTCCATTCCCGACGATTCCCAAGACGACAAACACTGCGAGCAAGTGCCATAGGTGGGCTGTGAGGAGGCTAAGAGAGCCGAACGCGACACCATAGATCAACATGCAGGGCAGGACAATATTGCGCGCCGGATATCGATCGAGCAGCCGCCCGGTATAGGGAGAACAGGCAGCTACGGTGAGCGCCGCCACTGTGAACGCAAGCGACACCTGTGCCCGGCTCCAACCAAATTCGGCCGTCAGTGGCTTCAAAAAAATGCCAAATGTAAAAACGAGGAGTGATCCAAAACTAACAAAGCCTCCGCAGAAAGCCGCAGCCAGGATCAGAGCGGGACGGCGCGATCTCAATTGCCGCGCTGGCACTGGATTGAGAAGCACGGAACTGTGCATGTCTCCTGCGTATCGATCAAAAGACCAGTTTCAACGCGAGCTGAAGAAGCCGTGGCGGGCCTGCTTGAAGAATTTGTCCGAAAGCGGGGGATTGCAAGTCGTTCTGGGGCAACCCGAAGTTGGGATGATTTAACGTATTGAAGCACTCTGCTCGAAACTGGACGCGTGCAGTTTCACGCATTTGGAAGTTTTTGAATAGAGACAAGTCTACATCCTCAATGCCGGGTCCGCGGACTACGTTGCGTCCCTCGTTGCCAAACTGGCCAGCTTGCGCTTCTGGATCCAGTTGTTGAAATGCAGAACGGTTCACCCAAGCGGATGGAATGTGGGGGCCTTTGTTCGGGTCGGAAGCGAGGTTCGGTCGGCTGGAGTAAAACCCTGTGATTTCAGGTGCGCTTCCCTGCAACGAAACGTTAGCGCTGTCGTAAACCGTAAATGGCGTTCCAGAAGACATACTAGCGATGGCATTGAGCTGCCAGCCATTCACAAAGAATCCTGCAGGTCGCGGCGCGTTCTTCCACTGTGGCAGGACATAGCTCCCACTGAGAACAAAGCGGTGCGTAGCGTCAAACAAAGACGGCCCGTGCTCGGCGCGTAAATCGAACGGATTCTGGGCCAGATCGTTTTCACCAGCGACAAGAGTGGGTGCTGAACCAGCTATGTTCAGGGAAGAGACGTAATCCAGGCTTTTCGACCACCAGTAAGAGGCAAGAAAACCGAGATTGCGCGTGAATTGGCGGGAGAGCGCCAGCTGCAAAGCGTGATAAGTGGAGCTGGAATTATCTGCTATCAAGCCCACGGACGCGAAGGCGCAGGAGCCTTGCGGACCCGAGCAATCGGCGAACTGGCGGCGCTGGTCGGCATTCTGTTGCGTTGCACCTGGGCCGTAGATGGCGGGATTCGCCTCTATGAAGCGAGGCAAATGCGTACCCTTGTTTCCGACATAGCGGACGTCCAGCAAATAGCTTTTGCCGAGGACGCGCTCAATAGAGAAATTCCAATTTTGCGAGTACGGCGGGAGCATGCCGGATTGCACGGTCAGAATAGTTGCCGGCCGCACGAAGGTCTGAGTTACAAAAGGCGGGATCTGTCCATCGTAAGGATTGGCGAAATTGAGACCGGGTCCGGGAATCTGATATGCCTCTGTCCAAGGCAGTGCGCTCGCAGCAGCCTGCAAGGGACCGCCGACGCCATTCGTAAAGCCCTCATAGAAGATGCCGTAACCAGCTCGAATGGTGGTGCTGCCATTGCCCGTGGGATCCCATGCCAAACCGATGCGGGGCATAAATTCGTGATAGTCAATCGGCGCGATACCTGCGGGGACGCCGGAGTCACCCGGAAAAAGCAGGCCGCGAGGCGCGGTCGGCATCACCGTCGATTGCTGTCCTGGGGCCCACGCATTCATGCGATTGCGGATGTCGGTATACGGCGTATTCACTTCATAGCGCAGTCCATAGGTGATCGTGAGGTGCGGAGTCGCACGCCATTCGTCCTGCGCGTATCCGGCGACAATCCACTTGCGGAGTCCTCGGTTGAAATCTCCGCCACCTTGAAAGAAGAGCACGGGTTGCCCCAACATAAAACTTGCAAACGAGTCGCTAGCGGGAAAAGGCGCGAAGACGAAAAAGCCATTCGTGGCGATGCCTAGAATCGAATTAATTTGCTGGCGATCGAAATCCGCTCCGAATTTCAGATTGTGGCGTGCGCGGGTCAGCGCCAAAGAATAAGACGCCTGATAGTCATTCTGATAAGTGTTTTGAGGGCCGGTGATTGGGTTGCCGATGCTAGCGTAACCGCTAACGATTAAGAAGGGAGGCCCGGCAGCTGCACTTAATGTGGGTTGATAGGCGAATCCCAGGCTACTGGCGGGCGTGTGATTCTGTGCTTGCGTGTGAAAAAACACATTTCTGAAGAATGCGGCCCGGACGGTCTGCACAGTCTGGGGCGAAATGAGATGTACGTGGGAAACGGTGAATGAATTCGTAGTAATGCTGTCGGCAACGGGAAACCCGGGAACGTTCGATCCATTGATCGGGAGCGGATCGAGCGTATTGACTGCCGAGCTCGCAAAGCGTCCGAAAAGCTGATCGCCATTTCGAAAGTAGTGATCGAGCCGGAAACCTCCCTGGTCATAGTCATTGGTCAGGATTTCCGTCGATTCAAACAGGCCCGGAGAAACATTTCCAAGCGGGTAAAGGTTGGCCGCGTTTCGCGAAATAGGGCTGATCAGGAACGGCGGTATACGGTTGCCGGGAAAGGGCTGCCCTGTGAACTCGTTAATGAGTGGCTCAGGTTCGCCGGTGCTTGGATTGACCAAGCCTGAAAAATCACCCGTGCGTTCAGCAGCCGTGGGCACGATGGCAGCTTGCGTTTTGCCCTGAACATCGCGCTGACCCTCGTAATACGCGAAGAAGAAGTCTTTGTTTTTACGAACCGGTCCGCCGAAGGTTGCCCCGAACTGATGTTGGTGAAGCGGCTCGGTAGTAGCGGCGAAGAAGTTTCGCGCATCGAACGCGTCATTCCTCAGAAACTCGTAGATATCGCCATGAAAGCTATTTCCGCCGGACTTGGTAATCACCGTCGTGGTTGCACCACTGGTTTGACCATATTCTGCGGGCGCGTTCGATGTGAGAATTCGAAACTCACTTACTGCGTCAACTGGCGTTCGCAACGCGAAGCCTCCATTAACGCTGTCTACGTTGGTTGCACCATCAAGGATGTAATTGTTCGATTCAGGCCGTTCTCCATTTACGGCGTACGCCTGTCCGCTTCGCAGAATTCCGCCCGCTTCAGCAAGTCCGGAAGTTAAGGGCGCCACGCCTGGTTGGAGCAATCCAAGCTGAGTGAAATTGCGGCCGTTCAGCGGCAGATCGGTTATCTCGCGGGATGAGACCACGTTCCCGAGCGTAGAGCTAACGTCGACGGTTGCGGCATTCGCCGCGACTGTGAGGCGGCTACTGCTGGGCCCAATTTGGAGCGCTACGGGGACGCTGATCGTGCGATTCACGTCGACCCGGATTCCGGAGGAATGAAACGCGGCAAACCCTCGTGCTGAGACGTGGAGATCGTACTCGCCAACAGGTAAATAGGAAAAATGGAAAGTTCCGTCGCGTCCGGAGTGCTGAGTGGCCACGAATCCCGTCTGCGTCTGGCGAGCGCGGACCTCCGCATTAGGGACGCTGGCTGCTGAGGGATCGGTGATTTGCCCTTCAATCACTCCGGTAGGATCTTGAGCGGCAAGAAGAGGCGCGAAGACGAGGAGCATCTTCAACTTGAACCAGGGACGTTTCATTGTCGTGCACATTTAGGATTGTCAAGGCAGAGTATCAGCCGAGTAGCGGTTTGTCTTGGATCTAAAGGTGGATAGACGAGTAAACCTTCGGATGGAGATGGCGCCCGGCTCCGGAGATGGTGTCCACCCTTGGATGGAGTTCAAAACCAATCTTCAGGTCCAAGACAAAAATCAGCTGGATTGTTAGAGTAGAACCAATTCTTGGAAATCCTCACACCCCAAGCTGACCAAAAGCCCCGCACCCGAGCGGGGCTTACCCCGTTTGCGGCATTTCTGTAAAATTTGGCCGTTGTTCTAAAAGTATCGTTCCCGCAACAATCTCAAATGATGGGTCAAGTGTCCGGCGATGATATACGCCAGGGCGCGGACGGTGAACGGTTTATCGCTGGCGATCCCACCTCGTTCCCAAGCCTCCGCAGGCATATTAGTGAACATTGAAATTGTTGAGAGCCTTACGCGATCGAACTCTTCTACATGCGCCATCCAACTCACCCGGTCAGCCTGAGCCCCAGATGCTGCGACGTTCTGATCGTAGCTGGGCAAGGGAGTGTCAAAGCCACGCGCAAACCAAAGAGCTCGGAAGACCAATGCTCGCTCTGTGTCAGTGATATGGTTTAAAACCTGCCGAACGCTCCACTTGTCCGGCGCGTATCGATAAAGCGACCTCTCTTCCGAGATCCCGGAGAAAACCAGCAGCGACTCTTCCAATTGGCGCTCGAGCGTGATATCAACATTGTCACCAACTACCTGGTCGATGTAGGTGAAGTAGTACGGCGCCGCCTCCGCGCTCTCCGGTCGTCCGATCATCGACTCACAGTATCATCTCTGAGCAAACATCCTCTTGCATGTGATGACTAGTCAGCTTTTTTCCGCTCTTTCATTCGTCCGGAATTCGTGTTGCACGTGTGGTGCCCGTCAGGATTGTGCGGCCGCCACGGTGAATGTTGGTGACCGGCGCAATTGTCGAACGGCATAGCGCGGAGCCTGTGTCAGCAAAAGCATTCTGCCTTTGGAATGAAAAGCAGGTTGCCACGTATCGGCTTTCAATTCAACTATATTCCCCGCCGCAGCTCGCCCTTGCGTTCGCTTTCGAGTTCTCACGTCCGAAAGCGAACGTCGACGCCGTTGGTGGCTCCGTAAGCTTCTCGTCAGCTCTATCGGTTTAAGCCCAACGACCACCAATCGCCCTCTGCGCCCAAAGCTATTTACAACCTGGTCAGATGCGGCGCTGCTTCCAACTACCGCGCGCGAAGACAACAAGGCTGATGACGGTCATGAGGGTGTTCGCGACTGGGATGGCGGTGAACACCCCATTCACGCCGAGCGATGTGTGATTCGCGAGTAGCCAAGCGAGCGGTATTTCGCAGAGCCAGAAGCTGACGAGGTTGATCATGGTTGGCGTGACGGTGTCGCCGGCCCCGTTGAAGGCCTGCACCATCACCATGCCGAATGCGTAGGTCAGGTTGCCGTAGCCGATGATGCGCAGACAATCGGCGGCAAGACGCGAGACGATCGGGTCGGCTGAAAAGAACGACACGATAATGTGAGGCGCGAAAATTAGCACGAGCGCGATGGCCACAAGATAGAGGGCGTTGTACCCGGCCGTGACATAAACGGCACGTTCGGCGCGTTCCGGTTTTTTACCCCCGAGATTCTGGCCGACCATCGTGGCCGCGGCACCACTCATTC
The DNA here is from genome assembly GCA_045807905.1 of Bryobacteraceae bacterium. Taxonomy (GTDB): domain Bacteria; phylum Acidobacteriota; class Terriglobia; order Bryobacterales; family Bryobacteraceae; genus Bog-105. The sequence goes on along the minus strand of JBJMGM010000094.1, from coordinate 49,634 downwards.
CCCAAGAGGGAAGAATGATGAACATGAAGATGCGGATGCCGATGGTGTAGCCTGCGACAGCCAGACTGCCGAATGTGCTGATGATCCGAACGAGCACAATCCAACTAGTGTGTGCGATCAGGAATTGCAGCACGCCGGTGGACGATACGCGAACAAGTGATGCGATCACTGGTGGCACGATTCGAAGATGGCGTGCAGTGAGGCGCACACGTGTATGTCCATTGGTGAGCAACCAAAATTGATAGAGCACACCGCAGGAGCGGCCCGTAAGTGTGGCGACAGCAGCGCCCGTAACACCGAGTTTCGCGAATGGCCCGAGCCCGAATATGAAACAAGGGTCGAGAACCAGGTTGATGAGGTTCGAGACCCACAGTACGCGCATTGCGACGGAGGCATCGCCAGCGCCGCGAAAGATAGCATTGTTCAAGAACAGCAGCATGACGACGGCTGTCCCGCCAAATACGATTTCCGTGTAACGATGACCGGCGAGGATGAGCATTTTTTCGGCCCCCATGAGGCCCAGCAATTGATGGGCGAAGATCATGGCCGGAATGCCCATGGCGAACGCGACACCTATACCCAGAAAAATAGATTGCATGGCGGCGGTTGCGGCACCTTCCGGATCTTTCTCGCCGGTGCGGCGGGCCACCATGGCGGTGGTCGAAAAGCTGACGCCGAGCGCAACGGAGAAAACGAGCGCGAGCATCGATTCGGTAAGACCAACTGTCGCGATTGCGTTCGCTCCGAGGCGTGAGACCCAAAGCGTATCCACCAAAGCGAATAGCGACTCCATGAACATTTCGAGCACCATAGGAATGGCGAGGAGAAACACGGCGCGGCTGATTGAGCCTTGGGTGAAGTCTTGGTGCGTTCCTTTGATTGCTTCGGCGATCGTCAGCCACACGCCTGGCTGTGGCCTGGGGGTCAACTCTGCTTGCGCTTGTGCCGAAGATTCTGGTTCCATACCTGCTCTATTTCGCGATGAGAGCGCGACGTTACTAAATCCGCAAAAGGAATTGGAAGACTTACGCGATCACTATGACCGCAGCTTCCGAATAGCGACGCGTGGAATCGATCCGCGGGTCTTTGGCTGTGGTGTTAGAGGTACGCATGGACAAATCGGGTGTGATACCGGAATAGAAATACTATAACGGTGTTGAGAAAGGCAAGGCAAGCGGCAGATCTGGTCTTATTCGATGAACCGCAGTTGACGATCCTGTGACATCAAGTATCCAAGTGCCCGTGTCGTACATCTAACCAAAGCAATTCCGAAGAGTGGCCGGATCACGTACCGGGAGCAATCGTGGATCGTCCGGATTTAAGCGGAAACGGATGTGTGACCGAATAGCTGCGATTACGTCTCAGAATCTGCGTTTGGGATACATCAGGACGAACAAAAAGATACAGAAAGCGGCCACCACCACATAAAACGTTGTCGGATAGAATTGCCTGATACAGGGGAGCAGGGTGCTATCGATGCGGCAGGCACCGAGATGGGCGCTGCTGCCGCCCGGGAGTGCGCTCGTTGCTGATTTGGCGGCATACTCCGCAGCCGCTTGGGCGTGCGCGACTGTGCCTGGTGCGAGTGCGTACAGGCATCCGAGGCCGATGCGGGGATGAGCAACAATTTCCATCGGTTCTTCAGTGGGACTAAGTCTATCACTGGCCAAGTCGAGCGCGGGAAAAATGGCGGCGGACGTGCGTTATTCTGCATTGCTGCTCGTTACGCGCGAGGGGCGTCCACCTACCGTTCACGCTGTGGGCAGGTTCAGAGAAGACCGGTCGTAGTGACCTGTAGATGGGATACAGAGGCTGCCGCCAACGCCAAAGTCAGGTTCGCGAGCAGCGCACGCCGATCGTGTGATACGCCCGATCGGTGACAGCGTCTATTGGGTATGGCGAACAAACAAGAACTGCTCCGGTTCCTGGATCGGCGCGTATTCGATCCGATCCTCAAGGCGTCAGCCGAGCATTACGGTGAGGCCGACCGCCATAAGCTAAAGGATGTGCAAGATCGGACTCGCAGCGAGAAGGAACGATTTCACCACTATTCCAGTGCGCGAGAGATCGTCGACAACTACAAGAGCGATCTTCACTCGTCGACGGCGAAACGCGTAAACCGTGAGTTGGAGCAGTTGAAATTGCCAACTCTGCCGTCTGTCGAAGATGAGTTTCTAGACGCAGCCGGCGACAGGTAGTCGCAGCACAGATGCCGCAATGGCTTTGGGCAGGTGTTTGGGGCTTCGTGGCGGGGTCGGCTTTGCTGATTGGCGCCGCTGCCGCTGACCTCGCAACACTGGGCAACCGAACAATTGCCTACATTATGGCGTTCGGCAGCGGAGTCTTGATATCCGCGCTGTCATTCGACCTCATGGCCGGTGCATACCGGCGTGGCGGGTTCGACTCGACCAGCATCGGTTTCCTCAGTGGAGGAGCAGTCTACTCTCTGTTGAACTGGTTGTTATCGAAGCGTGGAGCTCAGAATCGGAAGCGCTCTGGCGGCCAGCAAGCATCAGAAAAGGAGAACCCGGGCAGCGGGATGGCCATTGCAATCGGGGCTCTCCTGGACGGAATACCAGAGTCCATGGTTATTGGGTTGAGTCTGATAGGGGGAGGTTCGGTCGGATTCGTTGCCGTTATCGCTATTTTCATTTCCAATGTTCCGGAGGGCCTCTCAAGTTCGGCCGGAATGAAGAAAGCCGGGCGCTCACGCGCCTACATCTTCGGGCTTTGGGGCGGTATCGTTTTGATCTCTGCGATCGCGGCATTGATCGGTTATGTGGGGTTTCGCGGCGCTTCGGGGGACTTTATCGCGGCCATTACGGCCGTAGCAGCGGGTGCGATGCTCGCGATGCTCGCAGACACGATGATCCCCGAGGCATTTGATGAGGCGCGCAATTGGGCTGGCCTGATCACTGTTCTTGGTTTCCTCACCGCTTTCATTCTCACGAAGCTGGGCGGTTGATCGGGCGCCAGATGTCGGATCAGAGCCACCAGTGGTTTTTAGCGGTGCACGGGACAACAGCCGGAACAGACAATACCCGTAAGTACACTGCCCGTTTCGACGCAGAGCGCTGCCCATCCATTCCTCACAACGGGCTAGGGATGCCCAAGTCTACCGAGAGACAGCATCAACCAGAAAGTAGCGCTCTACCAGCTTTGCGGCAAGCTGAGATAACCTCTACAACGGCAGCAGCTGAGAGTATGTGGCCCTCGATGTGACGCGGATGTCGACGCATCCGGCGCTGACTCGTTTAATTGAGCTCTCTGACCCAGATATTCCGAAAGCTGATCGGCTCACTTTTATCGCCGTGCGCTTGAAGCTTGATGGGGGCACTGTCGTAGTTTTTGTAGAACGGCTGGCCGATGTATCGCGTCTCGCCCTTCAACTCGAAGTGATTCTGCACAAGTACGCCGTTGAAGAAGACCGTAACGTAAGCCGGCGTTTTTAGCGAGCCGTCGGCATTGAACGTGGGCGCGGTCCATGCTACATCGTAGGTCTGCCACTCCCCGGGCTTGCGACTCGGGTTAGCCAGTGGAATAGCTTGCTTGTAGATACTGCCGGCCTGTCCGTTTACATACGTCTTATTGTTGTACGAATCGAGAACCTGCAGCTCATATCCGGCGTCGCCGGGACCCGTGGAAGCCAAAAATACGCCGCTGTTGCCGCGCGCCTGACCGTCGCCGGTAATATTCTCGGGAATTTTCCACTCGACGTGAAGCTGGTAGTTCTTGAAGCTCTGTTTGGTTTCAATGTTTCCCTGCGTCTTGCTTACGGTCAGCACGCCGCTCGCGACGGTCCATTTGGCGGGCGACTTGTCCTTGGCTGACACCCACGCGTCCAGGTTCGTGCCGTCGAACAGCACGATGGCGTCGGATGGCGGCGCTGTGCAGGTCGCACCCGGAGTCACGACCTTGGGCACCGGCTCCCATACTTCCGTCTCTTCAGGCTTCGCTGTGGCTCCTTGTTGTTGAGCACCATGAGGCCCAAGCACCGCTTGTGCGACACGGGGCGAGGCCACCGCGATGAGAGCCGCAAAGGCGAGGAATCTCGAGAATTGAATACACATGGCTTAGATGAGAATACACCCGATTGCGGCCGATCTGCGTTTGGCCGCTCGTATCCGGGAAGCATATTCGTTGGGATTCCTCAGAAAGACCGCATGAGACCTGCTTCACAAGGCTAGGGCAAAAGTTTGTCACCAGTGTCATACGCTTGTAAGGGCAAGAAGCCACATTTCACGGCTGCCGCAAATCAGGAACGGGTACGAAGGCAAGAACGGTTGAGAGTTCAAGGAGGCATGATGGCAACTACGAAAGTCGCAGTAGCACCGATGACGGTGGCGCAGGTTCCCAAGGCGGGAGCAGATTTCCAGATTGTCGAGCGCGACATTCCCAAGCCCAATCCAGGCGAGGTGCGCATCAAGGTTAACGCGTGTGGTGTGTGTCACAGCGATCTGTTTACGAAAGATGGCGCGTGGCCCGGAATTCAGTATCCCCGTGTTCCCGGACACGAAGTCGTCGGGATCATCGACGATGTAGGTGGCGGTGTTTCCGAGTGGAAGTTGGGCCAACGCGTCGGAGTCGGCTGGCACGGGGGCCAAGACGGCACGTGTCTCTCGTGCCGGCGCGGAGATTTTCGCAATTGCCGGAATCTGAAAATTCCTGGCATCAGCTATGACGGCGGATACCAGCAATACATGGTGGCTCCCGTGGAGGCACTAGCGGCGATACCGGAAAGTCTAAGTGACGTTGAAGCCGCACCGCTGCTCTGCGCCGGAATCACAACCTTCAACGCGCTGCGGCACAGCGGTGCGTTCCCCGGTGACCTCGTCGCGGTGCAGGGCATCGGCGGCCTGGGTCACCTAGGAATTCAATTCGCCAGCAAGTTCGGTTATCGCGTCGCGGCCATTGGGCGGGGGCCCGAAAACGCGACGCTCGCAAAGAAACTCGGAGCGAGCGTATACATCGATAGCAAATCAACGAACGCAGCAGAGGCATTGCAAAAGCTGGGCGGTGCACAGGTGATTCTGACGACCGCGCCAAGTGCGAAAGCGATGTCCGAAGTGATCGACGGGCTTGGGCCGAACGGCAAGCTCATGGTCATTGGTGTGACAACTGATCCCATTGAGGTCACACCCGTACAACTTATCACCGGGTGTCGAACGATTCAGGGCTGGGCCTCTGGAACACCAGCCGATTCAGAGGACACACTTCGCTTCGCCGAACTCACCGGCGTGCGTCCCATGATTGAAACTTACCCACTAGAAAAGGCAGCCGAGGCTTACGCACGGATGTTGAGTGGCAAGGCACAGTTCCGCGTCGTTCTGACGATGTAACCCGTCGACCAGCGGCGTTAAGGGGATTACTTCCCGGATGTCATAGGAGAGATAAGTGAATACACAACCGGCAATCCACGAACGCTCTCTGCCGCAAGGTCCCGAGCAGCGCCTGAAAGAACTTGAAATCGCACTCCCGGCACCGCCGCAAGCGTTCGGTATCTACGTCGAAGCCGTGCAGACTGGAAATTTGCTTTTTCTGAGTGGAATGCTTCCTACTGAAGGCAATCGTGCGAAATTCATCGGGCGGATCGGTGCAGAGCTCGATGTGGAAACGGGGCGCAGGTCGGCTCGCCTCGCGGCACTCAACGGCCTCGCGGTCGCAAGGCAGCATTTGGGATCGCTCGACAAAGTGACGCGGGTCGTCCGGCTGGCCGTGTCAGTGGCGACTTCGGGTGATGTGCGCGAACAGCCGAAAATCGCAGATGCCGCTTCGGAGTTGCTTCAAGACGTCTTCGGAAAAGACAAGAATCCTTGCCGGTTGGTGTATGGCGTCGCAAGCCTTCCGCTCGGCACTCCGGTCGAGCTGGAACTTATTTTCGAAGTGGTGACATAAGATCCAGCGATGCATGCAGGCCTTCGGCCCACGGTGTTGGTCGTGTTTGTAACGCTCGCATCGTTCGAATTGCTGGCCCAATCCCAGGAAAAGAACATCCCATGAAACACCCGACTTTTTATCGCACGATACGGGTAAATGGTCTTTCGATCTTTTACAGAGAGGCGGGCGAGAAAGATGCGCCGACTCTTCTGCTGCTGCACGGACTGCCCTCTTCGTCACGAATGTTCGAGCCTCTTTTCGCCCGGTTGTCCGATGCGTATCACCTTGTTGCCCCCGACTACCCGGGCTTCGGACACAGCGACTGGCCGGACCCGAAAAAATTCGCTTACACGTTCGATCACTACGCAGAGATCATGAACGACTTCACCGAAGCGCTAGGGCTCTCGCATTACACGCTGTACATGCAGGATTACGGCGGTCCCGTTGGTTTTCGGATGGCTGCAGCCCATCCGGACCGGTTGGAGGCTCTCATTGTGCAGGACGCTGTGGCGCACAACGAAGGGCTGGGCACAAATTGGAAGACGCGCCGGGCCTTCTGGGCCGATCGCGCCTCGAACGAAAGCGCGCTTCGTGCAAATCTGCTTTCGCTCGAGACGACGCGTACACGCCATTTGGGGAACGATCCCCGCGCGGAACGCTATGACCCAGATCTTTGGACCGATGAATTTGCTTTTCTCAACCAGCCCGGCCAAGCGGACATTCAAAGCGACCTGTTTTACGACTACCGTACGAACGTCGATGCCTACCCGAAATGGCAAACCTGGATGCGCGAGAAACAGCCGCACCTGCTCGTGATCTGGGGCAAGTATGACCTCTCATTCGAGCTTTCCGAGCCGGAAGCCTATCGCCGCGACGTGCCGAATGCTCAAATTCATGTTCTCGCGGCCGGTCATTTCGCATTGGATACGGCTGCAGATGAGATCGCCGGTCTGGTCCGAAACTTCGTCGGTTCTTCTGGCCGAGCGGTCCCTGCGGGGCACGCTGGCTGACGCGCCGTGAGAACGTCAGCTACTAACGATTGAGAGTAATGCGCTGATAAACTGGATGTACTTTCCGCGTGAGTACCTCAACCGCAGCCTCGGGCTTTGATGAAACTGCTTTGGTCTTAAGAGCCAAAGCGGGCGACACGAGTGCGTTTTCGGAGCTGGTGAAACAGTACGACCGGCGCGTGTTTCGCATGGCCAAGCAAATTACGCAGAGCGATGAGGATGCCGAGGATGTGCTCCAGGAGACTTTCCTAAAGGCCTATTCTCATCTGGATGATTTTAAAGGCAATTCTAAGTTCTACACCTGGTTGGTAAGGATTGCGGTCAATGAGGCGCTGATGAAGCTGCGCAAGCGGCGCTCAGACCGGACAGTGCCGCTCGACGATCCAATCGACACCGGGGAGGATGAAGTTCCGCGGGAGGTAGCGGTTTGGGATGAGAACCCCGAGGAGAAGTATTCTCGTGAGGAGTTAGGGCAAATTCTGGATGAGGCGATCCAGAGTTTAAAGCCAGCTTACCGAACCGTTTTCGTTTTGAGAGACATCGAAGAGCTGTCGATCGAAGAGGCGGCCGAGGTGTTGAACCTGTCGATTTCAGCGGTAAAGAGCCGGCTATTAAGAGCCAGGTTGCAGCTACGGGAGAAGCTGACCCGGCAATTCAAACGAAAGGGGGATGACGCATTTGGTTACCTGTAAGCATTTTCTGCAGGAGCTGAACGACTTTCTCGATGAAACGCTCGACCCGAATCTTCGGAGTGAGCTTGAAAGACACGTTAATGAATGCCCGAACTGCTGGGTGATTTGCAACACTACAGAAAAGACCCTAAAGGTGTTCAAGGGGATGGAGCCCCAACAGGTGCCGCCGGGGATAGAAGCCAGGCTGCTTGAGGCACTCGAACGAAAGATGCAGGCCAAAGGCTGTGGAGGAACGAAAAAAGCGGACGCTTAACGCGCAGCGCGGTGATTGAACATTGCGAGAAAGCGCTTTTTTTGCTGGTCGTCCAGAACGTCCAGAATGCGCTGTTTACCGTGTTCCGCAACATCCTCCCGCTGTTCTTCAATGTTCTGGTAATACTTCACGTAATCGTCCAATTCTTTGGTGACTATTTTTTCCTGATCGGGCGTAAGGCTCAGCTTGGCCTTCAGCGTTTTAAGGTTGACGTGCGGGGCAAGTTCGACGGGTACCCGCGCTGGAAACATCTTTGAGTGCAGATATTGGCGGGTCACAGCAGTGCCGACCGCCGCGCCACACAGAAATATCACGGCGACGATGGTGAGAACCTTCGGGTTTGACCACCCTGCGTCGGTGTGCCGCATCATTGGCCGATGCCGTGTCGTTGAAGTAGCTATTGTAAAGATCCTGATTGTACCGTTTCGGGCTGTCCCGCTTCCGGTTCACATGCAAAGTTGATCAGGACAGCATCCCGTTGCTGGGCCGGCGTGCCGAACACGGGAGCATCACTTGCGAACTGCTGAGCAACTATGGTTTTGCCTCCCAGGTGTCCGTCGTGCGCCTCAAGACTCACTACATACGTGCCCAGCAGCGCTGCGATCCCAAGCGATGCATAAGCGAGCCGCTTCCCGAAAGGAGAGTAAATGAAGACCGACCAAACGGAATCTTTGGCGCCCTCTTCGACGCGCTGCATCACACGACCGTAGAAGCCGGCCGCAGGCTCAGCTTCTGGTTCCGAAGCGCGAAGTGTCCGCAGAAGGGCGGACTGCGCCTTTATCGTTTCCACTTCAGACGAGCACTCAAGGCAAGACTCCAAATGCTCAGCCACTCCCTCGATGTCGTACTTTACGGTCGCGCCCGGTGCTCGCAAACTAGACGATTCTGCTGTGAGCAGATTTTCCAATTGATCCCGAATGAACGCGTGCATGTTTTCCCTCAAAAAGCCAACCAAGCCGCGGATCTATGTCCGCTTTACTCAACTCTACACCCAACCAGCCGCACCGGTCGGCGGCTCTGGTCATTTATGAAGCGCGCGGCGCCAGTGGCGCTTTTTCCAACCTCCGCGCGGCTTTCACTAGCTTTTGACGCGCGCGAAACAGCTTCACTTTGATCGTATTTTCGTTCATGCCGGTCATCTGCGACAACTCCTCCACAGAGTGGCCCTCGACCTCTTTCAACAAAATGAGCGACCGGTCTTCGGCCGAGACTTTGGAGAGCAGTTTCAGAATCAAATCGTGCTGTGCGAGGCGCTGATCGACTGCAGGCGCCTGATCAGTAGCCGGCTCCGAATGTTCCATCCGCAGCGATTCATCGGCCGAAAAATCACTCTCATAGACCAGCTTCCGAACCCTCTTTTTGCGAAGGTAGTCATAGCACTCGTTGACAGTGATCTTGTAAATCCAGGTCAAAAGCGAGCTGCGAAAATCGAAATTTTTGATTGAAAAATAGATTTTTGCAAATACCTGCTGCGCGATGTCTTCGGCATCGTTCCGGTTGCGAAGAATGCCGTAGATAATCGAGAAGACTTTGGCTTGATAGCGCTCGACAATTTCACGGAACGCCAGCTCGTCCTGAGCTTGTATTCTCCGGACTAGGGCCGCCTCTTCGGTCGTTCGATGATCCAATTTGGTCTTCGCTCGGGTTGCTTCACCCGTGACCGCCGGGAATGGGAGAGTAACGCTCAGCCCGTTCATACAACCCTGCGGACGTGCTACAGTCTGAACCGGTTACAGAATCTTGGGTGGCCTAACAGGCAGGCACAGGTTCATTATCCCGCAAGAGGAAATTTTGGTTGTACACTATAAGGAGAGCCACAGTTTTAAGGAGAGATTGGAATGATTCAGCTAACGGAAACGGCCGTGACTAAAGTCAGTGAGATCTTGCATATGCAGGAACCCAAACCGGCCGGACTGCGGATAGCCGTGGTGGGCGGCGGGTGCTCGGGGTTCAGCTATTCGATGGCCTTCGAGAACCAGCCGAATATGCTTGACAAGACATATTCCTTCGGGGATTTGAAAGTGTTTGTTGACCAGGCGAGCATGCTGTACCTCGACGGCGCGGAAGTCGACTATGTGGAGACTCTCGAAGGGTCGGGCTTTAAGTTCAATAACCCGCATGTGAAGTCGACATGCGGATGCGGCAGCTCATTCAACGCATAAGACACAACCCAGCTAAACTTTTCAGTGAGGCCGAGGGAGCCTAAAACGCTCCTCCGGCCTTTCTTATTTGAGGCATGAATTCTGACCTGATAACAGAAGCGCTTCATCCGGCTTCGGTCGCGCTTGACAGTTTGTCGACGCCAGAAATGTTGGAGGTGATTAGCGCGGCGGATCGAGAGGTGGCGCCTGCTGTCGCGCTAGAGCTGCCTGCTATCGCGACGGCGGTTGATGGGATCGCCGAACGGCTTGAGAAGGGAGGCAGGCTCTTTTATATAGGTGCGGGCACGTCGGGGCGGCTGGGAGTGCTGGATGCGTCTGAATGTCCACCGACGTTTAATACGTCTCCGGAACTGGTTGAAGGGCTGATTGCCGGTGGCGATCGGGCGCTGCGGCATTCCGTCGAAAAAGCGGAGGACGACCCGGAGCAGGGCAAGCACGATTTACGACAGAAGCAACTCGCCGCCCGTGATGCAGTCGTGGGAATCGCCGCGAGTGGCCGCACACCGTACGTGTTGGGCGGTCTCACCCTGGCGCGTTCTGTGGGTGCGTTAACGATTGGCTTGAGCTGTACGTCACATTCTGAAGTGGCGCGGGCAGCTGACATAGCGATCACACCTATAACGGGTCCGGAAATCATCGCGGGTTCGACAAGAATGCGCGCCGGGACGGCTACGAAACTGGTGCTCAACATGTTGAGCACTGGCGTAATGATTCGTCTGGGGCATGTCTACCGCAATCTGATGGTAAACGTGCAGCCTACGAATGAGAAGCTTACGGATCGCGCACGACGTATTATCTCGGCCGTCGCAGGCGTATCTTATGATGAAGCGTCGCGGCTGCTTAGCGAGGCAGGTGCGGTGCGCACGGCGATCGTGATGCACAAGCGCAAGTTGTCGCGCAGCGAAGCGGAGACGGAATTACTGGCGGCGAAAGGCCGATTGCGCATTGCACTTAGAGAATGAACCGAAGCGGAGCGGCCGTAAGCCAACAGCGTGTTATGGACAAATTTAAGATCGTCGGCGGCACGCCTTTGAACGGAGAGATTCGCGTGAGCGGCTCAAAGAACTCGGCTCTCCCGGCGCTAGCTGCCTGCTTGCTCACGGAAGAGCCCGTTACGCTCCACCGCATTCCGCAGGTGAAAGACATCCTCACTATGGAGACGCTGCTGACCTATACCGGAGCGCGCCTTTCCGATCAGGACGGGACCGTCTGGATAAATGCGCGTTCTTTGGACCGCGCTGAGGCGCCTTACGACGTGGTAAAAACGATGCGGGCATCCAGTTTGGTATTAGGGCCGTTGGTTGCTCGAACGGGACGCGCGAGGGTGTCCATGCCGGGAGGCTGCGCGATCGGCGCACGGCCCATTAATCTACACATGTCGGCGCTCGAGGGGTTGGGAGCAACGATCGAACAGGCACACGGATACGTGGAAGCAAAAGCACCCGATGGACTGCGCGGCGCTCCAATTCATTTTGACCGGATCACCGTTACCGGTACTGAGGATGTGTTGATGGCGGCGGTGCTCGCGCGAGGGGAGACCGTGATCAGGAATGCGGCTCGGGAACCCGAGGTGAAGGATTTGGCCGATTTGCTCATCAAGATGGGTGCCGAGATCGAAGGGGCGGGCACTTCCATCATCAGAGTGAACGGGGTGGAGCGGCTGCACGGGGCGGAGCACACGATCATCCCTGATCGGATTGAAGCTGGCACCTTTGTGTTGGGCGGTGCTATCTCGCGAGGAGATGTACTGGTGAGCAATTGCATACCGGAGCACGTGGCCGCACTGCTTTTCAAGATGCGGCAGGCCGGGGCAGAAGTGGAGGAGATTGACGGCAATGCTGTACGAATCCGCTGCTCGCGGCGCCTGAAGGCAATCGACGTGAGTACAGAAGAGTACCCCGGCTTTGCAACGGATTTGCAGGCGCAATATATGGCGTCGATGACTGTCGCGGAAGGCAGAAGCCTGGTGACCGAGACGATTTTTGAGAACCGCTTTATGCATGCACAGGAGCTGGGACGCATGGGAGCGAACATTCGCATCGCAGGACGGCAGGCGATCATCACCGGGAAAAGGGGGCTCACTGGCGCACAGGTCATCGCATCAGATTTACGCGGGAGCGCCTCGCTCGTGCTGGCCGCGCTGGTGGCGCGAGGTGAATCGACCATCGATCGCGTATATCATATGGACCGCGGGTACGAGCGGATGGACGAGAAGCTTGCTGCCGTTGGCGCGAAGATTGAGCGGCTACAGTAGGCCAGATGAGCACGCCCGTAAAGCATCACAGTCCGGGATTTCTGGCGCTCGTTCATGACGCGAAGCAGCGAATCCGCGAGATCGATATAGAAGAGTACAAACGATTGCGCGAACGTGGCGAAGCGGGCCAGTTGGTTGATGTTCGCGAAGACGCGGAGTGGGAGGCGGCCCATGCGGCGGGAGCCATCCATCTCAGCAAAGGTGTGATTGAGCGCGAAATCGAGAAAACGTTTTCTGACAAAAACGCGAAGCTAGTGCTGTACTGCGGCGGCGGATTCCGGTCCGCGCTCGCGACCGACAACCTACAGAAGATGGGCTACACGCATGTGATTTCGCTCGATGGCGGATGGCGGGCGATCGAAGTGTCGGGATTGCCGTTGGAGAAGGGGTAGGGCGGGTTCTGAAGGTTTACAAGCACGGCGCGGTGTAATTTAGCGTCTGTTTACTTCTTCCAACTGCAAAATCCTATTCCGTGACGTTCTGCATTGCGCCTCTATCCGAAAGCTGGGTTTGATGCTTGTGGGGCTGCGAGTCTCCTATCGCTTTCAGCAAGCGATCACTGGAATCGGTAATTTCCCGAACTGCGCGGTCGAACGCTTCCTGATTCGCCCGAGAGGGTTTATGAAATCCGGTGATCTTTCGAACGAATTGCAAGCCAGCACTACTCAGCTCCTCAGCAGTTGCGGGTTGTCCAGGCTTTCGTAATACTTTGATGCTTCTACACACGACATCTCCAGCTTCGCACCTCCGGCAGTATTAGGCCAAAGCCGGCTCAAGCGTTCGTGCAAGCTGCAGCAGCTTGGGCTCACTAAATGGGGCACTAATCAACTGAAGGCCAATGGGCAGGCCGGAGGAACCTTTTCCGCATAGCATGGATAAGGCGGGGTCAGCGAGAAAGTTAATCGCGCGCACCAAGCGCGTGGATGCCATTCGCGTATTCTCCCGTTGCGCACCAACCTGCACAGTCGTTTCCGTCAATAAAGGCGCAGTAATCGGCGTCGTGGGAGTAGCCAAGATGTCTATCTTCTGCCAGAGCGCGTCAAAATCGCGTCGGAACAGTGTCCGGATACGCTGCGCATTCACGTATTCGTGAGCAGCGACCATCTTGCCCTGCTGAATCAAAGCCCACACATCCTCACCGAAGAGCGATGGGTTTGTGTAATGTACATACAGCGCCGCCGTTTCGGAAAACTGAATGATGCGCGCGGCGGCCGTCGCCTCATGCATGTCGGGAACTTGAACTTCGGACAGCAACGCGCCGCGATTGCCCATCTCGGAAATGCTCCCTTTCACGGCAGCGGCTATCTCACCATCAACGCTTTCGAAATAGAAGTTCTTCGGGATGCCGACACGTATTCCGTTCAGATTCGCTGATGCCGGCAGATCGAAATCGGGAGCCGGGAATGGAGCGCAACTGCAGTCGAGCGGGTCAGGGCCAGCGATGACATTCATCACAAGCGCACAATCTTCAGCGCACGATGCGAGCGGTCCGACATGGTCGAGGCTGAAGGCGAGAGGCAGCACGCCGTGGCGGCTGACACGCCCGTAAGTCGGCTTGAGGCCGGTGATGCCGCAATAGGAAGCGGGTATGCGAATCGATCCGCCTGTGTCGCTCCCGAGCGAGAAGGGAATTAGGCCGGCTGCAACGAGTGCCGCCGATCCACCGCTCGAGCCGCCGGGAATGCGGTTCGTATCACGAGGGTTCAACACAAACCCGTAATGCGGGTTCTTTGATGTCACGCCGTACGCAAGCTCGTGAAGATTGGTCTTGCCGATTGAAATCGCACCGGCGTTCTTTAGCTTCTGCACCACAGTTGCGTCATAATCCGGCACGAAATCACGAAAGATGAGCGAGCCTCCCGTCGTCCGAACTCCGCGCGTGTAGAAGATGTCCTTGTGTGCGGTTGGTATGCCATGAAGCGGGCCACGGTCGATCCCGCCGGCTAACTCCCCGTCACGCTCTTCTGCTCCTTTTACAGCATCTTCTTCAGTGAGGGTGATCAGACTTCGAAAAACATCCCGGTCCTTGACGCGAGCGAGCGTTTGCTGCATCAGCTCAACGCAAGAAAGCTTGCCGGTACGCAGCAGCCGGCCAGTCTCGCGAATTGTCATTCCGGCTTTCCCACCCAACTGCTCACATCAAAAACGGGTACATAGGGCAAATAAATCGTGGCGGGTTCCACCTCTGGCGTGAGGCCTTGGGCGATCGGGGCAAACGCGTCGCGGAGTTCACTGATTGCCTTTTGATTTTTTTCTTCATCGGACATATTTGTTCTTCAGCAGTTCTGAAGCATAGCACTTGCTTGCGTTATGATGAGGCGATTCCCGAGCGAAAATTGTATGTCAGCATTGCTCCGTTCCGTTTTAGCGTTGGCGCTGTGCACTGGTGTCCAAGCCGCTTCACCGCGGACCACTTTACCGCCGATCATCGATCGAGATCTTTTCTTCGGGGAAGTTAAGATCAGTGGGGCGCAGGTTTCCCCCGACGGCAAATACATTTCCTTTCTAAAGCCGTACAAGGGGACCCGGAACCTCTGGGTTAAGAAAGCGGCCGAGCCGTTCTCCGCGGCCAAGCCCATGACCAACGAAACGAAGCGGCCGATTAGGGCCTACTTCTGGAGCCGGGATGCCCGTTTCCTGCTGTATGCTCAGGATCAAGGCGGCGACGAGAACTTTAAGATCTATGCGGTGGACCCGAATGCCGCCGCTACAGTCGGGGCGGAGGTTCCCAAAGCACGCAACATCACGGATGCGAAGGGCGCTCGTACGTTCATTTACGCGCTACCGAAAAATGATCCAGACACGATCTACGCCGGTCTGAACGATCGAGACAAAGCGTGGCCGGATTTGTACAAGCTGAAGATCTCGACCGGCGAGAGGGCGCTTCTCCGTAAGAACACGGAACACATTGCGGAGTGGATGTTCGATAACAAGGGGACATTACGGCTCGCAACCCGTACAACGGACAAAGGCGATACAGAGGTGTTGCGCGTCGACGCCGACAAATTTGCGCCGATTTACTCTTGCAGCGTGTTCGAGACATGCGCCCCGGTGCGGTTCGATGCGATGAACAGCAAGGTCTATGTCATCACGAATAAAGGCGCAAATGTCGACCTTGTGCAACTTGCGTCTATAGATCCCGCAACCGGAACGTTCACGGCTGTAGAAAGTGATCCGCTGAAGCGCGTGGATCTTGAATATGCGATCTTTTCTGATGTTTCTGACGAGCTTGTGGGAACGATTTATGAGGATGATCGCCAGCGGATGTACTGGAAGAGCCCGGTGTTTGAGGCTGACTACAAGTGGCTGGAGCTGAAACTACCCGGCCGCGAGATCGCCTTCGCATCGCACAGTAGGGATGAAAATCTGTGGGTCATCTCGGCGCACAGTGATACGGAGCCAGGAGAGACATACTTGTACGATCGCAAGGCGAAAACACTGGCCTTGCAATTCCGTATTCGAGAGCAACTGCCGCGCGAGTCGCTCGCCTCTAAGCAAGCCATTCGGTACAAGTCATCTGACGGCGTTGAGATTCCTGCTTATTTGACAACTCCCAAAGGCATTGATGCGAAAGAGCTGCCACTCATCGTGCTCCCGCACGGCGGTCCCTGGGCGAGAGACAAGTGGGGATATGACACGTTCGCTCAGTTCTTCGCAAATCGCGGGTATGCGGTGCTGCAGCCGAATTTCCGCGGCTCGACGGGATACGGCAAGAAGTTCCTCAACGCAGGCAATGGCGAGTGGGGACGCAAAATGCAGGATGACCTGACCTGGGGCGTAAAGTACCTGGTTGCGCAGGGCATTGCGAATCCGAAGCGCGTTGGCATTACGGGCGGTTCGTATGGCGGCTACGCAACGCTTGCGGGAGTTGCCTTTACTCCAGACGTGTATAGTGCGGCTGTATCGATCGTCGGACCCTCAAACTTAATCACACTTCTCAATTCGATTCCGCCGTACTGGGAGGCGGATCGGAAGATCATGTATGCGCGCATGGGAGATCCGGACACGCCGGAGGGTAAGAAGTTGCTGGTCGAAGAATCGCCGCTGAACGCGGCTGCCCAGATCAGGACGCCGTTAATGGTGGTGCAGGGCGCGAATGATCCGCGAGTCAACAAACGCGAATCGGATCAAATCGTAGTGGCGCTGCGCGACCGTGGCGTGTCGGTCGTGTATCTGGTTGCACCGGACGAAGGTCACGGGTTCGCGAGGCCGATTAACAATCTGGCGATGGTAACAGAGATGGAGCGGTTCCTTGGAAAGCATCTGGATTCACGTTTCCAGGAATCTGTCCCGACCGATGTCGCTGCGCGGCTGAAAGAGATCACGGTGGACCCGAAAACAGTAACAGTCGCGCCGATGGTGGACGTTTCGCACGCAGGTACACCGGTTCCGACCCAGGACTTGAAACCTGGATTGAGTAACTACAAGGCGACTCTCGACGCCGGCGGCAAAACGATCCCGTTACAAATGAGCAGCGAGATCAAGGATGAGTCGGGACTCTGGGCGGCAACGGACACGATGCAGACGCCGATGGGACCGGTCACCGACACTACAATGATCGAAAAGCGCACGCTGCTTCCGCGCGAGCGGCATGTGAAACAGGGTCCGGTTGCAATCGATCTGAGCTATGGGCAGGGCAAGGTGACTGGAACGATGATGATGAACGGACAGCAGAAGCCGATAAACGTCGATTTGGATGGTCCGTTATTTGCCGATTCGGCTGGATCAATACAGTCCATTGCAGCGCTCCCGCTAGCCGATGGTTATCGCACGACGTTTCGCAATTTCGATCTGCAAAGCCAGAAAGCTAAGGTGATGCAACTGACGGTTGCCAATAGTGAAGATGTCACAGTGCCCGCGGGCACGTTTCAGGCATACAAGGTGGACATCAGCTCGGTAGATGGGGCGGAGAAGATGACCATGTGGGTCGCGAAGACGTCGAAGAGAACCGTAAAATATCAGGCCTTAATGCCGCAGATGGGCGGCGCAACTCTAACCGCGGAATTGATGCCGTGAGTTAACGTCGCGCCTGAGACAACAAATGGTCCGCGTCAAGGATCTGTGGGATGAGAAGCAATCGGCCGCGCTTTGTGATGACCCGTTAGCCCTGCTGCGGTACCGATCCAATCTTCTTGGTGCGGATCTGCGCATCACCAATTTTGGCGGCGGTAACACGAGTTCGAAGATTGAGAGAGCAGATCCGTTCACGGGAGCCCCGGTACGTATCCTGGCCGTTAAGGGAAGCGGTGGCGACCTCGGTTCGATTACCGAATCCGGTTTCGCGCTGTTATATCTGGATCGGCTGCACCAGCTCAAGGGCCTTTATCGCGGGGAAGAGTATGAGGACGAGATGGTTGGCTATTATCCGATGTCCTCGTTCGGCCAGAATGGCGTGGCGGCTTCCATTGATACGCCGCTGCATGCGTTTCTTCCATTTCCGCACGTTGACCATCTCCATCCGGATTGGGCGATCGCAATCGCGGCCAGCGCGAACGGAAAGCAGAAGCTGGAAGAATTCAGTCGCAAGTTCGGCCGCAAAATACTGTGGCTGCCCTGGCAAAGGCCGGGTTTCCAGCTCGCACTCGAAATGGAAGAGGCGGTCAAAAACAATCCGGGATGCGATGGCGTTCTTCTCGGTAGCCATGGCCTCTTCACCTGGGGCGAGACGCCGCATCAATGCTTTCTGAACAGCGTCCATACGATCGATCAGATGGGGGAGTTCATCTCGGAGCATCAGGCTCGCAGCGGCCCCCTGTTCGGCGGCCTCGATCATCGTCCACTTCCCGAGCGCGAATTCGTCGCCGCAAGGATACTTCCAGCGCTACGTGGTCTCGTGTCGTCCAATAAACGGGTCATCGCTCATTACACGGATCATGAGGATGCGCTGAATTTCGCGGGCTCGTGCTGGGCAAAGGAACTCGCTCATCTCGGCACTAGCTGTCCGGATCATTTCCTGCGTACGCGCATTTGCCCCCTGTTCATCGACTGGAAGCCGGGGGAAGAGAGCCTCGAAGACCTGAAAGGGCGTCTAGGAAAACAAGCCGAACATTACCGCAGCGAGTACGCAGCCTATTACCGAGACTGGGCCACCCCGGGGTCTCCTAAACTTCGCGATTCGAATCCGTCGGTCGTAATCATTCCCGGCTTGGGACTCTTCGGCTTTGGCAAAAACAAAAAGGAAGCGCGCATCACAACCGAATTCTTCATCAACGCCATACATGTCATGGCCGGTGCAAATGCTCTCGAAGAGGCCGAAGCAAAGCATCCCTACCCCCAATCGCGACGGCCTGAGCTGTCTCCCGAGTTTGTCAGCTTTCGCAACTATGTCGCACTCCCGCGGTCCGAAGCTTTCCGCATCGAATATTGGGCGCTCGAAGAAGCCAAGCTGCAGCGAATGCCTGCGGCGGCCGAATTCAGCCGCAAAATCCTGCTTGTCGTGGGCGGCGGAAGCGGTATTGGCCGTGAAGCGGCTCTTCTGCTCGCTCGGAAGGGCGCTCACATCGTGGTCGCCGATATCAATGAGAATGCGGCTAAGGGCGTTGCACAGGAAGTCGCCGCAATTGCATCTTCGGATGTTGTTACCCACTTCGCTCTTGATTTATCAGCACCCGAAAGCATTGCGGCCGCCGCAAAGCACGCCGTACTCCAGTTCGGCGGAATCGATGCCATCATCAATACCGCGGCCATTTTTCCGGTAGGGTCCGGTCCTAATGGCCAACTGAACGAAAGCCAATGGAACACCACGCTCCGCGTCAATGTGACCGGCAACTACCTTCTGGCCCGCGAGGTCGACTGGATTCTGCGCGATCAGAAGCTCCCGGCCTCTCTAGTGTTAACCAGCTCGGCGAATGCAGTCGTCCCGAAGTTCGGCAGCGAAGCGTATGACGTCAGTAAAGCTGCTCTCAACCACCTGATCCGCGAGTTGGCAGTCGGCCTCGCGCCCCTCGTACGCGTAAATGGAATCGCTCCCGCTACCGTCGTCTCCGGTTCCACCATGTTCCCGCGAGAACGCGTTCTGCAATCGCTCAAAAAATACAAGATCGAGTTCTCAGATACCGATTCCACAGACGAGCTTCGAAGCAAACTGGCCGACTTCTACGCGCAGCGCACGCTTACGCGCAAGCCCATTCTTCCACAAGACTGCGCAAAGGCGATTGTCTGGCTCGCAAGTGATGAGAGCGCCAGGACGACGGGTCACATCATTCCTGTTGACGGCGGCCTTCAGGAAGCGTTCCTACGCTAGCGAGCATGCCTCCGAATCCTGCACTAGGTGTTTTCTTCCACTGGCTGGGCGGTCTCGCGTCCGGAAGTTTCTATGTACCGTTCCGAGCCGTGAAGGGCTGGTCATGGGAAACGTATTGGCTGGTCGGAGGAGTATTCAGCTGGATCCTCGCACCCTGGATGTTTGCCTTTCTCCTGACACACAACCTGCCGGCCGTGCTGGCCCAGACATCGGGTAAGACTATTTTTTGGTGTTATTTTTTTGGATTGCTATGGGGTGTCGGAGGCCTTACGTTCGGCCTCACGATGCGTTATCTTGGCCTGTCGCTCGGGATGGCTATCGTGATGGGGCTCTGCGCTGCATTCGGCACGCTCATGCCGCCCATCTTCAACGGCACTTTTGTCACTCAGGTCGTGGGAAGAACTTCCGGGCGCGTGATCCTGATCGGCATTGTATTTTGTCTCGTTGGTATTGCCATTGCAGGCATGGCAGGCGTGTACAAAGAGCGCACCATGTCGGTCGACGCGCAACGGTCGGCTGTCCAGGAATTCAACTTGAGAAAGGGTTTCTTCGTTGCCCTAGTTTCCGGCGTCATGAGCGCCTGCTTTGCCTACGGGTTAGCAGCCGGTAATCCGATCAAAGTCATCACGGTGCGCGCCGGCACTGCGCCCCTTTGGCAAGGCTTGCCCGTGCTGGTCGTTGTCTTGATGGGAGGGTTCACCACGAATTTCATCTGGACGCTCTATCTCAATATCCGCAATAGAAGCGGTCACGAATATCTCGCCTCAGAATTGCCTGCTAGTTTCGGAAATCCGGGTGTCCCTCAACCCATCGAGGAAACAGCGCTCGTTGGCCCGACGGCCAGCATTCTCACCCACACGGCCACACAAATTCTGCCTCAGACCGTGCGCGTTCCGCTGCTCCGCAACTACCTCCTATGCGCTCTGGCCGGGGTCACATGGTACATGCAGTTTTTCTTCTACAGCATGGGCGAGACCAAGATGGGCGTCTACACGTTTTCGAGTTGGACCCTGCACATGGCAAGCATCGTCATATTCAGCACTCTGTGGGGCGTGGGGCTGAAGGAATGGAAAGGCGTATCCAGGACCGCTATTCGTTTGCTTGTGCTCGGCTTGGTCGTCTTACTCGGTTCCACTCTCATCATCGGCTACGGCAACTATCTCGCCGCACCCGTCCATTAACGCCCTAGACAGCGATTTCAAGTTTCTGAGATACACGTGAAGCAATAATCGAACTGTTGCTTCTCTCTGTTGCCACAGCATGCGGCGCGAGTCTCACGCCTTATCAACTCGAATGCGAGGCCCACACATCATGCAGCCAGAGACCCTGATGTCCCTGCTCGTGCCATAGGCGGCATCATCCACCTCAGCCGGGGCGAGCGGATCCTGTTTCCGAAAGTGCACGACCGATTCTTTATTGATCGGGAAGGCTGGTAGCGGCTTTCCTGGACACCAGCACACGATCCCACTGTCAGCAGGCACATCACGGTAAACGGTGCAACTCCACGGATAATTGATCTTCGCAATCGATAAAACCTATCCTTGACCGTTTGAGTGCATCAGAAAACGACGGAGTTCGAACGGAGGCGGCTGCTTTGAGCTGGTTGACTTTCCTCAAGCTGCTACTGCTGACGTTAAGGTTTGCAGAGGATGAAAGCCAGACAAGTACTCGCAGTACTGATCGGGTTGGCCTTGGTAAGGGGGCAGGCAATGGCACAGGCAACGCCAGGTAGCGCATCAATCAAGCCGGAGGCTGCAGCGTTGCAGCGTTGGGAATACACCTTCACAATCGATAGCTATACCGGGCCACAACAAGCGTTGCTCGTCAATCCCGTGTTAACAGCGGACCACAAATGGCTGCACCTGGAAGCACGGTACAACGACGAGAACCAGCGGACGGCGTCGTTGTGGGTCGGCTACAACTTCAGCCGCGGCGATGTCAGCGCTGACGGCAACTGGGAATTCGACATCACCCCGATGCTCGGTGGCGTTTTCGGAAGAACCAACGGTATTGCACCAGGGTACGAGGTCTCACTGAGGTACAGGAAGAAGGTCGAGGCCTCAATCAACAACGAGTACGTATTCGACATGACGGGTAAGTCAGGTAACTTTTACTACTCCTGGCCGCAAGTGACTTACTCACCGCTGGACTGGCTTCATGTGGGTGCGGTGGCGCAGCATACAGCGGCGTACCACACCGCGATCAGCGTCCAGCGGGGTTTCCTGGTGGGCTTCTCCCACCGAAAGTGGGAATTGAGCACCTATGTGTTCGATCCGGGGACTACGGCAACGATCGTCGTGCTGGAGTTGGGACTGAGCTTTTGAGGTGTGTATTTGCTGCTTACCATTCCGGCACATTGAAAGGGACAAAAACTCATGGCCACGCTATCTCATTTGAAGGAACCGCCCGATTTTTCTCTAGTACTCGGCGGGCCCTTGTATCAGCTGTTGCGCCGGGCTCACCTGGGTGCATCCGCGCTCGAACAGGTGAATCGCAGCATTATCGTTGCTGCTCTGATCACCTGGTTGCCTTTAGCCGCCTTGAGCCTGATTCAGGGCGCTCCAGCCGGAGCAAAGCTGACCTTCCTGCACGATATTGAGACTCAGGTGCGATTCCTCATCGCACTCCCCGTGCTCATTGCCGCCGAACTCATCGTTCATCAGCGCATGCGGAACACGGTGAAGCGCTTCGTCGAGCGCGGCATCGTCAGATCGCACGACGTGCCAAAATTCAACTCCGCCATCGAGGCTGCGATCCGTCTTCGCAACTCGCTGCCAGTCGAAATTGGCCTGGTCATCCTCACTTATACAGTCGGACGTTGGGTGTGGCGCAGCAACGTTGCCCTGGAGACGGCGACCTGGTACGCGGTGCCGGACGGAAGTCATTTCCGGCTGACCCTCCCGGGATACTGGTACGCGTGGATCAGCTTGCCGCTGTTTCAATTAGTCCTGGTGCGCTGGTATCTCCGGTTTCTTAACTGGTTTCAATTCCTGTGGAGAGTTTCGAGGCTCGACCTGCATTTGCTACCTGCCCATCCAGACCGCTCGGGCGGGCTTGGGTTTCTTGGTACGGGCAGCTACGCCTTTGCACCGATCTTGTTCGCACAAGGTACCTTGCTGGCGGCATTCCTCGCCAATCGCATTTTCTACCAGGGCCAGAGCCTGCTGTCATTTAAGCCCGTTATCTTCATGTTTGTCGTCTTCTTTCTCGTAGTCATTCTGGCTCCACTTTTCGTCTTTACCCCACACATTGCGGCTGCGAAACGTCGGGGATTGGGAGTATACGGGACACTCGCCTCCAGTTATGTGGCTGGATTCGAAGAGAAATGGCTCGCTGGCGGCGGTCAACAAAGCAACTCCCGCGGGGAGGAGTTGCTCGGTAGCGCCGATATCCAGTCCTTGGCCGACCTCGGCAACAGCTTTGGGTTTGTACGGGAAATGCGTCCGGTTCCTTTTTCGTTGCAGGACGTAACGCGGCTTGCCGCTGCTACCGCCGCTCCAGTTCTGCCTTTGCTGCTGACAATCATGCCGTTCGAGGAACTGATATCCAGACTTTTCAAAGTTGTTTTCTGAGCGCAACGTACCCAACGGCACGGCGACAAAGCAAGTGTTCGCGCCGAGGGCCCTCCGGGCTGTCGATGTGGCAAGTTCGCCCCAATGGCAGACCGTACTCTGGCTTTACGGTCTAGAAGTCCCGAGCATCCAAGCTGCAGGTTTTGAGCCTGCCGCCAGGTATGTGCCTACTGTTTGCCGTCGGCTACGCGGGCAAGTTGTGGAGCGCTCGATTTCGGCGTACGGCAAATCGCACCACCTCGTATTGCCGAACATCGAGGATGTACTTTGGGCGATTCTCATCGGCCTACTCATTCGCAAAGGCGGTCCGTATACCGCGAGCGAATTGCCACTTACGAATTTATCTCCGAACGGGTTCGTCGATTTGCGGGGTCTCGGCAATCATTGCCGCCCATAGCAATCGATTTGGCGACGATGGCCGGAAAACCATTCGCTTTTGTGCGACACGGCCATGCCGACTGCACGTAAAGTTCGCAGCGCAACACTGTTTCGCGGCTCAGAGTCGCTGAGGATTGCGGAGCTTATGAACTTACTTTTCGGCCGAGGTCTTGGGATACTTCTTGAATAGCTTGGCGGCCGCAGGGCCGACTTTCTTTTTGCCGGCCCCGGGTTTATTATCTATTGTCTCTTTAGCCATCCCGCACCAAGCCGATTTCTGAGTTCTGGTGTCAATCAGATTGACCACCAGCGTTCCCTCACGATTGTAGCGGCCTACGGTCGCCATAGGCGCCGTGAAGAAGTCGGGCGTCGCACCTGCAAAGATGAACCCCTCCAGCTGAGGAATCGACTCAGCGAGGGCTAGGGTCGACACTGATAGATCTCCTCCCTCAGGAACCTCCTTGAGCCCTTTGCGGCTTAACTCTCGATTCACGGCATCCTTAATGAGAGGAGCGAACTCTGGGTCGTTCTCCTCTACACCTGTCTTGGCTAGTAGCTTCGGCGGTAACCATTGATAGGTTTTGTATCGTGAGAAGTCTGTCTGCTTGTCCATCCATGTCTGTACCTTTCCCGCAAAACATGTGGGAATAAGCCAGGTAGTGAGGAGGAGGATCAATAGATGGGACTTCGCAAGTATAGGTGTGCACTTCATACGAGACCTCCCAAGAAAGCCGAGAGAAAGCACTTCGTCTGCACGTTCGCTTTAAGCACGAGCCTATTCCAGAACGGTTACTTTTCCTGAATCCAGACTGTAATATGCGGCGACGACCTTGACTCCCTCTCTGGGTATGAGTTCCCTCAAGACGGGTTCTGATTGGCGGATCTGATGGGCGGTTCGGCGCGCATTCGCTAGCACGCAGTTGTGGATTTTGTCGCCTGGTATGGCCCGCGTCTCCTCGACGGAGGGCTGAATAGCTGAAACGAGCGAGCTGAGATGTCCTGGGGCGTTACCACCCTCAACAGCGGCCGAAACTGCGCCGCACTTCTCATGGCCGAGTATCAGAATCAGTTTCGTATGCAGGTGTTCCACTGCATACTCAATGCTGCCTAGAACGTCATCAGCCGCGATGTTGCCCGCTACGCGAATAACAAATAAGTCGCCCAATCCCTGATCAAAGATAACTTCGGGTGGGACCCGAGAATCCGAGCAGCTGACGATAACGGCGAATGGATGCTGCCCACTTTCCAACTCTTTACGACGGGCGGGCGTCTGGTTTGGATGCTGCGCCTGCTGCCGAGAATACCGTCTGTTCCCTTCTATGAGCTGCGAAAGAGCTTGATCGCCGGACACAACAGCCGCTGCTTCTTGCCCCCAACCGGCAGCGTTGGTCGCAAGGAGCAGCAACAACCCACAGCAGCAGCTTCTTGTTCGGACAGTTAATCCCGTCGCGGGTCGTGTAACAAGCATTCGGTCGGGGGAGTGATCTCCAATTTAGTTTTGTCGATGTAAGTTATTTTTGATCGCTCAGATAGAGTCGCATGGCCAACATCAATCACTACCTCGTGAGTCTCGCCCGAGCAGGGACGAGCAGTCGGGGACGCAACGGAGAAGATGATCAGGAAGGCGACGCTCCTGAAGTGAAAGGTTTGCCCTCATTAGCTTGTGAGCATCGCCTTCCCAGCGCTGCGCGAACGCAAAGAAAACATCCCGGTACTCGCCCTAAAACGCGCCTTTCTAGATTCCGGCGATGCCCTTATTTTGAAGCACCCGGACCACTACTTTACGATCAGCGGCCTCATCATTCCCTGGGGCCGAGTCATTGGCCTGGCTCTCGCCCATAGCACCTGGAGCCAACATTCTCGAAAGAGGTACATGAGCCTGCTGCAGCAAGATGTTGGTGACGCCCGCGGCGCGTTGTTCGCTCAATTTCTGATTTAAGGCGGCGCTACCTGACGCGGAGGCGTAGCCTTTCACTTGGATCATGTATCCTTCGACGGTCTGAGCCTTCTCCGCTAAGGCCATGAGCTGGCCGCTGTACTGAGGATCAACATTTATCTTGCCGTTACCGAAGAGGACGGTGACTTCGTCGTAGATGTGGTAGTCGTCCAATTGCCCGAACCGCGCAGTATTGGCGGCAATTAGGGCCTTGTTGGCCGTGATCTTTTCTGAATGTTCCTTCAGCTGTGCCTGATGCTGCTGTAACGCGGCATTCTGCTTTTCTAGTTCCGCCTGATGCTGTGCCACGTCCCCCTGGTTCTGTTTAGATCTCGCCTCGGTTTCAGACAAACCAGCCTGGATGGCGGAGGCGTGCTCCAGGTCGTTGCCCTTGAACGTCACGGTCCTGGCGACGAGCCCTTGGTTGGCGTCGTGGGAGGCTTCAACTTTAACGGCGAGACCTGGCACGAGGGCCGCCATCGACAAGTCCTTCCTGCGCGCCTTGAAGACCCCCTGCACCTGGGCTACCCGCGTGCTGTCAGTTAGCCGCACGCTGACATATGGCTCGGCCGTGGTCTGCAAGATCATGGTGTCGCCGCTCCGTCCTTTGATCAGGCCCTCAACTTTGACGGTCTGGGCGGCGACCACGGTGCTCAGCAATGTGAGTGTTATGAACGCCAGGCTCGCTGCGGATACGATGTGATGTCCTTTGCTTTGAGTCATGAGATTTGGTTTCCCTCCCGATAATTTTCTTTCCCGCCTGAGTACGATGCTCCTAATACCACTCGGATGGGTTTTTTGCGACACGGCAAGGCAGTTGCGACAATCCTAAATGGAAATCGGCAACTTCCGATCATCTCCGGGTGTGCCCGAGATGCTGCCGTATCGTGACTTGGGGCCATTACCGGCTGCGCGAGCTGCTGCGCCAAAGCGACGCGCCCGTCCTGGGGATCTGTGGCGTAGAGTTCATTCACGCGGGCCAAGTATCGGCACATTGCGCGATATGTTTCAAAGCGGTTACTCACTTTGCTGTCGAACCGTCCTGATTGCCGTTGCCAAGATCTATTGCTGTTTGGTATTCGATCAGTGGTGCATGCAGGCAGCGGGGTTATGTAATTTGTGTGCCGGGTTGGTCCACATATTTGATCAAAAGAACTTCATTCCCCTTATCGTTGTAGATCAACTCGTCGACACTATCACGAGCAAGCAATAAACCGAAACCACCTGGCCGCAAACTCATCGCGTCACGGTGATTAAGGTGGCGAAGCGGGTCACCGGGCGGGTTCGACAGGGCAGAATGTGTTATTTCGTCAAAGGAAAATCCTTCGCCGGGATCCTTGACTCGGCACGCCACGGCTCGTCTCGTGCGAAAGTAAGACATCTCGACAAACTGCTCGGGGTCGAAGTGTCCGCCGTATTCGATCGCGTTTATTAGTAACTCGCGCAACGCGGTTCCCACAACTTGCTTCTCGTGTTCCGGCAAATCGATCATTTCATCGACAAATTGAAGTAGCCGGTCCGCCGTCATTGGGTCGCACCTCGCGAGCAATCGAACCCAAGAAGGCGCGACCGATATGATCTCGATACCGTCATCCCAATAGGGTCCGCTGATAGCGTGCTTCACCATGTCGGCCAATGCCGCGAGTGAGTATGGACATGAGAAGTAACTGAAAGCCCGGTGCCGCATTGCCTCGAGTACATCGGCCGGCGTACTGTCGTCCGTCAGTATGATCATGCGAGTGTGTCTATGAACTCGTCTTATGCTCCTGAGTAGCTCTACATCTTCTTTGCCGGACGTGCTGTCGCCTGTAAGAATAAGCTCGAATCTGTTTGACTTCACCAGCTCCAGTGCCTCGGCATTGCTAGTCGTTTCCTGAATAGTCCACTCCGGATACGGCAGAATTTGTGAAAGCTGGTCTTTGAGTTGGCCGGCCGGTTGAATCGCGAGCACTGTTTTCTGTTCCATAGTCTGCTGTGTCGGCGCAAATCATGAACCTTTAGGGCGCTTTCTGAGCCTCAGCCAAGGCGCCAAACGTCGCTCACGTTATGACGGACGTGAATGCCGGTCAATCGTGCATGATGTCACCAGATTGGCTGCCGGTTCATTATTAAACCGATTTACAGCCGAATCCAACAGCGGGCATGGAAAGTCAGCCCAGCAAGGAAGATTCGGCGCTGACGAGGACGATTTCCTTTGGGGAAAGTACCGCGCCAGCATGTCAAGCAGTTGTTCTTTACGAACAACGGTTGTCCGACGTCTATCAACACCGAAAGCTCGATCGAGCGATGCTGGCCAGCTGACAGGCTTTGCGCTGACTACGGCAAACTTGTTCGTTAGGAACGCCGCGTCTGCGCGCCTGCTCTACGAGCCGAGTCCGTTGTTTATTAGCAGCACTTCAGCATCTCCCGACGAAGACTCTTAAGCTACGGTCGCAGCTTTCGCACGCTTTTCGGGGGCTTGAAAAGCTGGGCGCGCCTTCGCGCCAAGTGCTATGGGCAAGCCGACTGTGAATGTTGATCCTTTGCCGACCTCGGTTTTTACTTCGATTTTTCCGGAATGCGCTTCGACGATTCGCTTTGAGATCGCTAGTCCCAAACCAATGCCATTTCTAACCGAACCGTTTCCATTTGCAAACGTGCGGAATGGTTCGAATATGACCTGCGTTTTGTCC
This sequence comes from Bryobacteraceae bacterium, assembly GCA_045807905.1. Taxonomy (GTDB): domain Bacteria; phylum Acidobacteriota; class Terriglobia; order Bryobacterales; family Bryobacteraceae; genus Bog-105. Next base: position 21,585 of record JBJMGM010000094.1, on the reverse strand, counting down.
GGTGCGATGCCTGCGCCGTCATCGCATACCGACAATGAGGCAAGCTTTCGCTTTGCGCTGATCCGAATTCGAATTAAGCCACTGTGATGGGAAAATTTGATGGCATTATTCAAAAGGTTATCGATCACTTGTGTGATCTTCATCGGATCCAAATCCATGACAAGTTGCGGTATGTCCGAGGACATTTCCAGCCGTATGCCCCTGCGCCTGGCTTGAGGCACATTGAGGAGCAATGCCGCTTTTACGAGTGAGACGAGATCAGTAGGCTCGAGATGCACGTTCAGCTTGCCGCATTCAATTTTGCAGATGTCCAGGACGTTATCAATCATCTGCAGCATGAACGTACTCGATTGCATTAGCTCACGAAGCAGAACCAGGTGATTTGGTGGTACGCTTTCGGCGTCGTCAATCAAGTATTCAGTTGCAACCAGCACGCCGTTGGCGGGATTTCGCAGTCCATGCACGGCCAATCCTATTTCTTGGAATTTCTCGATTTTGTATTTTTCCAAATCAAGGTTTTTCGCGACGACTTCTCCCTGCGTGCGAACAAGCTGGTCCGTGACACGCGCCAGCTGATCACGCAAGGAGCTTTCAAACCTCCCGTTCCGAGCCGCGTGTGCCTGCGATCTCCGTGCCGTATGCTGGGCGCCGCGCAGCTCGTTATTGCTCATTTTCATCAGTTCGACATACAGGTCGCCCGCCGAGCGTGACCTTTCTGAAGCAATAACTATGATGCGTTCGCCAGCTTTGCAGCCGGAAAAAAAGAGCGTCAACACCTTCCCCGGCGACGCAACCCCCAGCTCCCAGTCCAATGCAGCCCCACGTTCGAGAACCGTGACGAGAAAGCTGTTCATCTTCGGCTTGGCGCTGGCCTCAGCCAGCTCAGCAAGATGGTGGCTGGGGATCAGGCAAATGTTCCGAGCGAAGTGATTGCGCAGTACGTCCGTTACAATGCCGTCTGAGCCGCAGAAAGCGATAATCTGGGGACTCACCGCTGGCATGGATCCTCCTTTTTCTACCGGGACCAACCTGGAATCCAAGGCCCCGTATGAGAACCTGCCGGAAGAGCACAGGACATTCCCGGACTGTGGTCTTGTGTCACATAAAGGTCCGAGGTGCCGGGGGAGTTGGAGCTAGGGACAATACCAGCACGTGTAGTATACACGGTTAGGGCTATGTTTCGGCTAGTTTCTGCACCACAGAGAATCGTTTAGTTCTACTAGTACTAATTCCTGCATGTGGCTCAGGCGCGCGCAGGTGATCTTAATCACAGAGACATGATCCACTCACGTAAGCTCGATTGCTTCGGGGCATAATGCTATAGCTACGGTTCCCGTGGAGATAACGGCTGGCTCCTCCGGATGGACTAGCAACCTAAGCGCCAAAGTTCACCGGAGATGACAACCTCGTTTTTCAGGCGCAAGATCTCCCCGACTCGGGCGCCGAGTTTCAGATCCGTTGCCGCAGCTTTGGGCAATGTGGCGAGATCAACGTTCTTACGGGCGGTTCGGATAGTGCGACGACACGGTTGCCGGTACAGCTAACTTAGACGGGTATACTCGGCTTTGTTGTGGGCAGCCTTGTATATCAGCGTTCGTGGCCCACTATGCCCGCAGTATTTTGCGAGGCGGGCCCGCATTTCCTTCCTGGCTCGCATGAGTCGGGACTTCGCAGCCGGGACGGAGAGCCCCAGTCGTGCTGCAACTTCAAGCATGGGCAAGCCCTGGACGTCCCGGAGCATGATGACATTGCGCATGAGCGGTGGAACCCTTGATATCTCTTTGCGCAGCAGAGTTTCCACCTGCCGAGCGCCGAGCTGACCTTCCTGGTCGACCGCTTGGTCGACCAGCTCGAGCCTCGCGTTCGACGTGGTTATCGCGTCGACGTGGACACATGCCGCCCGGCGGTGCTCGCGAATTAACATAAGGCACTGGTTCTGTACGATCCGACAAAGCCATGCGGCGAAGGGCCCGTCGAAGCGGAAGTTATTGAGGCTCTGGAGCGCTTTTGAAAAGGCATTCTGTACTTCATCTTCAGCATCGCTGCGATTGCGCAGTATTAAAGCCGCCCGCTTCAGGCAGGTTGCGAAGTGCCGCTGGATGAGTTGTTCAAAGGCAGGCGTCTCACCCCGCTGGGCAAGCAAGACGAGTTCCTCGTCACTGATGTCACTTAGATTTGGCTCTGAGCTTTCCGGTGCGTTCGGTTGGCGAGCCTTTCTCGCGGATTTTTTGCGGATCGAGACACGCTGCAAGTAGGAATCGCGCTCTTTGCGTGCAGAGTAGAGCTCGCCATTCGCTCGCGCAACGGCTTGGGTAGGCAATGATGACATGCCAGTAAGAATGCATATGCGAGGCCAATAGCCGAAGAGGCTTGGCCTTTCCTATAAATCAACAAATTACGGCGACTGTACGCTTCTTTGATACGAGCCAAAAGCGCGTTTTGGTGCGCTGCCGTGTTCGTTCAATCTACGTTTTGGTGCACTACGTTTTGGTGCACTACGTTGTGGTGCACTACGTTGTGGTGCAGTATCAAAGGTTCAGAAGGAGATTTGCCGAGGTCGTTTTTGGCTGGCGGTTTCCTTGGTGGCCTTAGCGAAATCGTCCATGGAGATCCCATATTTCTCGACTCGATAAGCCAGAGTCCTGCGGCTCAACTGTAAAAAGCGGGCCGCGCGTGATTGGTTGCCCTCAAATTTCCTTAGAGCTTGCACAATAAGCTGCTTTTCGACCGAGCCAAGGTTCACTCCAGCCTCGGGGAGGAAAGCTGGCACGAGGGCAGCGGGCGGCGGGTATTCGGACTGCAGGAACTCCGGGAGATCATGAAAAGCAATTTCAGACCCTGCGGCAAGGAGAACCGTCCGCTCCATTGCGTTCTCTAATTGCCGCACATTCCCAGGCCAATGGTAGCGGCAGAAATGGGGGAGAAGTTCCGTCGGCAGCGTCATGTTATTGCGTTGATGCTTGAGCTTGTATCTTGCCAGGAAGTGGTGTACAAGCTCCGGGATGTCTTCCGCGCGCTCGCGAAGGGGTGGCACCTCAACCGGAACCACAATGAGCCGATAATACAGATCCTCCCGGAAAGTCCCAGCTTTCACCATGGCCCCGAGATCTCTGTGGGTAGCGGCGATGATTCGAACATCCAATCTGGTCGGGGAAGTAGCGCCTACTTTTTCAATCTCCCGATTCTGTATCAACCGGAGAACGCGAACCTGCAACTCCAGCGGCATCTCGCCGATCTCATCGAGAAGGATGGTGCCTCCCTCGGCCACCTCGGCCTTTCCTTTTTTATGCGACACCGCACCCGTAAAGGATCCCCTCATGTGTCCGAAGAGCTCTGATTCCAGCAACTCCCGCGGTATGGAGCCGCAATTGACGGTCACAAATGGACGGCGTCGCCGGGGGCTGCGGAAGTGAATAGCCTTCGCGACCAGTTCTTTTCCGGTGCCCGTCTCACCGTGGATCAGCAGCGTAACGTCAGCAGGCGCAACTCGCGCGGCCACATCCATCATCCGCATCAGAGGAGCAGATGACCCGATAATATTCTCGAATCCGTACTTCTGCTGCAGACAGCTGCGCAGTAGATCTACCTCGTCAATAAGCTTGTGGTGATCGAGGGCGCGATTTACCAAAGATTTCAAGTCATATGGGTGAATGGGTTTACACAAGTAATCGTAAGCCCCGGCTTTCATCGCCTCGACGGCAGTTTGGACTGTTCCAAACGCCGTCATCACTATCACGGTAGTATCAGCACAAATGCTTCGCGCTCTCTTAAGTACCTCGATCCCAGAAGAACCCGGCAGATGCAAATCAGTGATGACGAGGTCGAAAGGAGTCCTTTGCATAGCCTCGATTGCCTTTTCGAAATCGGGCACAGAGATTGTGTCAAAGCCCTCTTTGTTGAGGACTGCCTCCATCACATGCCGAACAGTATCCTCGTCCTCTACGATCAAGATGCGCGGGTTGGCCATCGTGTCAACACATCCCCAGGTATCTGCGATTCCGAACGTTACCCACAGGGCAACCTCCAAACGAGCACATGTCAGACTCGCGAATTCTAGATTCTATACGCTCACAATCGGTGTTGTTCATCATTTTCAGGGGCTCTGCATGATGAACTCAACATTTTTCTTAGAGCTGCACGTAAAGAGAGGACCAATCCATAAGGATCTTACCTATGAAGCCCTGCGAGCTCTGCCTCGACTTGTTCCCGCATGGCGGCTTATCCCGGTGCGGAGTGCAGATACTCCGTAACGGAAGCGCTGCATCCTCGGTCCGGCCCATCTCAGCAAGGAGCTTTGAGGCTGCCAGCCTCGCATTGGGAAACCTGGGCGCCGCACCTTCCAGGTTGTGGTGAGTCTCCGTTTTGCCTCCGTGCTCCGAGATTATGCTGAACCCTGGCACGTATAGGAAGTAAGGATAGGCGGGGTTAATGTTCAGGGCGCGGGGCGCTGTTAGACATGCCTCGTGATAACGTCCCAGAGCGAACAAGGCAATAGCCAGATTCGAAACGGCCGTCTTGTGATCGGGTGCCAAAGCTGTTGCTTTCTGAAACTCTATCTCTCACTGATCTAACTGCCCTAACGTCATATAGGTTACTCCAAGATCGTTGTGCGCGTCGGCGAATTCCGGATCAATATCTATGGCGTTGCACCGCGGACATAACGAAAATCGTCTCAACCAAAAGAAGTTCGAAACGTCATTCCTGGTCCCTCCCTGTGTGCTTCGGCGGAAGAAGTATTCCTCATGCTCGGAGTATCTGAACCGCTGCTGTGATGATGGGGATCTGAAATTACCGACTCATTACTTTCCCGCGTCCAGACCGTTCCGCAGCACGCGTTGTGGCGATCCGCAGTTCAGAGGGCACGCGCGTATGTCGAGATGTTCTGATGCTGGTCAATGTTTGCTGCATCGTATTTGATGGGATCACGACAGCGCGCCCGAGATAAGGGACCGCCCGAGTATCGGACACAGTTACTTACGGTGCTTTGGCTTCTTACTGCGGGTCTCCTGTCGAGCTTTTTTCGGTCACGGCGCACTAGCAGTCAACGCCCGCCGCGCAGCCTGAGGTCATGCGCATGGACGTGCCCCTGTCTCAGACGCAGGCGGGATGCTGCTGCGGCCTCTGCAAGCAGGCAATCACACCTCGTGATAATTGAAAAGCACGACTCCAATCAGGACGAAGCACGTACGCCAAACTAGTCCGAGAACGCGCGGGTGGGCGCGCGGGAGCCTGATTTCGAGCCAGTGCGACCAGCCTGCGACCACGGCAAGAATCGCCAGTGGAATATGGCTCAGCTCAATGAGGAACTCCTCTTTTACGTTGGTGACGGAATGCGAGTGCGTCAACAGGAGAGCGCCACCGAACGCGCACACCATCGGAAACACGAGCCCTGCCCGGCTGGAATCAATCCGGCCAGTCTGAACGGCCCATTCGAAAGCAGCAAAGACGGTGATCAACACAACGAAAATGCGGTGTTGCATTACGTCCGGTGATTGAAAACTCTGCCAGAAGGAATGAGGTCCTAACGGCCAATTTTCTGGGTCGGCGCGCACTAGCAGGAACACGGCCAGCCCAAGGAACAGGAGCGGCCAATTACGCGTCCATCCGAATCGGCGCGTGCCCAACGAAAGTAGACCCATCATGAGTACGATCAGCCCCGCCCAATGATGGTTGTATTCGGACCATGCGATGTCGCCAGGAGTACTCGGCACGTATCCCGAACTTCCAGGAACGAGTGACGCCGGTTGGCCAGGATAGGAGGTCGGAAGCGGAGTCGGCGGCGAAAGCGCATTCAACGGCGGAGTGCGGAGTTGAGGCCATTTGGGGGCCATTCGCTGTGCGATCTCATTCGCGGTCGCACGATCGGCCTTTACGTCTATGGCGGGCGGTGCGGAGGTCAGCGCTGCAGCGGCGAATATAACAGTGAACCCAATCCCAACCTCAATTTCCGCGAAGCGCCGCAAAGATAGCAGATAAGGTGCGGTGCCCGATCGAATGCGGCGAACGATGCTCAGGTTCAAGGCGCCCATCGAGAGAATGGCGGCCGTGAGAACAACCTTAGCCATCAGCATCGCGCCGTATGAGGTCGCTAGGGCCGCGACAGATCCGACATATAGCATCGATAATCCAACGCCGGCAGCTAGAAGGACTGTCACTGAACATATCGCCAAACGCGAGAAACGGCTCGTGATCCTAACGGCCTCCTCCCGTTCGGCATGCCTGAGCGAAATAACCAGATAGGGCATTCCGCCAATCCAAGCTGCCGTTCCCACGTGGTGCATGAGCGTGAATAAGACCGCCCACCAGCGGTATTCCACTCGGCCGAACGCATGGCTGGTCATTAACGATCCGAGCAGGATGAGAGCGCATGCCCCGGGGCATATCGTTCTCGCGAGGCGAGTGTGCGCGAAAAGTGCGATGGCGATTGCGCCCGCAACGGTGGAGATGCCGGCGAGGCAGTATCCGGCTCCGACGATTCCGGTCCAACTCACACCCGCAGATCCAACGAGAATGGCTGAATTTGCAAAGACGTAAGCAGATTGTGCGAGCACGAGGAGGGTCGCGGACCCAGTCAACACGCGAAGCGGCGTTTCACTGAGGCGTCCCCTACCGAGACGCCCTGAAATAAGGAGCAGAAAGCCGACGCCGCCAACCGTCAGGGCTTCCATTGCGAGCGAGGTCGCGCGCAGTAAAACTGACAGGAATGGAAAAATATTGATGAACTGATTCAATGGGCCGATCCTACGCGGAGTCCCGAATAACCCCGGGTAACAGGATAACCGTCAATTACGCGAACCAGCCACCCCAGACCGAAGACGTGTTCGGAATTACTCGACACTGAACTGCACCTCGCCGCGGGTAATGTGGCCGTCGCTTGCGAGTACCTGCCATCCGAGGACGTACGACCCGTGCTCTAGTCCGGCTGCAGTGGAGACCAATGTGTCGGGCGAGGTCTGGTCGCCGATCGTCAGCGTGTGCATGGCGCCGCCCGGGCCGACCAATTTGAGAACCGAGCGTTTGGAATCAATTCTTGAGTTGAAACGAAGCCGAACGGGCACGTTTGGCCCATGCACGACGGCTCTGAAACCAGGTGCCGCGGACAAGAGAATGGCATGAGCATACGACGGTGTTGCAGCGCAGAGCAATCCGATTGCGATCATTGAGGGTCCGAGTTTGCGTAAATCCATGTTCCGTATGATACAGTGAACTTCGCGAACGCCTCATTTTCGACAGTCTGCCGCGAAAACAAATCTTAAAACTCCCAGCGATCGTACGCATCCTAGCTCTTCGTAAGGCGATGACTAGTTCGGTTCACCTTGTCCGCCCAGGTCAACCGGCGGAAAGGGGTTGCAATGCTCACCTGTGAAGACTGCTTTGATGATGATTTCGAAGTTGAACCAGTTCGTACGGGAGAAATTGACGGATGTTCCCGAGCCCCAACTACTCCGGCTCGTACAACGTCGGACCCGCCTCTCCAAAGTGCTCAGTTAGTCGATATTGCAGATAGATGAGAAGATCTCGTTCTGGGGCGTGAAGCCGTCGAAGGTGCGGGCCAGCCGCGTTCCGATTAGCTGTTGAGATATTGCAATCGTCGGATAGTATCGTTTTTCCAATTTGTAATTGACCCATCTTCTTGTGGCGGGCGCGCCTTGGCAGTGCAGCCGCGCAAGTTCTATGACTGGTCTCGTTGACCACCGCCCTGGTCTGCCGACTCCTGGCGTTGAATTGCTCGAATTCAACCTGTTCCATAACGATCCCCCTTTGACTAACTCGCAACAGATTTCACGGAACAGGATCTTGGGCTTCCCGAACAAAGCAGAATCGTACCGGCTGCGCTCACGCAACATCGTAAAAGCGGCTGCCCATTGATCGCAGCAGACTTCTCCAAGTCGCATTCCCAAAAGGATGGCTTGACGCAGCGGACCTCGTACGCCTTCAATACATTTGCTGCTTGTCCTAGAGTTCTGCGGCACTGAAATATTCGCCATAATGACTGTGGATTTTGCGCTGAGCGCGACCGCCTAAGGATGTTCAACTCAGCGTTCGGAAATCAGATCCGACGCTACAATTTGCTCGTCGCTAGTAGGCTGCCATGTCTTATCGGGGTTATAAAGCTCCATGCCCTTAAAGATTTTGAGGGTATCGGGACCCAAGTCTTTTTGGTAAACGACCCCTTCGTAGCTGACCACGAAAGTCTGCACGCCCGTGACACGATATTGGGCTGGCGCAGCAGCGAGCGCAAATCCGCCGATCATCGCTCCGCCGACGATGAAATTCATTTGGCCGAGTGGGGCGTTCGCACCCTGTCCTTTCAAAACTCTGAAATAATATCCGTGAAACGGCGGTTCGCTACGACGGTAACCTTCCGCCAAAGCCTTCGCGACCTCCTCTCCGACAGGTCCACCCCAACTCCCGTCGTGGTTCTGCCACGCGAGGCCGTCATGTTTGCTAGGCGTACTTATAATTCGCTGCGCGTACTGGTTCAACTGAGAACCATCATGTTTCTTCGACGCGTATTCCTCTTGCGCCTCTACGAACCCACGGCAGATTTTTATCGCATCCAGTTCGTTTGCTCCAATTCGCCGCAATAAGATCTCCTGACGTCCCGCGCTCACGTCGAAATGCCAGGATCCCTTTCGGTTCACGATCGGAATCGGAAAGGGCCAATCGTCCTTCCCCACTATGAGGGTGGCGCGAACCCTACTGTTCGTGTCCGTACTGACCGATTCCTTCTCGCGAGCCAACGCGGCAAATGCAACGCTGCGGCCTTTGTCGCTCACCGGGTCTTCGGAAGATACAACGTCCTTGGCGTCCGGTCCGAGCACTTTTAGCAGGGCAGGCACATCATACTTTTCCGCAGCGTCAATGAGCGCTTGTGCAGCTTCTTGAGGCGTCGTAAACGCCTCAGGCCCTAATAGGGTGGGTTGTTTCGATTGTGTCGCGGCTACCAGGAGTAGTCCGAACACGCAGAAGGCAACAGCTACAAAGCGAGCTACCGCAGATTCCCTCATATGAAACTTCGATCTTCTTGATTTCATGTTGCTTCCCCAACTCATCAGGCATTTGGATAAGAATCTTGATTGCAGAGTTCCCCTTACCTGCGTCGGCCTCCGCCGCGGCCGCCACCCCCACGGCTACCGCCGCCGCCTCGAGACCCGCTATAGCTGGAGGCCCCGCGCGATCTTTCGGCGCGAGCCGCGCTACCACTCGTCTTCCCGGCGCCGCTGAAAGCTCCTCCGCCGCGGCTATCGCCGCCGGAAACGTCCCTATTGCCGACGCGATCAGCACCCCCGCCGCCGCGATTAGCACCTGCGTTGCGATCATTACCGGCGCCGCGATTAGCACCTGCGTTGCGATCATTACCGGCGCCGCGATTGGCACCTGCGTTGCCATCATTACCAGCACCGCGATTCGCGCCCGCATTGCGGTCATTAGCAGCACCGCGATTCGCGCCTGCATTGCGGTCACTCGCCAACTGGTTCCGAGCACCCGTTTGCCGGCTGCTTAACGAGTCTCCGCGAGCGCCGCCACCAAATCGGTCCGCCGTCGCTCTGTCTGCGTAAGGGGCACCACCACGGTGCTGCGGATCGTGCTGCCAGCTGCTGCGATTGCCACTCCCGGCGGCAGTATTCCTGGTGCCCCCGGCGGCAGTATTCCTAGTGCCCCCGGCGGCAGTATTCCTGGTGTTCCCGGCGGCAGTGTTCCTGGTGCTGTTGCGGTTGAAGTTGTTGTTGTTATTGATCGTGATGTCGTTGTTACCTCCCCATCCGCTGTTCCAACCCCAGCCTCCGCTCCACATGGCGCCCATCGCAACTCCAACGCCGAACGAAATCGCCGCGCCCGCCGCATAATACCCCACCGGCGGATAGGCTACCGGCGGATAGGCATAGTAGGCCGGCGCCGCGCCATATACAACCGTCGGATTGTAGCTGGGAACATAGACGACTTGTGGGTTGGCCTGCTCGATCACAACTACGCTCTTGGATTCCACCACCTTGGTTTCGACCTTCAATTGCTCGTTAGATTTCAAGTTCCCGTTGGTTTTGGCCTTTGCTCGCATGCGCTGAACCGCATCCATTACGTCGGACTGCTGCGCCAGGAAGGCGTTCCCCAGCTCTGAAGTCCATTGAATGTTCTCTGCCAACAGCTTGACCGCATCCGGCAGAGCCGCCATTGCCTGAATACTGGGGTCCCAGGGCTCTTTTTGCACGGCATCCGCCAACGCCTTGTCTTTCAAGTCCTTGTGTTTCGGCAGCCACTGCTGAAGCTGAACGAGTTCTAAAGGGTAGGTGGAAGCCGCCATCACCTGGGCCAAGAGTGGATCGGGATAGAGCGCGATTGGTGCCACCAGGCTGTCTAATTGATCGGCAGGTATTCGAGCGGCAGTCTGCGCTGGAGTCCCTGGAGTCGGTGGAGTCGCTGAAGTCCCTGGTCGCGGGCTCTGTGCCTGCCGTGTCCAGGCTACATTACCTGGCACGAGCAGAGCCGCGCAGATTACTGCCGTAGCGCGAATCCAGACGGTATGATTTTCACTGGACATCTCTTAGTCCTCTCGAAACAGGTAGTCACAGAACAACATGGACTTCACGACTTCTTTTGCGGCGGATAGTTTTTCAAAAGCTTGGCAACCGCTTTATTGAGGTTCTTTTGCCGTTTTTCCGGTTTTGCTTTAGGGTCGAGCGACTTGGACGCCGTGCCGCGCCAAACCAGTTTCTTAGCGGCCGCGTCGTACATGTCTAAGTCAAGTTGCCCAATCTGAATCGTCGAGCTCGTGGTTGTACTCATCCCTCCGCCGCCGCCGCCATACCAGCCGTAACCCCATCCCGGACCATAGCCCCAGCCCGTATCGAGCGTAGTGAACTGCCTTTCCTGTCGAAGTGCGACCTGGTAGCCGATGTACAGGTCTGCGTTTTCATTGGTTGTTGGTGTCAACCCCTTCTTTGCTAACTCCGCATCAACAGCGGCCTTCAGTTGCTCGTCCGCAATCTGATTCAGTTGCTCCGCGCCTTTGAAAAGGACCCACTTATAGGTCCGGTACTTTGAAAAGTCCTCACCCGACGCGAAGTTGTACCGGACATCCTGGCCAAAGATGGCGAGTGACAACACGAAAAGGGGGACAACGATTCGGATCGCCCGCATTGAATGGAACTCCTTCTCTCGGCTAGCAAGATGGAAATCTTGTTTAGCGGGTCCACTTTTTTCGCCACCTTTCACTTGGCGCTGCCGTAAACCTGCGTTGCCAAAGAAAATAGGACTGTAAGCCGCCGTACTCTATCAACTGTCCTGGAGGCTATTACTGCGGTCACATCGGTTGGTCAGATTGGGATGGAGGTCAATTTGATGAGGTCATTATGCGGTTTGCTGTTGCTGACCACACTAGTTGCGCCGTGTGCGCTTGACAGCAGGAAGCATTGCCGTCAGCGGATGCGTTTTTTCGTTCCGATCCAAATAGATTATGCCCACTATGCTCAGCAATATAGGGCCCACCGGGTTGACCAACAATAGTTTTCGAACTAACTTCCGGTACTCCGTTGGATTCACGTTTTCCGACTACGAACGTTGTGTGAACACATTTATTCCGTTATCTATTTCCAAACGTATAACTCAGTCCAATAGTCGTACCGTAATCACTGCTTTGTAAGTGCGCCGGCGGCTTTGTGTCCCAGTTCCCGTAAAAGGAAAAGTTCCAGTCGATCTTACCGAATAGCTTGAGGTAATAGGACGCATTCACTTTTGCGAATTCGCGCCCTGCCTCGGTCAGGGCGGGAGCCAGAGTTGCGTTAAGAGTCAGCCGTGTTCTCTTAAAGAGGAAGGCGTTAAGATTAGCGCCGACTAACCCGACCGCAAGATTCTGCGATTGTTCGGTCTGGGCGGCCGGCACATAATGAGTTCCCTGCCACCCAAGTCCGGCCATCACGGCGAATTGGACACGGTTAGTGTCCTTCAAAAACCGGCCAAGGCTAAGACCGACATTGGTCTGGCGCGGTATTCCTTGGACCGAGCTTTGCAGGAACCCCGCAGAACCCGCGTAAAAATACTTTTGCCAACGCAGAAGGCGGTAGGCAATCAAATCTACCTCGTTTCGAGTAGATATCTGGGCACCGGTGCTCGATGACAAGTTCCCGCCATAGCTGACGTTTCCACCCCATTTGGTTTCGCGATATCCGACCTCCGTGCCGATGCTGTACTGGGTAGTACTGTTGCCCTTCGAATATTGTGTCCCAATAGTTATGCTTCCGCTAAATCGGTTCAGAACACTTTCGGACGTGGGCAGTATGCGAACGACGTCGGAATCATCGACGACCAACGGCGGGCGCTGCTCCTCCGAAATTGCGATCTGTGCCGTAGCAGTGCCGCCGCTCTTCGAACCAACGATTTTGCCTGAATGTAGCGAGCCATCCTTGAGCCGAACGATGAAAAGAGCCTTGCTCTCGAGGCGAACAACTTTTCTCCAGTCAATCAAAATCGCACCATCCACATAGTCGAGGTCAAGTTTAAGTACGCCGTTGTCGAGCCCCTTTACTTTGCCGGTGATGCGGTCGCCGTTTTTCATCACGATCACGTCAGTCGGTTCTTCTGCCAGCGCCGGGTGCGTCACAAGAACTCCGCAGCCGAGTACAAGCGAAAACAGACTGGCGCGCGCGATTGATCGCCGCAATCGAGAACTCCTACCGTTAACGGAACGGCTGACGTTAGTGGGCACTCGCGCGGCCACTAGGGGCCGAAGCGGCTGTACTGAGGTGAGCAACCTCCCACTGCCTTACATCGTGTCGCCCGGCATCAAAGATTCGTTCGTAGTTTCCGCACCGGACTTTCACACTCGTTTGAGGATCGAGTAAGTTCCACAAGGGCTTGTACATAACGAACACTCTTGAATACGTGGCCCAATTGGAAGGTGCCACTTCGTCCGTGCCGAATAGGAACCGATCCGGATAGCGGTTTATCAGAGCAGCGGTGATTTGTGTAGCTTGCGGGGAGGCGACGATGTACTTTGCGACTTCATCCCATGAGATATCGAAATACAAATGGCTAAACGCTGGATCCCTTAGCATCGCCTCAATATTGGCTGCGTGATTTTGTATCGGGCGGACAATGCGCCCCATTCCCGTGTGCGCCCAGATGATGGTCGTCTTTGGGTGTCGTTTGAAAACAGCCTTGGCCTGCTCCAGGTAGGCCGGGTCCGAGCCTTCCTTCGCGAAAGGCACATCCATATCGTTGTGGATCAGAACAACAAGCCCTACTTCGCCCGCGAAATCCAGTATGCGGTCGAGCGCTTGGTCCTGCAGACTCGCGACCCCGCCGGCAATTTTCGCGGCGACGAATTCCTTGTGAATTGAAAATTCGCCAATACCTGTGAACACGCCTGGGAAAGTCTCGAGCACGCGGCGAATGTGGTCGGCTGCGTACATGTCGGTCGGATTAAACCCGGTGATCATCGGATCAAAACGCGCCTGCTGTTCCTTGCTGAGCGATTTATATGCCATCGCAATCCACGCGTCCGTGAACGAGTAGTAATACAAAGGAGAATCGGAAAGCAAATAGTAAGTCGGTGCGCGTGCGCCGTCTACCCGGTACGACCATTGCTGCTGCAGCGGGATGCCGAAGAATGCGACCCGTCCAACTCGGGTCCCCATGATGTTCAGAAAATCTTGAATATTCGTTCCTTGCTGGATGTAATTTGTTAGGTGGAAATGTGAGTCGTTGAACTCGTAGTTGTTCGTCTGCGAATGGAGCGGTGTCGTGCTGATCAGACAGACAACGGCGCTCAGTCCGAGATGACGGGCTCGCGGCAACCAATCGAATTTCATATAGACCTCAGTAGAGGGCGGTAAAGCCGACGGTTACAACTTGCCCAGTGATTTGCCCGGTATAGAAACCAAATGTGCTGCTGACCGGAGAGTGATCGACGTTGATCAGTTGAACATTTAGCCGCAGGTTCCGTGTGTTCCAGGGATAATAATTACCGCCGATGATGAATTCTTTCGGGTGGCCGAATTTACCGAACACATAGGATGTAGCCCCGTAGAGTTCAATTCTCTTCGGCACAATCATGTGCGACATCTGAGCGTAGAAGCCATAATCTCGAACGGCGCCTACTGGTAACTTGCCATCCGCAGCGAAATCGTCCAGTTTCCTGCCGTAGCCCTCACCCTGCAGCCAAAAACCGCGGTACTTCATTCCGGCGGATGCGGAGACCAGTTGATAACGCACCCTCTCTACCGTCACGCCATTAGCCAGAGCGCCCGTATCAAATACATTGAGGCTGTCAGCAAGACGAAGCGTTGTGTTGCTGGCTGCGCTGCCGATTGCTGATTGGCGATCCTCGGGGCTGTAAGTGTAAGCCAGATTAAAGCGCGTCGCAAGTTTCTCATGGTGTTCGTAGTCTCCGAAAGCGCCACGAGGGCCAAACTCGCCCGTTGTTGGCAGCCATGTTAAGGCAAAGCCGGCCGAAAGATCGCGGTCAAGCTTGGTCGCCGGTACATCCAGGTTGCTGTTGTTATTTCCGACCATCCACCTGTACTCAAGTCTTCGAAGCAGGCGCCCTTGGGCGAACACACCTTGGGAGAAGAACGGTCGGAAAAACTCGTCAGCCATGACACGGTCATAGGATGTCCAATATGGGTGAGAGCCCTGCAAAGATTGCACACCAGGATAGGCGTTCCAGCCGGCTCCCAAGGTCAGATATTTACCGAACTGGTAATACAGGGCCCCGCCTACGGCCACCTGATTTGTGTCTTGCACCGTCCAAACGAACGTACTGTATTGAAACTTCGGACTGAACAGCCATCCTTGAGCAAACAACATCACTCGATGGAACTGGAAGTCATTCCGGGGATTTACCGGGATCGGGCGGCCCAAGTGGTCCCTGGCTGATTGATCGGGTGGTAACTGGTTTAGGTAGCGTGCCGCCATATAGCCGCTAAGGTTCAGCTCGCCGGACTCGCCCTTCGCGACCGTAAATCCGCGGCCTGGATTGAATTCTCCGAAAATGGCCGAATTTCCTTCGGAACCTTGGGGGAAAAAGTTCTTGTCGTCAGCGTTGCTTTGGTCTTGGCTGGAGGACTGGTCGGCGGTTTGGTTTGCTGCCTGCTGAGACTTGCCTGCGTCTGCTTTGACCGGAGACGGTGGATTCTCGGCAGGTGCTGACTGAACCGTGTTATCTCCCTTGGCAAGGGACGGACGAAGAGAATTGATTTGCTTTATCAGTTCCCGATTCTGGTCCATCAACTGCTGGTTCTGCTGCTCCAACTTGCGGTTCTGCTCGATCAGTTGCTCGAGCGGCTTCTGGACATCTGCCGTTGCCGCCTGGCCCTGGGGCGTCTGCGCTGAAAGGATACCTGCAGTGTTTGCTGCCGTGAGCAGAATTACGGTGGCGGTCAAGAAGTTACGAGGCATGGCCGCGAGAGCCCCAAATCGTCGATCCCGTCTTTTCCTGATGCAATCGACACAGTGCTCCTTCCGTGTGAAACTGCTCTTTGCTAAGACGGACGGTTTACTGCAAGCCGACCGAACCTGGAGAAAACACGTCGTAGTCCAGCTTCCTGGCGACATACTCAATTACTCTTTGCGCCTTTACGCTGTTTCCTGCTTCATCCAGTCGAGGTCCGAAGACAGCAATGGCTCCTTTGCCAGGGGCGATGGCCACGATTCCACCGCCAACTCCGCTCTTGGCTGGAAGACCCACATGCCAAGCCCAGCCACCGGAACCGTCGTACAGGCCAGCCATCGTCATAGTGCTGAGAATTTGTGCAATGTCCTCTTTCTTGATCACTTGCTCGCCGGTCGCGGGGTTGATTCCATTGTTCGCGAGCGTGGCACCCATGCGGGCGAGTTGACTGGCGTTCACGCCCACCGAGCATTGTTTGGTGTAGATGTCCACCGACTCAAACGGATCGGCATAAATGCGATCGTACTTTGCCAGCAGATAAGAGAGTGCTTTGTTGCCGGTGTTGGTGGCCGCTTCGGACTTGTAAACCTCATCAATGAGCGTCAGCTTTTCTCCAGCTGCTTTGCCGTAAAACGCAAGAATCTTCTGCCACTTTTCGTCGGCATTCTTGCCGGAGATGAGGCTGGTGGTGGCAATGGCGCCGGCGTTAACAAACGGGTTGCCGGTGTGGGTGTGCATGTCGACGACCGCTATAGGGGAGTTGAACGCTCGTCCGGTAGGTTCAGAGCCCACTCTTTTGAAGACCTCGTCCGCACCCAGTTCTTCCATGGCAAGCGCCAGCGTAAAGACTTTCGAAATCGACTGGATCGAGAACGAATACTTCACGTCGCCCATGGTGAGAACCTGGTTATCAGTCGTAACGATTGCGATGCCGAATAGTTTTGGGTCGACCTGCGCGAGGTAGGGAATGTAATCGGCATTTTTCCCGCTCGTATCACCCTTGAACTGGTCGTATGCATCTCGGACAGCAGCCTCGACCATCTGGCGCCGGGGAGCAACGGGGCTGCTGCGGCGCGCTTGGGCCGAGAGATGGACAGGGATAATCGCTGTTGTGAGCAGCGTCGCGGCTACGCACGCTGTCGTTTGCATTCTCTTCACTAGCATTTACTTGCTCCTTGGCACATGTCTCGATGTCGTAGGTCACTGATGGTGGCGAACTTCACACAACTTGGTAGGGCCACTTCGCGGAAACCTCGACAGGGCTGATGCTTCCGGAGATCGAGCGGTTCAGAATTACGCCAATCTCGGTCGAGCAAGAAGTTTGCCAACCCCGTATTCAGCGACATGACTTCTGACCTTGTTAGCCGTTGCGCAGAGCACGGCCGGAGTGGCAGTACGAGCCGTGAAGATTTCGGCTGGATCTCAGAAACTGATGGTCGTCAAAAAGCGAGGAGCGCCTGTATCATCGGCACCCAGCCCGTCATGCCTGCCGTATAGGGAGTAAAGGCCCCACTATAAGGAGCTTTGTTGATCCGGAACACTTCTGTATTGAACCAGAGTCGCTCGGTCGGAAGGAAATGCCACTTTAGCCCGGCTCCATACTCATAAGAGTTGCCGAACTGCCCGAGCACCCATGATGCGCGGACATACGGCATCAACTTTTTCGGCTTGACAAAGTAAGCCGCCGAAACCTCGCCGCCCTGGTCGAATGTGGATGCGAGCGGAAGCGGTCCGTCGGCTACAAAATCATTTAGCCAGCGCACGAAGTATTGCCCGTTAACCGCAAGCCCGTTCCATTTGAGCCCGTAGTCGGCCGCCCACATCTTATACGTGGCATCCTGGAGTGTTACGCCCGGCGCAAACGCTCCGGTCGCGAAGGCTTGCACGCCATCGGAATTGTATATTGACGTGTTCTCGGGACTAGATTGATCGAGATCTGAAAAGCGGTTCTCTCGGGATCTTGTAAACGAGGTACCTAGTCGAATGCGAACTTTCTTCGAGGCGTGATAATCATCGTACATGTTGCGTGATTTACCGGGTTCCCCGTAGGCTCCCAGCGGCTCCCACCAGAGACTGCCGGAAACCAGCAGATTCGTATCGATCTTGTTTGCCGTGATACTCAGGGTGTTGAGACCGTTGCCGACGAACGCCAGGTAATTCAGTCCCTTCCCGAGTTCTCCGTTCGCCCAGGCGCCCTGAGTGAACCCGGGGCGGAAGAAGTTGTCAGCCATGCTCCTATCTGTTGACGTAAAAAATGGGAAGGTGGCAACCAGCGATCGGCTGCCTGGAACGCCGGTGTAACCGCCGGTGAGCATGAAAGCCTTGTTGAATCGCCAGCCAATGTTGCCGGCTACGACGATCGAAGCGGCCCCGGCGGATGTCCAGACGGTGAAGCTATAAAACGCCCTCGGGTCGAAAATGTAGCCGCTTAAAATGAACATTGCGCGATTTACGGTGATATCGTTTCGCCGATGAACATCGCGGGTAACGCCCAGGTGGTCAGTGAAAGTCGAGTTGCTATCAAGAGTGTTGAGGTATCGCAGTTGAGTATTGACGTTGAACTTCAGTAGGAAAGGCACCTTAGCTTCTTCGGAAGTTTGCCAGATTACGATTCCATCTCTATAGCGCTGATCGTTTTTCTGTGGTGTGGGAACGAGGTCGGCCTGTCCGGGAGTACTTCCTGATTGTGTCGCCACGGCCGGGGGGGTATTCAACGCGGCATTCGCCGCCGGAGTCTCACTTGAGGCCGTCGGTTCCGGCTTGCTGGCCGGTGTACTGGGAGGAGGAGATTCGTGCGCCACCGTTGCAGGCTGTCCGTCAAGACGCCCCTGCAGGTTGTCGATCAATTGCACCAACGTCTGTTGCTGCTCCTGTAGCTTCCGAAGCTGCTCCCTTATAACGCCAGTCTCCTCTCGCATCTCTTTAACGTCGTTCTCTGCGGTCGTGGGCGCAGGTTGCGGAGCCTGGGCGCTTACGGGACTGGCGCACAAAACCAGCGAAGTAAATATCAATATGACCAAAGGTCTATTCAATGATGGGCGAGTACGCATCGTTGGTTCCTTCTGGCAAAGCTGAAGTGGAGCTGTATTGGAAAATGGGTGCGGCGTTTTGTTCGTTAGCCTCCATACCCGCTGCCGCACCCCTCGGCGAGAGTTCCGGCGCCGATGCCTTGACCTCGGCTGCCGAAGCGACCGTGGCGTTGAACGAAATGGCGATCCGCGGTGTCTGGCCCGTGTAGGGGTGGACCCAGTGATAGAGCCAACTCGGGAATATCACGAGCAGCCCCGCTTGCGGCCGAACCCGGAACGGCTCACCATAGGGATCTCCCGGCGCAGTCACGGCGTCCACGCCCGCACGCGGGTCGAGGAACTCCAAAACGCCGCTGAGCGGCTGATCCGGGCTGTCGCTTCCTGCATTCACGTAATACACGCCGGACCAAGCGCTGTCCGGATGAGAGTGCGGTGCATGGTACGCCCCGGCGCGGCATATGGTTGCCCACGCTGAAGCCGAGAGCGCACCGTCGAATGCATTAGCGCCAGCAGTGGCATCAATCATTCGGCGTAGCGCCCACGTGAGCCACGTCCTCAGACTAGAGACTGCGGCATCCTCCCTCTTCAGGAAGTCGGGACGCGAGTGCCAGCCTCGGATGTTGCTACGACCGACACTCGAGTATTCGAGCTCCTCCGCAAGGATAAGAGCTTGCAAGTCGCGATTCATCACCTCGGGGTCCGGCACCCGCAACTGGCCGATGAGAGTCGGGAATGCCGGCGTAACCTCGAGTTCCATAAACCTGAAGTCGATCAGCAGAGAACAACAGAGAGTGCGAGTCCGGCCGCGCTGGTCTCCTTGTACTTGTTGTTCATGTCCTTCGCCGTCTGAGCCATAGCTGTGATGGTTGCGTCCAAATCGATTCGGTGCCGGGATGCGATCTCGTTGCTGGCAATCGCATACGCCGTCCAGGCCTTAACGGCGCCGAACGCGCATCGTTCGATACATGGGACCTGCACGTACCCGGCGACGGGGTCGCAGGTCATGCCAAGATGGTGCTCCAAGGCCGATTCTGCCGCATTCTCGACGACTCGTGGATCAGCGTCGTATGCCGTTGCGATTAGTGCAGCGGCCATTGCAGACGCTACGCCAATCTCCGCCTGGCAGCCGCCCTCGGCCGCCGACAGCGTCGCATTGTGCTTACAGAGGTATCCGACTGCTGCCGCGGCAAGCATGCCCTGACGGATCTTTTCCTGCGGTAGCTTGCGCCCGCCTTCGCCTAGGCCGTAGACAATGGCAGGGAGAACTCCAGCGGAACCTCCTGTCGGCGCGGTGACGACGAGGTGACCCCGCCCGTTCTCTTCTGACCCCGCAAGCGCGTAGGCCGCCAGACTGCCGATTCCCCGGTCCGACTGGAACTTGTCATCCTGGGCGCGTTTGTAAACCGTCGCGGCTTTGGACTGCAGCTTGATCGGCCCCGGCAGAACGCTGTCTTCCGGCGCAGCGAGCCCTGACTTCACTATGGCCACCATCGCGCCGGTGATCTTGTCGATAAAGGCGTAAACCTGCTCCTTGCTCCTATCCGGGATCTCCATCTCGTTTGCCAGGACAACTTCGGCAATCGACAGCTTGTTCTGCTCCGCGTGCTGCCGCAGTTCCTTCATCGTCGCGTACGGGTATTTCGGCGCGTTCTTTTTCGGTGGCTTGAATCCCTTCCACTCTATGAATCCGCCACCAACTGAGTAATATTCCTGCTCCAGGAGCACGGCGTTTCCCGCCATAAGCTTGCACGTCATCGTATTGGGATGAGGGAAGTTGCCCTCCGTCGCGTCAAACACGACATCGTTCAGCGTGACATCGACATTTTTTGCGCCGAGTTTTACAGGGAACGATTGGCCCGGCTGATCACGTAAGCTATCGAGGAATGCGGGATCTACCGTCGCGGGCTCCTTCCCGACTAGGCCGGCGAGCGAAGCGCGCTCGGTGCCGTGGCCCTTGCCCGTAGCGCTCAAGCTGCCGAACAGGTAAACTTTCAGCGCCGTTGCCTTGGCGAGTTGATCGGCCGGGAGCTTCGTACAACGCTGATAGAAATCGTAGGTGATGCGCATCGGGCCGATCGTATGCGAGCTCGAAGGCCCGGGTCCTACCTTATAGAACTCGTCGAGCAGCGTCATTACGGGCCCCTTTTCCTCCTTCACTACCTCCAGGTCGGGAGAGAGCTGTGGTGTCGGTGGCGTCCCTGAAGACTTGGCCGGCGGTGTCGCTGCTGCAGACTTCGCCTCTCTCTCTTGGGTGGAAACAGCGCAGCCTGTCATCACGGCCGTAGCACCGATTAGAGTGCTCCGCATCAAAAACGCTCGACGGTCCACACCCTCGGGAATTTTTTGTGACGTTAACTGCTGAGTGGACCCGAGCGGATCTTTTTCCTCCGCTTCGTCGCGTCGATCTCTCGGGTTGAAATTCTTGTCAGACATGTGTTCTCTCCTTTTGAACTTGACTGATTGGGGGGGCGCCAAAATGATTGGGGGCACCAAAATGATCTACTTTCTGGCCGTAACGGTAATCTCAATATGTCCAGCGGCGACCAGTCGGGGGACGACTACGCTAGTGCGCTTCCTGAGTTTCATTGCGTTCCGCCTAATTGGTACTTGAAGTTGTACTTTATTGAGAGCTGGACGCGCCAGTCGTTAGAGCTGAAACCGTCGTGCCAATTGGTGCGTTGGCCAAACTGAATTTCCGGTCCCAGGAACATGTTCTTAACCGGGTAGTAGAGGAGGTTCGCCAATGCATACTGCCCGCGGTGGTAGTCAGAGGGTAACGACCCAGTTGCGTTCGTGATTTGCACGAGCGAATATCCAGCGGTGCTCGTAAAGTACTTGTTCCAGTTCAAGTCCATAAACGCGACAATGCCCAGCACCGGCAGCGCCTTACCGCTGATTGGCGTCCGCGGGTTGGAGAAGTTGTTCTGGGGTCCAATGTCTACTGTGGCGTCATTCATGTAGTTCTCGACTCCATGGACAGACACGGCCTGAATTCGCGCCTCGTGCTTCGAGACCTTGATGTTGCTGCTGAGGTTCACGCCCCAGCCCACTGCGCTCCCTGAAATGTTGAATTGGTCCGTTGGAGTGAGATCGTGCCATCCGATCTTGCGCACAAGCCCGGCGACCTGAAAATTGAGATATTATGTGGTTAGTGTATTGTTTGAGTTT
>JBJMGM010000093.1:0-49753 GCA_045807905.1 Bryobacteraceae bacterium | reverse complement strand
TCAACTCAGGCGCGATCGGCTTGCGATCAGAATCACTCACTGCGTAAAACTTCCAGGGGTCTCCGATCCAGAATGCGAGCGCTCGCGACCCACCCCGCAAAATTAGCTAGAACGGCTGTACCGATCATGACAACTATCAACGAAGCCCAGTCGAAGCGCGGGGAAGCCTCTATGAATTTCTCCGAAACGATCCTGGTGAATACATTTGCGAGCACCGCTCCGACCAGGCCCGACACTGCGCCTAAAAGCGAAAACTCGATCGAAAAAATGGCACTGATGCGACGCTTTGTCCCGCCGAGTGTCTTCAGAATTGCCACCTCATGAATGCGTCTGTGGCGCGTGCCCGCGACGCTTGACGATAGGATGATTACGCCGGCGACGATCGCAAACAGAGCAAGAAAGCGGACGACGAGCGTCACCTGATCTACAGCTTCCTGTACACGCCTTAAAACATCGGCGAGGTTGACGACCGTGACTGTAGGAAACCGCTCAAACAAAGTCTCTTCCAATTGAGGAATCTTCGCAGGATCGACGTGAACAGCACCGTAATAGACGACCGGTAGATTCTGCAGCGCTCCCCGCGGGAAGACGAGATCATAGCGGACCGCCGCACGAACCGTAGGCCGAAAAATAGCGATTAAGCGCGCGTCCACAACGCGTCCGGCCACCTGAAATCGCACATTATCGCCTAGCCGAAGGCCAAAATCACGGGCCTCTTCATCAGAAACGGCAAGTTGGGGCTCGCGACTATTTGAAGGCCACCAGCGCCCTTTCTTAAGATCAAGAGCGTCTGGCATGGACGCGGCCGTTGTGATTCGAACTGTCCGAAGATGATTCTTACGCTCGGAGGAAAGCGGAAGCTTCTCAGTAGGCACGCCGTTGTTTCCGAGCATACGGGCAACAATGTAGCCGACAAGCTCCACTTTGCTGGTTACACCCGGTTGCGATTCGATCAGTTTTGTCAGGTCGGATGAGTTTCGAACGTCGAGCAAGAAGAGATTGCCGGATCTTCCAGGTCCGTCAGTGGCTACTTGTTGCAACACGGTCCGCTGCAACAGGTATGTAGCTAGCGTGAACATCACTCCAACGCCTAAGGCGACCAAAACGGATCTTGCTTGATTGCCTGGCCTATACAAATTTGCGAAGCCGTGTCGAAATGAAGGCGGCAAACGCTTATTGAAAACTCTCACCAGCCTGCGCATCGAGCCGAGCAAAAGAGCTGCAACAAGCGTGAGCACTACAATGCTAGCCGTCAGTCCGCCAATAAAGTAGGCCCCCATTTTCCAGGAGCCGCCCACCCATGCAGCAATAAGGCTGAATCCCACGAGAATGAACAGGGCGCCCAAGAAGCTAGGAATTTTCTCGCGCCAACGCTTGCGAGTTTCCATTCCTGCCTCCGCCATATCCCTGCGAAGGACTAAGTTCGGACGCACGTTACGAATGCTTAACAGCGGGGGAAGTGTAAACAGCAATGTCGCTAAAGCTCCCAAGCTCATGCCTTGAGCACTGAAAGACCAATCCCATGCCACCTGCGGCAGCAGCGAAAATACGCTTTCGATCAGCCACGGAAACGATTTCTGAACGAGCGCTCCAAGGGCTACGCCGATGAGGCCGCCTGCAATGCCAAGCCACAGCGTCTGGAGTAAGTAGATTTGCAGAATTTGACTAGACCGCGCGCCTACTGCCTTCATGACCGCGATGGTGTCCATTCTCTGTTGCAGATGCGAGTACATCGCCATAGCCACACCCAAGCAGCCGACAATTAGCGCAATCATGCTGATAAGGCTCAAGAAAGTTGTCGTATTATCAATCGCTTTGCCTACGATCGGGCTGCCCTCACGATAGTCGCTGATGAAGACCCTCCCGAGTGTGGATTTCAACTGGGACTTTAGGTTATCGGGATTGACGCTCGGGTTCAGTTTGAAAAGGAACCGCTGGGCTGCGCGGCTGCCGAATTGAATCAGCCCTGTTCGATCCAGCGCGGCACGACTCATTAGAACCCGCATGCCCGGTCCAAAGCCCGAAGCGAGCCTGTCCGGCTCGCCGATCAGCGTGCCGGAGATACAGAAGTCGGTCCCTCCCAGCCGGATGACTTCGCCGGGCTTCAATTTGAATCGCATCAACAGTTCTGGCGTAACTACGACGGATGAATCGTTCTTCAGCAGTTCGGGGAGCGGACGTGCTGGGTCCAGCTTCAAAGTGCCGTAAAACGGGTAGGCGGCAGGGTCCACGGCCTTGATGGACACCATCTGAGGCAGGTGAGAGCGCTCGGACGCCGCCATCGAGATAGTTTCAGTAACCCGGGTGAGCGCACCGTACTGCTTTGCAATTTTCTTTACTTCCTCGATCTGCTGCGGCGTGGGTAGGTTCCAGGTCTGGGCCTGAACATCTGCAGCGATCAGTTGTTTGGCATTTCGCAGGAGCATAGCTTTGAATGCGTAGCCAAATCCCTTGACACCACTGAGGGCACCGATGCCTACTGCAACCGCGAGAATGACGAAAACGAACTTTGTAGGGGACCCGCGCATTTCGCGCCAGGCGATCTTCGCGGCAGTCTGGAGGAACACGGCTACACTTCCACCGGATGCACAACCCGCTCATCGCTGAGAACCCGGCCATCATGCAATGCGATGATGCGGTCCGAATGTTCCGCCAAACGGCGATCATGCGTGACTAGGATCAGCGTGGCGTTCTCTTCACGGTTTAGCTGAAGCAGCAAATCCAACACGT
Source organism: Bryobacteraceae bacterium (assembly GCA_045807905.1). Classification (GTDB taxonomy): domain Bacteria; phylum Acidobacteriota; class Terriglobia; order Bryobacterales; family Bryobacteraceae; genus Bog-105. The sequence continues at coordinate 47,023 of JBJMGM010000093.1, read as the reverse complement.
GCTGTCCATTCGCGCTGTCCAAATTGCCCGTTGGCTCGTCGGCCATCAGAATCAGCGGCTGCGTAATGAACGCTCGAGCTAAAGCAACGCGTTGTTGCTCTCCTCCGGACAGCTGAATGGGATAATGTCGGCGGCGGTTACTCAGGCCGACACGCATGAGAAGGTCCTTGGCACGGCGTCGAGAGTCTCCGCCACAACCGTTTAGTTCTGCGGGCAGCAAAACGTTTTCTTCGGCCGTAAGAGTGGGAACGAGCTGATAGGACTGGAACACAAATCCGATTTTTCTGCCACGCAGGCGAGCCAGATCATCCTCGCGCAGGTGGGTGATGTCGACACCGTCCAGGGCTATGGTTCCGGAAGTAACCGTATCGAGGCCGGCCAGTAAACCGAGCAATGTACTTTTTCCGCTGCCCGACGCGCCCATGACCGCGAGGAACTGACCCCGCGGTACAGAGAAGGTGACCTCACGGAGAATTTCAACGCGGCTCAGCGGATTTTCGATGGTCTTTGAAAGTTGGCGGACTTGTATTATGTCCGTCTGAACCGTAGATGAGGGCATGTCAATCTTGAATATGTGGGCAGAAGACGATCTCTTGTCATTGTTGCAGCAGCGAGCGCAATTTGGGTTCTTATAACAGTTGGATGCAGCCGGAGGTCTAATTCTCCTGAAACATCGAGCACGCCTAAGGACGAACAACGTACCCTTGCGACGTCCAGTTCGAGTTCTTCTCGAGCTCCGGAATCTAAAGCTCACGACCATGACCCGGTGATCGTTACTTTCGGCGACAGTTTGACCGAAGGCGTGGCGGGCAGAAGTTATCCCGACTACCTGCAGGATTTGCTGGATCAGAATGGATACAACTATCGAATAGACAATCAAGGCGTTAGCGGGGATACAAGTAGCGACGGTTTAGCTCGCATTGCTAATGTGATTGCCGTACGTCCAGCGCTCGTGATTCTCGAGTTTGGCGGCAATGATGGACTACGTGGCCTGCCCGTAGAATCGACCCGAAAAAATATCGAAGAGATGATCAGCCGTCTGCAGCAAGCGAAGATACCCCTAGTGCTTGCCGGAATCACACTGCCGCCGAACTACGGTCCCGATTACGTGAAGCCGTTTACGGCGATGTTTTCCGACTTAGCGAAGGAATATCGTCTGAAGCTGCTTCCTTTCTTGTTGGTTCATGTGTATCAAAATCCTGGAATGATGCAGCCCGACGGAATTCATCCAAATGGAAGCGGTAATGAGGTTATCGCGAAAGATGTGTTCAATTTGATCAAGCCGTTGCTGAGGAGAGGTGGCGGCAATAAAAAGGTCGGGATCCTGTTTCGCTCACATGCGTGACGTCCAGACTGCTCTTCGGAAGGAACTCGGGCTCCGCGATTTGGTGCTGTTCAACATCGCTGCATTGATCAGCACGCGATGGATCGGCATTGCGGCGAATGTTGGGCCCGGAACGATAGTTCTTTGGATCCTTGCAGCAGCATTCCTCTTGGTTCCGTGCGCGTTTGTTGTCTCCAACCTGTCGCGCAGGTTTCCAGAAGAAGGTGGCCTCTACATTTGGACGCGCGAGGCTTTTGGCGAGTGGCATGCGTTCGCTTGCGGCTGGTTTTACTACATCAGTAACGTCTTCTGGATTCCGGGCGTTTTAGTGGCCGGCATCGGCGTGATGACTTACGCGTTCAGTCCTAAAATGGAGAAGTTAGCCGAGAATCCACGCTTTATTTTGCCGACGGCCTTCGCCCTGTTAGTCGGTATAGTTGCATCGAATTACGTCGGCCTTCGAGTAGCCAAGTGGGTGGACAATTTCGGTGGACTGGGCGGCTACCTAACTGGTCTGATTATCGTGCTCTGTGGGGTGGTCGCATGGTTCACGAGGGGGCCTGCTACGAAATTCAACCTGCTGCCGAGCTTGGATCTACAGAAATTAAATTTCTGGTCGCAGCTTGCGTTCGGGATGACCGGTCTGGAACTGAGCCCGATTCTCTCCGGGGAGATTCGCGATCCACGCCGAAACATCTTTCGCGCGACCTGGATCAGCGCGGCATTAGTGGTGGCCTTCTACATCGCTGGCACGAGCTCAATTCTGATGTTGCTGACACCCGAAAAGGTAAGCCCTGTGGTCGGGTTGGCACAAGCCGGCCAGCAAGCGTCGAGTACGCTGGGATGGACGTGGGCGCCGCTGGCCATTGGCGGCTGTATTTTGCTTAGTATTGGCGGCCAACTCGGAACTTACGTGGGAGCCTGCGCGCGCCTTCCATTTGTGCTTGGAATCGCCAATCTACTTCCACCCGCGTTCGGAAAGTTGCACCCAAAATATGGCACGCCTCACGTGTCGATATTGTTCCTTGGGATTGCGGCCGCCATACTGATTTTCATCAGTCAAGTCGGCGAGACGTTCCGCGGGGCATACCAACTCGCGGTCGACATGAGTGTCATCACCCTCTTTATTCCGTTTCTATATATCTTCGGCGCAGCGTGGAAGTTCGGACAAAAGATGCCTGCACTGTGTGGTTTGGCGGTTTCTGCGATCGCAATAACTTTCTCGTTTCTGCCGACCGCCGACGTGAAATCTGTGTTCTGGTTCGAAGCAAAATTACTAGGAGGCTGTATTCTCTTGTTCGCGATAGCCCGGCTGTTCTACATGCGGTACCGCGGCAAGGCGCTGTGAACTATCCCGATTCGGTCCGTTATCTGTACTCGCTTGGCAATGAATTGAAAGCGGGCGCAAAATTCGGGCTCGAGCGCATGCAAGCACTGTTAGCTCAACTCGGAAATCCCGAACGCGGGCAGCGCTTCATCCACGTTGCTGGAACAAACGGAAAAGGATCGACGTGCGCCATGATCGCGAACGCGTTGCGGCACGCGGGCTATCGCACAGGGCTATATACATCGCCGCACCTAGTACAGCCTAGCGAGCGGATACAAATCGACGGACATCCGCTTACTTTTGGCGAATTCAGTGATGCCTTTAATGCGGTTCATACCGCTGTGGAAGCGCTGTTGCAGAAGAATCGATTGGATGCGCACCCGTCCTATTTTGAGATCGTCACGGCTATGGCGCTCCTGACCTTTCGCAAACGATCGGATATTAGCGTCCTCGAAGTTGGCTTAGGAGGCCGTCTAGACGCCACGAACGTTGCCGCTCCCGAGTTATGCGTCATTACTCCGGTTGCCTTTGATCACGAGTCATTCCTTGGCAATTCGCTCGAAGCGATTGCCTCTGAGAAGGCGGGCATTCTAAAACCGGGCGTTCCCGCTGTTCTGGCCAAGCAACTGCCGGCAGTGCGAGCAGTGATCTCGCAACGAGTGCATGAGCTTCAGTGCAGAGCGATTCCAACGGATGACACGCCTGTATCAAGCTTGAGGGCTGCCAAGCACGGTTCCACGTTTTGTCTCGATGGGCACCCGTACGAATGTGCCCTTCCCGGAAGGCACCAGACCGAGAATGCGGCTGCGGCCATCCTATGCTGCAAGGAATTAGGAGTGGATACTTCGCACATTCAAGCAGGCCTAAAAAATGTTGAATGGCCGGGACGCCTTGAGTTCATATCACGCGAGCCGGATTTGGTATTGGATGGAGCTCACAATCCGGCCGGGGCTGCCGCCTTGGCCGCATATATACGCGAATTCTGTGCAAACCAAGCAGTGTGGCTGGTCTACGGCGCGATGCGCGATAAAGCAATAGCGGAGGTGACGAGCGAACTATTTCCCCTGGCGGAGCGTATCATCGTAACGGCGCCGAATTTGCCCAGAGCGCTCCGTCCAGAGGCAATCCTCGACGCCAGCGAGCATTCTGATTCGGCGATTGCAGAAACCGTTCAAGACGCCATTGAAATAGCGCGCCAAGCGCCCAAGGACGTGATTGTGTTCTTTACGGGATCGCTGTTTCTGGTTGGCGAAGCGCGCCGTTTACTGCTTTCGTAGAATGAGCTTTTCATGAGGCGGTTGCGTGGGTTATTCATCGCGGATCCTTGCATCATTTTGGCCACGATTTTTTTCGGGAGCATCAGCCTCATCGTTTCCTTTTTCGATCCAACAGGAGTGACTCAGATTAGGGTGGCACGCGCTTGGGCGAGGACGCTGCTGGCCGTAAGCGCGGTTCAAGTAAAACTTGAAGGCCTTGAAGAAATTTTTCCGACCGGGAGCTACGTCTTTATCTCAAACCACTTGAGCTTTATGGATACGCCTGTCGTTCTTGCGAACATCCCGGTGCAATTTCGGTTTCTCGCAAAGCGCGGATTATTTCAAATTCCCTTTTTGGGTCAGCATCTCAGCCGAGCTGGGCACATCCCGGTGCCGCGGGAAGATCCCAAGGCAGCGGTTAAGACCATGCAACTGGCGGCGACGACGATCCAAAAAAAGAAGATTTCTTTACTGATCTTCCCCGAAGGGGGGCGTTCTCATGATGGAACGCTCCAGCCCTTTAAAGAGGGAGGTGCTTACATGGCTATTCGCGCCGGGGTTCCCATCGTTCCTGTCGCAATTACGGGCACCCGGGATCTTCTACCGTGGGGTTCAGGAATCGTAAAGCCGGGCTGTGTTCGATTGCGAATCTTGAAGCCCATCGAAACTACAAATCTGACTTTGAAAGATCGCGCAATGCTTACGGACCAGGTACGAATTTTGATTGCGCAGGAGCTTGGACTTAGCAACAGCCCGTCTTTGCAAGCACGATCTCGTCGATTTGTACGAGAGTAGGATATTTGCCCGTATAGCACGAATAACAGAACCGGTCGTCTGAATCCTGAACGGACTTACGCAGTGATTCGATAGACAGATACGCGAGTGAATCTGCTTCTACGTGTTCCTGAATCTGCTGTATGGTATTGTTTGCCGCTATCAATTCGCGGTGCGATGGCGTATCCACGCCGTAGTAACAGGGCGATATGGTGGGGGGGCACGAAATGCGTAGATGTACTTCGCGGGCGCCAGCGTCGCGGATCATGCGCACAATCTTGCGGCTGGTGGTTCCGCGCACAATCGAATCGTCAACAAGAATCACGCGCTGCCCTTCGAGCAGATGACGAACAGGGTTTAACTTCAGCCTGACACCAAAGTCTCGGATCGTTTGTGAGGGCTCTATGAAGGTTCGTCCTACGTAGTGATTGCGGATGAGTGCCTGTTTATATGGAATGCCCGATTCCGACGCATAGCCGATCGCAGCCCCTACTCCCGAATCGGGCACAGGCACGACCAGATCGGCATCGACGGGGTGCTCACGGGCGAGTAACCTCCCCATAAGCTCTCGCGATTGCGCAACAGACTTTCCGAACACGATTGAATCGGGCCGGGAGAAATACACGTGCTCAAATGCGCAATGCGACGGGGTCTCCGGCGTAGTGTAAAGCTCGCGGGTAATGCCTTGACGAGACACGATGACCATTTCACCTGGCTCTACGTCGTCTACATAGGTCGCGCCAATCAAATCGAAGGCACAGGTTTCTGAAGCAAATACGGTTGCGGCATGTCCGTCGGAGAGTTCTAGGCGCCCCATCGCGAGAGGGCGAAAGCCGCGTGGATCGCGCGCTATGATAATGCGATCCTCAGCCAAAAAGACCAGCGAGAACGCTCCGTCAATTTGAAGAAGAGCGTCGCGGAGTGCGCCCGCGAGCGTTCGTTCTCGCGATCGAGCCAGGAGATGCAGAATTACTTCAGTGTCGCTAGTGCCCTGGAAGATCGAGCCGTCTGCTTCGAGTTCGCGGCGCAGCTCAATCGCGTTGGTCAGGTTACCATTGTGCGCGACAGCGACATGCCCCTTGCCGCATGCGACAGAAAACGGCTGCGCATTTTGAATGATGGTTTCCCCCGCAGTCGAATATCTCGTATGACCGATCGCCAGAGTTCCAGGCAATTGATTCAGAACGTCCGGCGTGAAGATGTCAACGACGTGGCCCATCTTCCGAACGTTGTAGATCTTCCGACCGTCGCTAGTGGCTATGCCCGCGCTTTCCTGACCGCGGTGCTGCAGCGCATGCAAACCGAGATACACAAGGTTTGCCGCTTCAGGGTGACCGTAAATCGCGAACACCCCACATTCTTCATGGAGCTTGTCCAATGGATCTCGCTCTTCCGAATCAGACATGGATTCACACGTTTCGGACATTTACACTATTACCGGGTTATGGAGGAGGTTTTCCAGAGCGGTTTCCCAGAGATTTTTCAGCTGAGCAACTTGGCTATCGATAAGGATCTGGCTCTTGTTGCGAATGACCACTCTTGATTCGAGTGTAACGCCGATCTCCAGTGCTTCAACGCGGTTCCTCTTTGCAGATGCCACAACCAACTGGGGAGTTGCGGTGGAAACTAAAACTCTCGAGGGCCCTTCTTCAAACAGCAGCAGTTCCGGTTGACGATCGGAATTGAGCCTTATATCGGCTCCAATGTTCGTAGGACCAAACGCGCATTCAGCGATCGCGACCGCCAGCCCGCCGTCCGCCAAGTCGTGCGCCGATTCTGCTGCGCCGGCGCGCACAATTTCGCGAATCGCCGCTTGTACCCGTTTTTCATAGTCCATATCGAGGGTGGGTGGTTTGCCCCAGAGGGAGTGGGTGATTACTTTGGCGTACTGCGTTCCGCCAAATTCATGCCAGTCGTGAGCTCCTAACCCGCCGAGCAGGATTATGGAACGACCGGCACGCTTAAACGGAATGCCTACGGGTGGCGCGATGTCCAATGTCCCAACAATGCCCACGACGGGCGTCGGAAAAATCGGGTTGCCCAGCGTTTCGTTGTACAGGCTCACGTTGCCGCCGGTCACAGGCACGTCAAAAAAGCGGCACGCTTCAGCAAGCCCCTCAATGGATTCGACGATCTGGGCCATAATCTCGGGCCTCTCCGGATTTCCGAAGTTAAGGTTGTTGGTCGTGGCAACGGGAAGCGCGCCGACTGTAGACAAATTGCGGCAGCATTCTGCGACGATGAGCTTTGTTCCTTGCCGGGGATCGAGCGCACAATACCGGCCGTTCCCATCAAGCGACATGGCTACTGACTTATTTGTGCCTTTGATGCGAATTACCGCGGCGTCATATCCCGGACCGGCGAGAGTATTTGTCCGCACTTGGTGGTCATATTGTTGCCAGATCCACTGTTTGGAACAGAGATCACCCGAAGCGAGCAGGGCCCGAAGGTCACCTGTCAAGTCACTGCTATGAACATCCGGCCCGTGCAAGGGCGCATTGCGATACGGAGTCGTAAAGGGCCTGTTGTAGACGGGCGCTTCATTGGCGAGAGCCGGGTTGGGAATCTCAGCAATGACTTCGCCGCGGTTCTTAACACGCAACATGCCGTCAGCGGTTACGGTACCGATAATTACCGCGTCCAGGCCCCATTTTCCGAACACGGCGAGTACTTCGCGTTCGCGGCCACGCTCAGCCACTAGGAGCATGCGCTCCTGCGATTCGGACAGCATAATCTCGTAAGCGGTCATGCCGGTCTCGCGCTGCGGCACACGCGCGAGATCGATTTCAATGCCCGTACCTGCACGGCTGCCCATCTCGCAACTAGACGACGTAAGGCCAGCGGCGCCCATATCCTGAATGCCGATGACCGCTCCGGTCTTCATCGCCTCGAGACACGCCTCGAGCAATAGCTTCTCCATGAAGGGATCGCCAACTTGTACGTTCGGCCGTTTCTGCTTAGACTGTTCGGTAAATTCCGCTGACGCCATTGATGCTCCATGTATGCCGTCGCGTCCAGTCTTCGCGCCTACATAAATAACAGGGTTGCCCACACCCGTTGCTTTGCCATAGAAAATTTCGTCGCGGTGAAAAACCCCGAGAGCAAACACATTGATCAGCGGATTACCGTCGTAGGATTCTTCAAAGACACACTCGCCCCCGACCGTGGGTACGCCAAAGCAGTTTCCGTAATGCGCGATTCCTGAGACGACACCTTCCAAAATGCGCCTGTTTCGCGCACCGGTTTTATCGTCGTCCAGCTTGCCGAAGCGTATCGAATCCATGACGGCAATTGGGCGCGCACCCATGGTGAAGATGTCGCGCAAAATACCTCCGACACCCGTGGCCGCGCCTTGGAACGGCTCTATAAAGCTTGGATGATTGTGCGATTCGATTTTGAATGCAATCGCTACTCCATCGCCGATGTCGATGACGCCCGCATTCTCGCCAGGACCCTGCAGGATATGTTTGCTCTGGGTGGGCAGCTTTTTCAAGTGGATTCGCGAGCTCTTATAGGAGCAATGCTCGCTCCACATCACGCTGAAGATCCCCAGCTCGGTGATATTAGGTTCACGGCCGAGAAGATTCACAACTTTTTCGTACTCGGAAGCTGTAAGCTGATGCGCGGCGATCACTTCAGGAGTGATCGAGGTCGTCATCTGCAAGGGGCAAGCGTCGGACTTACTTCCGCATGCGCTGCCAGCATTGAGCTTAGAATTGCGATTCCATCCGTACCTCCGACAAGCATGTCCGAAGCCCGCTCAGGGTGAGGCATCAAGCCCATTACGTTTCGTTCTGCGTTCACAATACCGGCTATATTTCGCATAGAACCATTCGGGTTATCCACATAACGCAGCACCACGCGATCCTCCACTTCGAGCTCATCCAAGGTCAATTCATCGGCGATGTAGCAGCCTTCACCATGTGCCACAGGTAAGTTCAAAATCTGCCCGGCTACAGCTTTGTGCGTAAAAGGAGAGCTGGTAGTTACGACCTCAGTCGCTACCGTGCGGCAAACGAACTTTAGGTTCGAGTTGCGTACCAGAGCGCCAGGCAATAGGCGGCTCTCGACAAGCACCTGAAAGCCATTGCAAATACCAAGCACGAGGCCTCCATCTCGCGCAAAATTTTTGACCGCTCTCATGACCGGTGAAAATTTGGCAATTGCACCGCAGCGGAGGTAATCTCCAAAAGCGAACCCGCCAGGAAGAATGACGCAGTCGACACCGCCGAGGGATGCTGAGTCGTGCCAAACGAACTCGGCTTCATGATGCATGTTCTCCGACACGGCGAACCACGCGTCGTGGTCACAGTTGCTGCCGGGGAAAACCACTATGCCGACCTTCATACGCGGGAAGAACTTTTTAGGCTAAAGGATCAAGCTGGACTGGAGGCTCCAGTTGCCGCCTTCTTGCGAGTTGCACGCCTCTTTTCTACGGGCGGCTGACGATCGCTTTTCTTTAACGCTGGTAAAACTATTGAACTGACAAATTTTTTTTCACCATGGTCGTCGAATTTGATTACAACGTAATCGTCAGTACAGGAGAGCACCGAGCCAAGACCAAATTTGCCGTGCTCAACTTGCGCTCCCTGCGCGTACGGTTGTTTATTCGCCACGTAAATCCTCCTAAACCATCGTAACAATTACTAAACCGGCTCATTAGAACCGTTTACAAGCGGCTTACTTATAATGGATTCAGCAAGGCTCTAATGGACGCATTGAACGCATGGACGATCTAAAGAAGAAGCTGCAGGATGAGATTACGGCTCTCGACCACGAATTGCGGAACGAGCTGCCGAAAGAAATTCTCAAGGCTCGGGCACACGGGGATTTAAGCGAGAACGCGGAGTATCATGCGGCGAAAGAGCGGCAATCTTGGGTGAGTGCGCGCTTGGGTCAACTCCAGGCAAGGTTGCGTGAATTCTCAATGGTCGATTTATCGAAGATCCCGCATGACCGGGTGGGCCTGGGGTCGCAAGTAGTCGTTCTCGATTTGAAAAAGGACGAAGAGTTTACATACAATCTTGTGGTCAGCGAAGAGGCCGACGTGGCGAACCGAAAAATTTCGACGAGCTCTCCCATAGGCCGTGGTTTGTTAGGAAAGCAGGTTGGGGATACAGTAAATATCCAAGTCCCGGATGGCATCAAGCAACTGGAAATTCTAAGTCTCACGACTATTCACGATTTGGCCTCATCATAGAGTTAGCTAAGAGAAGATGACTTTCACCCGTGCAATCGGCGTTGGCGCGAACCAAATTGTACGGCTGATTGTGCGAGCTCTGGCGCTCTCGAAAATCAACCCGAACGTCCTTACCTTTCTCGGCTTGGTCATCAATATAGCGGCGGCAACGTTCCTGGCAGTCGGGAATTTCAGGATCGCTGGATGCGTCATTATTTTCGCCGGACTCTTCGATATGGTCGACGGTCGAGTAGCTCGTGAAACGAATCGGGTGACACGCTTCGGCGCGTTTTTCGATTCTGTGCTCGACCGGTACTCCGATATAGCTCTCCTCGTGGGCCTTCTGGTTTATTACGGAACCATCAACCGGCCTTCATATGTGGTCTTGACTGCAATTGTGATGGCGGCTTCTGTGATGATCAGCTACACACGTAGCCGAGCTGAAAATTTCATTCCAGCGTGCAAGGTTGGCTTTCTTGAGCGGCCAGAACGGATTGTGCTGTTGATTATTGGCGCTCTTTTCGATCGCATGGCGCCGGTTCTGTGGGTGATTGCGGTTCTTGGGAACCTGACCGTGGTACATCGCATGGTGTTTACATATCAGGAATCGAAGCGGCTCGAAGAAGCTCAATTACGGACGAGAGCGGTTGGGGCGCCGAGCGGGAACGCGATTTGACCTGATTTGTGGCCGGGCGGTTGTCACTTGGTGCTTTCGAGGATCACAACGGCAAAAGCGATTTCCGCAGTGTGGGTGAGGGAAATCGAGACCCGCTCGACCCCCAAGGTATGGGAGATCTCAAGCGCAACGCCGCTTAGTGTCAGAGTGGGTTGTCCAGATTTTTCATGTGCTACTTCGAAGTCTTTCCAGGTAACCCCGTTCCGCCACCCCGTACCGATGGCCTTCATTCCTGCTTCCTTAGCAGCAAACCGGGCGGCGTACCTTTCCGCCGCATTCGCTTTGCTCGAGGCATAAGCGCGCTCTCGCTCCGTGTACACACGGTCTAAGAAGCGATCACCATATTGAGCAATGCTCTTACGGATGCGCTCGATCTCCACCAGGTCGGTGCCAATCCCGACAATCATAATTCATGATGCACACAGTGATGAGAAAATAAGAGTCCGATGCACATCCCGGATAATTTCTTATCAACTCCGGTTTGGGCCAGTCTGGATGCAGGGGCTATTCCCGCCTTGGCCATCGTATTGCGTGAAGCGCGCCGTGCTACAGACAGCAACCGTTTACCGCTGCTTGGTGTCATGGGCGCATTTGTATTCGCAGCGCAGATGATCAATTTTCCAGTGGGCCTTGGTACCAGTGGGCATTTGGTGGGGGGAACTTTGCTCGCCTGCCTTTTAGGACCGTGGGCGGCGGCACTGGTTGTGACGGCAATCTTGATCGTTCAAGCACTGATTTTCCAGGATGGCGGGGTTCTGGCACTGGGCGCCAATATCATCAATATGGCGCTTATAGGTGTGCTCGCCGGATACCTACCCGCGCGGTGCCTTTTGGGTACGAGATGGAATTCGTTTGGAATTTTTCTGGGCGGCACGTGTTCCGTACTTGTCAGTGGGGTCCTTGCGCTAACTGAATTGCTGTTATCGGGCATCCGCATGCCAAGCACACTCATAGGGGCGTCACTGACACTTTTCGCTGTGAACGCCGTTCTCGAGGGTGGGATTACGGTTTCTGTTCTGCGGGCCATTTATAAGCTAAATCCAGGCTTCACCGAAACGGCGATTTACGGAGCCCACGTACCTGTTCGAGCACAGCCTCTGTTGCCCAGAGTTATCTCGTGGGTAACATTAGCGGCGGTGACATTCGCAACGCTGGGGATATGGCTGGCATCTAGGCTGCCGGACGGGTTGAAGCATTTGGCCCAGGAACTCGGATTGGCGTTTGGCGTGCAGCCGGTGTTCCGGCCTCCACTGAGCGATTATCAAATCGCGGCACTCGGCGGAAACTGGTTCAGCCGGACCGGCGCGGGACTGCTAGGTTTAGTATTGATCTACGGGGTTTGCGCCTTGGGTGGACGTTTGATTGCCCGGGGACGCCGGTCGTATTCTTAGAAACGCTCGTTGAGGCAGATTGCGTCACACTGCTTATGCGCGGTTGAGTAATCAAACGAGCCTTATCCACCGGATTGACGCCCGGGTGAAGTTGCTTCTGCTGGTCGCATTCGTGGTTTCAGTCGCCCTATTCAGACAGCTCTCGTTTCTTCAACTCGCAGTGTCTTTCCTGTCTCTCATTTGTATTGCGTGGGCAGCGCGTCTTCCAGTGCTGCGGGTATTGCGCGTTTCATTACTCGCGGTCCCGTTTGTGGGGGTGTTCTCGTTCCTGATCTATCTATCAGGCGACGGTCAACGCGCTTGGGCGATTCTCGGCAAGAGTTATCTCTCAGCGTTCAGCGTGTTGATTACAGTCTCCACGACGCCCCTGCCCCAGCTCCTCTCGGCGGCAAATTTCTTTCGTGTCCCTGCTCTGCTGGTAGAGGTGACCGGATTGATCTACCGGTACCTGCTTGTGCTCAGTAGGGAGGCACAGCAAATGCAGACAGCCTTCTCTGCACGATCGGGAAAGCCGGGGTTGCGCGCCCTTCAAGCTTCTTCGGGAATGGTTGCCGTACTCTTCAGTCGATCCTATGCGAAAGCAGCGATGATTCATCAAGCGATGTGCGGCCGAGGATTCTCCGGAAGCTTGGAGCGGCGAGAGTTTAGGCCGCTTGGACTTCCTGAGCTAGGGATTGCCGCTGGTGGGCTATTGCTTACAGTTGCCCTGCACTTCGTCTAAGTCTACGGAGCATTCGAACCTACTTAGCGCACGGCGATGCTGCTTGACATCAGAAATCTGACATATTGTCACCACGACGGAATCAAAGCGCTCGATGATGTCTCTCTGCAGCTCGACACAGGGGAGAATCTGGCGCTGCTCGGCCCGAATGGTTCAGGGAAGACGACTTTTTTGCTAAATCTAAACGGGACGTTGAGGGGCTCGGGTGTGATTCGCGTTACCGGTCTCGAGCTTACTAACCCGAACCTGCTAGAAATTCGGCGGCGTGTGGGCATCGTTTTTCAGAATTCGGACGAGCAGCTATTTATGCCTACAGTATTAGACGATGTTATGTTCGGGCCGCTGAACTTAGGGTGGAGCATCGCAGAAGCCGAAAGCCGAGCAGTTCAAACACTGAAGAACGTTGGTATTTCCGGAGACCTGCTAGGACGTCCCCCTTTCAACCTTAGTGCCGGCGAAAAGCGCCGTGTAGCACTGGCAGGCGTGCTGGTCATGGAACCGCAGTTGCTGGTACTAGACGAACCCACAACCTCGCTTGATCCTCCGGGCCAACGGGCATTACTTGAATTACTAAGAGCCTTGCCGCAGCCCAAAATCATTGCAACACACGACGTACATTTTGCCGACGCACTTAGCAGGCGAGCGGCGTTTCTCGACAGCGGACATCTCGTAGCGGACGGTGAACTTAGAGACGTAGTTCGAGAATTCGACTGGAATCCCTATGTCTGAGTTTTGCGAAAGGCCGCCCAGCGCTTCTTTTGAGCAGAAGCAATTCTCTTACGAGCTTCGGCGCTGAGGCTGCGTCTTTTACGCGCGGGACCGGTTCTTCTGGATGCATCCGCTTCAGCGCCATTCCCTTTTGGTGGTCTGCCCACGCGATGGCCCATCATTGCGCGAACGCGGTCTATCTGCTCTTCTAATTTCTTCTTCTGCGCCTCCAAACCCTGGAGAGCCGCTTCAAGAATTTCTCTACTCGGAGCGGCGGACCTTTTTGCCATATACCTTACCTAGTAACACAAACAATTAGAATAACAGGTAATTTTAAACGAGTTATGATTCTGAATAGCACATTAGGGTTACAGGCCCATCATTTACTAGCCGGACTTGCATATACGCCTGAAATGCGCCGCTCGATACCGATATACCTCGATCGCGGCACACTTTAAGGAAGTATTCGTAGAGCGGCTCGGCAATTTCGGGTTTTGCGGCTTCTGAGTACGAGGGCCGGTTGCCTTTTTGTGTTTCTCCGTAAAGAGTAAATTGAGATACAACAAGCATTTCCCCGGAGATTTCAAGTAAACTTCGGTTCATCTTACCCGTGTCGTCCGGGAAGATCCGTAGTTGAACGATCTTTCGCGCCAATAACTCAGCACGGGCAGGCGTGTCGTCACACCTTATGCCTAGTAAGACGAGCAGTCCGATGCCTATGTGACCTATTTCCAAGCCGTGGACGGCAACACGTGCGTCCGAAACCCTTTGCACCAGTGCGCGCATAAAACCATTGAACATGAGAGCCTTGAGCAAATAGCCGATATATTCTCGAGGTCCGGAGTACTAGATATCAGGTCGCGCCAGCGAGTTAGCAGAATGGCGGGACGCCGAGCGCTAATTGTCTTCCGTCATTTCACGCCCGCTGGTGTTCTGGGATCTCGTCTTCTGGACTGCGGCAAGCATACCGATCTACGCGTATCTTGGATATCCCGCAACGCTGATTGCGTTACGGCGCGTTCTGAAACGGGACGTGCGGAAAAAAGACATTACGCCCCGCGTGTCGATGCTTATACCGGCTTTCAATGAGGCCGCAAAAATTGAACGAAAAATTCGGAATTCTCTGGTGCTCGATTATCCACGGGATCGGATCGAGATCGTGGTGGCGTGCGATGGATCGAGTGATCACACTCCCCAGCTTGCGATCGGCCTGGCGAATTCCCGAGAGGCTGAAGGACGCGTTCGCGTGCTCAATTTTCCGGTGAATCGAGGCAAGATCGTAACGCTGAATTCTGCTGCCCGCAAACTTAGCGGAGAGATCATTGTCTTCTCAGATGCATCGGCGATTCTGAATACGGATGCGATTCGCGTGTTGGTCCGCAACTTCGCAGATCAAAGCGTCGGTTCCGTAAGTGGTAAGTACACGGTTATCAAGCCGAACGAGGTTTCGATAGGCACATCGGAAGACTTCTATTGGAAGTATGAAACGTTTTTGAAGACTCAAGAGGGCGAACTCTCTTCGGCGCTGGGCGGCCATGGCCATCTTCATGCCATCCGCGCGGAACTCTATCCGTTTCCACCGCCCGGCACAATCAACGACGATTACATCATTCACGCCTCTGTAATCGCGAAAGGGTGGCGCGCAGTTTACGAACCCGACGCGGTGATTCGGGAGGAGGCGCACGAGATGACTGGCTTCCGGCGAAGGGTTCGCATCATGGCAGGGAATATACAGCAACTGCGCGAAATACGACCCCTCGTCCGGCCACTTCGCCCGCTGCCTCTGTTCTTCTTCATTTGCCACAAAGGGCTACGATTAGTGGTTCCGTTTGCGATGATCGTCGCATTACTTGCCAACGCTTTTCTTCTCCATAACCGGATATACAGAACGACGCTAGCAGCCCAGATCGCGTTTTATGGTCTGGCAATCTGCGGAGCGCTGATTCGATTGCGCCCCAAGTTTCTGATGCTGCCTTACTATTTCTCGATGATCAATGCCGCCATGTTTCTGGGCACGTATCATGCGGCAACGGGATTAAGACGCATGCGCTGGAAGTAGAGCACTCACGAATGGCCAAGCACGAAGCAGAAATTGAGCAGCTTCAGAGCGGGTGTTATATTTGGGTTGGCGGCGTTGGCCGTAGTCGCCTTCCCACCGGCAGCTAAGGAGCGGGCGCGTAGCTCAATTGGCAGAGCAAGTGACTCTTAATCACTAGGTTGTAGGTTCGATTCCTACCGCGCTCACCAGAATTTCAAGTGACCGACTCGTAGCCCTACTGTTTGGTTTTGCCTTTGGTCATCGAGGGTGAGCAATTCGCTGGTTGTGAATCGATTTCGGAATAGGTCTTCGGGAGGTTGCCACTTACACGGTTAAGAGAAGATTGACGCCGATTTCTACGAAGACCGCTACGCAGATTTGGCTCCCTACCAGGCAACGTGACTGCCGCTACATTCAGGGTAAAATTGCGGGACTCTGACTTTGCCACAAGCAACCAACTTTACAAATGGCTGCACGGGTTCAAAGAACTGAAATCATGAGCTTGATAGACCGATTCCCTCGGTTACGTTCCGGCCACGTTCGATACGTGCTGCCGGTGTGCTTTGTCGCTGTAGCCGCCCTTGCTGTTTTCTACTCGGGAGATGTTGTCGGCGCACCTTACCTGGGGTTTTTTATGGCGGCGGTGGCGGCATCGGCTCTATTTGGCCTCATGCCAGGCTTAATAGCGTTAGCTTTGGCTACTCTTGCCAGCGATTTCTTTTTTACTCCTCCAGTTACGAAGTTAAGCCTCGACGGCTCCACGCTGTTGTCAGCGGCGAACTATGCGCTGGCCGTAATGGTGGGGCGGGTGAGCGTACGGGTTCTGGGCAGTAAGGGGAGGGGACAAAAACTCAAACTCGTGTTGCTAATGGCTGCGCAAGACCTGATGACTGAAAAGAATGGAGAGGCGGAAGCGAAGCAACTCCTCGGTCGACTGGACGGGGATGTTGGGGGCGAGATTTATGGCTGGGCGTACGACGCGAATGAGCCTTGTAACGCACCTAGAATTACGGTGTACGCAGAGGATCGCCCGGTCGGGGAGGTTCTCCCGGTTTGGCACCGTGACGATATCGGACCACACTGCTTCTATTTCGATTTGTCGCAATGCTGTCGGCCCGGACCGGCGCACGTGGAGGCAAAATTTCCGAATGGCGTGCGACTGCCAAACTGTCCCCTACGGGTGGAAATACCGCCGCGCTCGGGAAATGCCCTTTCCGAGACGATTCTGTTCATGCACATTCCGAAGACCGCGGGCACTGCGTTTCGCGAAGCGATTGCCGGGAACTACAGCGCTTCTCAAGTAGCGTACCTGTATCCGGATCCTCCGGGATTCCTGTTTTGTGATTTGGGATCCCTGCCCTTGGAACAGCGCGCGCGATTTCGCTTGGTTCTGGGCCATTATCATTACGGCATGCATCGGTTTCTGCCGCAGAAGAGCACTTACATTTCAATTGTTCGAGATCCGGTGCGGCGAGTCATCTCACATTTCCGCTATCTCATCGAACCGGAAAAAGGGGCTGGGAGCGCTTCGCCGAGCTTACTCACCGAACTGCTGGAACGCGGCACAACCATAAATTTGGACAACCTGATGGTGCGCTGTTTCAGCGGCGTTGTGAAAGGAGATGTGCCGCCCGGCCACGTGAACCGCGAAGTTTATGAGCTTGCCGTCCACAATTTACGAACCAGTTTCAAGTTTGTCGGATATCAGGAACGCTCCGATGAGGCTTACGCAGCATTGCAAGCGCAATTTGGATGGAACCGGCGTGCGGCGCTCGAGGTGGTGAACCGAGGACGATCGGACGGTGGCTGCTTCGACTCAGTTCGCAAAACAATTGAGCACTTCAATCGCTGGGACTGCCAGCTCTATGCAGAAATTCGCCGGCTCTATCGGTGACCGCTACGAGGGCGAGCGTAACCACAATGAAGCAACTTGGCGAGCTCATCAGCGCCTACGATCACACAGCATTGCTAGAAGACGCATTTACAATCCCGGCATCGTGGTACACGAACCCGGAAATTTTCCAGCTAGAGCTTCACGCTGTGTTCGGGCGGACATGGCAAGCGATGGGGCGAACGGACCAGGTGACTTCGCCCGGGGATTACGTTACGGCTCAGGTCGGTAACGAGCCCGTGCTTGCCGTTCGGGGTGCAGGTGGGTCGCTAAACGGGTTTTTCAACGTGTGCAGGCACCATGCCGCGGCCGTCGCTATGGAACCCTGCGGCAGAGCGCAGTCGTTTCGCTGTCCTTACCACGGTTGGACCTATGGCCTCGACGGGCAGTTGAAGGGAGCTCCCGAATTCAATGAGGTCCGGAACTTCGATCGAGCGAAGAATGGTCTGGTTCCTGTTCGGGTAGATACGTGGGAGCAATTTCTGTTTGTTGCGCTGGACCCAGCCACGCCGTCACTCAGCAAATTTTTAGGCGGACTGGCCGAAGTTGTAATCCCGCTCAACCTGGAAAACCTGAGGTTCTACAAACGACGGGTTTATATGCTCAACTGCAATTGGAAGGTGTTCGTCGACAATTATCTCGATGGCGGCTACCACGTGCCGCATTTGCACAAAGGCTTAAATAGCGTTTTGGAGTATAAGCAGTACACGATCGAAAACGGGGAGCGCTATTCGCTCCAATCGAGTCCAATGGTCCATTCCGGCGAAGATGATTCGGTAGCTAGTACGCGACGGGGCGAACGCGCGTATTACTTGTGGCTGTATCCGAATTTCATGATTAACGCTTATAAGGGCGTGATGGATACGAATCTGGTGGTACCAGTAGGCGTGGATAGAACGCAGGTGATTTTCGATTTCTACTTCGACGATCTCAGCCCTGAACGCGCAGCGAAAAATGCCGAAAGCGTTGCGGTAAGCGATAAGATTCAGGACGAAGACGTGCGCATCTGCGAGTCAGTGCAGCGCGGCTTGAACTCAAGGGCCTATGGAGCAGGGAGACTTTCGGTTCGGCGCGAATCGGGCGAACACTTGTTCCACCGATTGCTGGCGCAAGATTTGAAGTCTACGCCGCTTTTTTGACGAGACCGTGCGGATCTAGAACGAACTTCTTTGCTGCGCCTCTATCGAAGTCCTGGTAGGCCTGTGGGGCTTGCTCAAGCGAAATCACCGTCACGTTCACCGCTTTAGAGGGTCGCGTCCTTTCGTGCAGAATTGCCATCATGAGTTGGCGGTGATAACGCATGACGGGGCACTGGCCGGTAGCAAAGGTGTGTGACTTAGCCCAACCCAAGCCGATTCGAATGCCGAGCACTCCGCTCTTTGCATTTTCGTCTTGAGCGCCTGGATCATCGGTTACGTAAAGGCCTGGAATACCGATCGCGCCCCCTGCGCGGGCGAGTGTCATCATTGAATTCAAAACTGTGGCCGGAGCTTCCTGGCCGCCTTGACCGTGGGCCCTGGCTTCGAAACCAACGCAATCGACAGCCGAATCCACTTCGGGTACACCGAGCATTTGTGCAATGCGGTCGCCCAAAGGAGCTTTGTCTCGAAGGTCTATGATCTCGCAACCAAAGCTCCTCGCCTGTTGCAGGCGCTCCGGGTTCATGTCTCCGACGATCACGACTGCTGCACCAAGCAGACGGCACGCTTCCGCACAAGCAAGCCCGACCGGCCCGGCACCGGCAACGTATACAGTTGAGCCGGTCGTTACACCAGCGGTGACGGCGCCATGATAGCCCGTTGGAAAAATATCGGAAAGCAACGTCAGATCCTGAATTTTTGCCATCGCTTGAGCTTTGTCCGGGAATTTGAGCAAATTAAAGTCGGCATAGGGAACCATCACGTAATCGGCCTGACCCCCAACCCATCCGCCCATATCGACGTATCCATAAGCAGCACCGGGGCGCGCGGGGTTGACGTTCAAGCAGATGCCGGTTTTCCCGTGCTTGCAATTGCGGCATCTTCCGCATGCGATGTTGAACGGCACGGAGACAAGATCGCCAACGTCGAGGAATTCGACGTCGCGGCCCTTTTCAATGACTTCGCCCGTGATTTCATGGCCAAGAATCATCCCCGACGGAGCTGTTGTGCGCCCTCGCACCATGTGCTGGTCGCTGCCGCAAATGTTTGTCGCGACGACCTTGAGAATGACGCCGTGCTCGCATCTGCGGTCACCTAAAGCAAGCTTGGGGTAGTCAATGGGCCTGAGTTCTACCTTTCCAGTCCCAACGTATGCGACTCCGCGATTACTGGCCATTTCGAATTTCGCTCCTCTAAGACGTGCGCGGGCTAAACACCGGCCGGCCTTACGGAAGCCTCAGCACGCTGCTTTGCTCGTCTGCTCCAGCTAAAGACTATATCGCAAGTTTATAGCTTCACTTCTGGCGATAAATGTGTCGGTGTTTTTTCATAGCGGAATTGGGTTATTGAGGCTTGAAAACTAGCTGGCGGCTACTTAAGCAAGATGTTGTAACGCATTAAGTACTAGTTTGCGAAATCGATTATTGACTATTCGGAAACGAATGTAGAACAATCATTTCAAGTGCAATTTGGGCAAAGGTCCGGTTGTTCCTTCCGGACCCTTGTTTCTTCAGTCCGGACGGTTTCACGGTCACAACCAGAAGCCGTCCGATTTTTTTTTGTCAGACTATCGCACGCCGAATTTGATGTCAAGCAGTCAAAGGACTCGGAGTTTTGCTATTCGTCAACGAGCAGCAGCAGAGAACGGGCAGCTAACGTGTACTTTGGAGAAGATAATGCTGTTTTCCCGAACCCGATAGATGTATCGGCTACCCGAACCCAGGAATGCGTCGGCGGAAGCGTAAAGTCAACCGCGCCGGACCAGGCGTTATACGCGACGTAGATGGCACGTGCAGGGTCGCCGAGCGAGGTACCGTTTATAAGCCACGCGATCGCATGGTCGTCAGGATTATTGAAGTAAGCCGCGTCGGCCGTGCCTCCATCCGGGCGCAACCATAGGACCTGCTGCGGCGAATAAAATTCGGCAGGACGGAGCGCCGGGTGATCACGGCGGAATGCAATTATCCGTTGCGCAAATTCATGGAAAGCGCTCTGGTCAGCTTCGAGTCGGTAGTTCAGCCAGTTGAAGCTGGTGTCGAGATTATAGGGATTGTTGTTGCCGTTCAGAGAGCGCAAAAATTCATCGCCCCCATTCACCATAGGAACCCCAGCGCTGACCATCAGCAGAGCGAAACCGGTGCGGGCGGCCTTAGTTTGCTCCACGGGATTGCCATTCTGGTCCCAGCTTTCGTTATTGTCTGTGCCACCGTCGGAAGGACCAGCGGGAAAGGGCTGATTGTTGTTTTTGGACTCGAAACGATATAGATCGGCGAGTGTGAACCCATCATGGGCAACAATGAAGTTGACCGAGTTCCAAGGCTTGCGGCCGTTGTTCTGCAAGAGGTCGGATGAACCGGCGAAGCGCGTTGCAAGTTCGCCAGTGGTGACCGAGCTAACGCCAAGCTTGTTCTGGGCGCGGCGCACGTCATCGCGGAAGACGCCATTCCACTCAGACCAGGCCGCCGGAAAATTCCCAAGTTGGTAGGTGCCGTCGCCAATCGCCCAGGGCTCGGCAATCAGCGGAATCCCAGAAAACTCTTTAGCTAGACGGTTTAGCGCAGTTTGTCGCGCCAGCTTATTGAAATTGAAGCAGCCGTGCTCGCACGTATTACCCAATACCGATGCTAGATCGAAACGGAAGCCGTCGACGCCCAGAGTTTGACGCCAGTATGCCAGCGAATCCACGATGAGGTCTTGAGCGACTGTATTTTGGGCATTGTAATTGCCGCCAACGCCGGTGTTATCCCACGAGCTCTGTCGATCCGCAGTAAGGGAGTAGTAAGTGGAATTATCGAGACCCCTCCAACTCAGAAGATTGTAGGTGCCGGTGTCGGCGGGATGCCACGCGTAACCTTCACCTGTGTGGTTGTAAACGACGTCGATGAAAACTTTCAGTCCGGCCGCGTGAAAGGCAGACACCATGTTTTGGAATTCGCGAGAGGGGCCGCCGGGCGATTTGTCGGAAGAGTAACGCCGATCTGGCGCGAAGTAATCGAGTGTTGCATATCCCCAGTAATTTGCATGGTGCGGATCCGCATCGTTTGAGTCGTTTTGCGTTTCTTGGACCGGGAGAAACTCCACTGCGGTCACACCGAGCGATTTCAATTTTCGAGCTTTCATCGCAGCCCCGCGAAACGTTCCACGCAGGCGGGCCGGAATGGCAGGATCGGCGTTGGTCAGCCCGCGAAGCTGGACTTCATAAATAATGTCGTCTTTAAATGGAGATGCGGGTCCGGGTGGAACGGCTGCGAGTTCGCGGAGGAGGATGCCTTTTGGAGCGACGGGCCCGCTGTCCTTCAGGCGGTTCTCGGAACCTGAGGCGTAGACGGTTCCGTCCAGATTTCGCGGATTCACTGGATCGTGGCTGATCTCGTGGGCGTAAGGATCGATCAAGAGCTTATTGGGATTGAAGCGATTGCCGTCCTGATCGACATCGGCGACGAAGCCAGCCGAGCTGCCTTTCTGCCACGCCGGATCATAAGTCCAGTTTGGTCCCCAGGCGCGGTATCCGTAATAGATAATGCCCGTAATCTTGAGCTCTTTGCGGATCTCGGAGAGAGGTATCGAGACAGACCAGACGGAGGTAGTAGGATCGCGATCGAGTAGCGTGCGTGACACTTCCGCTGCGTTGAAAGGAGCGCGAAAGACATCGAGTTCCATGCGCGTCGCGTGCGCGGAGTAGACGCGAAATGTCGCCCGGTTCGAGCTGATCCGCGCGCCGAGTTGGAGACGGTTGATTTCGGCGGGAGCCAGCGATCTGAGGGCCGCAATACAAGCAAAAAGAAGTAAAGACCGCTTGGGCATGAGCAAATTGCGCATCAATAGTGTTGCTCCATCACAGTTTTACTTGACACGTTACAAGATAGCCTAAGAACATAACCCCAAGAAGTTTATATGACGACAAATGTTCAAACTCCAACGTTGGCCGAAGAGACAATAGACATTCTTTCAGAGATGGGCGTGCCGCGGAAACTATCAGCAGATGGCACACTCGAGGTGCGAACGCCCATCAGCGGTGAAGTGATTGGCCGCGTGAAGACGAGCGATATGAAGGAAACGGAGCAAGCCATTGCGGCGGCTCACGATGCGTTTCTAAAATGGCGCAAGTTGCCTGCCCCCCGGCGAGGAGAGTTGGTCCGGTTGCTGGGCGAGGAATTGCGTCGCAATAAAACTGCGCTGGGGCGGCTCGTAACGATTGAGACTGGAAAGCCTGTTTCGGAAGGCCTCGGTGAGGTTCAGGAGATGATCGACATTTGTGTCTACGCGGCGGGTCTTTCACGGCAGCTGTGCGGGCTGACGATCGCGTCCGAGCGTCCTAATCATCGGATGATGGAGACTTGGCATCCTCTAGGAGTAACAGGAGTTATCTCAGCATTTAATTTCCCGGTCGCGGTTTGGTCATGGAATGCGGCGCTCGCTCTCGTCTGCGGTAATAGCGTAGTTTGGAAAGCTTCGGAGAAGACGCCGCTATGCGCGCTTGCGACGCAGACATTGTTCGATCGGGCGGCGGTGAGATTTGGTGACGTACCGGTTGGACTTTCGACCGTTCTGTTCGGAGGACGAGAAGTGGGAGAGTGGCTGGTCAATCATCCTCAGGTACCGCTTGTGTCCGCAACTGGCTCGACCGGCATGGGCCGACAGGTTGGTCCGCAACTTGCGGCGCGTTTCGCCCGTGCAATTCTTGAACTCGGGGGCAATAATGCAGCTATCGTTTGCCCCACGGCGGATTTGGATCTGGCGATTCGCGGAATAGCGTTTGCAGCGATGGGCACAGCTGGACAACGTTGTACTACGCTGCGACGATTGATTGCGCACGAGAGCATTTACGATCAGCTCGTCTCGAGCCTGAAGAAGGCATATCGTTCGGTAGCTATCGGCGATCCCCGTGATTCAGGCACTCTGGTAGGGCCTTTAATTGATGGTCGGGCTTTCGAAGCAATGCAGAAGAGCCTGGCGGATGCCAAAGCAGCGGGCGGAAAGGTGATAGGCGGGGAACGAGTTGACGTAGGGCCATATTCGAAGGCGTTTTACGTACGGCCGGCGCTGGTTGAGATGCCGCGTCAAACCGGGCCCGTGACATGCGAAACGTTTGCGCCCATTCTTTACGTGATGAAATATACGGAGTTTGAGGAGGCGATACGGCTGCATAACCGCGTGCCACAGGGTCTTTCTTCTTCCATTTTCACCACTGATCTGCGTGAGGCCGAGCGGTTCATGTCGGTAGACGGATCGGACTGCGGAATCGCCAATGTGAACATCGGTCCATCGGGTGCTGAGATTGGAGGCGCGTTTGGCGGGGAAAAGGAGACGGGTGGCGGGCGCGAGTCCGGCTCAGATGTATGGAAGCTATATATGCGGCGTGCAACGAATACGATTAACTACGGGACAGAGTTGCCGCTGGCGCAGGGAGTGCAGTTCGAAATCGAGTGAAGATACTCCTCTGTGATCATTCCAATCCCACCGACCTGAGACGAACAATGGCCGGGTGCCAGCGACGACTTCGGATCGGCTCCGCCCGTCCAAGCCAATAGTACTCGGAACGAGGAGCGGACAACATCATCGCAATCAGGCGCCGCCGTGCAGTTGGCACCCCTACGTAATCTAGAGCGGGAAGCGCACATTAAAAAGGGATTTGGGTTTAGGGCAAGGATTGGGAGATCAGATTCTTGCCCAAGTTGCTTTACAACAACGTTTCAACCGTGATTATTCCAGGATGCCTTTTTCGATTTAACCGCGCGCGGTAGGCTCAACTAGACTGTCTCCGCAGCTTGCGGGTCACAAGCGACAGGCCTAGCAACCCTGCGCCGAGCATTAGGGCGGAACTTGGCTCGGGGCAGTTGGTCTGCTGCAGCGAGATATTTTCAGACATTAGAGCACCCATCTTGTTCCCTTGGTCGTCAACGTAGCGAGCCTTGACACTTGCGGCATCAACTCCGGAAAGGAGATCTCCGGTGTCCACCGTGACGTCGTAGGATGAAATTGTACGGACCACCAGATACGGAAACACCATTGGCGGACGATTGGACGCACAGAAAACCGCCGCTCCCGCCATCACAACCATTAGCATCCAACCCGGTGCCATCAATCAATGAAAAGCCACTCGGAGCCGAGATTAGACTCGCACTGACCAAATCCGCTGGTGAAGCGACTTTGATAGCGACCGCGTTGAGGAACGACCCTCCGCCAGTGTATGCGATGTCGTTGACGTTGAACGTGATTTGGAAGGTCTCCGTTGTCGCGGTTGAGGATATCGGTAAACCGCTATATGTCAAAGTGTAGGCAGCTCCTGCGCAAGTGGCACAGCTGCTTCCGGCACCTCCGATTGTTTCCGCTTTCAAAAGCGAGCCGCCGGCTAAAAATAAGAGCGGCATAAGAACCCACATAGAACGAGATCCGTTCATTTTTATTTCTCTCCTGGAAACACGAATTTGCATCTGGTTACAACTGTGAATGACAGGAGGAATTCGGTCAATCTGCTCGCGTACGGACAGTCCCGTACCTATTGCGTTCCGCAATCGAGGTTAAATTGCACCCGAAATATGGCGCGGTGACGTTAAACTCTCAATTTACCGCTGCATTTTTGATTGCAATCGATAAACGACCGTGGTCTGTACACGCTTTGTATCCCGTACGTGATAAGGCCCGCCACGCCTCACATTGTTTCGTGCTGGCCGAAAATGGATTTCATTTGGCGTATGAATTCAGCGAGAGCGATATAGATGTTGAGGAGGCCGAGACCGCTGAGCGCGCCTCGGAAATAACGACTCATCCAGATGGCGGCGAATTTTGGAGAATGCACGGGTACCCAGTTTAAATCCCACGAGCGCAGCCAGGGAAAGACGAGCAGGAACAGACCGAGTTCGAAGGCAAAGATGACCAGGCAAAATCCAAGGATGCGGCGGTGCCAGCGCGTGAACCGGCTGGCGTTGAGGGGACGAGGCGGATCAGAAGTCGCGGCGTGCTGCGATGTCGAACCGTTCATTCTGTTATCTCGGTTTCCATGCCGGTTTGCGTTAAGTCATTGAGATCGAGCGGGCTTACAGCGTCATCAAACAGGCCCGGCTGCGCAGGAGAATCGGTCATGTACCCAGTCCAGTGCACTTCAGCGGTACTCATGCGAACGGGCTCGAAACTGAAACGATGTAACAGGGTGGGACCGTGCTCGCGAAGAGCGCGGCGGTGATCAGGCGTCGAGTAGCCTTTGTTGCACGCCAGGTTGTACTGTGGAAAGATTTCATGCCATTGCTCCAGGCATGCATCGCGATGGACCTTGGCGATGATGGATGCAGCGGCGATGGCTCGGCAACGGGCATCGCCATCGATCAATGCAAGTTGCTCAACGGGAAGGTCGAGTTTCAGAGCGTCAATCAGCAAATAATCAGGATTGACGGGAAGCGACTCTACAGCGCGACGCATTGCTAACCGAGACGCCTGGAGAATATTGACCTGATCGATTTCAAACACGTCTGCTCCGCCGAGGGCCCAGCAAACGCAACGGGCTTTGATTTGCGTCGCCAGCGCAGTGCGTTGCCCGGCATCCAGAACCTTACTGTCGTGCAGGCCGCGAATGGGACGGAGCGGGTCAAGGATAACGGCGGCTGCGAATACGGGTCCGAACAGGCAGCCACGCCCAACTTCGTCGACCCCGGCGATTCGCGAAAATCCACGCTCGCGAGCAATCCGCTCGAATGAACTTACGCACCGTATGCTCATGCACGGCGGCCAGAGTTACCGGTTATTGGCGCTCACGCAGGCGGGCCGCTTTGCCCCTCAGGTTGCGGAGATAGTAGAGCTTGGCTCGCCGCACGCGTCCAGTGCGGACCAAATCGATATGATCGATAACCGGAGCGTTAACGGGAAAGATGCGTTCGACACCTTGGCCGAAACTTACCTTTCGGACGGTGATGGTCTCGCCCATGCCGGTGTTCTTGCGAGCGATAACGGTACCTTCGAACGCCTGAAGCCGTTCCTTGTCACCCTCTTTAATTCTGACGTGCACTCGGATGGTATCGCCAGGGCGAAATTCCGGATGCGGCTTC
Source organism: Bryobacteraceae bacterium (assembly GCA_045807905.1). Lineage (GTDB taxonomy): Bacteria > Acidobacteriota > Terriglobia > Bryobacterales > Bryobacteraceae > Bog-105. The sequence continues at coordinate 20,560 of JBJMGM010000093.1, read as the reverse complement.
GCACGACCATGTTTGCTGATGAACTTTGTAACGAGAGCGTTTTGCATAGTTTATTTCTGCCTTATGTCTTCTGTTTTATGCCGGAGTCGCGCAACAAATCGGGGCGAAGCCGCTGTGTTTTTTGGCGTGACGCAGCCCGGCGCCAGCGCCTGATTTCGTCATGATTTCCGCCCAGCAGCACCTCGGGCACTTTCCAGCCGCGGAATTCCGCCGGTCTGGTGTACTGCGGACAGTCTAATAAACCCTCATTCTCCTCGCCGAAGCTTTCATTGAGCGATGAATCCTGGTTGCCGAGCACGCCCGGCAATAGCCGAGCTACGGTATCAATTATCACCGCAGCGGCTAACTCACCGCCGCTCAGCACAAAATCACCAATTGACAGCTCATCGTCCGCGAGATGCTCGGAGACTCGCTCATCCACGCCTTCGTAACGGCCACAAATGAGCAACAGCTCATCCAGCTTGGAGAGCTCGCACGCAATTCCCTGCTCGAAGCGCCTCCCCTGAGCCGACAACAAGATTACTTTTCGGTTTGCCGTCCTCCCCGGTAGAATCGTTTCAGCGGCTTCAAACAAAGGCTGAGGTTTGAGCAACATTCCTTCACCCCCGCCGAATGGCCGGTCGTCTACGGTGCGGTGACGGTCATAGGTCCAGTGTCGCAGATCATGGACGCGGATTTCCAATTTGCCGGCCCCCTGCGCTCTCGCGATGACGCCGTGAGTGAACGGTCCGGAGAAGAACTCGGGAAAGATTGTGACTACATGAAACGTCATGGCGATTCGCTCGCATATTGCCCGGTTACAAGTCCAATAAACCTCCCGGAAGCTCGACTGTAATGGTTCGACCTGGCAGATCGATGTTGCGGCAAATGGAGCTGACGAACGGGATGAGGACTTCGTGATCGCCCACGCCGACTTCCATCAGTGGTGGCCCGCCATATTGCTGCCAGCCCAGAACGGCGCCCAAGCGCCTGCCCGTCGCGGCTTCAGCGACCGTGCAGCCAACTAGATCTGCCTGAAAGAACTCACCTTCGGGCAGTGTACCCCGACTTGGCAAGGGGACCCACAAATCGGCCCGGCGAAAGCGCTCGGCCGCATCGATCGAATTGACGCCCGCAAACTTTAACACCCAGTCACCTTTATGAACCCATCTTTCGGCGATTTCGATTGGAACATCGGAGCCGTCTGCCAGCCGTGCTAGCGCGTCTTTGAGGTTCTCCAGCCTGCCGGGGACATCTGTCTGGGACTTCGCGATGAGCTCGCCGCGATTCCCTCGAGGGCGGAGAATCTCGGCTATGACCACTCTCTCCAAATCCATCGGGGGCACGCTGACGCTTACAGCTACTCCAGGATTTCGAGGGAGAAGCGTCGGTTCAATTTCGTACCAACCGCGCCAAGCAAGGTTCGGATCGAACGGGCAGTTCGCCCTTGCTTCCCAATCACTTTGCCGAGATCGCCCGCGGCAACTCGTAGCTCAAACACAGTTGCCTGCTCGCCAGCCACTTCGTTGACCAACACTTCGGCGGGAACATCCACAAGCGCCTTGGCGATTTCTTCTACAAGCGTCTTTACGCCATTGTTGTCGTTCATGTTGACCTGTTTTTCCCGGTGCTAATCTACTTGTGCCTAGGATCCCGCGCCGAGCCACTTTCAATGGCGCAAGCGAACCAGCTTACCGTCTGTCAGACTACTGCCGGAGCCGGAACAGGGTTGGTTCTTAGCAAACGAGCGACCGTACCGGACGGCTGCGCTCCGTTGCTAATCCAATAATTGATGCGCTCGTGGTCGAGGTGGACCTGGGCGGGCGTCGAAACGGGGTTGTAATAACCAACAATTTCGACGGACCGGCTGTTGCGGGCCCTTTCCTTATCAATAATGACCACACGGTATGTGGGCTTTTTCTTCGCGCCGAATCGCGCCAGACGGATTGCTAACATCGCGTATCTTTTCTTTTTCCTTCTTTATTGTTGCAAACTTCTCACTTGGAAGCGACGAACTGAGCCAAGGGAAGCGTTAGAAACCCGGAATGCCCGGCAGCTTCATCTTGCTCAGCTTTTTTCCCAGCAGACCGGCTTGGCCTGTAAAGCTCTTCATCATCTTACGTGCCTGTGCGTACTGTTTGAGTAAATTGTTCACATCCTGAACGCTGGTTCCGCTGCCTTTTGCGATGCGGCGACGTCTGGAGCCATTGATGATCATGTGATTCCGGCGCTCTTTGGGAGTCATGGAATCGATGATGGCGACCACGCGGCCGATCTCGTTTTCATCAATCTTGGCGTTCTTGAGATCTTTGAGAGGACCGATTTGCGGCATCATCTCGAGCAATCCTCCCAGAGGCCCCAGCTTTCGAAGTTGCTTAATCTGGTCGCGAAAGTCCTCCAAGCTGAAGTCGTCCCCGAGCAACTTCTCTTGCATCTTTTCAGCGGTTTTCTGATCGATGGCCTGCTCCACCTTATCGATCAGCGAGAGCACATCACCCATGCCGAGAATGCGAGAGGCTACGCGGTCGGGGTAAAAAGCTTCGAGTGCATCGGTCTTTTCGCCAACGCCGACAAATTTAAGCGGCTGTCCAGTAACTGAACGGATGGAGAGCGCAGCGCCTCCACGAGCATCGCCATCCATCTTCGTGAGGATGATTCCGCTGATGCCGAGCCGTTTGTGGAACTCGTCAGCGGAACGCACCGCATCCTGCCCCGTCATGGCATCGGCCACGAACAGGATCTCAGTTGGATTCAGTGCTTCCTTAAGCTCGTGGAGCTCCTGCATGAGCTGGTCGTCTATGTGCTGACGGCCAGCCGTATCGACCAAGAGGACGTCGCGTCCGGCGTGCACGGCCTCGCGCCGCGCCGACCGCGCGAGATCAAGGGGTTTATTCTCTTCGGCAGACCCTTCATAGATGGGTGTATTGACGTCCTTCGCCAGGATACTCAGCTGCTGGCGGGCGGCAGGCCTGTAAACGTCGACCGAAACAAGCTGCGGAATATTGCCTTCTTTTGTAAGAAATCGCGCCAGCTTCGCAGCGCTGGTCGTTTTGCCGGAGCCCTGGAGGCCGACAATCAGAATGACGGTTGGGGGCTCATTGGCAAAACGCAGCCGCGATGGATGAGTACCCAGCATTTTGATTAGCTCATCGCGTACGATTTTTACGACTTGCTGGCCAGGTGCAAGAGCCGTGAGCACTTCTTCGCCGAGCGCCTTCTGCTTGACTTCTTCGATGAATTGCTTGACGACTTTGAAATGTACGTCGGCCTCGAGCAGCGCCACGCGAATCTCGCGCAGCGCCTCCTCCATGTTGGCGGCGCTTAGTTTACCTTCGCCGCGGAGGTTTTTGAAGATCCGCTGCAGTTTGTCGGAGAGATTATCGAACATGACGCAAAGTGCAGAATCGTTTGGTGCTTGTTGATCGCGGTTGTTGAATCTGGTGGGAACCCAGAAGTCAACATCAGGGCCCCGGGAAGGATTTCCGCAACGGCCATCCGCTACAGCACGAGTATAGCCGATCAGGCCAGTCAGTTTACCGGACTGGGTCCCGGGATGGAATGCTTCCCAAACCGGGATACGCTGGGCCCGCGGTCACAAGCAGGATTGAAAACATTTTTCCAATAGGATCAGTCATTTAAGCGCCATTTTTTGGGATAAGGGGTATTCAGCTGTGGGTACATTCGTGTGCGAAAGGAATTCAACCACATGCACACACCACATCCTGTCGATCCCCTCTTTGCAATAATTCTATTCTTTTTCTGTCACTGACTAAGAAATACCCCGGTAAGTAACTAAATAAGCTTAGGAATATTCGCTAAAGGATGGTAGATTACTTCCACAAACAGGATATCCTGTTTAGGAAATTATCTGCCGTCCGCCCAATGGGACAACGGCCCACTTGCTCTGTGGCGACCTTGGACCACTCGCACCGTAAGGGTGTTTTGTTCGACGCTGGCGACGTGGTCCGCACTGGGTCAGACAAATGGGGCGTTGCCACGCTCGAGCGCACAAGTCGAACAAAGAATTGCGGCCGGGAAAAAGGAGCGAGCTGCAGGCAAGTTCGCCGAAGCAATTGAACAATTTTCCAGGGCTGCGCGCATGGCCCACGAGAGCGGTGATTTCAGCCTTGAAGCAAAGGCGTTGGGCTCCACCGCTGCTTGCCAAATTCGCCTGTTTCGATACCGCGCAGCCCTGGATTCGTCAGAGGCCTCGCGCCACTTGGCGCTTCGCGCGAAAGACGATTCAGTAGCGGGCGTCGCGTCGATTAATATTGCCATTATCTACGCTCAACTGGGCGATTTTTCGCACGCTGAGAATGAGGCAAGAGAGTCGGTCCGTCTCCTACAGCAATCTTCCCGCAAAGACTTCTTCATAAGAGCGCTCCTCAATCACGGCTCGATCCAGGTCGATCGAGGAGAATCAAGGGCCGGTATTGAGCTTTATCGCAAGGCGATTAAAATTGCGCAACAAGCAAAGCTACCGGACCAGGAGGCGATTGCGTGGGATGATCTCGGGCGATCCTATTTAGATCTCGGTGAACTTCCTGAAGCAGATGCAGCACTGGCCAGGGCCAGAGACTTACACGTTGCGGCGCACGATCAGGACTCGCTGGCAACAACGACCGTCAATCGCGCTGAACTGGAGTATAAGAGAAACAATCTCATTCGAGCTTTGAAGCTGCTCGATGTGGCGTTTGCAGCACACAGCTCGGCGCTCGCGACCACTCCCCAATACGAGCCAGCGCACCTGCGAGGGCAGATACTCGAAGCACTAGGCCGAAAATCGCAGGCATTGGCACAGTTTCAAACGGCCGTCGAGTTGGCAACCAGATGGCGCCGAGGGGCACTCCCGGGCGACGCGACGAGCATTCGCACAAGCGCTCATCTGCACGAGGTTTTCGAAGACTATATATCGCTGGCCGCGCAGCTTTCACTAGAGCGGCACGACAGCGCCTTAGCACGGCAGGCTTGGGAGGTTCTGGCCGAAAGCAGGGCAGCTAGCCTGCGCGAACAAATGAGTGTCGCTCTGGGTCGAGACGGACAGCTGCCCCCTGAATATTTCGAATTACTGTCGAAATTGCAGAGTGCCGAAGCCCGTTTCACCGGGAGTCAAAACGCCATAGACGAGGCGACTTTCAGGCAAATAAGGCTGCAATTAAGCAGTCTAGAGAATCAAATCGGGATGCAAACCGAAAATTCCGCTCAACTGCAAGAGAGTATCTTTCATAAGAAATCACTTAGAAATATCCAGCTCAGGTTAACTATGAGCGATCTCCTGCTCAGTTTTGGCCTGGGTAGAGTTAAGTCATTTCTGTGGACGATTGCCAGAGATCGGGTGAATGTGTACGAATTGCCAGCGGAAACTGAAATCGGCAAACAAGCACGCGCGTTCTCTCATGCCGTCAGGTATGAACGAGACGCGTCGAAGCCGGGCCGTTGCCTCAGTGAGCAGCTTTTTGGAAACCTCGAACTCGGCGCCTGGCACAAACCGAACTGGCTCATCGCCGGGAATGGCGCATTGCTTAATGGAATCCCATTCTCAGCACTCCCAGAAATCCCGGTTTCCGCGGTTCCGGCTCCCCTAATAACCGGCCACACACTGCGTTTTCTGCCGAGTGAGTTGCTGTTACTACAATCCTCGGGAACGGTAACACCCCAGCAAGAGCGGAGGTTCTTGGGAGTCGGCGATCCAATTTATAATCTTGCCGACTCGCGGCGGGTGCGCAGTCCTGTCTCTTCAAATGCAAAGGATATTGACGCGCCATTTGCGCTGGCACGGCTGCCCGGAAGCGCTGGCGAGATTCGGATTGCCGCAAAGCTCAGCGGCATGACGGACGTGCAGCTTCTTGAAGGCAGCAACGCCTCAAGTAATACATTACGGGCTGCGCTGCTGAAGACGCCGCAGGTGCTTCATTTTGCGGTTCACGTCGTGAGTCCGAAGAGCCGCCCAGAAGAGGCGGCTTTGGCGCTAAGCCTCACCGCTGAAAATATACCCGAATTGCTTACGCGCGAAGCAATCGCGGGATACCGCGTGCCGGGCGGTTTGGTCGTACTGAGCGGCTGTTCTTCCCAGCAAGGTGAAACACTTCCGAGCGCCGGCCTCATCGGCTTAAGCCGGGCATGGCTGCTTGCGGGTGCCTCGGCCGTGATCGTAAGCGCGTGGCCGACACCGGACGATTCGGGTCGCTTTTTTTCATCCTTTTACAGTCACTTTCAACTACTAACGTCGACCTCCGGCTCGCTTGCCAAGCGGGCGGCAATGGCACTGCAGCAAGCCCAAGGGGAAATGCGGCAGAGCAAGGGTTACGCGAGTTCGCCCTCGTTCTGGGCGGCATATTCGGTCATTTCGAAGGAGTAAAGCCTTATGTTCGCCAGTCAACCGAAACTCTCCCCGGCCCCGGCAGCAGAAAATAAACAGCCGGATCAGCAGCCCCAGAACAAGGCCGCACGACCGGGCTATTCTTCTGTCGAATGGGGCGTTCTGGTAGCGCAGATCAAAGCGGGCGAGGATGCCGGAATGGAACACCTGTACAAGCTGTTCAGCCGAGGCATTCGATATTACCTGTGCCGACAGCTAGGCCCGCAGGAACTGGAGGACAAGGTTCACGATACGTTCCTGATTGTCGTGAACGCTATTCGGCGTGGGGATTTGCGCGAACCAGAGCGCTTGATGGGATTCGTTCGAACGGTAGTGCGTAGGCAGGTGGCAGCGTATATCGAGCAAGCCGTACACAACCGCCGCGAGCAGACCGACCTGGAAAGCGGCGTGGCTGTCGCTGACCGGAAGGAAAACCCGGAGCAGGAGGCGATGATTCAACAGAAGGCGGAGTTAATGAAGAGCGTGCTAGGCTGCCTCTCGCAGAGGGATCGCGATATCTTGGTACGATTTTACCTATTGGAGCAGACCCAGGAGCAGATCTGTCGCGAAATGTCGCTGACGGAGACTCAGTTCCGGCTCTTGAAATCTCGAGCTAAGGCCAAATTTGGGGAAATAGGCCGGAAAAAGCTGACGAGTAGCGGAATTTTCTCGGTCTTCGTGAGAGCACATGCCGGCTGAAGAGCACTATGGGTATGAAAACGCGGAAAACTGCTCCGTCGTTCAAACCCAATGCAGAATACAAAACGCCATCATCCAACCGAAGATGAACTAGAACGATTTATTCTAAATCGAAGCACAGACGAGGAACTCGAAGATTTGGAGGTGCACATCCTGGCGTGTGAGTCTTGTGTGACTCGACTCGAAGATCTTGAACTGCAGATCAGGGCGACGAAGGTCGCCTTACAGGATATGAGGAGGGAAGAGCTGGCCAAAGCAGCCTTGCCCGAGGAAAGAAGCTGGAAAGCCTGGTTGGCTGTTCCTAATTGGTTGGCAGCTCCTAAGTTTTCGCTAGCAGGGGCTGTGGTGGCCGTGGCGCTCGGCGTGATCATCATTCCGGCCTTCCTTCCGCAACCCGCCCCAGTGGCACAGGTAAGCTTGTCAGCGTACCGCGGCGAGGAAAGTTCGATCGTGCCTGCAGGGCATCGGTTGGAGCTGCATTTAAATACAACCGACCTCGCGGAAGGCCCGGTTCTCGCGAGTGTTGTCGATCTCCGCGGCGCCGAACTGTGGAAAGGCACCGCTACCATCCACCACGAGCGAGCGGACGTCCGCTTACCCCCTATAAACGGGAAAGGTGCTCATTTTTTACGCCTCTATGCACCGACCGAAGCAACGTCGGATAGCGGTCTGTTGCGAGAATTCGCGTTCCAAGTGCAATAGCCGTAAATGCGCATGAAAGGCGGGCTGTTGAACTTCAGAGCGTTACTTCATACTTCTTAAGTAGCCCGTCCCACGCACCCCGGCTTTTCAGAAGAAGCTCAATCACCTCCCGAACAGCGCCGGAGCCGCCCGCGGCAGTTGTCACGGCGTTCGCGACGCGCTTGACTTCGACGCGAGCATTCGCAGTGGCAAACGAAAGCCCAACCCGTCGCATGATCACCACGTCAGTTAGGTCGTCGCCTATATAGGCAACCTCTCTTGCGTGCACTTTGGCATCGGCCATGATCTGCTCGTAAATCGGGATCTTCTCGATATGGCCTTGGAAGACATAGGCCATATCGACTTGCCGGGCGCGCTCTGCCGTTGCCGGAGATTCGCGGCCGCTAATCACTCCAGCCTTTATGTTGTTCCAGGTGAGCCATCGCAACGCAATGCCGTCTTGTGAATCGAAGCCCTTGGTCTCCACCATCTTGCCGCTGGCATCAGGAACTAGAAACAGACGTCCGTCGGTCATGACCCCATCAACATCCATTAAGAGCAGCTTGACGCGCGCGGCGGTGCTGCGGAGTTCTGCCTCCCCAAGCGGCGGGTTCAGTTGCATGAAGGATTAGAGCGAGGAGTCAGAGTGGCAATAAAGTAGCCATACAATAGCGTATTGACCGACAGCTTGCTCGATCGGGTGACCGAAATCATCACTCGTTATAACATGACTTCACCCGGGGATCGCTGGGGGGTCGGAGTGTCGGGCGGCGCCGATTCCGTAGTGCTTTTACATCTGCTCCGCAAGTTGTCAGAACGACTGCAGATTCAGCTCACAGTGCTGCATTTGAATCACCAGTTAAGGGGATCTGAATCGCATTCAGATGAACAATGTGTGCGTTCCATTGCCGAGGCGCTGGAAGTGCCGGCGGTAGTCCAGCGAAACGAGATCGCAACCGGTGAGAATTTGGAACAAGCGGCCCGAGCCGCACGTAGAGAATTCTACCGCCGGGCGATGCAACAGCTTTCTTTGAGAGGAGTCGCTTTAGGACATACAAGGAGCGATCAGGCCGAAACAGTACTGTTTCGGTTATTGCGGGGTGCCGGCACAACAGGGTTAGCCGGCATGCGAATGATGACACAGGAGGGCTTTATTCGCCCCCTGCTTACGACTACCCGGCAAGAGGTGCGGAGCTGGGCGGTAGAGCACAGTATTCACTGGCGGGAGGATTCTTCGAATTCCAATGTCGCGTTCAGGCGTAACCGTCTGCGCGAACAAGTTATGCCCGCTCTGGCGCGGAACTTCAACTCGAACCTTGAAGCAAGACTGGCCCGGGTTGCGCAGCTTGCGCAAGATGAAGAGGACCACTGGACTGAACAGATCGAGCCGATATTTCGAGAGATTGCCCAGCAGACTCATTTTGGATTGATTTTGGATGTCACCCGCCTCGCGGCGCTGCACGTTGCCGTACAACGGAGGATGATCCGTCGCGCGATATTCGAGATTCGGGGAGAGTTGCGGTCCATTGACATAAAACATATAGATGCAATTCTTAGGCTGTTCTCAAGCCGCCATGGGCACGATCGCGTAATCGTGCCTGGTGTAGACGCCCTCCGTTCATTCAACAAACTGCGATTGACCACCCCCTCAAAAGTTAAGTTCGAGGAGCGGCGCTACCGCCTGCCTTTGAACATTGGGGAGGAACTCCAGCTTCCATTCCACGCCGGCTCCATTACTCTGACCGCGGAGCCAACCCCGGGGACCCCAGTTTGTGCTAGCTTCAAGAAAGAACAGGGCTTTTCATGGGAAATGGCGGAACTGGATGCGGGGGCTTTAACACGCTCGGGAGTAGAGCGTCCGTTGTTTGTGCGTAATTGGCAGCCAGGTGACGCTCTCCAACGCCACGGCCATGCCACGGTGGAAAAGGTAAAGGCGCTTTTTCAGGAACATCGAGTTTTGCTCTGGGAGCGGCGCCATTGGCCTGTACTTGTATGCGACGAGGAGATTGTGTGGGCTCGGTGTTTTGGGACTGCGGCGAAATTCAATGGCTCGGCCGATAGCCGTGACGTCATTCGGCTCATCTATCGAGCGAATCAGGTAAGGCAGGCCGCTACTTGAATCGAAAGCGACGGAATACACGTCTTTAATACTATGTGGGTCCAAGCCGCTGCATCAGGGCAGGCCGATAAGCCGGGCCAATTAAAGCGCTTTTGTCAGCAGAAGGTGAGTTCATGAGTTCAAATGTAAAGACCGCGGTTTTCTGGGTCGTAATCATCTGCGCGGTTGTTTTGGTGTATATGGCCGTCAAGACCGGGCGGGGTCCAACGCCCACTAACCTCTCCGTCTCGGAATTTGTGACGTATGTACAGGATGGAAAGGTGAAGGAAGCTAACGTGACCGGAACGGACGTCCAGGGCACGCTTTCCGACAACGGTGTAACCAGGCCATTTCACACTGTCATCCCGCCCAATTATCCGGAGATCTGGAAAATGCTCCAGGAAAAAGGGGTTAAATATACCTGGAAGGATTCGACCGGAAGCGGATGGATCGGCATACTGTTTAATGCGGTTCCGGTACTGATTCTGCTTGGGCTATGGATCTTCATGATGCGGCAGATGCAGAGTGGTGGAAATAAAGCTCTCAGCTTCGGAAAGAGCCGGGCCCGGCTTCACTCGTCACAACAAAAAAAGGTGACCTTTAAAGATGTTGCCGGTGTGGAAGAAGCAAAAGAAGAGCTGCAAGAGATTATCGAATTTCTGCGCGAGCCGCAGAAATTCCAGAAGCTTGGCGGCCGCATACCAAAAGGTGTTCTGTTAATTGGACCGCCGGGAACGGGCAAGACCTTGCTTGCGCGCGCGATTGCGGGAGAAGCCAACGTTCCGTTCTTCTCGATTTCGGGCTCGGATTTCGTAGAAATGTTTGTAGGCGTCGGCGCAAGCCGTGTACGCGACTTATTCGAGCAAGGCAAGAAGAACGCCCCTTGCATTATCTTTATCGACGAAATCGATGCCGTCGGACGTCACAGAGGCGCGGGTCTCGGCGGCGGACATGATGAGCGAGAGCAGACGTTGAACCAGTTGCTGGTGGAAATGGACGGCTTCGAGTCGAATGAAGGCGTGATCCTGGTTGCGGCGACGAACCGGCCGGACGTGCTGGATCCGGCGCTGCTTCGCCCTGGACGGTTTGATCGGCGCGTAGTGGTCGACCGCCCCGATGTGCGAGGCCGTGAAAGCATCCTGAAGGTGCACACCAAGAAAACACCGCTCGGCGACGATGTAGACCTATCTGTAATTGCTCGGGGCACGCCAGGCTTCGCCGGCGCTGACCTGGCAAATCTTGTAAACGAGGCAGCGCTGGTTGCCGCACGGCAGAATCGCAAGGTCGTTACGCAGTTTGACTTCGAGCTGGCAAAAGATAAAGTGCTGATGGGCGTGGAGCGGAAGAGCATGATTATCAGCGATAAAGAAAAGCGGATGACCGCGTACCACGAAGCCGGACATGCGCTCGTGGCGGCACTGCTCGAGGATTCCGATCCACTGCACAAGGTCACAATCATTCCGCGGGGTATGGCATTGGGCGTGACCATGCAATTGCCGCTCGATGACAAACTGTCCCATGACAAGAATTATTTGCAGACGCGTCTGGCAATTCTGATGGGTGGGCGAATCACCGAAGAGATTTTCCTGAATCAAATGACGACGGGCGCGGGTAACGACATCGAACGTGCCACAGAGATGGCGCATAAGATGGTCTGCGAATGGGGCATGAGCGAGCTAGGGCCGCTCAGCTTCGGCAAAAAGGAAGAGCAAATTTTCCTAGGGCGCGAGATCAACCAGCATCGGGATTACAGCGAGGCGACTGCGATCAAGATTGACGAGCAGGTGCGAAAGCTGGTGGAAGACGCTTATAACAGAGCGCGGCGCATTATCACCGAGCGTTCCGATGCCATCGTGCGAATCGCGGATGCGCTTTTGGAGCGCGAAGTTCTGGAGGGTGCAGAAGTGATGGACCTGATTAGCGGTAAAACGCTGCCTAAGATATCGGGTGAAAACAAGCCAACGGCGCCGCCGGACGGCGGTATCATGATCGCGCCTCACCCGACTGGCAATTCCATTCCTGGACTCGTAGGCGGCGAAAGTCCTCAGCCCGCGTGAAGCTTCAAAGACCCGGCAGTGGCGAATGACATCAGGCCGCGCCACTAACCTCTGGTATCGATGTTGACAGGAGCCGTGAGGCGAAATGCGATTAAGCTCTCCGACGGAATCTTGACTTTTGGTCCGCGAGTGAATAGCTGGTAACCGACAGCACCACCGCCGCCCACTGCGGATCCGATAGCTGCCCCTTTACCGCCTCCAGCAATCGCACCTATGATCGCGCCCGCCGCCGCACCGATTCCAGTACGTGTCGCCGTTTGTTTACCCCGTGCTTTGCCCTGTTCTTCATACAAGGTGCTCGACAGGGGATAGCTATGGCCGCGATACTCCAATCTGGATAGTCGAATCTCTAAAGAACTGCGTCCCTTGATGCGACCAGCGTCGCTTTGGCTCGCGAGTACCAAAGTTACGGGGGCACCGGTAGGCACGATTACGCGGCCATGAGATACGAGAGGTGAGGCCAAAGACGCCCTAAATGCTTGACCGGCGTCATTACGATCTGAATCGATAGTATCAATCGTTCGCACCGTCAGACGTTCGCCCGCCGGGATCGTCACTTCTGTACGCTCGAGACGGGCCTCAGCGGATGGCGATGATGGCGATGGCGGCGGAGGGGCAGCAGCAGTCGACGGAGCCGATACCGGCTGCGACTCCGTCGCTGGAGCGGACGGCGCTTGCGTTGAGGAGTTATCAGGCGTCACCTGATTTGCTGCGAGCGCTTGGTTGACCTTGATTTGATCGTCCACTCGCTTCACGCCAGCCGTGCCATTCACGATTTTCACAGCTTGGAGCTCAACGTCTGAGCTTGGCACTTCACCGGTAAGCGTGACGACACCATCCTTTACTGCAACATTGACATTGGCGGACTTTGTTATGGCATCAGAAAAGAGATTGGCCTTAATGCCGGTCGCAAGCTTGTTATCGCTTACAGATTGTTTGTAGCAGGCCGTAAAAAGACAACCTATGATGATTGAGAATAATAGCCCCACTCGCAATCGATACATCAAATTCACGTAATTACCAGCCTTTCCGTCAGTTATAAAGCCGTGAATGCTAGAACTCAGGGTACCGCGCGCCCACCATTCGGGCTTACTCACGAATGAGAGCGCACGGCAGAAGACCTGACGCTCGTAAAAGATACAATAGGCTTTGTTGAGTAAGGGAGTCAATGGCACAAGAGACCGCAACCGCTAAAGCACCTAAAGCAGAGCAAACGGCGCGCACGAGACATGAGCAGGCACGCAACGGCATAGCGGAGTGGACGGTAACCATATTGCTGCTTTTGTTCGGGACGACAACGCTGGTACAGGCGTTTGTCATTCCTACCGGATCTATGGAAGACACGCTGCTAATCGGTGATCATTTATTGGTCGATAAACTGGCGTACGCCTCGGAAGGAACCATCAGCAAATACCTGCTGCCGTACGAGGAGCCGAAGCATGGCGACATCATCGTATTCCGATATCCAGGTGATATTTCCCAAACATTTGTGAAACGTGTAATTGGAGTGCCTGGCGACCGCCTGAAGATGATCAATCGGATTATCTACAGAAATGGCGTTCAGCTAAACGAGCCCTATGTGTATCACAAGTTCCCGTACGATCCGTATCGAGACAATTTTCCAGGCGAGCTCTCGCAGTTTGGTGAGCGGCTGCAAGACCAATTGCAGCGGGACATGCTTGAGCATCACGTTGTGAATGGTGAAGTGGTAGTGCCCCCAAACAGTTATTTCGCCATGGGCGACAATCGGGACAATTCGCTTGATAGCCGCTATTGGGGATTTGTTCCGCGGGAAAATATCATTGGAAAGCCGCTTTTGATCTATTGGTCTTACGAAGCCACTACCGAGGATCTGGCCGGATCATCGGTGGGTTCGCTGGTCACTCATTTTATCGATTTAGGCGAACATTTCTTTACCCGAACAAGGTGGAAGCGTACGCTCCGGATCATTCGCGGATATCCGGATTCCGAGCTGGGCAAACGGCAAGCACCGATCACTGCACGACCTGCAGTGAGTTAGCAAACTAAGCTCGTTGCAAAACCGGCAACCGCTGCTTTCGGCGCGACTCCGCTAGAGGTTCATTCATGTCGAATCACCGGTACGGCGTTATTATGGCTGGCGGGCGTGGAACGCGATTCTGGCCTCGGAGCCGTAGGACCAATGCGAAGCAAGTGCTTCGTTTTCGCGGCGAGCGCACCCTGATTCAACAGACCCTCGAACGGCTGGAAGGCGTGATCCCGCCGGAAAATACCTGGGTTATTACGAACGAATTTCTCCAGGCAGAGATCCGTAGACAGCTGCCTCTTATCGCAAGCGAGCACATCATCGCAGAGCCATCGCAGCGGAACACCGCACCTTGCATCGCCCTAGCTGCTCAAATTTTGGCAGAAATCGATCCTGATGCTGTCATGGGCGTGTTCCCCGCCGATCACTTCATCCTTAAGGCAGCGCGATTTCGGAAGTTTGTCAAAGCTGCGTTTCGGGCAGCGGAACAAAGTGGGGCTGTTGTCGTCTTAGGAATCGAGCCGCGTTGGGCAGAGACGGGGTACGGGTATATCGAGTTTCCTAAGAACGTCAGACCCGGGGAACCGAGCCCGCGGCCTGTGGCAAGTTTTCGCGAGAAGCCTGATTTTGAAACGGCCAAAAAATTCATAAAGCGCGGAAACTTTTTTTGGAATGCAGGGATGTTCTTTTGGCGCGCTTCAACGGTGCTGGACCTCATCCGGCATCATCAGCCGAAAACGGCCACCTTGCTAGCAGGCCTTCCCTCGTTTCGCAGTAAAGACTTTACGGCGAAATTGCGAGCCGCGTACCCATTCTGCCAAGACATCTCCGTCGACTATGCACTTATCGAAAAGACCAAAGATATTTGGGGCATTGCGGCGGACGACATCGGCTGGAACGACATCGGAAGCTGGGAGGCGGTCTACGAGCTTGCCACGAAAGATGGGAATCGAAACGCCGCGCGCGGCGAATTGTTTGCAAAAGAGAGCCGCGGAAATTATGTAGACGCAGATAAGACAGTGGCTCTTCTCGGGGTCGACGATCTGATAGTCGTAGACACGCCGGATGCGCTCTTGGTTGCGAATCGCAGTAGAGCTCAGGACGTAGGTAAGCTCGTCAAGACTTTGGAAACGCACAAACGTGACGACTTGCTGTAACCGGATACAGGACAACGTTTGTTGCTGTAGTCAGGCTTCCGGCGGCTTCGCTTTCTTGAAGATCTTCGTGAGCGTGAGGATGGCGCGGTCCACCTCTGGTTCGGTAACAATATACGGCGGCAGAAAACGAAGCACGGTGTTATGCGTGCAATTGAACAACAAACCTCTTTTGATGCCGTCCAGAACGAGCTGTTTACAGGGAAATGTTAGCTCTACACCAATCATGAGGCCTTGACCCCGCACTTCCGTAATGAAGGGAAACTGCTGCATTAGCTCACTCAATCTCATGCGAAAGTAGCGGCCCACAGCATTGATGGACGGCAGGAGTTCGTCTAGAACATCGAAGAATTCGAGCGCCACCCGGCAAGCGAGTGGCCCGCCGCCGTATGTGGTTCCGTGCATGCCGGCCTTAATAGTAGAGGCTGCCTTCTCATTTGCGGTGATAACGCCCAGAGGTATACCGCAAGCCATCGGCTTGGCGGCGATAACGATGTCTGGCATCACTACCGGATCAAGTAGTTGATACGCAAAATAAGTACCGGGACGGCCCACACCGCACTGGATTTCATCGAATAAAAGTAAGGCGTCGTACCTCTCGGCCAGCTCGCGGGCCTTTCGAACGAACTGCTCAGAAAGTGGATAGATGCCGCCTTCCCCCTGAATGAACTCGAGCACGATGCCAGCGGTATTCTCATTTACAGCGGCTTCAAGAGCTCCACAATCGTTCCTGGGAACGAAACGGGCTCCCGGAAGTAGCGGCTCGAAGTCCTTGCGGTATTTGGGTTGACCTGTGATCGAAAGCGCGCCCAATGTTCGGCCATGAAATGAGCCTTCGAGCGAGACGATCTCGTGCTTCTCGCTGCTGCTGACGTTGCCATGGGCACGAATCATTTTAAGCGCGCCTTCCATAGCTTCGGTTCCGGAGTTGCAGAAAAAGCTACGGTCGAGCCCGCTCACTTTGGCGAGCCGCTCCGCCAACCGACCCTGATACTGGTGATAGTAGAGATTAGATGTGTGAAGGAGAAGACCAGCTTGCTGCCGAATTACTTTGGTGATGCGCGGGTGCGCATGGCCCAGAGAATTGACACCGATGCCAGTTATGAAATCGAGGTAGCGGCGACCGTCCACGTCGTACACGTAGCAGCCTTTGCCTCGCTGGAGCGCTAAGGGGTAACGCGCGTAGTTCTGGAGTACGTAACTTCGCTCGAGAATCATCATTTGTTCGAGCGAAGAGGTCACCTCCGGTTCGGCAGTGGCAGTCGTCGTGGCCATATCTCTACATCATACGGAGGCGCTCGGACATACAGGCAGCTGTCGCTCGTAGATGTAGTCCAATTTTACGAGCCCGTTGCTGTGGTCCAGTGTAAGGCGAAAGAGAGCGACCACGGGAAGCCCCCAGCACACCAACGGTGCGAAGCTCTCTGTGTTTGGTTGACGTGTTTAGGTTGAAAGAGCTCATCGGACATTTCTTTGGTGTAACCGGCGAAATCGATAACTGCTTTATCAGCTTCGAAGCCTTGTTCACGCTGCCGGATACGCCTGTGACGTGCAAATGGCTGTTGCCGTGAATCTTGGTCCAAAGCCGAGAAAGTCGGAACGAATCGTGGACACCCGAGGCCACGAGAATCCGACGGGATACTCGTTTATTCGTGTCGGCGCCGAAGAGCTTTTCCTACGAAATGCGGCATGCCGAAGTTACCGTTTCGATCCGATGCTCAAGGACCCGCTGGGAATCGAAATGAGAGATCTTGAGCATACCGGGTGTCGCCTGCGCTAAGGCTTGTTGTGGTATGAGTCCGATGAGTTCGCTCTCCTCAACTTCGACACCATGCTCGGCGGCGAGGCGACAGACTTCTGAATAGACCACGTGCACTGGTGTTTGTTCAAAATCGGTGAAGTTCATTGATACTTGAACGAGCCCCCGAGACGCGAGTGGTAAGCCGAGCGCCTTGACTGCGGGGAATCCGCCATTACTCGCCCTGATGCGTTTCGCAATCGATTTCGCGAGATTAAGATCGGTGGATTTCAGATTGATGTTGAACGCTACAAGTATTTTACGGGCTCCTACGATGACGGCGCCCGCCGTTGCATGCAGTAGAGGGCCGCCGAGGTCAGGGCGCTTCGATTCATCCATCGCGCCGGCAGTGCTTAGGCCTTCAAACTGGCCGCGGCGCACGTTTTCTAACCTCATACGATCGGCTCGAAGTGCGGCCGCCTCGTAGAAGTATACAGGGATTCCAAGTTCGTCCCAGATGCGTGCGCCAGCCTGATGAGCGAGAGCAACGCATTGCTCAAGCGTGGCTCCGCCCAAGGGCACAAAAGGCAGAATGTCGAGCGCGCCAAGCCGCGGATGAACGCCGCGATGATGGTTCAGGTCGATAAGTTTCGCGGCTTCTGCCGCGAGGCGAACTGCCGCTTCAACTACCGTCTTACTGCGTGCGGCAAACGTGATGACGGTTCGGTTATGGTCTGTGTCGCTGGTCCGATGCAGAACAAAAGTTCCCGGCACAGTCGATATCGCGTGCTCAAGTGCATCTATCCGAGATGCATCCCGTCCTTCCGAGAGGTTCGGGACACACTCGACCCACGGTTCATTCAATCGCTCGCTTAGGCTCCTGCCACTCCCTTAATATGTCAGGTATTCCCTGCCACTTGTCGCAGCAGCAGGTGATAGGAAATGTAATCTTGCCAGAACGCATACAGAGTGATCACAATTCCGAGTCCGGCCAGAGTTTTCCAGAGTATCTCCCGCGGGCTATTGGGGAGTCCCGGAAGCCCTCCGACCAGACCCACCAAAAAGCCACCCGCCAATCCTCCAATGTGTGCCGCGATATCTACGCCAGGTAACAGGCTGAGTAGCAGACCGAAGATGACCCATTGCCGATAGTAAGCTCGCACAGCCTGAGCGAGCGGGTCATTGCGGCGCACACCCATCGCGAGCATTATGCCGATGAGACCGTAGCAGGCGGCGGAGGCTCCGAGGGATAGCGACCGGGACCAGAGCAGGCTCAGCAGAAAGCCGGTGAAGGTTGAAAATATGTAGGCGAAGATGAGCCGGCTGGTGCCGTAAAACTGTTCTACCTCGGTGACAAGAACGAATAATGCCCAGGAGTTCATCGCAATGTGAAAGAAGCTGGCATGGAGAAATCCCGCAGTAATCAACCGCCACCACTGTCCGCTGTGAATGAGAGGGGCGTATTTTGCACCGAATAGTACCATCACCTGGGAGCTCACGCCGGATGCTGGCGACGCTTGAGTAAGCCGATAATTCGCGATCAGCTCTGCAAGAAAGAACGCAGCATTGATAACCAGGAAAATGATACTGGTCAGGTTAGCTCTTGGAACAAGCGAACCAGCAAGCTGACTGCCTCGGATATCGACCGCCCGCGGACCCAGCTGAACGTCACAGTAGGGGCAAACACGATCGCTGGTAGTGATGAAGGCCCGGCAGTTCGGGCACATACGCCGCTTTTCCACGGTCTTAATTGTAGCGGTCGTGAGATACTGAGCCTGTTAAAATCGATGATTCAATGAGCAAATCCGAGCAGGAGTATCGCGAAGACATCATTCGCGTTTGCCGGTTGATCTATGAAAAAGGATGGGTGGCCGCGAATGACGGTAACATAAGCATCCGCCTGGAAGATGACCGCGTTCTCTGTACGCCTACCGCAACGAGCAAGGCGATGGTCAAGAGTGAGGACCTTATGGTCTGCGATCTGGCGGGGAACAAGGTTGATGGATACCGAGAACGCACGAGCGAGATCGCGATGCACAGCACGATCTATTCACTTCGTCCTGATGTACGTTCCGTCGTCCATGCGCATCCGCCTGTCGCTACGGGATTCGCGACCGCGGGCCGCGCTCTTGACAAAGCATTGTTGCCGGAAGTGATTATTCAACTTGGGGCAGTGCCCCTGGCATCCTACGGTCTCCCGGGCACGTCAGCGCTGTGCGATGGCATGATTCCGCTGATACCGCATTACGATGCCTTGCTGCTCGAGAATCATGGTTGTACTTGTTACGGCCATGATGTGTGGCAGGCATTTTTTCGCATGGAGATCGTGGAACACTTCGCCCGAATCACGTTTGTAGCCGAAATGTTGGGCGGCGCACGCCCTCTACCTCGCGAAGAGGTGGAAAAACTGTTCGCAGCACGAAGAAGATACAACGTCGATTCACGAGCCGGCATGGAACCGGGCATGCCCGTCGTTGCCGAGGATGTGTTGCAGGCGCAGCGCTAGTACACCTTTTACTCGACGAGCATGCAGTCGCCGTAAGAATAGAATCGATATCTGTCGGCTACTGCATGCCGATAAGCGGCAAGAATAAGTTCCGCACCCGCGAATGCAGACACAAGCATTAACAAGCTGGATTGCGGCAAGTGAAAGTTCGTAAGCATCGCGCCAGCCGCCTGAAAATGGAACCCGGGATAGATAAACAGATCCGTTTCGGCCTGAATCGGCGCGAAGCGGCGACCAGCTCGCACCGCTGTCTCCAAAGTTCGCACGGTCGTTGTGCCGACACAAAACAGGCGCTTCGCTCGGTTCAGCTTTGCGGCGTTGGAACTTGAGATTTCAAAGAACTCCCCATGCAGACGAACATTTTCCAAGTTTTTCTGCCGTATCGGTTCAAATGTTCCAAGTCCGACGTGCAAAGTGATACACGCAATCTCCGCCCCAGCCTCGCGGCACGATTCAAGCATTTGGGGAGTGAAGTGTAGACCGGCAGTAGGGGCTGCAATCGATCCGCTTTTTTGAGCAAAGACGGTTTGATAGCGCTCACGATCAGCCGTGTTCGGGAATCGATGGATATAAGGGGGCAACGGAACAGTTCCTAATGCCTGTATTAGTTCACGTACCGGCGGTCCTGCGCGAAACCGTAAGGTCCGTTCTCCGAAATCTCCACAGGACAGCACCTCCGCGCAAACATCATCATTGAAAACAATTTTGTCTCCGATTCGCACGCGCTTTCCGGGTCTCACTAAAGCGCTCCACACGGTTTCCTGCTGGTCAAGAGGGCGAAGCAGGAAAGCTTCTATTTCTGCGCCTGAGCTTATGTGCCGGCGACCGTGCAGTCTGGCCGGGAAGACCCGGCTGTCATTGAGAACCAAGCAGTCGCCTGGGCGAATATATTTATTGAAATTTTTGAACAGGTCGTCGTAAAAGGATTGCTTCTCGCGCGAGACGACTAGCATGCGGGACGCGTCGCGCGTTGGAAGTGGTTCCTGTGCGATTAGCTCAGCGGGCAACTCATAATGGAAATCAGAAACTTGCAAACCCTTATTTTAGGAATTGAAAGCTCGTGCGATGAGACCGCCGCAGCTGTCGTGGAAAATGGGCACCGGATCCGGTCGAACGTTGTTGCGTCGCAGCTCGACACGCACGCTAAGTACGGCGGTGTTGTCCCTGAACTCGCGTCACGTGAACATCTGAGGGCTATCGTTCCTGTTGTGCGGCAGGCGCTTGAGGAAGCAGCGGCGAAGCTGGCCGATTTGAGTGCGATCGCAGTGACGGCAGGGCCAGGGTT
>JBJMGM010000092.1:0-27415 GCA_045807905.1 Bryobacteraceae bacterium | reverse complement strand
GTCGGGCCTCACACTTCCCCCACGGAGCATAATACCTTTCCAATGAGTTTTACCGTTTTCCTCGGAAATCTCCCTGTCTGGGTGACGGCCGACGATATCAAATCGTGGCTTTCCTCAGAAAGCTTGGTCGCTGACGCGGTCAAGGTAATCCGCAACCCTGAAACACAAGAATCAAAGGGCTTCGCTTTTATTGACGCGCCAAATCAGGACGAGATGAACTCAATAATCCGCCGGTTTGACAGGGCACCTTTGGAGGATAGACTCCTCCGCGCGAATCCGGCTCAGCCTCCGAAATCGGGCAAGGGCGCTACCAGAAGTGCACCCCCGATGGATCGCGGCCGACGGCAGGCACCGGGCGCCACCAACACTCAGCAACGAAAGAGCGGTAACGGTCGCCGCCCCACCAATTCACAAAATAAGCAGAGCGCGTTCGCAGAAGAGCTCGCCAAAGCTCTTTAGACCAGGCCCCGTCCCTCCGGCTTTTAAGCTTCCAGTTCTTTCCCCTTAGGACAAGCCGCCGAGTGTTATACTTCGCAGCATTGTGGCGGGCTTTGTGTGCCCCATTTCTGTGATGCGCGCGCTCTGTGGCGCATCCACACTCGCCTGAAGGGGTGAACACTTGCATCGTTCGGATTGGGATATCGTTCTGATTCGTGTTTTTTTTCTTGCATTAATTAGTGGTGCGGCGGCGGCCTTTCGACCGTTCGGAGTTTCTACTCGACTCGCCGTAGTCTGTGGAATTTGCGTTGGGCTCGCTGCCTGTGCCTTAGAGGTGCGAATCAGAAGCGGCAGTTTACATGCGGTTGCGGGAGGCGTTCTGGGCGTGCTTGTTGGCGGTGTGCTCAGTCTGGTCTTCGTGCGAGTGCTCAACCAAGCCAGCTTCCCGGACGGCGCAACTCTGCAATTCTTCCGACTTGCGGTGCCCGTAGCCGGTGTGTATTTGGGACTCGTTGTGGGGATCGCCAAATCGGAGCTGCTCAACTTGCGGCAGCTTGGTATCAACACGACCGAGAGGAGCGCGTCTTCACCGGCCAAGATCTTGGATACGAGTGTGCTGATCGATGGCAGAATTTCCGACATCGCAGAAGCGGGATTTCTGGATGGCACATTGGTGATTCCTCAATTTGTGCTGCACGAGTTGCAATTCGTGGCTGACTCAGCCGATTCTGCAAAGCGAAACCGGGGCCGACGCGGACTCGATGTGGTGCAACGCCTGCAAAAGATACCGCGAGTCCAAGTGGAGGTCGTAAACCAGGACTTCCCATCGACGAGGGAAGTCGATCTGAAACTGATTGAACTCGCAAAGTTGAGCAACTCTAAAATCGTCACGAACGATTTCAACCTCAACAAGCTGGCTCAGGTTCAGGGCGTTGCAATCCTGAACATCAACGAGCTCGCCAATGCGCTCAAACCGGTGGTTCTTCCGGGCGAGACAATGCGAGTCTTCATCCTAAAAGAAGGTAAAGAGCATAACCAAGGCGTCGCGTATCTCGATGACGGAACGATGGTGGTGGTGGACCATGCGAGAAGGTTGGTTTCGAAGACGGTCGAGATCACGGTAACCAGCGTTCTGCAGACCACGGCAGGCAAAATGATTTTTGGTAAATACGAGGAGCGCCTCCAAGGTTCAACCGAACATCGATCCGCCGATGGAGGACATCTGCCGGCCAGTGCGTCGTCGATGACTGCCGGGGGAGGCTCGTGAAAGCTCGCAACAGTTCCTCTATGATGTAGGTTCGAGGAAAATGGGGCAGCAATCCGCCGATTGCCAATGCCCAAGCATTCCGCCACATGAAAGTGTCCGTGATCATCCCCGCCGCTGGACTTGGAACGCGCATGGGCCGTAGCGCGCCGGAAAAGGAAGGCATCAGCAGAAAGCAATTTATGCTGCTGAACGGCTCGCCGATTCTAATTCACACAATACGCAAATTCGTGAGTTGCCCTTTGGTGACAGAGATCGTAGTTGCACTTCGGGCAGATGATCTTCCGTGGGCCGATAGCCTGTTCAAAAATCAAGGCTTCGCAAAAACGGTACGAGCGGTAGAAGGAGGCGAAACACGGCAGCAATCGGTCGAAAACGCGTTGGCTTCGTTAAGTGACAGCACAGAGCTGGTGGCTGTCCATGACGCAGTGCGGCCCTTCATCGAAGTTGAAGTAATCGAGAAGGTTATTCGTGAGGCTAACGAGACAGGAGCCGCTATCGTTGGAATCGTGCCCGTTGATACTGTAAAACAGGTCCACCGGAACAAGGTACGAGCAACGTTGCCGCGTGAGAGACTCGTATTGACGCAGACGCCGCAGGTCTTCAAGTTAGAACTTTTGCGGCAAGCATTCGAAAGAGCGCGGCGCGATCTCTTTATTGGTACTGACGAATCGTCTCTGGTAGAGCGGCTTGAGCAGGTGGAAGTTTCGGTCGTGCCCGGTACGGATCGCAACATCAAGATCACGAAACCTGCGGACATGGAACTTGCACGTCTCTATCTGACCCTCGAGAGTGCCGGTCTGCAGTTTGCGTAGAAGTGGATGGCACAAACTAGTTTGCCTGCATTTCGCATCGGGCAAGGCTGGGATACTCACCGAATCGAGGCGGGTCGAGCGCTGATCCTGGGAGGTGTGGAAATTCCGAGTGAGTTCGGGTTGGCCGGACACTCCGACGCAGACGTTTTATTTCACGCCGTCACCGACGCTGTTCTGGGCGCACTGGCGCTGGGTGATATTGGGATGCATTTTCCGGATACAGCTGATGAATGGAAAGCAGCCGATAGTCTGCAGTTCCTCCAGCACGCCCTTGAGCTAGCCGCTAAAACCGGGCATTACGTCTCAAATGTGGACTCAACCGTGATCTTAGAACGTCCGAAACTGAAAGAATTTCGGGACGCCATTCGGAAGAATTTGGCCTGTGCTTTGAGTCTACCTGTCAGTAGCGTCAGCGTGAAATTCAAGACAGCGGAGAAGATCGGCCCGGTGGGCGAGGGCCGCTCGTGTGAGGCGCAAGCCGTCGTTTTGCTAACTTCGCAAGTGTCGCATGAATAACAGCGCTCGGTTGCGATTATCTCGCGACCGCTGCGGCATACTCCTCATACGACCCGGCGAGGTCTTCGATCCTTCCGTCTTGAAAATGCCAAATTCGTGTGGCGACTTCATCGACGAGGTCCTCGTCGTGGGTAACCAGGAGAACTGTGCCCTCGAACTTCTGCAACGCGATGTTTAGGGCATTGATCGATTCGAGATCGAGATGATTGGTCGGCTCATCAAACACGAGTACATTCGGTTTCTGCAGCATCAGCTTGCAGAAGATGAGCCGCGCCGCTTCTCCGCCCGACAACGCATCTGTCGGCTTTAAACCTTCTTCCCCACTGAACAACATCTGTCCGAGCAAACCCCGAATCTCCTCTTTCGAAGCTTGCGGATCCCAGTCGTGCAGCCAATCAGCTACTGTCGTTCCATTGCGAATACTCAGCCGATGGTCCTGGGCGAAATATCCAATCTGAACTTCATGCCCCCAGGTAACGGTTCCCGAGTCCAAGCCGACGTCGGCGTCGTCAACTCCTGGCGCGTTTGCCAGAAGAGCCTTCAACAACGTTGTCTTGCCGGCGCCGTTTCGACCCAGAATGGCAACCTTCTCACCACGGTGAATCGCGGCCGAGAAGTCCTTGACGACCTGGACCGCGCCGTACGCTTTGTTTACTGCTTTGCATTCGAGCGCGTGACGCCCTGACGGGCGTTTCATCTCAAACCGAATGTAGGGCCGCTGAATATTCGATCGAGCAAGGTCGGTCGTCTGTAGCCGCTCGACTTCCTTCTTTCGAGAAGTGACTTGGCTGGCCCTCGTTCCGGCCGAAAAACGGGCGATAAACTCGTTCAGCTGTGCGATCTTTTTTTCCCGTTGCGCGTTCTCCGCTTCGATACGCGATCGAATCTGCATTTTCTGCAAGACCATATCGTCGTAACCGCCGGGGTACGTGATGATCGTCTGGTAGTCAATATCGGCAGTGTGCGTTGAAGCGCTGTTTAGGAAATGCCGATCGTGGGAGATAACGACCAGCACTCCCTCATAATGAATTAAAAAGTTCTGCAGCCAATGGATTGATTCGAGATCGAGGTAATTTGTGGGCTCATCCAGCAAGAGCGCCTGCGGGTGACCAAACAGCGCCTGAGCTAACAGAACCCGCACCTTTTGGCCGCCTTGTAATTCGCCCATATTGCGATGGTGAAGCGGTTCCGGAATATCAAGGCCGTCCAGCAAAATGGCCGCGTCGCTCTCGGCGGTGTAACCGTCTTCTTCGGCCACGATTCCTTCCAATTCGCCGAGCCTCATTCCATCTTCGTCGGTCAAATCCGGTTTGGCATAGAGCGTCTCGCGTTCTTCGAGCGCGTTCCAAAGCGGAAGATTGCCCATAATGACGGTATCGACTACCCGGTGCGGGTCGAAAGCAAACTGATCCTGGCGCAAGATGCCGATTTTCTTGGGACGTACGACGGTGCCCTTTTGCGGCTCGAGTTCGCCCGAAAGCAACTTCATAAACGTAGACTTGCCAGCTCCATTCGGGCCCGTCAAGCCATACCGGCGTGCAGGCAAAAAGGTCGTGCTGACCTCCTCAAAGAGGATTTTGCCTCCGTAGCGCATGCTGACATTACTAACTGAAATCATTTTGGAAAAAAGGTGGGAAACTTCAGTTTACCGCGCCAAGCCTAACCCAGCATGGAACCATTTACGCCGAGGCACTCTGCTTTTTAACTGAAGGTCGAGAAGATATCTGGCTTGTGTCCGGTTGCGTCGTTGTCGAATGCGATCCAAACGAATCGGCGTAGGCCCGCGTAAATTCAGCACCAAAAAAGAAGATCTGTGCTGAGTAATCAACCCAGACGACGAGAGCCACAAGCGAGCCGGCGGCTCCGTAGGTGGATCCGACACCTGCCGTCCCTATATACAACGCAAGCAGAAACTTGCCAATCGTGAACAAGAGTGCCGTTACACCGGTTCCAATTCCGACATCGCGCCAGGCAATCGGGACATCCGGAACGAACTTGAAAATCACGGCGAAGAGCGCCCAGATAGCGGTGAAGGAGATAACAGATTCGAGTACCTGGCCTTTGATTACGGTGTGAAGCGGGATCAACTCGTGAAAGAATTTCCCGGCAATTGTGAAGCCCGCGCTGATCAGAAGCGACGTAAGGAGTAGAAGCGCCAAGGCCAAAACCATGGCGAAGGACACGACCCTCTGCCAAACCAGATCGCGCCAGAGCGACGACCACCGAGGGGGTGCATCCCAGATCGTGTTTAAAGAACCTCGTAGTTGTACGAACACGCCGGAGGCGCCGAACAATAAGGCCGATAATCCCAGTACGGTCGCAAGAATTCCGGAGTGTGCGTGACGCGCGTTCTCAAGCAACATATGGACAGTGTTTGCCCCGGTGTCACCGACCAGGTCTCGTATTTGTAACACTAATTGACGTTCGGCTACGGCTCTACTGAACACGATTCCACAAACCGCGACAACCAGGATGACCAGCGGGGCAATCGATAAGAGCATGTAGTAGGCGAGCGCGGCGCCCAGCCTCGAAGCGTTGTGATCGCTCCAATTCGAAGCTGCGGATTTCAGCAATCCCGTAAATGCGCGTACGGTCATCTTCGATGTTTGCAGTTATGACGTTTCGTTGTTCCCGAGGCTGCCCCAAATGTAACAGGCAACTGTGATCGTGCGTCCACGTATTACAGTCTTATACGAGAGGGGTTCTCGTTGAATTCCGAACTTAACTACCAGCAGAGATGAAAAAAGTTTTAATCGCTGGTCGTCGTTGTTTTTATTTTCTCCTATTTATATTGGCGCTTTGCACGGCGGCACGCGCGCAGGACTTTACCGGTCGAGTAATCACCTCCATTCAATACGATCCTGAAAAGCAGCCGATCGACCCGCGGGATCTGCAGAATGCACAGCTTGTACGGACTGGTGAACGGCTGGATCTTAAACAGGTAGCGGGTACCATCGACCGGCTGTTCGCGACGGGACTTTACGAAGACATTCAAGTAGATGCCGAGCCCAGTGGGAACGGCGTCTCGTTGCGCTTCATTACCCGCAGCAGGCGGTTCATCGGGCACGTAGATGCGGAAGGCGAAATTTCGGATCCGCCAAGTCGAGGGGTGATTCTAAGCCAGGCAGAACTTAACTTAGGAGCTCCGTTCGATGCAGATGCTCTGAATACTGCCGCAAAGGGCATTGAACAGCTTCTGCGCGAGAACGGCCTTTATGAAGCCCAAGTCGGCACAGCAACGATTGAAGATCCCGACACTCACCAAGTGACGATCCGATTTGACGTGCAGGCCGGCAAGCGGGCCAGGTACGAAATGCCCGTTATCAAGGGCGATACCAAACTTTCTGATGCTGCAATTGTGCGCGCAACTGGCTGGCGTATCCGGTTCATACATCGGTGGCGTCAAGTGACTCAGGAGTTAACGGACAAGGGGACGGACGGAATTCAAGGTAAGTATGCAAAGGAAGGTCGGTTGACTGCCTCAATCGACCTCACTTCCCTCGATTACCACCCGGACACGCGGCGGCTGAAGCCGACTCTCGATATCAACGCTGGGCCGAAGATCACTATAAAAGCCGTCGAAGCGAAGGTTAAAAAGAGTAAGTTGCGACAGCTTGTTCCCGTGTATGAAGAAGGGTCCGTAGACAGAGACCTGCTGACCGAAGGCGCACGCAACCTGCGCGACTATTTTCAATCCAAAGGCTATCCCGATGTTGACGTCACATTCAGGCAAGAGCCACTGAAACGCGACGAGGAGGTCATCAACTACTACATTGCGCGCGGTCCTCGGCGCAGGCTTGTGCATATCGATTTTCTTGGTAACACTTATTTCACGGAGGATACGCTTCGGGAACGCATGTTCCTACACAGCAATACGTTCGTGATGAGATATGGCCGTTACAGCGAGGTGTTCCGGAGGAGAGACGAAGAGGCAATTGCCCATTTGTATCAAGCGAACGGCTTTCGCGATGCGAGAGTGACGTCGACGGTAGAGACAAATTACAAAGGGAAGCCGAACGACATCGCGGTTGCATTCCACATTGATCCCGGAAAGCAGTGGTTGGTATCGAAGCTGAGCTTCGAGGGCGCTGTACGGCTCGACCTCACACCGATTCGGAATCAATTGGCGTCCGTAGAAGGCCAGCCCTACGCGGAGATAAACGTTGCGTCGGATCGAAATCGCATTCTAGAGCACTACTACTCCAATGGATTTCCGGGCGCGGGCTTCAGTGTAACGGTAACACCAGGACCGGATCCCGCAAGGGTTAATTTGACCTACACCATCACGGAAGGGCCACGGGAATTTGTCCGACAGGTGATTCTCTCCGGTTTGGATCGTACGAACCCCTCTTTGGTTCAGAAGAGAATCGATCTCCACACAGGCGATCCCATCTCGCTGGTGAAGATCAACGATATCTCCCGACGGCTGACTAATCTGGGCATTTTTGCGAGCGTGAATAGCGCCATTCAGGATCCTGAAGGAAAGAACAGCTATAAAAACGTTCTTTACGACTTCGATGAAGCGGCTCGGTATTCGATGCGCGTGGGATTCGGTTTGGAACTAGGACAATTCGGCGGCACGACCAATAACTTGTCGCAGGCCGGAGGTGCAAGAGGGATTTCACCAATCGTCGCTTTTGATGTGAACCGCATCAACTTCCTGGGGAGAGGAGAAACGGTCTCTTTGCAGATCCGGTACTCCAGGCTTCAGCAGCGTGAATCTCTGAACTATATCGTGCCGCGGTTTCTCGGATCGGCGAATCGTACCGCCACCTTTTCCATCCTTTACGACACAACTCAAAACGTCCAGACATTCTCTTCTCACCGCACAGAAGCTTCGCTGCAAACGTCGCAACGGTTGAACCGAGCTTCGACGCTTCTGCTGCGCTTTGCCTATAGGCGCGTCACAACCGGCGATGTTGCGATCCCGGCGCTGATCATCCCCCAGTTTTTACAGCCTGTGCGGATTGGTATTTTGTCAGCAAGTTACATACAAGACCATCGTGATAACCCAGCCGATGCGCATCGCGGGTTTTGGAACACAGTAGATACCGGTATTGCGGGTAATTTCTTCGGCTCTGAACGCAATTTCGTTCGCGTGCTGGCGCGTAATGCGACGTACACCTCAATCGGACGAAATCTCGTCTTTGCCCGGCAAACGCAGTTGGGCGTGATCAAGCCGTTTAACACTCCGGTGGGGACCGGTATCTTTGAGGCGATCCCGCTACCAGAGCGCTTCTTCGGCGGCGGTGGCGTTTCCATGCGTGGATTTGGCTACAACCAGGCTGGTCCACGCGATATCGGGACCATCACGGAACTACCAGGGGGTCCAACTACGCCGGCGTGTACGCCAAGTGAGAAATGCGCCACGGGGTTCCCCATCGGCGGCAATGCACTTTTCTTCAATACTTTCGAGCTGCGCTTTCCCCTCTTATGGCCCAACGTCAGCGGCGTGCTATTCCACGATATGGGAAATATCTATACGAGTTCTAACGATATCTCGCTCGCGTATCACCAGAAAGGTATTGACGAGTTTAACTATGCTGTGCAGGCTGCGGGTTTCGGGATTCGTTATAAGACGCCCTTGGGACCCGTTCGCGTCGATCTGGCATATGCGCTTAATCCGCCGCGTTACAGCGGATTCAGCACGAGTCTGACAACAAAAGACCTGGTGAACCACTGCGCTCCCCAACCGGCTTGCCCAACGGGACCGCAGCGGCTAAGCCATTTTCAGTTCTTCTTCTCTATAGGCCAGGCATTCTGATGGGAGTTCGTGTGCTCACGTGTTTCATGCTGCTCAGCCTGCTGGGGTGGGCCGTGATCCTTGATCGCATTGCGATAGTTATTGAGAATCGCATCGTGAAAGAAAGCGACATCAAGCGCGAGATCCGGGTTACCAGCTTTCTGAACAACGAACCCCCGGATCTAAGTCTCCCCTCCGAAAAGAGGGCTGCGAACCGGTTAATCGACCAGGTGTTCATCCGCCGTGAGATCGAAATCGGCGATTACCCCCAGGCGACTCTTCAGGAGGCCGATCAGCAACTCGACAAGCTGAAAAACGAGAGGTTCAAAACAGGAGCCGGATTCGAAGAGGCGCTGCATAGATATCACTTAACTCCACTTGATCTGCGCACGCAATTTCAGTGGCAGTTGACGGTGCTCCGGTTTATCGATGTTCGCTTCAAGCCAGCGGTGCTTATTACCGACGACGAAATAGAAAAGTACTATCGCGATCATGCCGCCGCGCTTCGCCGCGAGTATCCCTCGAAATCCACATCAAATGACCTGCGCGCCCAGATCCGAGAAATCTTGACGAGCGAAAAAGTGAATCAACAATTCTTTGCGTGGCTGGATGAACAACGTAAAGGCACGAAAGTTCAATTCCTCGAAGCGAGCCTGAAGTGACGAAGCGAAAGAGAATTATCCTCACAATCGCGGCATCGCTGGCCGGCTTGGTCCTGGTGCTGATCATAGCCGGGATCCTGGTTGTGCGCAGCGCCTGGTTTGCTGACTTTGTCCGCGACAAAATTATTGCCGTAACTGAGGAATCAACGGGCGGCAAGGTGGAGATCGCATCCTTTCAATTTGACTGGACCCACCTGACGGCTCGCATCCGGAACTTTGTCCTGCATGGGACTGAACCGGCTGGCAGTGATCCGCTTGCGAGGGTTCAGCTTCTCGAATTGCGGCTGAAGCTCTTTACGGGATTGAAGAAGGCAGTTGACCTTCGATATCTCGGAATACAGCAGCCGCAAGTGAATGTCATGGTTTTTCCGGACGGGAAGACGAATGTTCCCGAACCCAAAGTGAAGAAGGAGTCGAGTCAGACGTCCGGGCTCCAAACCGTTGTTAATTTGGCCGTGGGCGAATTCCAGATCCAAAACGGATTGCTTGAATTCGCTCAGCGGAAAACCGCGTTCAACGCTCGCGGCGAGAATCTTCGGGCGCTCTTGAATTATGACGTTGCGAAGCCAGGCTATGCGGGGAACCTGTGGATCGATCCACTTCTGATGAACTCGGGAAATAAGCCGCCGGTTGCGGTGCACGTGAATGTGCCGGTAACCATTGAAAAAGACGTGATCAGATTGGCGGGAGCCAAGCTCACGACGAATCAATCGCAAATCGGCTTGAGTGGCACGATCGAACACATGAACGCGCCGATTGTTTCGGCGCATCTGAATGCAACTGTGTCATTGCCGGAACTGCAAGCGAGCCTTGATTTACCGATGGACGCAAACGCCAAAGGAGCGCCTAAGACGCTAAGCGCTAATCTGGCCGTGCATATGGACCAAAACGAGAACATCGAGATTCAAACCGCGCGTCTCGATCTCGGGCAAACCAAATTTGAAGCTTCCGGCATGCTGCGTGGAGCTTCAAAAAATGCGTCGGCCGAATTCCACGCCGATCTGGCACTCGCAGAATTAGCGCGCCTCTTGAAAGTCTCGTCTCCGCAATTAAGTGGTGATTTGCAGGCTCACGGCACAGCAAGGCTTGATGCGCAGAATAACTATTCTGTGAACGGTGCGTTAAATACGGGCGATCTCTCGATTCAAAATGGGGCAACGCGTTTGTCGAGCGTGAGTTTGTACGCACCTTTTCATGCCGATCCTTATTTGATCAGCCTTGACGGCGTTAGGCTGAACGCCTTCGGAGGCGGTTTGACGGCCAAGATCTTCGTTGAAAACATGCAGCGGTTGAGCGTAGAAGGTAATCTGCAGGGGTTTGCGCTGGGCACGCTTGCGCGAACGTTCACGGGGAAGCGACTAGGCTACGCCGGAACCATCGGTGGATCTCTCAAGGCACAGGGAAATCTAAAGGCAAAGGGCACGAGTGGATATACAGCCGAAGTCCGTCTCGATATTGTTCCGGGGCACGCGGGCGTTCCCGTTCGCGGACGCTTGGATGCGGACTACTTAGGGGCCAGGGATACGGTAATACTGAACAAATCCTACATAGCGATGCCACACTCCCGCCTTGATTTATCGGGGGCGCTGAATCAACGCATTGATGTCAACCTAATCTCGCGGAATCTTAACGACTTTCTACCCGTTGAAAATCTTGGGTCTTCAGCTGGGCCGCAAAGCTCGCTGCCCATTGTCTTGCATGGGGGTACTGCAAACATTCAGGCCCAGATTACAGGCAATGTTTCAGCACCCCATATAACTGGCCACGTCGCGATGAATAAATTTGCCGTTAATCCCGCGCCGGGAACGCCGCACAGGGAGGCGCGTGAGTTTGACCGCCTCGCTCTGGATCTCACTGCATCCCCTTCCGGGGTCGCTGTCCAAAACGGGTCTTTAACGCGCCAGAGCCTGCAGACGAATTTCAACGCCTCACTAGGCCTTCGCAAGTGGAGCCCGGTGCCACGCTCGGCACTCAGCGCAAAGCTTTCGATGCGGAACGGCGATTTGGCCGCCCTGTTAGCTCTGGCCGGAAAAGCGTCGGTTCCAGCCAGTGGAGACGTAAGCGCTGACGTTCATGTGAGTGGCACCTACGGCAATCCGCTCGGCAGCGCTAGTCTCGAACTCCTGCACGGCAGCGCATACCAGGAGCCATTCGATCGCCTGTACACGAAAATCGATCTTTCCGATCAGCTCATCACTCTGTCGACTCTCGAACTGGCTGCCGGGTCGGCGCGCATAGATGCGAAAGGCACGTTCCAACATCCGCGGGAGAGTTTCACGGTTGGGCATGCGCGGATGCATGTGGCGAGTTCGAACCTTCAGCTCGCCGATCTGAAAACCTTACAGGCCGAGCATAAGGGTGTGGCGGGCCTCATACAATTCACTGCGGATGCAGCCGCCGACCTTCGTGAGGTGAATCATCAGCCCGAAGTAAATATCGACGCAGTGAGCGCCGATCTGTCCGCGCGCGGACTACGGGTGGAGAATCAGAACGCTGGCGACCTCACAGCGACTGCACGAACTGTAAATGGGGACGTTCACTATAACGTGAACTCAGACTTTGCGGGATCGAGCATCAAAGTCAAAGGACGCACCGGCCTGGCCAAAGATTACCCGACTACGGCGGATGCTTCGATTCAAAATCTGTCGATCGGGAAGGCTCTCAGCATCGCTGGCCAAAATGGCGTGCCGGCACGTGGCACCTTGTCCGCTGACGCTCATGTGGCTGGTACGTTGCAAGCGCCTAATGCCGATCTGAATATGACGCTTGCCAGCGCAAACGTTTACGCGGAGCCGATCAATCGATTTCAGGCGACGCTGCATTATTCGAATACAGCCCTGGACGTTGCATCGATGGAGCTTGATGCCCCCGCGGGGCGAATAACTCTTACAGGCTCGTTCGCGCACCCCGTCAAAGATTTCAATCGCGGCGCTCTGAAACTGCGGGTTAACAGTAGCGATATTGAAGTCGCCAAAATCCATCATGTCCAACAGCAGAAGCCCGGCCTCGGCGGCGTACTCCGCCTAGCCGCGGATCTCTCCGGCGATCTGCGCGAACACAATGGCAAGCCCGTCGTGCTGTTTTCAAACCTAAACGCGGACGCTTCGGCTAACGCATTGCGCTTAAATGATAGAAATCTCGGAAGCGCAAGTTTCAAAGCGCAGACTACCGGGTCGAATGTGAAGTTCACGCTTGATTCCGATATAGCCCAGAGCCGGATTCACGGCTCCGGTGGAGGGCAACTTTCGGGCGATTATCCGCTTGCGGCGAACCTCTCGTTCTCAAATATCAAGTATTCAAATATCGCTCCGTTCGTGTCTAGCGAGCCTAATGTGAAGCCTGGCTTTGAGGCTTTACTGGACGGCGAAGCGTCTATAAACGGCCCCATTCTCAAGACTGAGGACCTGAGTGGCGGTCTACGACTGAATCGAGTGGAACTAACGAGTGTGCCTCACGAGTCCCCCACCGGCGCGCCGCCCACAAAAACAGTTTCATTTCACAATGAGGGTCCGATTCTAATCGCGTTGAATCAGTCGGTTATCAAAGTGCAGCAGTTCCACATGCAGGGGCCTTCATCCGCTTTGAACGCCTCTGGGGCAGTGAATTTCAAAGATGTCGACTCGCCAATTGATCTAAACCTTGACGCGAATGTCGACCTCGCGATGCTGCAGGACATCAATCGTGACTTTTACTCAAACGGCAGTGTTACCCTTCAGACCGCAGTACGCGGTAACTTCTCGCAACCAGTCGTGAATGGCCGTATCGAGCTGAAGAACGCTAATGTGAACTACGCAAACGCCCCCAACGGATTATCGAATGGAAATGGTGTAATCCTGCTGAACGGAACCAGTGCGAGCATCGAGAATCTAACAGGAGAAAGCGGCGGCGGAAAGGTCGCTCTTGCCGGTTTCGTCGGTTTCACCGGGTCGGCCTTGAACTACAATCTTCAGGCGACCGCAAACCGAGTGCGGACGCGCTCGTCCGGTATAAGCGTTGTCTCGAATGCCTCGCTCCGGCTTACCGGCAGCTCAGAACACTCGTTGCTTTCGGGCGGAGTGACTGTTCAGCGGATTGCGTATCAGTCC
Organism: Bryobacteraceae bacterium; assembly: GCA_045807905.1. GTDB lineage: Bacteria > Acidobacteriota > Terriglobia > Bryobacterales > Bryobacteraceae > Bog-105. Next base: position 13,892 of record JBJMGM010000092.1, on the reverse strand, counting down.
ACAGGGGACATCGGATCCATGCTAGCCAATGCATCGACGCCGCCGTCCACGCCTGAAGCGCCTTCCGGCATCATCGCCGGACTGAGGTTAGACATCCACATATTGACCGCTCCCGATCTGCGTGTCATAACCAGTTACGCGCGGCGTCTCCAAGTGGAAGCAGATCTTAGCGTGAGAGGTACGGCGGCCAATCCCGGGATCATCGGACATGTGGGCGTGACAAACGGGCAGCTCGTGTTCTTTGGGAATGAATACACGGTCAACACTGGAACCGTCGATTTCTACAACCCTACCGCCATTCAGCCGGTCCTCAATGTCTCTCTCGAGACCAATGCACAGGGAGTCAATGTGACGCTCGGCGTCTCCGGCCCGATAAACAACCTGAAATTGAGCTATCGTTCTGATCCGCCTTTAACCTTCGAACAGATCGTAGAGCTTCTGGCCGTTAACAAGACGCCTACTACCGATCCGACCATTGCGGCTAACCAGCCGGCGCCTCCGCAGCAGTCGTTTAGCCAGATGGGAGAGTCCGCTATCCTCGGTCAAGCTGTGGCCAATCCGCTGGCCAGCCGCATCCAACGAGTGTTTGGCATAAGTCAGTTCAAGATAGATCCATCATTCCAGGGGAGCAATGGACAGCCAAGTGCCCGAGTGACGCTTCAGCAGCAGATCACCAACAACATCAGCTTCACTTATATTACGGATGTGACCCAGACGAATTCGGAGATTATACGCGTAGAATGGGCTTTTACACCAAGGTTCTCCGGTGTGGCCTTACGTGACTACAACGGCAACGTTAACGTGCAATTTTTCTATAAATTCAAAGTTAGGTAACATATCGCAAGAACTTACCGCAACCTGCCAGGAGTTCGACAGTGGTTCGATCAGATGCGATCAACAACGTTTACACTGATCCCTCTGGCAAATTCACGATCCTGGACGGGGCGCATGCCGGGTGAGCGTTTCTTTGATATCGGCTGTGGTTGGGGCGGGCTAATTATCTGGGCGGCAGAACACTACGGCGTTGTCGCGCATGGGTGTACCCTCAGCGCTCAGCAACTACAGTTCGCAGATACTTTGATTAAGAATCGAAGCCTTCAGAACCGCGTTTCCGTTGAGCTTTGTAATTTATCTTCATGCGAAAGGGACATAAGACAAAATCGCATCGGTCGGAATGTTTGAGCACGTCGGCCGGAAGAACTTGCCGACGTACTTTCTAAAGGTCCACTCGATCCTCGACGAGCGTTGAAGCCGCTCGTGATTCGATCAAAAGCAATAGAGGAATGGTGTCATCGTTTGCACATGATTCAGAACCAATGGTCAAACTTGGGGCTGTTTCTGAATCGAGGTATCGTGCGGCCGGAAGGGGTCTCTGACGATCCGGAGACACTGTTTGTGCAGCGCAACGTTTTTCCTGGTGGACAGCTGGTTCATCTTGCGGAGGTCGTCCGGGAGGGCGAGCGCGCCGGCTTCGACGTGCTTGGTATCGAGGAGTGTAGAATTCAGTACGCCCGCACCTGCCGGGCCTGGGTGGAGCGCCTACGCACAAACGAGGATGCGTGTCAAAAGCTGGTTGGCGCCGTTACATGTCGGACGTGGCTGTCATATCTGGCCGCGTCGGCGGTTAACTTTGAAGCCGATGCAACGGGAGCCACGCAAGTGACGTTCCTGAAGCGCTCGGGCAACTCATGACAAGCTGACTTGTTCTTCCGCCGACCTGGCCGGCAGTCGCTCGGGCGTGACGTTTGGCACCAATGCCGGCTAGTTGCCGGTTTGCCCGGTGCATCTCTTAGACTACATGTAGGTGAAGATTGCCATATTTGGTCTTTCGGTCAGTTCTGCCTGGGGGAACGGACACGCCACGCTCCTGAGAGGACTTTTTCGGGCGCTGAACGACGATGGCCATCAAATCCAGTTTTTTGAGCGCGACACTCCCTACTATGCGGCGCATCGAGATGCTGAATCTCTGCCCTATGCAGATCTGCACTTCTACTCTGATTGGCATGAGAACTTGAATCGAGCAAAGCAGGAACTCTCGACCGCGGACGTCGCTATGGTGACCTCGTATTGTCCTGACGGGGTTGCGGCGTGTGATCTCGTTCTCAATTCCAACATCCCGAGGACGGTATTCTACGACATGGACACCCCGGTCACACTGGGCCGGTTGGAACGAGGCGAACCAGTCGAGTACATCCCGCCGGAAGGTTTGGACGGTTTCGATCTGGTGCTCAGCTATACAGGCGGCCCGGCACTTGACCGTCTTCGTGATCAACTAGGCGCGCGCTGTGCATCAAGTTTATACGGCTGGGTAGATCCGCTGCTGCATTATCGTGTGAATGCGTGCAGTCGGTTCGAAGCAGATCTTTCGTATCTTGGCACGTACTCGGAGGACCGGCAGGCCGCATTAGAAGAACTACTTATTGAACCTGCGCGTGAGCTTACTAACCGCCGTTTCCTCATTGCCGGCGCGATGTATCCTTCTCCCGAAGTTTGGCCGCGCAATATTCGGCATTTCGGGCACGTTCCTCCGCCCGAGCACTCTTCGTTTTATTCATCCTCGCCGCTGACGCTGAATATCACGCGAGCCTCCATGGCATCGATGGGCTATTGCCCGTCGGGACGGTTGTTCGAGGCCGCCGCTTGCGGAACTGCCGTGTTAAGCGATTGGTGGCCTGGTCTGGACCTGTTTTTCCAACCCGGCGAGGAGATCCTGATTGCAACTTGCACTCAAGATGCAGTTTCCGCTATCGGGAAAGATCCCGGATTTTTGCGGGGGGTTGGCTTGCGCGCGAAGCAGCGGGCTCTCGACTGCCACACTGCTGAGATCCGGGCCCGGCGGTTTATCAGCTTACTTGAAAGTCCGTGCGATGAACGTAATGAGACTAAAGCCGAATCTCATGCGGCGAGGGGAGTTTAGGGTGTGTGGGGAATTATTCCAGCTGCCGGAGTGGGAAGCCGTATTCAGCCACTTGCATTTTCGAAAGAGTTACTGCCGGTTGGTAGCTATGTCTCCGGGTTGAGCGAACGACCGAGAGCGGTTAGCGAATACCTGATAGAACGGATGGTGAATGCCGGTGTGGACAAGATTTGCTTCGTCATCTCACCGGGCAAGTCCGACATCATGGATTATTTCGGCGGGCATGTGCTCTCGGCCACGGTCTTTTACGCGGTCCAGCAGGAGCCGGCCGGATTGTGCGATGCTCTCTTTCGTGCGCTTCCTTTGATTTCGGACGACGAGCACGTCTGCATTGGGCTGCCCGACACAATCTGGTTTCCCGAGACGGCGTTGGCCCACTTGCCCGAGAGTGTTCTTTCTCTCTTGCTGTTTCCGGTTGAGCATCCGGAAAGATTTGATGCGGTCGTCACGAATGAGCAAAACGACGTTCTGGAAGTACGGGTTAAGAGTGTAGAGGCGTCTACTAAATGGATTTGGGGTGCCCTAAAGATGCCAGGAACTATCTTCAATGATCTCCACGATCTCTGGACGCAGCGCGCGGACGAATATCTGGGAACATTGATCAACGAATACCTTGCTCGCGGAGGCCGCGCATACGGATTCAAAACGGGAGTTTCTTACGTCGACGTTGGCACTCTGAACGGCTATCGTGAAGCGCTACGCCTTCTTGACGCGAACTGTGCCGCTGAAGTGCGCTAAGCTGTGCATCGCGATCAGTGCCCATCGCCTCGGCTGACACTCGAGCTTATCGATGAGTTTCGGCACTTGGTCGAGATTGAGCCCGAGTGGTCTTCCTTCGCCCGAACGTTTCCAGGCATTACGCCGTTCCAGCTTCCGCAATGGCTTTTAACGTGGTGGACACACTTTGGGAGTGGGCAATTGCGTGTGCTGGTTTTCCGGGAAAATGACAGGCTGGTCGGGATTGTTCCCTGTTTCAGGCACCAATGGAATGGCTTGCGTCAGATCACCCTAATTGGTTCCGGGATCTCCGATTATCTGGAACCGGCGATAGACCCGCAACACTGTCCGGCAATTCTGGACCGCTTGCAAAACCATTTGGAGACGGACTTGGATTGGGATATGTGCGATTGGCAGGATCTTTCTGGCCAAACTACGCTGGGCCGGGTTAAGTCCGAGGGGCGTTTCGAAACAACCTCGATCCCAGATGTTCCATGCAGCGAGATACGGCTCGAGGGAACTTTTGACGAGTTTCAAAATGCCCGGCCGAAAGATCTAAAGCGGAACCTGCGCCGTTACAGGAACAAAGCCGAAGCACTAGGGAATTTGCAATTCGAAGTGGTAAAAGAGGCCCGGCCCGAGTTCATGAAGGCACTCATCGGGCTGCACGACGCCAAGTGGCAAAGCCGCGGCGAACCGGGGATGGTTCAAGCCAACCGGTCAGCGGAATTCCTTTGTGACGTTGCTCGCAGATTTGCGCGCGAGAACATGCTTCGAATCTTCGGCTTGTATTTTGAAGGAAAAGTAGTCGCGCTTATCCTGGCGTTTCCATATGAAAGCACGATGTTCGGATATTTGAGCGCCTTTGACCCGGAACATGAAGCTTTGGGGTTGGGCAGGACGCTGCTGCTTGAGGCGATTCATTATTGTTATCAGAACGGTTACCAGGCTTGGAACTTTCTTCGTGGCGACGAGCCGTACAAGTTCTGGTGGGGTGCACAAATAATACCCAAATGCCGGGTCAGATTAATTCGCACGAACAGCTCAGGGTAGTTTTCTGACCGCCGCGTCTTTGGCCGCTACATGCTCGCTTGCGTTCCGTCATGGCTTGCTATTGTCACACGTAGATCATGGGGCAAACTTCTGCAGACCCTTCCCTCTTATTCATCGAGCTAGGTTGCGCAATTTTTGGACTGGCTTTCCTAGCACGATTTGCAAACCGGTTCGGGTTTTCCGCCGTGCCTTTATATCTGGTGGCGGGCCTCGCATTCGGCAATGGTGGTCTGGCTCCTCTTCACTTGAGCGAGCACTTTATTCATACGGGTGGCGAGATCGGCGTCCTCTTGCTCCTCTTCATGCTGGGGCTCGAGTATACAGGCGAAGAGCTAGCCAGGAATCTCCGAGCGGGATTCCCAGCGGGCTTAGCTGATTTCGTCCTGAACTTTCCACCCGGTTTTATTGCTGGACTACTGCTGGGATGGAAGACATTAGCGTGTGTACTGCTCGGTGGTGTCACTTACATCTCGTCTTCTGGGATCGTGGCGAGGGTCTTGGCCGAGCTAGGACGGTTGTCCAGTCCCGAAACGGCCTCAGTGCTCACGGTTTTAGTGCTGGAAGACCTCGCCATGGCCGTATACCTACCCCTCGTGGGAGCCCTTCTTGTGGGAGGAGGAGCAGCACACGTGGTGCTTTCAGTATTAGTTGCAATGTCGGTGGCCTTTATCGTGCTCTTTATCGCGGTGCGGTACGGACGAACTATGAGCCGCTTTGCGGCACACGAGTCAGACGAAATCATCGTGCTGACGATCCTCGGGACGGTTCTGTTGGTAGCTGGAATCGCACAACGCCTACAGGTGTCCGCCGCTATTGGAGCATTTCTTGTCGGCATCGCGGTGTCCGGACCGATGGCGGAACAATCACATCGCTTGTTCGCCCCGTTGCGCGATCTTTTTGCCGCGACCTTCTTCTTTTTCTTTGGGCTACAAATTGATCCAGCAACTCTACCCCAAGCGCTTGTATTCGGACTAGGTTTGGCATTCGTGACCACCGTGACAAAAATAATCACAGGTTACTGGGCGTCCCGAAAATTGGGTGCAAACCGCCGCCACCGTGTACGGGCTGGAACTGCACTAGTTGCGCGTGGCGAGTTTTCGATTGTGATTGCAGGTTTGGGCGCCGGCGTAGAACCGCAACTCGGTGCGTTTTCGGCCGCCTATGTCCTGATCATGGCCATTCTTGGTCCCCTACTAGCGCGCATATCTACGTAACAAGGCGCCCGGAATTCCCGCCAACGGGGTCAATTTTGATTCGCACACAAGATATCTTTCCTAGGATTTGGTATGGTGCACCAAATATTCATCAATCAGCACCGAGCAGAGGACGGCAGTTGGAACGGCCACTAAAGCACCCATTGCGCCTGCAAGCTCTCCGCCGATCAACAGCGCAACGACGACAGCTGAGGGTGGGAGCTGCACCTGCGATTGCATGATCCGAGGTGTTAGAAACGCATTCTCGACTTGCTGATAAACCAAATAGAAAATCAGTACGCCAAGCACTCTCCAAGGAGAGTCAATCGCCGCTATCAGAGCTGCCACAATGACGGTCGCAATCGGTCCAAGCAACGGAATAATGTTTGCAAGGCCGGCAAACAACGCCAAGAGATAAAAGAACCTGAGGCCCATACTTCCGAACGTGATCGCACTAGCCGAGCCGAGGATCAACATCAGAATGGCTTGGCCCCAAAGCCATTTCCTCATTCGCTCGCCAGCGTGCCGCAAAGCCGTCTCCAATCTATTCCTAGATTCCACGGGGAACAGAGACATCAACCACCTCAGAACCCTGTTCCCGTCAAGGATCAGGTATGCGGTAAGAATTGAGGCTGTAGCTGCAGAAACAATCGTACCGGCGAATCCAGCGAACAGACTCGCGATTTTGCCGACGTGTGAACCCACATAGGAAGTTACTGTCGCGGTATCGAAAGTTCGGAGAAGCGGGGTGGACCTGAACCTTGTGCGAAGCGTATTCAGGAGATCCGGCAATTGAACGACGAGGTCTTGCATTTCCGAAATGACGGGAGGAAGTGCAAACACGCAAAGCAGTGCCACGAGCAACGCGATTGCGATACAAAAGAGCAAGATCGCTGCTCCGCGGCTGGGGCGCCAGCGCCAGATCGAGAGTCTGTGGACTCGATCTACCGCCGGACTCAAAACTACGGCGAATACGGCGCTTATGTAGATCAATAGAAGGGCCTGTCTCGCCAGATAGGCCACGAAAAGCAATAGCGCGGTCGCAAAACCCAAGAACAAGATTCTTTCGGCGCGGATCATGATCAGAATTTCGATTTTTGCACCCTAGCCCTTGCTACCGCGATAGCGGAGACGATTCGAGGCCCCGTCGAGAATCGCCGTTGAGCATCCACATATTACGATGAAGGCGGTGGTGCTTTCTCGGCGCGTCCGAATTTTTATCCTGATCGCAATTGGGACTGTAGCTGTGTTAGTGGCGGTAGCCGCAATTGTCGCGCTCCGTTTCCAGCCAGTCGCCAGGGACTATGTTCTTACGGTCCTCCGGAATCGTTACAGAAGCAAAGTAGAGCTCGGGAATTTACATATTTCGCTTTTTCCGATCGTTCGCGCTACCGGAGAGAATCTGGTGCTTCGTTTTGGTGAGCGTCCCGGTGCACCCCCAATGGTTACGATCAAGCGCTTCACTGTTGAAGCTCGCTTCATCGGATTTTTTCGTTATCCTCGCAGGATTCGCCATCTTCGTCTCGAGGGGCTGCTCATTCAGATTCCACCCCGGAGCGAACGGAAGGACATTTCCGGTACTGGGAGCACGGACCTCTCGAAAACGCCATTCGTTCTCGAAGAAGTTATTGCTGATGGCACAACACTAAAAGTTCTGCCCAAAAATCCCAATAACGACCCCCTGATATTCGACATTCGCCGGCTCACGTTGCACTCGGTGGGGATTGGGCGTCCAATGACTTTTCGCTCTGTGTTGAACAATGCCAAGCCTCCGGGTCTCATTCATACTGACGGTCGATTCGGACCGTGGCATGGTGATGAACCCGGGGACACACCCGTATCCGGCAAATACGCGTTTCGTGATGCCGACCTTTCCGTATTCAAAGGGATTGCCGGGACGTTAGCCTCCGACGGCACGTATTCCGGCACACTGGACACGCTTGAGGTCCGAGGCTGGACAGAGATGCCAAACTTCTCGCTGCGAATCGCGGATCATCCAATGCATCTCCGGACAGAGTTTCAGACCACGGTGGACGGAACGAACGGAAACACTGTCCTGCATCCGGTTCGTGCGATGCTCGGCGATTCTGCATTCGAGGTAAGCGGGGCTATCGCGCGCGGCGCACTTGAAAAACACAAAACGATTTTGCTCGACGCCCACGGTAAAGATGCGCGGTTGGAGAATTTTTTACGACTTTCGGTAAAGAGCCCCAAGCCTCCCATGACCGGCCTGATCAGTTTTCAATCGACGGTGAAAATACCGCCCGGGGAGCAGGACGTTGTGGATCGCCTGCAACTCGATGGCACGTTTGGCATTCGTGACGTGAGGTTCACCAGCCCCGATGTTCAGCAGAAGATTGCGAGCCTGAGTCATCGCGCTCAAGGTGATCCGAAGGATAAGAAAACCGGCGATGTTGTCGCGCAATTTCAAGGGAAGTTCCGCCTTCAGAATGGCCTCATGCGCCTCCCCAGCTTCAGCTTCAAACTTCCAGGGGCGAATATTACTCTGGCGGGCACCTATGCTCTGCGAAGCGGTCGGATTGATTTCCGAGGAACAGCGAAAATGCAAGCCAGCATCTCGGACATGACGACAGGTATTAAACACTGGTTACTCAAGCCCATAGATCCTCTTTTCGCGCGGGATGGTGCAGGCGCAGTTCTCCCCATAAACATCAGTGGGACACGCGGCGACCCATCGTTCAAACTCGACATCGGCCGCGTGCTGAAGCGGGAGTAACGCTGCAGATCCGATTGTACAGTTGCAAATAGTCCCTCACCATGCGGCTGGCGTTGAAGCGATGCTTAGCGGTCCATCGGCAAGTCTCGGGTGAAATGTCACTCGCGTGCTGTACTGCCTTCATCATCTCGTCCCGGCAATCGACGATGAACCCGGTCTGATGATCGTCGACCACCTCCGGCAAAGCGCCAGAGCGGAAAGCGATGACCGGTGTTCCTGAACTAAGCGCCTCCATAGCGACTAGCGAACTTGTTTCAGCCACAAGGCTCGGAATCAAGACGCAACGTGCTTCCGCCAGAAGCGCGGCCTTCCTATCAACGCCGACGGGGCCAACGTATTGCCGCTTTTCGTCAAGCAGCGGTAGAACATGTTCAGAGAAATAGATCTGGTGATTTCTAAATGCATGGACGGGGCCGGCAATAATGAGAGGGACGTCAAGCCGATGCGCGACTTCAAGTGCGATATGAACGCCTTTTTCGGGGCATATACGCGTTAAGACAAGAAGAAATTCTTTTTTGCCGGAGTGACCTCGGTAGCGCGTTGTATCAATGCCATTGAAGACGACAGGCGGTTTTCTTGGACCGGGCACCGAGTTTGCTTGTGCGTTTGAAACGCAGTTCAGCTTCACCCTCGCGTTATTGAAGATCGACGCTGGATAGAAAGAAACCGGGAGATGAAGGGTCGCCAGCATCGGCACGGTCTGCTTCGGAAGGTAGCTATAAAAATCCAAGCCGTGAAAATGGACTAAATCGATTGGGTATCTTTCGAGCGCTTTCTCGATGCAGGCCAAGTGCACGCGTTGCGCCTCTTGGCGAACCTCGTCCGTAATCTCCCTTGCTGCGACAGTACCCTCAATGAGCACCCCGCCCGTCTTTGATCCTTTTGCAGCGACAATTAGCGATTGGTGACCGGCATCTACGAGCCCGCGCTCGACGAGTGATAGGATCTGTTCGGCGCCGCCGCCCGAATCTGGCCCAACCGGCAGGAGTGGGTAGGCAACGCTAAGAACAGTCATCGGCGCCGACGCCGCGCACTCACTTTGTCGCCCAATAGGCGCGATGGCCGATGTAGTCAGGATCTGGCAAATTGGCAAGGATAATTCGGCGGAGTTTCAGGACATCAACCTCACCCTGCTCCTGGTAGAGCATCTTGCCATCGGGGGAGATGAGCACAGTAAACGGCACACCTGATTCCCATTTCGGATCAAACGCCGCTTGCATGGCGTACGTGTCGTCGGACGCGAAGATCAGATTGCGGCTGGACGCATGCTGCTTGTTCAGCATCTTCAGCACGCCCGATTTTTCGTCCGGCATGTTGGCGGCAACTGTAATGAAATCGAAATCACGCAGCCGATACATGCGGTACGTGGTCTCGAGATCAGGAAATTCGTGCACGCAGGGGCCGCACCAGGTCGCCCAGAAGTCAACAAGCAATACTTTGCCGGTCGGGTTGGATCGAAGCTTTTTCAGATCGTCGGTCGAAGCCGGATTTAAGCTCACGGGTTCGGCTTCAATCTTCTTCAGCTCTTCCAAGCGCTCGGCTTCTTTGGAAATCCATTTTGTGGAACAGCCGAAGACCCCGGTATGCTGTACGGCGACTGGCTTGCCGGCGAGAAGCGCATCAATTGCGTTGCGGGCGTCTTGCGTTTTTACGAGAGACTCGCGCTGGCTGTTATCGACGCGGCCTTCATAGCGAAGCTTCCGTTCCCGATCAAAGATAAAAACGTGTGGCGTGGCTTTCGGGCCGTACGCTCGCGCAACGGCTTGCGTTTCGCCATCGTATAGGTAAGGAAAATTGAAGTGCCGGTACGCGCTGCGTACTTTCATCTCCTCAAGGCTGTCGCTGACATCGGTGTATCCCAATTCGTCTAGACGAATGGCATTGGGATTATTCGGCTCAATGGCCACAAGAGAAACGCCCTTGTCCCGGTAGTCATCGGCCAACCTTTTGATACGGCTTTCGTACAGCTGAGCAGTCGGGCAGTGATTACAGGTGAATACTATGACGAGCACTTTACTAGCGGAGTAATCATTCAGCTTATGGGTTTTGCCGTCCACGCCCGGAAGAGCAAAATCCGGAGCAGGTGAACCGAGAGCGAGGGTGGGGTGAGGCTGGTCGCCGAAGCCCGCGACCGAGATGAGTAGGAGAGCCAAAAATCGCAACATAGGTGTGCTACTGTGATCGCCTAAGGAAATCCTCGCACATCACTGGAGGTGAAGGTGCTACGTTTACAGCTGACCGGTTCGTTGATCCTGTTTTTAGGCTTCATGTCATCTCTTTCGGATGCTCAATCTAATGACAGCAGTGCAGGCCGGACCTGCCTGCTCGTGGCCAACCAGGGAGACCGTGACCTCAGCATCATCGATGCCGCGGCCGGTCGGCAAGTTACTACCGTACCGGAAGGCGGCATCACCGGGCACGAGGTTGCTGCATCGCCGGACGGCCGAACCGCGTATGTGCCGATTTATGGAAACTCTGGCGTCGGTAAACCCGGAACTGACGGTAGCAACATGGTCGTTATCGATATCGCAGGGCGTAAAGTGACTGGCAATGTCGATTTTGGCCATGGCGTTCGACCGCACGCGGCGGTGTTCGGTCCGGAAAATGGGTTGCTGTACGTCACGACCGAGCTGGACAATTCAGTGACGATCATCGATCCCCACACATTAAAGATTGTCGGTTCTGTCCCGACCGGCCAGGCAGAATCGCATATGCTCGCAATCTCTTCTGATGGACGGCGCGGCTATACAGCCAATGTCGGTCCTGGAACCGTGTCCGTTCTTGATCTGGACGCTCGAAAAACGATCACCGTTATTCCCATCTCGCGGACTACGCAGCGGATTTCGATCTCCCCCGACGACAGCATGGTCTTCACCGCGGACCAGACGAAACCCCGGCTGGCCGTAATCGAGGCATCAACCAACAAAGTAAAGACTTGGGTGCCTTTGCCGTCGCCGGGTTACGGGACCGCTTCGACGAGAGATGGTCGTTCGTTGCTCGTGGCCGTTCCGGGCGCGAACAAGGTAGCAGTGGTTGACCTTGGAACACTAAAGGTGGTTCATACTATCGATGTCCCAAGCGCACCGCAGGAAGTTCTCATTTCTCCGGATAACCAGGTAGCGTATATCTCGTGTAATGCGAGTCAAAAGGTTGCTGTAATCAACCTTTCTGACTGGAAGGTTCAGAAATTGATCGATGCGGGTAAGGGAGCCGATGGCCTTGCGTGGGCGGCTCCGAAGTAAACGATCAGCCTGCAAAGCCACGGAATCACTGTAAAAGCACTTCGCGATGCGAGCGCAAATCAAGGTGTGAGCGGTTGACTGGATAGGGAGCGCTCATCAAGCCTTCCCAGATAATTCGGTTGAACTCTTGAGCGTCGACCCGGTCTTCACCGCGAAAATCAAATTTGGTCGTCTTGGCGGCCCAGTATGCGGCGTCGTGAGCCAGTCTCATGTGAGCGGCTGATTGTGCTGTCTTCCGCGCCGAATCAGCAATCGGAAGTTTGGTGTTGCCGAGCACCGCCGAAGGAACTGCATCGAAGCTCCAGTCCTTCTGTTTCAAATCGAAAGCATCAGCCATGGGTCTCTCAGTTGCTGTATTCAGATTTAGATGCTCAAGTCCAAGCACATCCTCAATCGTCCGGATCATGTTCACGGTCGTGTAGTAGGAAGAAATGACTGCTCCGTGCTTTACGTAAGGACCCACCACATACGCTGTCGTACGGTGCGCATCAACGTGGTCGGGCCCATCCTGTGAATCATCTTCAATGCTGAAGATTAGCGTGCTTTCTTTATACGGGCTGTGCGCGACGCGTTGAATCAAGCGAGCAGTCGCATAATCGTTGTCAGCCTGCTGCAACTCCGGCGTGTTCACTCCCGAAATGGCAGTCTCGAATTCACCCATGTGATCTACCGGAAGCTGAACAATTTCAAATGCTGGGAGATTATCATTGACAACGTACTCATCGAATTCGCGCTCCCATTCAGCTTCGCGATAAAAATCCGGATAACCAGGATCGAAGCCCCGGAAATAAGGGTCACCGTACTTATAAAGCTCTGGATTGGAAGGGCGAGAGACGACGACCCGCGCTTTGAATGGATATGGCTCGCGCGGCGCATCGAGGGTCGTATCGCTCATACAGCCATACTCCCGAAAGATCAGACCCGCGCGGAGAACAGCGTCCCAGATATACCCTTTGCCGCGGGGGGACCCGCCAGGACCATCGGGTTCCGCGACATTGATGGCCCCGGGCAAAAGATCAGGATCGGAGGGCGTCTTGGGATTCGCGGCCTTGCGCTCAGCTAGCGTTTTCAATCCCACGTTGATATCGCGGTTCAGCCCTTCGTACTCATAATTTGTGCCTCGGTCCGCATACTGAAGGGCTACGGCCTTCTCACCGAAATCGGATTCGCGCGCAGATGTGCTCCACGGCCAGCCGTCACCGCTGACTTCGCCCGAATTGTAGAAATTGTCCAGATCGACAAACTGCCTAGCGATGCTATGAAAGTTCGGCGTGATGCGCTGTCCGAATTCCGTCAGTGCAGGATCGCCGTTGCCGCGATCCAGGTCACCAAGGATCTGGTCGTAAGTGCGATTCTCTTTGATGATGTAGATAACGTGCTTGATGCGCTTGTGTAGTTCGCCCATGACTAGTGCATCTTCATGGGTGCCCTTCATTTCATAGGAATTATTGTCCGCGACTATGCGCGTCAGGCGATCGAGCGTTTCCTGGGCGGGCACCGGTACGCTTAGGAATCCGGCTTTCTCCATCTGCAGGACATATTCATTTCGTGAATTCACACTCATCGCGGGTCCCGGATGTCGGTCGAGCGGTTTCACTTTGATATGCAGATCACGATTAGGGCCGGGAACGCTCTTTGCGTTGACGATGTACAACACGCGCCCATCGCCGCTCACGCTGACAGAGTTTGGAAACCAGCCGGTTGGCAAAAGACCCGCAACGCTCGATTGAGAACCATTCCGCCCGAGGCGAATGACCGCGACTGAATTCGAACCCCCATTTGTAACGTAGAGGGTACGTTCATCGGGAGAAAGTGCCAGGCTATTTGGCGCAGTTCCCGTGTAGCGCTTGAGATGTGCGATCAATCCCGCTGGAGCGACAGTGCTTAGAGTTTCAGCAATCCGGTTTGTCTTCGTATCTATAACTACGACCGTATCGGTGTTGTCACCGGTAACAAACAGCCGCGATTGATCACGATTGAGCAGCATCTTATTGGGGTTGCCAGTGATCTTTATGCGATGGAGCACGGTTGGC
>JBJMGM010000091.1:0-71759 GCA_045807905.1 Bryobacteraceae bacterium | reverse complement strand
GGAACGAGCCGGACAACAGAAACGGGAGCAGCTATGGCGCTTCAGAGCCGCCGCAGAAAGTGCAATTTGTACTGGCGCTGCTACCTCAGGCGTTTGTATGGGCGCGCGCAGCAAAGCCGGAGCAGCCGCTGACTACCGGAGTCTGGCACGGCGATTGGTCGGACCCGCAAAATTTGGAGCCAATCAACAAAGAACAATTGGACCTTTCGGATGTCATCTCATTCCACGCCTACCTGAGCTCGACCGAGTTCGAAACACGCGTGAAATGGCTCGAGCAGTACCGCAGGCCGCTCATCTGCACGGAATACATGGCGCGTCCTGAAAAAAGCACATTTGTGGGTACTCTGCCTACGGCCAAGGAGCACAAAGTGGGCGCGATCAACTGGGGATTCGTTGCCGGCAAGACACAAACTTACTTGCCGTGGGATTCATGGCAGCAGCCATATGTCAACCGTGCGCCTGCTCTGTGGTTTCACGAAATCTTCCACGAAGACGGTGTCGCGTATTTGCCTTCTGAAGTGGTGTTTATCCGAAAAATGACAGGACGAAGCGAGTAAAACGACTTCCGCAGCCTACGCGTAGGCCGGTTCGGGCTCTTCGGCAGCGCTGAAGTAGGCGCAATCGGGATGATGAAAAACCAGCGCCGATACGCTGGCCTCGGGCTCCATCATGAAACCTTCTGTGAGCTGAACGCCGATGTCGTCAGGACGCAAAAGGCGCCATAGCTTAGCCTGGTCCTCAAGATTCGGGCACGCGGGATACCCAAAGCTGTAACGCTTGCCGCGGTACCGCGACGTGAAACGCTCTTGCATGCTCATGGCTGGAGGATCTGGGAATCCCCAATCCTCACGGATGCGGCGGTGCAGCCACTCGGCGCAAGCCTCGGCCGTTTCAATACCCAGCGCCTGGAGTGCGTGCGCTTTGAAATATTCGCCCCGCGATTTCGCTTCGTCCGAATGCTGGATGATCCCTTCACCCGCCGTGACAACGAATAACGCAATGTGATCGCGGCTCCCGTCTTGCGGGTCGAGAGCGTAATCGCTGAGAGAGAGGCCGTCCGATTTCGCCTGACGGCCGAAATGAAAACTCTCCAAGGGTCTGGCTGTGCCCGGCGTGAACAGATGCAGGGTGTTCCCTGCCCGCTCGACTTCAAAAAATTGCCAGACCGCGCGGACGTTCATGAATCTTGCCGCTTCGCGCTTCACTTCTTCGACATTGTGGAACAGTTCGAGCGCTTTCGGATCGCGCTCCGCCAATAGCTTTTCGAAGTTGCCTTTGAACCCGAGATGGCGCCCGTACAGCATGAACGGGTTGATGTAGCTCCAAATCTCTGTCAGATGCGGAATATCGCGCACCTTCCGATCAAGGTAAGGCGCTGGCGGAATCGCAATATCCGTACGAACTTTAGGACTGCGGACCTCGCCTGAAGGCACGGACGCTTGCTCAGCGACGGCGCTTTCGGCCGGTATGTCGCGGAAAATATGTCGCGAGAGCACCTGCTCGCGCAGCTCGGGATCCATGATCTCGTTCATCAGGCGCAAACCTGTCATGGCGTCCTTGGCGTAGAACGTAGGTGCGGAGTAGTTCGGTCCTATCTTGGTTTTCGTGAATTTTTCGGACAGCGCCGCGCCTCCGACAAGCAACGGAACATGAACACCGGCGTCTTTCAGGTCGCCCGCCGTGATCACCATTTGCTGAGCGCTCTTGACCAGGAGGCCGGAAAGCCCAATCGCGTCCGGCTGGTGTTGCTGGTATGCCTTAATCAATTCCTCAGGAGGCACTTTAATGCCGAGGTTCACCACGCGATAGCCGTTGTTGCTCAGAATGATTTCAACGAGATTTTTGCCGATATCGTGAACGTCGCCTTTCACGGTCGCAAGTACGATTTTTCCGCGCGTCGATGTTTCGGCCTTTTGCATGAACTGCTCAAGGTGATTGACAGCAGCCTTCATCGCTTCCGCGGATTGCAGCACCTCAGCGACGATCAGTTCATTGTTGTTAAAGAGCCGGCCGACTTCGCCCATCCCAGCCATTAACCGGCCGTTGATGATCTCGAGCGGCGCAGCACCTTCTTTAAGTTTGAGATCGAGATCGGGTATGAGGCCGTCCTTGGTGCCTTCAATAATGTAATTTGCAAGGCGCTCATCCAGAGGAAGATCGGCGGTTTTCTTTTTCTGCCGCCCCGTCGCGCCGCGGAAGTGCTCAGAGATGGCCGCAATGTGAAACTGGTTGACCGCCATCTTCTGCTCACGCGATTGCGCCCTCCAATCGTCTGGAACAGCTTCGAGCACGGCGGCGTGGGGGTGATCGGCGGGAACGTCGATCGGCGGTGTATTGAAGAGCAGGGCTTCGGCCAAACGGCGTTCTTGCTCCGGAATGGAAGCGAAGCGCTCCAGCTTCTCGGCGTTTACGATTGCGAGATCGAGGCCGGCTTTCGTGCAGTAGTACAGGAACACGGAATTGACAACTTCGCGCGCGCTGGCGGGCAGGCCAAACGAAATATTCGAAATGCCGAGGACCGTCTCGACATACGGAATCTTTTCCTTGATCAGGCGAATCGCTTCGATAGTTTCAACCGCGCCGCCGATGTAATTCTCATCGCCTGTCGCACACGGGAACACAAGCGGGTCAATGATGATATCTTCGGGCGGAATACCGTATTTCTTCGTAAGCAGATCGACCGAACGCTCCGCCACAGCCAACTTGCGTTCGCGCAGGAACGCCTGTGCCTGCACAGGGTCTTCATCAATGCAGCCCACGATCAAAGCGGCGCCATAAGCTCGCGCAAGAGGGCAAATACGCTCGAACTTCTCTTCGCCGTCTTCAAGGTTGATCGAGTTGATGATGCTCTTGCCCTGGCAGTAAGTCAGCGAGAGTTCGACCGACTGCGGATCGGTCGTATCGATCATGATGGGCGCTTTAATTTTGCGGATCAGTTTCTCATAAAACGGCGGAATGTCACTTGATTCATCGCGCTCGCTCGATTGGAGGCAGACGTCCACAATGTGGGCGCCGTTTCGGATCTGCCAGCGCGCGATTTCGGTAGCTTCTTCCCACTTCTCTTCCGAAATCAGCTTTTTGAAGAGGCGCGATCCGATCACATTTGTGCGCTCGCCGACAATCAGCGGGCGATTGCTCTCTTCGGCCTCTATCGCTTCAATGCCAGAAAAATAGGTCTTGTGCGTGCACACCTTGGGTTCACGCGGCCTCTTGCCTTGAACCATTTGGGCAATAGCGCGAATGTGATCGGGACGCGTACCGCAGCAGCCGCCGACAAGATTCAACCAGCCGTGATCCACAAAGCGCTCCAGTTGGCTCGCGAGACTTGTGGGCGTTTCGAGATACTTGCCGTCTTCGTCCGGCAACCCAGCGTTCGGATAGCAGGAGACACGCGTGGTCGCGAGCTCGTGGATAGACCGTATGTGATCGGTCATAAACTCCGGACCAGTCGCACAGTTCAGTCCGGTCGAAAGGAGTCGCGCATGTGACACCGAAGTGTAGAACGCCTCGGCAGTCTGGCCGGCCAGCATTGTACCCATCGCTTCAATGGTTCCCGACACCATGGCAGGAATTGGATAATGGAGCTCACGGCTAAGGCGGTCGATCGCGAGCAAACCAGCTTTGACGTTTCGCGTATCCTGACACGTCTCGAGCAGCAGGATATCGACACCACCCTCAATCAGCGCCTTCGCCTGCTCGTAGTAGTTCGCCACGAGATCGGGAAACGTGACTCCGCCCGTCACCGTGATGGCTTTCGTTGTAGGGCCCATTGCTCCGGCGACAAAACGCTCACGGTCCGGTTTTGAATATTCTCTGGCAGCCTCACGCGCGAGCCTGGCGGCAGCAAAGTTTAGTTCGTAAGAGCGTTCCTCGATCCCGTATTCCGCGAGAACGATCCTGGTACCTCCAAAGCTGTTCGTCTCGACAATATCCGAGCCTGCCTCGTAATAGGCGCGGTGAACGTCCAAGATGACATCCGGCCGGGTTATTACCAGGTTTTCATTGCAGCCTTCGAGCGACGGCCCCCCGAAATCATCAGCCGTCAATTGACGGTCCTGCAGCATCGTGCCCATCGCTCCGTCGAGCACAAGTACTCGATCAGCAAGCGCGTCTTCGAGCACCTGCCCGCGGATTTGCCGGGCCTCGTTGTCTACGTCTGACATTATTGGGGGAGGAGCGACCTTCCCCATTCTAACGTTGACGGTGCCTGCCGAAGGCGGTCGACTAAGTGGTCGGACTGCTGCGCCGAACGGGGAAGTGCTTGGTTAGAGCCGGCACGGCACATCCAAGCCCAACGAATAAAAGAAAGTACGCGAGCTTATGCTGACAGTGCTTATCGACAACGCCGATCTTCAATTCTGAGCGCTCTTCCGCCAGATAATGCACGACGACCTTTAGCGTCTCTCCCTCTTCCAGATGCTCCGAAATTGCGGCGAACTGCCGCTTGGTCAACCGGAATACCTTACTGTCCCCCGGCTTGTCGAGCAACATGCTTGAAGTAGAGATGGGAATATCGCACACTTTTTCATCGTCCTCGTATATCGAGATCTCGACGAGTTCGATTAGCACCGCGCCAGGTGCATGGAGCACAGCGAAAACAGAGAACGGTCTCGGTTTACGATCGGGCAGCCGGATCGAAATGCTCTCGCTGCGGGTGAAAGCTTCTGGATCGCGTTCATAGTGCGGCGCGGCCGGTGCTGGATTGTGTCTTGCAGCCGTCGAGTGCGCCGGATTCCCGTGTTTGGGGTATGGTCCCGAGCTCACGGTCACTTCCAACCCATGTTTTGGAGGAAGACCGCTCATACGCTGACTTCTTGAGATCCCGACTCGGGCTCGACTGCGCCGTCTTCGGTTGCACCCGCAGCGCCTATCGACAAAGCCGCGGCAGATCCATGTTTGGGCGCTGGTCCTGACGCAAGAAGCGCCTGGTCATCTGTATCCGTCTCTAAAGCTTGCCCATGCTTAGGGCTAGGTCCGCTCATTGTATTCACTCCTTATGGTCAGCAACGGTTGCAATTTCATGACCACATTTCTCACTTCTGTCGTGTAAAGACGACCGCATCAGCGCCCGAACTCGCTCGGACACACGCTAACCGGTCACCTCGAGGAGACCAAGCCAGGTTCAGGATCGCTTCGTCATCGAAATTTGTTAGCTGGTGCGGAGCCGAGCCATCCAGCGGTACAGCCCAAACATTCGAAACTCCCCTCGCGTCGGTAATGGCCGTTGTAATAGAGGTTCCGTCGCGCGACCACCGAAAAGGTGTTCCCGCGTTCTTGAATACACGAGGCTGAGCCACTGCATCCAAGCGAATCGTCCCAACCACCCACTCGGATGTAGTCGGGTTCTGCATCTGACAAAGAATAGTTTTCCCGTCCGGTGAAATTTCAGCATCGCGTGCGGGATAGTTCGCGATCTGAACCGGTTTCCCACCTTCAACAGGCATCCTGTAAAGATGTGGTTCATTGCTCGTCCATGACGTATAAACCATCCACTTTCCATCAGAGGACACGCTAGGTTTCTCGTCATAACCTGGTCCGAACGTCAGCTGCGAGAAGTTGTTTGACTCCGGATCGAACTTCCACAAACGAAACTCACCCGAGCGATTGGAAGAAAAAACGATCGACTTGCTACCCCGTATCGGCACGGCATCTTGCTCGCTCGCGGGATCGTTTGTGAGGCTGGCTCGAGTTTGGCCGTCCATGTCAAACACAGCGAGGTTAGGAAATCCAGTGCGCCGCGAATTCAAGATGAGATGAGCTTCATCCAACCAGCTCAACGTGGGATGGTCTTCCGCTTCTGCCGAAACGCTCTGACCGCTACTGATAGTGTTCGTGGAGGACACCCACAGGCTGGATTTCAATTCCCGCCTTACAGCCGCAAGTTGCAGACCGTCCCGGCTGAGACTGACGCTGCGGTACGTGGCCAGGTCCTTAGTAATATCGTTGATCTGCCCACTTTTCACGGCAATCTCTCTTACTTGGAGATGGGTTCCTTCGGCCCTTGTGGCTGCTGAAACAATCACGCGTCTAGCATCACTAGTCCACGCCGGGACGTTAATCAAGGTCCACTTCGGGAGCGGTTTTCTGGTCTCCTGTCCCCGCATATCTATCAAATCGAGCATTGCTTCTCCGTTGGCCTTCTCGGAGTTGCTGTATAGAAAACATGCGATCAAATTGCGTTTTGGAGCCCAGGCTAGCCGCCACAGTATCGTGAAATCCTTCATTGAGATCAACGTCCGTGGTGGAGTGCCGGGCGCTGAGGTGTCTGCGATCTCAATAGCGCTTTCATGCCGCTGAGGCATATATCGAACAAACGCGAATTGTTCTCCAGATGGCGAAAATGACACCGGCCCGTCGATGTCCACGAGAATGGGTGTGCTCGGATGATCTCCTACAATCGGGATCAGATACAGTCGACCCAAAAGCTTCTCATCTTTTTCCACAACGAAAATCGTTTGGCTGTCAGGCGAGAATGTAAGGCCAATGTAATCAATTTTTCTCGGACCTATCTTTACTTGTTCCGAGGGTTGATCCACCTGCTTCAAGTAGAGCGTTTCTTCCCCGCCTGAATCCCCTACGACGAAAGCCAGGTATCTACCGTCCGGCGAGATGCTTGCGAGCTTTGTCCTGCCATTAAAGGTGAGCTGCCGAACGGACTCAATCCGAAACCAATCGGGGCCAAGGACGGTCTCTTTGCCGTTCAGTCCCCACCACCAAACAAACGATGCGATGATCAGCGCGGCGATTACAGCGCCACTTCGGAGTAGCCCCTTACGGGTGTTCCGGTGGGCTGGAAAAGAAAGTGGCCTGATACTGCTGGTAACACGTGGCGTCGCGTGAGCGAGTTCCTGAAGGTGGGTAAGTATTTCGGCGGCCGTTTGGTATCGCTTGGCACGGTCTTTCACCAGCGCTCGATTGATAATTTCGATGAGTCGCGGCGGCAGCGCCTGCACACTTTCAAACGGGGGTACCGGTTTATCAAGAATCCCAACTACGATATGGCTTTCTGTATCTCCTTCAAATGGGCGTCTGCGTGCCACCATTTCGTAGAGGATCACACCTAGGCTCCACAGGTCGGTGCGATGATCAATGGCATCGCCGCGGGCCTGTTCGGGCGACATGTAATCGATCGTGCCAATTACCGTTCCAGGGCGCGTCCATCTCTCGTCACCTGTAGCCGAACTCTGGGCGAGTTTTGCCAGGCCGAAGTCAATCACCTTCACGTAACCGTCCAGGCGGATCATGATGTTGGTGGGCTTAAGATCGCGGTGGACAACGCCGGCCGAGTGCGCCGCCATCAGCGCAGAAGCTATTTGGATGCTGAAATCGAGCGTCCTGCCGACATCGAGAGCGCCGCGATGCATAGCCGTGCGCAGGGTGATCCCATCGATATATTCGCTGGCAATAAAGTGCTCACCGTCTATCTGACCGACTTCGTGGATCGTCAGAATGTTGGGATGGTTCAGCGCAGAAGCTGCTCGTGCCTCCTTCTGGAAGCGACTCACCGCAGCCACATTAGACGTCAGGTCGGAAGGCAGAAACTTCAGCGCGATCTGACGCTCGAGCCGCCCGTCGAAGGCGAGATAAACTTCGCCCATGCCACCCGCGCCCAAGCGTTTCAGAATGCGATACGAGCCGAACTGCCGTGCCTCACGCGAGAGAGGATGAAAGACCGTGTCCCGCGTTGCGCCTATTAACGGATGGTGGGAGCTGCCGCGTCTGCTGATTCGTAAGAACGCCTTCGTGATTTCTTCACGAATACTTGGCATGGCCTAACGCGCCACCCTTCCTGAGCTGGTTGCGTCCTTAGATTGTCGCGCAACGCGGACTCTTTCAAAGCCCGGAGCGCAGCGACGGGTTAGGCCTTAACGTGCAAACTGTTATGAATCGCGTATAAGGCTAATTCGAGCCGGTCCGAGACACCGAGCTTATCAAAAACATTGTGAAGGTGATTCTTCACGGTCTGTTCCGTGATAAACATCTTCTCGGCGATCTCTTTATTCTTGTAGCCTTGCGCGATAAGAACAATAATTTCACGCTCGCGCTGGCTGAGTTGCGCACGCTCACGAGTGGTTTTGCCATTGCTGTGAGGAGGCACGAAATCGCCTGGCGCAGCGAATTGGCGGATCACGGCGGCAGTGGTGTTCGAGTCGAGCCAGATTTCCCCGCTGTGCACCCTGATGATGCTCTTTTCAATCAGGCTGGGTGAGGCCTCTTTCAGGAGGATGCCGCAGCAACCGAGTTTCATCGCTTCAACGAAATCGTCCCTACTCTCCGACGAGGCGAAAAGGATGACTTTGCATCGCGGAGCTCGCGTCTGAATATTACGGATCACCGAGAGCCCGTCAATCCTGGGCAGCTTGACGTCCATCAGAAGGACATCCGGATCAAGCTGGACTGCTTTCTCAATCGCGTCGATTCCATCCACTGCCTCACCCACGATTTCAATAGAGGTATGTGGGCCGAGCACACTTCGAAGGCCCTCCAGCACGATGGGTTGTCCGTCAACAATTAGTATGCGAATACGTCCCGCTACATCCATACTCCCCCAAAGGCTCCGATTATCAACCTAGTACCAAAGAGCTAGAACTTTCGATCCTTCTCATGGGATTATAGTTCTAAATTGTAGTTTTCTCCAGCACGCATCGTGCCGGACGCTCTGAAAAGTATCTCCGCAGATCTACTATCGGCCTATTCCCAAAGTTTCTTTACATCTTATTAGTACTAGGCAAGGTCATTTTGTCGCTATCACGGTGGCAGCGGCCTGCAGCGCTTTGGGACGCCATCGGTGAAATCCGGTCTCGTACAATGATGTAGTGCCTAAATTGTCGATCAAAGATCTTGATTTGAAAGACAAAACCGTGTTTATTCGCGCAGATTTTAACGTCCCACTGCAAGGCAGCGAAATTGCCAGTGACAAGCGGATACGGGCGGCCCTCCCCACCATTCAATACGCAATTGAGCATTCCGCCGCCGTCGTTTTAGCCAGCCATCTTGGACGGCCCAAAGGAAAGCGGAATCCGGCCATGAGCCTGCGCCCGATTGCCAGGCGCCTCACTGAACTGTTGGGGAAGGACGTCAGGATGGCGCCTGATTGCGTGGGTCCGGACACAGTCGCCATGAAACCGGCGTCCGGAGAAGTGCTGCTCCTCGAAAATCTGCGCTTCCACCCCGAAGAGGAGGCGAATGATCCGGAGTTCTCGAAGCAGTTGGCTTCAATAGCCGATCTCTACGTCAATGATGCATTCGGGTCTGCGCATCGGGCACATGCTTCGACGGTCGGAATGGTGACTTATTTTCCTTTCGCTGCGGCGGGACTGCTGATGGACAGTGAGCTCGAATGGCTTACACGCGTTACAAAAAACCCGGAGCGGCCCTCCGTGGCACTACTGGGTGGGGCCAAAGTCTCGGACAAAATCGGCGTGATCCGCAACCTGGTCACCGTGGTCGACAAGCTGCTCATCGGCGGGGCCATGGCGTACACCTTCTTGCGGGCAAAGAATGAACCGACCGGCCGCTCCCTAGTGGAAGAAGATAAAATCGATCTGGCCCGCCAGCTCCTCGCGACGGCCGGTAGCAAGCTAGTTTTGCCCGTGGATCACGTTGTTGTGCGGGAACTCAAACCCGGGGCCACCCACCGGGTTGTTAGCACCATCGGGCCGGATGAAATCGCTGTCGACATCGGACCGGCGACAACGGCGGGATACGCACACGTGATCAGGGCGGCCAAGACCGTGATTTGGAATGGCCCAATGGGCATCTTTGAAATGCCGCCTTTCGAGAAGGGAACGGTTGAGCTGGCCAAGGCGGTCGCGTCTTCCGGAGCCGTGTCTGTCGTTGGCGGCGGCGATTCCGAGAAGGCCATCCACAGCGCGGGCGTAACGGCTGAGATTACACACATGTCGACCGGCGGTGGCGCATCTTTGGAGTTTTTGAGCGGCCTTGACCTGCCCGGCGTCGCCGCATTGACCGAAAAGATAGCAGCAGCCCGGTAACCTTACTCGGATCTTGCCAGTTCAGTCAACGGCTCAGCGGTTTCCTGCCGGCCCAGAAAGGGCCGCACGACTGCTGCGCAAATTTCTGGTTGATCGGTGAGAAGCATATGGCCGGCTTCCGGCACCAATTGGAACTGCGCACCTGGAATCCGAGCTGCCAGGACCCTGCCGTTGCGCGGGGGCACGAGACGGTCCTGCTCGCCGTGAATCACAAGCGTCGGCACATCAATCTTTGGTAGCCGTCGATACGAACTCCAGCCCAGGATTCCCGTGAGCTGACCGAAAAAACCTTGATAGCACCAACTGCACCGGGAACGTATCTGGAGATCCTCTTCGATACGATCGCGCGGCGTGGTATCGGCATAAAGCAACGGTATGAGGGCACGCTCACGATCATCTGGTCGCGTTGCATAAATGCCACGAGGGACGCGACTAAACTCGGGCCAACTTGAAAACAGGCCTCCGTGCGACGTGCAGGCCAGCACCAATCGGCTCACTCGCTCGGGAAAACGGAGCGCGAGTTCCTGGGCGATCATTCCACCCATCGACGCACCGATCACATCCGCAGTCGCCACGTCCGCCGCGTTGAGAATTTCGCGGGCATCGCTTGCCATCTGCCGGATCAGATAAGGGCCTCTGGGAACATCGCTCCGGCCGGTGCCGCGATTGTCAAAAAGTATGACCCGGTATCGCGGCCCGAGCAACGGAACCACACGGAACCACATCTCGTGCGTAAAACTCAGGCCTATAATGAGCAGGACCGGCGGACC
The DNA here is from genome assembly GCA_045807905.1 of Bryobacteraceae bacterium. Classification (GTDB taxonomy): domain Bacteria; phylum Acidobacteriota; class Terriglobia; order Bryobacterales; family Bryobacteraceae; genus Bog-105. The sequence goes on along the minus strand of JBJMGM010000091.1, from coordinate 60,994 downwards.
GCTACCATGTTCTTCCCAGTACAGCTTCGTCCCTTTATTCACGGCGTACGGCATAGCGCTTCTGCCCCATTCGGAAGCTAACCGCCATTAGTTGGGGTCTTCTGTTTTCTGCTCCCAAGGCGTCGTAGCAGTATTCCTTTACTTCTTTCCGGTGCACCTATACTATAGAAGACAACACCCCCGAGAATTAGGTCAGGAGGGGAGCATCTTCTTGCTGAAGCTCAAGCGCGTCGAGGTCCAAGGTTTTAAATCGTTTTACGACCGAACGGAAATGAAATTCAGCGGTACTGGCATTGCCGCCATCGTTGGGCCGAACGGCTGCGGCAAATCGAACTTAAGCGATGCAATTTGCTGGGTTCTCGGTGAACAATCCGCAAAGAGTCTGCGCGGTGCCCGTATGGAAGATGTAATTTTCGCAGGCACCCGCGACAGAAAACCTCTCGGGATGGCGTCAGTGACGATGACGCTGATACCGGACCTCGAGTCGCTCAATGCGTCCGAACAGCCCGAAGCGCCCAAACAGTTGGAATTCGCATCTGGAGACGCGGTCTCCTTCGAAGAGCACGTACAGACGAACGGCGTTTCGATGCATGGCCCCTTGAAGACCGAAGCAACAAAGTCTGCGGAGCGTAGGGGCGAGATCACCATCACGCGCAGGCTGTACCGGTCCGGAGAGAGCGAATATCTGATGAACGGCAAACTCGCTCGGCTGCGGGATATTCAGGATCTTTTTCTTGGAACTGGGCTGGGCCCCGAGAGCTACGCCATCATTGAACAGGGCCGGATCGGACAGATTCTCAGTAACCGGCCGCAAGATCGCCGCAATGTGATCGAAGAAGCGGCTGGCATTACGAAATTTAAAACGCGAAAACGTCTCGCAGAAAGCAAACTCGAGAGCGCAAAGCAGAACCTCGCGAGGGTGTTTGACATTTTAGAGGAAGTCACGCGACAGGTAAATTCTCTGAAGCGACAGGCCGCGAAGACGAAGCGCTACTCCGAGCTGAAGACTGAGGCAAGAACTTACTTGCGGCAAGTGCTCGCGGCAAAGCTCCGAATGCTGGAGCGCGAGGCAGCGAGGCTCGCAATTGAGCTGAACCTCGCTTCCGCCGAATTGCAGGATTTGAAAGGGCAAATCGCGCAACGCGAACAGGATCAGGCGGCCGTCGTTGAGACCTCGTATGCCCATGATCAGCATTTGACAGAAGCCCGCACCGTGGTTTCCGATTTGCATCTCGAGGCTGAACGGACTCGCGGACGGCTGGAATATCAAACCAAACAGATTCAACAAATTGAACAGCGCTTCACGCGTGGAGAAGAGGAAACAAAGGCCTTAGACGAACAATGGCGAGACAGCAGTGCTCAACTCGAACAGCAGACATTGGAGCTAACGCTACTCAAGACGCAGTGCACGCAAGCACGGGAGCAGTTAGAAGCAAAATCTTCAGAACGCCAGGAGCGGCAGTCCAGCCTATCAGAAGGTCAGCACGCGGTCGAGGCTGTCCGGCAGAATCTCCTGGGTCTGATGAGTGAATCCTCGAGACTGAAGAACCGGATCACGCACGCCGAAGCGCAGTTGACGTCCAACGATCGTCAGATGGCTCGTGCGCGCACAGAAGAGCAACAGGCCGAAGCCGGCATCACTCGGATCGAGAAGCTAGCAGTCGAACTTTCACAAGACATGGCCACGCACCAGAGTCGGCTCAATTTGATTACGGATCAACGGAAGGCTGCCGAGCAGGAATTGCAACAAAAGCGCGCGCAGTTGAATGAGGCCGGGCAAAAACTCGAGCGCGTGCGGGCCGAGTTCTCGCGAGTGAAGGCGCGCAGAGATTCGATTGAGGAAGTTCTCGAACATCGCAGCTATACTACGGAAACCGTGAAGCGCTTCTTTACGGCGGTTGAACAAGGAAATACGCAAGACCTGCGGCCGGTGGGCGTGCTTGCTGACTTTCTCGAAGTGGACCCGCAACTCGAAAAGGCCACAGAGGAATTTCTGCATGACGAACTCGAGTATGTAGTCGTTCGCGACTGGCGGGAGGCGGAGCGCGGGATAGAGGTCATGCGCACCGACTTCAACGGGCGTGCCACATTTCTGGTCGAAGCCACAAACGAGGCCAACGCTCGACTTGAGGAGTTGCCGCAACCCAATGGGGAAGCCGGGATTCTCACGAGGCTGACTGGCGCGGTGCGATTCACAAATGGTTTTTCGACCGCTCCAGTAAATCTGCTGCCGCGAATCGCGAATTGCTACGTAGTGGCCGAAAGAGGTCTTGCACAGAAGCTCGCTGCCGAATATCCGCATTGCTGGTTCCTGGTAACAGACGGTGTCAGCTACCACGGTCAAGCGGTGAGCGGCGGTAAAAAGACCGGTGCGGGTCCCCTGGCCCTAAAGCGTGAACTGCGTGAGATATCGCAGTTGGCAGGCGCGAAGCAGGACGAGGTGAATGCGGCACAGGCGGGCTTTGTGGAGTTGGAACGGGCCATTGCGAAAGTTGCGGAAGAGGTAGAGCATCTTCGGGCAGATCAACAGGCAGAAGAAAAGGACCTGCTCGCGATGGATCATGAAAGCCGCAAACTGGCTGAAGAGTTGGAGCGCGTCAAAACAAGTCTTTCACATGCGCATACCGAACTTGCCCAGTTTTCACGCGATGCAGTCGAGCTCCAACGCAATCTCGAGCAAGATCGGGAGGCGCTTGCGAGTTCCGAATTGACGAAGGCGGAGCAGGAACAGGCGCTTGAGTCGGCACGCGAGCGGGTGTCGCTTTTGGAAGCGGAACTGGCCCGGGTAACCGAGGAACATGCCAGCTTGCGTGCACACGTAGCCAGCCAAGAAGAACGCCAGCGGTCATTGACCGAAAACCGGGCGCGCCTGGCCTCGCACGTCGAAGACTTCAGACAACGGCAGGAACAGATCGGGCGCGAAACGGAACGTTTGATTGCGGAACGCACCGAGTTTCTTGCCAGCAACAAAGAGTTGGAGGCCAAGAGCGCTGAATTGAACAGCTCGATCTCGGTTGCAGTCGAAACCGTCGGCCAGCTCGCCGCGCAAGAGGCAGGTGTGCGAGCACAGTTATCAGCGATAGAAGAAGAACTAAAACGGTTGAGAGCGCAACTGCAAACCACCCAAGACAAGCGAACTGATTTGCAGGTAGCATTCGCGCGAGCAGAGTCCGACCTGAAACATCTTGATGAAACCTCCGTAAGAGAGCTGGACACGAATCTGGAACAGCTCCTTGCTGGCATTGAAACTGTTCCCGATGGCCCCGAGCTAGAAAATATCGAGAGCAAGTATACAGAAGCCCAGCGAAAGATCGAGGCGTTAGGTCCTGTGAATCCGGATGCTTTGGCAGAATACGATGAGGCGCAGGCACGACAGGAGTTCCTGAACGCACAGCGGCAGGATTTGCTCGATTCCATACGCGACACGGAAAAGGCGATTCATCAAATCGACGACGAATCGCGGAAGCGCTTTGCTGAAGCTTTCCACGCAATCAATGCGAATTTCCGAGAGATGTTCACCAACCTATTCGGCGGTGGTCTGGGTGAAATGCGGCTCACCGAAGAAGATAATATTGCCGAATCAGGAATTGACATCGTTGCCTCGCCTCCGGGTAAGAAATTACAGAGCGTATTGCTGTTATCAGGCGGCGAGAAGTCGTTAACCGCGATGGCTTTATTGATGGCCATTTTTCAGTACACGCCTAGTCCATTCTGCGTTCTCGATGAGGTGGATGCTCCACTTGATGAGCCCAACATAGAGCGCCTCACCAGGCTGCTGAAAGAGATGTCGCAGCAAACTCAGTTCATCGTGATCACACACGCCAAACGGACAATGGAAGCGGCACAAAGTCTCTATGGAGTGACCATGCAGGAAGCTGGAATCTCGAAGCTGGTTTCCGTAAAGTTCGACCGCGCCAGCGAGGGCCGCCTGGCTAAAGATCGACTCCGCGCGGCGCCTGAAGAAAAGCTCGAACGAACATCGTCTCATCGTTGAAACGATAAAGTCATGCTTTCAGTGAGAGTTTCGTTATTTGTAGCCTGTGCCGCGGTTCTGGTATCGGGGCAGGCATCGCGTGTGTTTGAAAGTAGACATGCCGCCGAAGATATACCTCCTCAAACCGATCCGAATTCCCCATTCTGGCGTGCCGCTCCGGCCATCATCTTTAACGGCGATCCGTTCGGCAAGCCGGTTTCCGGCCACCGCACCGAAGTGCGCTCGCGGTGGACGAACCAGAATCTGTATTTTCTGTTCATCTGCAACTACGAGCAGCTAAACCTCAAGCCTGACCCGAGAACGGACATAGAAACAAATCGGCTCTGGAACTGGGATGTGGCGGAAGTCTTTATCGGCTCGGATTTTCAAAACATTCGCAAGTACAAGGAATTCGAGGTATCCCCGAAAGGCGAGTGGGTTGACCTCGACATTAACTTGAACAATCCGCATCACGAAGATGGCTGGAATTGGAATTCAGGCTTTGCAGTAGCGGCCCGAATCGATGATCGTTCCAAAATCTGGTACGCGTGCATGCGGATTCCATACTCAGCAGTCGACGCGAAAGCCGCCGGCCCGGGAAACACTCTACGCGTGAATTTCTATCGTGCTCAAGGCCCGAGTTCGTCGCCGAAAGCAATCGCGTGGCAGCCGACGCACAAACAGACGTACCACGTGCCCGAGGCATTCGGCACTTTGAAACTGGAATAATCCGGATTTAAACCAATACTTTAACCTGGAATCGCAGCCGTTTACGGAATGCTTTTGCCGGCCAGTTCCCGCACTCCGGCGATTGGTTTGTCCTTCCAGTAACGGTTGAAGTTCTCCATTGTCATGAATGTGCGCGAGTGCATGCGGTCGATGTAAAGAGTCCCGTGCAGGTGATCGATCTCGTGCTGCAAAATTCTTGCGTACCAGCCAGACCCATGAATCACGTTTGGCTCACCCCGATGGTCCAGGCACTCCACCGTGACCTCGCGGGCCCTGGGGACTAGCGCGGTAAAGCCGTTCAAGCTCAAGCAGCCTTCAAAAAATTCGAGTGCTGGACCCGGGCCCACCGTAAGTTTCGGATTGATGATCACATGAAATGGAACTGGCCTTCGATCGCGTTCCTTGATGGTATCCGCGGGAGCATCGCGGGTATATTCCGGTTTGTCCTCAATAACGGCAAGCTGCAACGAGAGTCCGACCTGGGGAGCCGCCAACCCAACTCCGGGCGCATCGTGCATCGTCTCGCGCATCCACTCAATGAGCTCCTGAATCTCCCGGCCCCGGATCTCAGCTGCTGTCAGACCTCTCGCGCGGTCCCGAAGCACGACCTCGCCCACTTGAACAATTTTTAGTCGAATCCGCCGTTCACCCACTCTGCAAGGTTACCCATTGCTCATCATCACTGACGAGATCACGCCTTGTGAATTGCCCAACGCCATGCGGGAGCGGGCGGCTCCAAAATTGAGCAAGCAAACTCAACTCGCGCCAAATTTATTCCTGAGTTGCCCCGCGGTGACAAGGCAAACACGTGACCAGCAAGCGCCAACGAACCCTAAAACCGTTCCGCCCCTACTCAGCCGGCGCACTTTCGTCGGTAGAATCCCTCCAGCTTTGCTCCAGCATTAACGTGTACTCACCCGAGGCGTAAAGGTCAAACGTAAACTCATCTGTCTTGGGCGGCTCAAAGCCTGAATCTTTCAGGCGCTGTTGATACCAGTGATCTACGTATCGATGATAACGGCGCAAAAAGTCTGAACTAAAACCTTCACTCTCTGGGAGCTCGTGAAAGACCGCGTGTAATCCGATAGCGCGGCGGAAGAGAGAGCAGAAATCAAGCACTCCCCAGGCTTCTAGCTTCGTGCGAATATGAGCCGGTATCTGTTGCACCAAGAGCACCGCGAAGGTCTCAGGCCGAATCCGCCGGTCCTCGAATTTTCGCGACGCCGTAGCTGTTTCGGCACATTGCTCCATCCAGCGAACCAGATCTTTCCCGATATAGAAGAGCATCCGCAATTCCGCATATCGCCCGCGAAGAAGTTGCTGGTCAAGATCATGCGACGAAGTCTCTTCACTTGGCAGAAAGCCTTGGAGCGCGAGGCTCGCCCGCGAGCTCTCCATCAGAACAGAACTGTCCTCCGGGCTTGAGAAGGGGTGCAAAATCAAAGGCGGCAGCCGAAAAGCTTCTACGCCGCAAGTTTCCATTAGATTGTCCGCAGTCGCTAGCACGTCGCCTATATACCTCTCCTCTTGATCTTCAGGGCGCCGCCGTAGCAATGCACCCAATGTATCCTATCGGCAGTCAAAGCGTTTCAAATGAGGAATTTCGAATCCGCAGGTCCTGTCACTATGCCGTACGATATAGGTGCTTTACTTGCTGGCCACGGTGGGTATGCCTGCCTCACAACATTTCTCCGCAGAACCGGCCGCAAGCTCTTTGGAGCGGTTCACTTCCATTTTGATAACGTTGTCGAGCGTCTGCCAGGGAACTGCTCCGCTGAGCATCCGTCCGTTTACGAAGGTAGTAGGCGTCTGCGAAATCTGTAATGCCGCACCCACCTGCTCACTTTGAGTGACCTGCTGCGCTGTGGCATGATCCGCCATGCAGCTCGAAACCTGTGGAAGATCCAAATTCTGCTGCTTCGCTAGCGTAAGCACATGGTCACGCAGATTGGTCTCATTAACCTCCTGTTGGTGCTCGAACACCCAATCATGAAAGGCCCAGAAGGCGCCAGGTTTCTGGCTGCCTAGGCAGTGGGCCGCTTCCGATGCAGCCCGCGCCCATTTATGAATGGATTCAATTGGGAAATCCTTGAACACGACCCGCACCTCAGCCGGATACTTCTGAGAGATGTTGTCGCGCAGCGTCTTCGCTAATTCCCGGCAATACGGGCATTCGAAGTCGCTGAAAACAACCAGCGTCACCTTCGCGTTTGACGGACCTAAAGAAGGACCATCTGCGGGCAGGTGTTCTAAAGTGTCGAGGAACGGACTCTCATTCAGCTTCCAGATACTGCCGCTGATCAATTGCTCGCCATTCTGGGTCAGGTAATACAGCCGGTCAAGTCTGTGTGTGCCCGCAGCCAGATGCACCAGCACGCGGTAATAACCTGGAAACGGGCTCGGCGCCGGATCGTCGATCGTTATCTTCACCTCTGGCGCATAGCCTTCCGCGTAGCGTACGTAAGCTTCAAGCTTTTGTTTATCGATCTTTGGCGCCACCGTCTCCGGTGCGCAAAACACGTTTGCGGCACTCAGCGCCGCCATGCCCGCGGCGACAACCCAGTTTCGGAACATAATTCTGTTCCAGTGTACAAATCGCCGTTTTATAAACCGCGTCGGACCAAGAAAGAGCAAAGAAGAGATCAACAAAACACTGCATCAGCCGATAAGAGCAGAAAGGCAACCTCCTACTAAGCCATGAACCCACACTTGTCGGCTTTCTGGAACGATGAAGAAGGACAGGATCTCGTCGAGTATTCGTTGCTGCTCGCATTCATAGCACTCGCGGCAGTTGCTCTCCTCTCTGCCGCTGGAGGGAGTGTCAGTACCCTTTGGACTGCGATAAACAGCAGCTTGACGTCCGCTGCTGCCTCCTAATCGAACCGCGCGAAACGAGGCCCTTCGGCTTCGTCGAAACCTGCTATCCTCCGGGGTAGAAGTGCTCCGAACTGTTACCAGCTCGCTATGCGCACTGCTGCTGCTTGCAACGACCATGTGGGGCGGCTGCGTCTCGTGCGATCAGTTTTTTATGTGGCGAGCCGCGGCAAGCAGCTGTTGCTCTCCGAACGGGCACTGCAAACCACAACCGCGTCACTCTAAGGGCAGCCTATCGGCCCTTCATCCAACGCGTCCAGAGAACACGTCGACTCCCGTTAAGCAGCCGCTCGCTGGGCGAGATTGTAAGCAGCTCGCCTTTGAGCGCCACGGCGCGATCGATCACCACGTCACGCTCGTTGCCCTGAACCAAGGGTTCAAGTTGATCTCCCCCGCTCCAGCCCCGCCGCGCTCGGTCGAGCTTCAACTGCAACCCTCAGATCCCTCGCCTCCCGACCGCCAAGCTCTGTTTTCCACTTTCCTGATCTAAACCCTTTCTTTTCTGATTTGGTGCGCAGACGTGCTCCGCAAGCATATTTGCGCCTCAGTGCGAACCCAAAAGAAAAGGAGAACTCGTGCCTCGTCGTACAAATTGTGTTGTCCTCTTGTCCATTTCAATCCTCGGCGCGCCATTGTTCGCGGCCGATCACGGGCCCGTGTTTGGCCTCGCCACGCCCACGAATCCTCAGGGTGGCTGGAGCCTCGATCTCGGCCTGAATGGACGCGGCGGCACGGGCGGGATCGCGGCAGGCATTGAGGCCGCTCTGTCCTACGGCCTCACGGCCAATCTAAAGCTCACCGTCTCCGCTCCGCTTGTCATCGAACCCGACCCCTACGCGCGCTCATCAATCACAACCACTACACCGGCCAGTGGCGACTTCAGCGGCTTGGCCTGGTGGCGGTTTCGGCGCAAAGATCTACGCGGAAAGCGGATTGAGAGCACGCTTGTCGGCGGCATTCTTCTTCCTGGCCCCCAAGCCGAGGCCGGTCTGTACCGGGATCTCCATAGCGGTCCGGGTTATCTGGTTGGCGCAGTGACCGGTATCGCGTCGCGCAGCCAATATGTGTGGGGCGGTATCAGCTATCAACCCTACGCCGAATCGCATCAAGACCGGCGGCCCGATCTGCTCACATATACGCTTGTCTATGGCTATCGGCCCCAGTCCTGGCGCACGGACTATCCGCGCTGGGATTGGCGCATCTTCGGCGAGTTTACTGGCGAACGAACGGGACTGCTTCAACGCCACGCGATTGAGGTCGCCAACACGCAGGCGCAGCAACTCTTCCTCGGCCCAAGCTTACTGGGCGTCTATAGAAATATCGGTGTTGAAGCCGGTATGCAGTTTCCTCTATACCGCGATACAGGTCCACTTTACCCGCGTGAACGGTATCGCTTTGCTCTAACTTTTGCTTATTTCTTTTGAAAGGATCCCCGCAATGAAAAAAGGACTCCCTCTGTTATTGATCGCGATGCTTGCTGTGGTTGCCCCCATCCGCGCCGAGCTGCTCCAAATTGATCTGTCCATCTTTGGCATGGATTGAATGACTTGTGCCCACGTCGTGTACGTGGCTTTGAAAAAAGTGCCAGGCGTAGATTCGGTCGACGTGAGTCTCAATAAGGGCCTCGCGACGGTGAAGCTCAAACCCGGGAACACGGTCACCGTACCCCAGCTCTGGAAGCTCATTCACGATCAAGGCTACACGCCCAAGGCAACCACGGTTCTGGTGCGAGGCGAGCTAAGTGGCGACTCAGCAAAGCCACAGTTAAAAGTCACCGGAGCGAATGTGGTGATACCGCTCGCCCCGAACACGCGGGACCCTGCTGCTTACCGGCAGCTCAGTAACTCGGTCGGACAACGAGTGACGCTACGTGGAGTTCTGAATCCCGCCAAGGACTTTAAAATTCCCGTCGACCTTCAAGTCACCGAAATAATGCCATCCGCCCAGAAAGGAACGTGACCGTGCCACCGCCCATTGCACCGTCTCGCACGCGCAGCGGCGCCTTCAGCTATATATCTTTATTCACGTCTTTCAGCACGCTTCTTTGCTGCGCGCTTCCATCGCTCTTTGTGCTCTTCGGACTCGGAGCGACCGTCGCCTCTGTGCTCTCATCTGCGCCATGGCTGGTGGATCTCTCCCATCACAAGAACTGGGTCTTCACAATCGCCAGCGTCCTGATTGGCAGCAATTTTCTCTACGCGTATCGAATCGCCCCGGAACTTCAGCGACGCCGCGGAGCATGCACCCCCGACGATCCGCAGGCCTGTGAAGCGGCGAGCCGGTTCAGCCGCGCTGTCCTTTGGACCTCCGGGATTCTGTATCTAATCGGCTGTTTCAGCGCGTATATTCTCGGCCCACTGCTCATGCGATTTGATTCATGAGGCACCGCATAAACTTGCCCGGACAATTAATCGAGATTGCCTTGCTCGATCACAACGTTTTCGCGAACAATGAGCCGGTGCGGCGCCATTTCACACAGGGTCGGAAGAACTCTCGTCACATGCTCTTCGAAATCAACAAAGATGATCACCACCGGCACGTTTCCGCCTGCATCCACGAGGCTCGACGTGTGTACGCGATTGCGCCCATTAAAACCTGCGATCGCGTGAACCGCACTCGCACCGGCCACATTCTCCTTCCTCAGGAATTGAAGGACTTCCGAGTACAGTGGCTTGTGATGCCACTGATCCGACTCGTTCAGATACATCGTCACTTGCACGGCAGTGTTCATGGTTCGGTTCCTATACAGCGCGCGCCAGCATGGCTCCCAGCACAGTACCTGATAAGCACAGCACATTATTCGCGAGAATGTTCAGTGCGCATGTGAGCCATTGACCCTGCTCAAACAACGCAAACGTCTCGTATGCATAGCTCGAAAACGTTGTGTAACCGCCACAAAAGCCGACAGCAATGATCAAGCGCCAGCGTGGATCTGCAAGCACACGCTCAGTGGTCCAGACCAGAAAAAGCGCCAGTATGAAGCTCCCCGTAACGTTGATGATCAACGTGCCGTAAGGCAGACTGGACGGAATCAGCCTGGCGACACATTGGCCGACGAAATACCGGAGATTAGCGCCGAGCGCGGCTCCTAATGAAATGAATAGAAAGGTTTGCAAGATAAAAGACTCCAACAGTTGAATTAGTAGGAGTCATCAGCCGTCGCAGGCGGTTGTGGCGAACTCCATCGCCGTATCCCAATGCTATCGCATTACGCCATGAACGGGAGTCGCGCCGAGAGTGAAGCTTCGTTTGAACTTAGCCGCCTATCGTGGTAGTTACTTTGCCCGCCTTTTTGAACAGAACTAAGCTGCATTAAGGCGTAATTCGCTTCACCCATATAGCTGAAAATAAGCAGCTTCGCCAGGACTTCGTTTCGCAAAATGGCCCCTGGAAAAACCATTTTCAAAACGCTCGAATTCACGGTACATTGAATAACAGTGCTGGTGAGCGAAAAGGACACCGCCGTGTACGCCGACTCGCCTGAGCAACTACGAGCCCGAGTCGCACAACTCGAAACCTCGGTCCAAAACCTCGAAAACCGCCTATCCAGCTACCGCCGGGCTTTTTTCGAGAATCCGCTGCCCGTCATCCTTTACCGGGCCAGCTCCCTCGACATTCTGGAAGCCAACGACAGCGCGCTGGCGCTTTATGGGTATGGGCGTGAACAGATTTGCTCGCTAAACCTCATTGATCTTTTTTCTGCCGAAGACCAGCCCGACCGCACTGAACTGATTGCGGAGCTCCGCCGCCCCGTGAACGCTATCGGGCCTTTCGTTCATCGTGGTGCTCAAAATCAAGAGCTCGTGGTGAACATGGTCTCGTTTGTCTTCGAGCTCGAAGGAGTCGACGCGAGAATCGCCATGATTCAGGACGAAACCGGGCGCCACATGGCGGAAGAGGCCTTAAGAACCAGCGAAGAACGTTTTCGCGAGCTCTTTGAAAACGCGAACGACGTCATTTTTCTTCATGATCTGAAAGGCAAGATTATCGCCGTGAACCGCGCGGCCGAATACCTCACTGGCTACTCCCGTACGGAGGTCTTAGGTGAGAATTTCGACCAGCTTGTCGCGGAGGAAGCGCGTCATCAGACCCATGACATCATCCGCGCTCATCTTGGCGGCAGCCCCACGCAGCATTATGAGCTTCCTATCCTCTCGAAATTCGGTAATCGTCGCTTCCTCGAAGTGAGTACACGCATCATTTACCGCCGCGGCCATCCATTCGCGATCCAAGGGATTGGGCGTGACGTTACCGACCGCAAACAGGCCCAGCAGCGTCTTGAGGAGTCGTCCCGTGCCCTCCAACAGACGAATGAGGAATTGAGCGAGGCCTTACGGCTGGCCCGCGAGGCCACCCAGCTCAAAGAACGCTTCCTCGCCAACACCTCGCACGAGCTGCGAACTCCCATGAACGGAATCATGGGAATGATCGATCTGCTAACAAACAGCGATCTCACCCCTGATCAGCGCGAGTATGCCGAAGCGATCAACCAGTGTGCGACCGATCTGCTGACCATCATCAACGATATTTTGGATCTCTCTCAGATCGAGGCAGGTAGGCTTTCGCTCACTGAGGGGCCGTTCGATATGCACGAAAGTGTCAGGAGCGTTCTTAAGCTGCTTGGCTTGCGCGCCGGTGCAAAAGGCCTCGCTCTTACCTATGAAATCGATCCCCGCCTACCCGCGTATACGTACGGCGACAGTGTGCGCGTCCGCCAAATCCTTTCTAATTTGATCGCGAATGCTATAAAATTTACCGCCAAAGGCGGTGTGCACGTTCGGCTCAGCTTGACCACGGGAGAACCGCGTCTACGTTGTGAGGTAATCGATTCCGGTATCGGAGTTGAGGAAGATTTTCGCGCGCGCATTTTCGAGGCTTTCTTCCAAGCCGATGCCACTACCCGCCGTCGTTTCGGTGGGACTGGCCTTGGACTGACCATCTCCAAGCAGTTGGTCGAGATCATGGGCGGCCGGATCGGAATCGACAACAATAACCCACAGCCGGGCTCAACCTTCTGGTTTGAGCTACCGCTTCGTGCGATCGAACCCGCTGCACTTTCCGCCCGCACCGCCTCTGTCCCGCTCCGAATGCCCTAGTGACGACCCGCAGGCCATGAGGGTGGGCCCAAACACAGCTTTCCTGCTCGTGATCTTCGGAGTACTTTCAATGTATGCCGAGTTCGTGCGCCCCGGCCGCCTCCTGCCCGGACTTCTCGGCTCAGTTTTGGCGGTTGTGGGTGCTTACTTCTTATGGCGCAATTCGCCTCTCGCCTCGGGAGTCTTACTGGTTACTCTGGCCGCGCTCTTCCTAATTGCGGAAACCCTTTGGGACGCGTACTTCATCCCGAGCATTTTAGGTACCATTTCCCTCGCGCTCGGATCCGCGTTCCTTTTCCCTTCCGAGCGGCGGATCGCCCTCACCCTGGCCATTCCGGGATCCATCGTATTCGGAGCCGTTACTACCTTTCTCGCGTTCGGGGCCAAGAGAGCGAGGCGAAATAAGCGATCTGACCTCTGAAGGGAACTTTTCCACACTTTGAAGCGTAAAGTGGATGAAGGGAGTTATCTACATGCGCCACGCCCGGGCTATCGCCGCAGTTTTCGTTTCCGGAGGCCTTTCGCTATCTGGGGCTGTCGATCCCGCTCTGCTTGGTCTTGTCCCGCCGGGAACCAAGCTCGTTTCCGGTATTCAGCTCGACCAAGCTCGGAGCTCTCAATTCGGCCGATATCTCCTCAACCAGATCGATACCGAGGACGAACGGTTCCAGCAACTCACTGAAGAAACCGGCTTTGATCCACGCCGCGATCTCAATGAAGTGCTGTTTGCAACCTCAGGTCCCGGCGAAGTCAATACTCAGCCGTCATTCGTAGTCCTCGCCCGCGGCAGCTTCGATCAAAATCGCATCGAGGCAAAAGCCAAGGCGAAGGGCGCGGCGGTCGAAACCTACCAGGGCGTTCACCTGATGCTCAAGGCCCGGGAAAATCATCACAATTCAGGCGTGGCGTTCTTGGACGGCGGCATCGCAGTGCTGGCTGACCGCGCCACTTTAAGGCAAATCGTTGCCGGCCGGGCGACCCCCACAGTTCTCGATGCTGCCCTTCAGGATCAGGTCGTCAAGGCGAGCGCAGCCAATGACGCATGGTTCGCCTCATCCATGCCGGGATCTTATCTAACCCGCCATCTGGAGCATGAGACCAGTCAACCCATGCAGCACGCTCAAGCTCTGCAATCGATTTTGCAGTCGAGCGGTGGCGTTCACTTCGGGGACATGGTTGAATTTTCCCTTGACGCCAGCACTCGCTCACCCCAAGATGCCGTTTCGTTGGCCGATGTGTTGCACTTTGGCGCGAGCATGGTTCAAATGCAGCGCCAGAATGATCCTCGCGCGGCCATTGTCGCTTCTGCCGTCGACAGCATGAAGATCACGAGCAGCGGCCCTACACTGCACGCTACTTTTTCGCTAACGGAAAAGCAGCTTGAGGAACTCGTAGCAGCAGGGCGCAGGGCGGGTGTAGCAGTTTCGGTCGACCCCGGAAGACTGCCTAAGCCGTCAAAGCCGTAAGCGAAATCACGACTCCCACCAGCGCGGCGACAGTGCCCGCCACAAATAGCGCTCTCTGCTTCATCAAAATCGACAGAGACGAGAACACAATCGCGACCTCGAGGAAAACCTCACCAACGTGGAAGCGTACGGCTTCATGGGCGCTCTTGTCCCGCTCTTTCTCAAATTCACGGGCCTGCTCTTGTATCTCGCCTCGCTGTTTGTCGTACCTTTTCTCGTCTTGAGCGTACTTGTTGATCGGTGCGGCGGCACCCTTCATCTGTGCCAGCGTGTCTTCGGCCACCTGCGCCGTATATCGCCGAATGTCCTTAGCTTGATAGAAGGCCCACTGGTCCGAAGCTCTTTGCTGGCTTAGTAACTCCTCTGCTTGGAAATGCTGCCCTAAGACCGATACCACGGCCAGCAACGCTGCGATGATCGCCATGGTTCCCGCAACCGTCTTATCAAAGGGGTCGTGGGCGTGCTGTACATGTTCTTCAACTTCCTCGTTCACAGCCATGAGCACAACCTAACACGCATTGACTTCTCAAACGGCATTAGTGGTATCCGCCTGCGCCATCTTAGAAATATCCCGTACCAAACGGCGATAATTCAAGTCTGCGAGCGTGCGAAACCTATACCAGTACCCATCTCGCCAGGACGAGAAATACCAGCGCGAAAAGATCGCCAACTCTTCAATTCGCTTGCCTTCTGTTACCACGCTCTCAAGCGCTACGCTGATCCGCTCGCGCAGCTCCTGATCGAGCGACTGCGTGCGCGCCTCGCTAGCAGAGAAATCGAGCGTAATGGGTTCCTGCCAGAACCCCCCGACCATGAGCCACAACCGGAATTGGCGGCTTTGCACCGCGCGTGTAAGCGCTACCCCATTGAACCGTTGAACGTCGTCCACAACTTCGTCTCGTGCTGCTGCTGCCGCATTCACTCTTTCGATTCGCTTGTGAATATAAGCCGCCTGTTCGAAATCGGTGTCCTCACAAGCGCGGTCGCGCGCCGCCGAGAGTGCGTTCAATGTGCTCTTGCCGTTTGTGGATAGGAAGTCCCCAACCCGAGCGACTTCAGTTGCATACTCTTCCGTGGTCACGGCGCATTGACACGGCCGGAGGCACTGATTTATTTCGCCGTAAATGCAGCCCGGATGCGCCGGTTCGGGCGTTAGCCGCTCGACACACCGCCGCAACTGGAACAAGCCTGCAATCTCTTGCTCATATTGCTGCGCTAAATCCCGACTGGGGAAGGGGCCGTAAAACACTCCATCGTTTCGCGCGATGCGGTTCACGATAACGACACGGGGAAAGGGATCGCTGCCGGTCAGTCCAACAAACCAAGGCATACGTAATCGTAGGCGCTTCGCGTAAGCATCCGGGAAGTACTCGCTCGCCAGCTCGTACATCAGCAAAGAACTTTCAAGTTTCGACCCGGTCACCCAGCATTCAATGCGGGCCAGGCTCGCTCGGACGCGGCCGATTTGGCTCTCCGGCACCGCAGATGAAGAGACAAGCAGACGGGTAAACCGCTTGCGCAAATTCGCCGACCAACCCAGGTGTAAGTGAGATGATCCGTTTGCTTGGGCCGTGCCTGTTAGCACGTAAACGCCCGAACTGCCCGGAAGAGCCGCGATCTGCTCACCAAGATCCACTGCATGCGGATTCAGAGTGATAGATACTGGGATTTTCACCTGTTAAAGCCACTTTGGGCTTCGCTGTATGTCAAAAATGTCAAATCTTCGGTGAGCACTTGACAGCCATATTGCTCAGTCTAGAATAGGTGTTACTTCGCTATGCAAGGATGTCAGCACGAGCGAACCGAGTTCCTGTACCGGCGCGATGGTATCGATTATGTCCGATGCCTGGATTGCGGCCAGGTTTTCGAAGCAGAGGATCTTGATACGGTTCCGGTTTACGACGACGAGGAAGAGAAGCCTAGGAAAGGCCGCTGATCGCTCGAGCGAGCGGTTCCAGCAATCGCGCTTCGTTTCTGACAAACAAATTGGAGCCGTTTACGCCCGCCTTAGTTCCTGCCTCCTTTCGTGAGATCCTTTAACGAGTCGGCAATGTCGAGTCTGACGCGCGTCTCGCCTCTTCAGAAAAGCATTCTGAAAACCCCGCTCCGAATCGTTTCGATCGGCGGCGGGACTGGGCTATCAACTCTTTTATCCGGTTTAAAGAAACACGCTCGGGGCGGTGAAGAATTGCCTGAACCGGGAACCCCGGTTGTCGAGATTACAGCCGTCGTTACAGTCAGCGATGATGGCGGCAGTTCCGGCCGCCTGCGCAGAGATCTCGATATTCCTCCGCCCGGAGACATCCGCAATTGCATGGCTGCGCTTTCCGAAGACGAGCCGCTGTTGTGCCAACTCTTTCAATATCGCTTCGCATCGGGTCGCGGCCTGAAGGGCCATAGCTTTGGGAACCTGTTTCTCGCAGCCATGAATGAGATCACCGGCGATTTCGCTCACGCTGTCAAGCTGTCCTCTGAGATTCTTGCGATCCGCGGCCGCATCTTCCCGGCGACTTCAACCAAGGTGACGCTCGAAGCTGTGCTGTCCGATGGCACTGTTGTCCGAGGAGAAAGCAGAATCAGCAAAAGTCGCCGCCCGATTGAGCTCATCCGCCTGCGCCCAGAAAATTGTGAGCCTTTGCGGGAGACCCTCGATGCGATCCGCAAAGCTGACCTGATTACGCTTGGCCCCGGCTCCCTCTACACCAGCGTGATCCCAAACATGCTGGTTAACGGTATCTCAGAAGCGATTGACCGCTCCTCTGCCCTGAAGGTCTACTTCGTGAATTTAATGTGGCAGCCGGGCGAAACCATCAATTTTTCCGCTTCCCGCCACGTCGAGGCCATACACGCGCACGCAGGACGGAACCTGACGGATTGCGTTGTGTTGAACACCGCGCCTATCTCTCCCGCTCTGAAACGCAAATACGCGAAGGAGCACGTAAGACCTGTCGAAAACGATTTTGAGAAGCTCGCGGCCCTGGGCGTTAAAGTGGTCGCCGCTGACCTGCTGGGCGACGCAACGCAGGTACCGCGCAAAGTCCGCCATGACCCAGCGGCGTTGGCCGATGTGGCCATAGATCTCGCCAGCCGTTCTCGAGCGCAGCACGTTAGGCAAGAAGCACTCGCCCTACAGCGCGCAAAATTTAGATGACAGAAAACATCACCGTCGTGATTCTGGCCGCTGGGCTCGGAACGCGAATGAAATCGAAGAAGGCGAAGGTTCTACATGAGGTCGCCGGCGACACGTTATTAAATCACGTGATTCGGGCTGCGCTGCACGTCGCACGGCCGGAGAAAATTGTCGCGGTGATTGGTTACCAAGCGGACCAGGTTCGTCAAAGTGTTAGAGTTCCTGAGATCGCCTTCGCCGAACAACCCGAGCAAAGGGGCACCGCTGACGCAGTTCTCTGTGCCCGTGGAGCCATACACTCCGAAAGCGGTCAAGTGCTGATTCTTAACGGCGACGGACCTCTGCTGACCATAGCTACCCTGCAGTCTCTTCTTAATCTTCAACGCAGCAAATCGCTAGGCGGCGCTTTGGTAACGACTGAACTTACCGACGCTGCCGGTTACGGCCGTGTGCTGAGAAACGAAAAAGGACTGATCTCGGCCATTGTTGAGCAAAAAGCAGCTACTCGCGAACAGCTCGATATCCGAGAAATCAACACCGGCCTGTATTGCTTCGATGCCAAGCTCTTTTGGCAATACATCAGCGAAGTAAAACCGGATAACCCGGCCAAAGAATATTATTTGACGGACATGATCGAGATCTTGACTCAACACGGTCATCCCGTTGCTCCTCTGCTTATCGAAGATGACAGTGAGTTGCTCGGCATTAACACACGCGTCGAGTTAGCGATCGCCGACAAGATCCTGCGCGCCAGGAAAACCAGCGAGCTGATGCTTTCAGGTGTAACCATCGAAAATCCAGACAGCGTCACCATTGACGTCGACGTTCAAATCGGCCAGGATTCACTCCTCGAAGCGAACGTACAATTGCGCGGACGCACGCGTATCGGCGCGAACTGCCGCATTGCAACCGGTGCTGTCATTCGCGACTGTGAAATCGCGGACGGCGTAACAATTCTGCCCTACGTCGTGGCGGAAGCTTCTTCGATCGGAGCCAATGCCTCGGTGGGACCGTTCTCGCGCCTCAGAATGCATGCCGAAGCTTGGGAAAACTCGCACATCGGCAATTTCGTCGAACTCAAAAAAACTACGTTGGGTCGGGGTGCCAAGGCCAGCCATCTTGCCTATCTCGGCGATTCAGTTATCGGCTCGGGCGTAAACATCGGCGCCGGAACAATCACCTGCAATTACGACGGCCAACAGAAGCATCAAACCAACATCGCTAATGACGTTTTTGTTGGTAGCAACTCAACCCTCGTCGCTCCCCTGTCTATTGGTGAAGGCGCATTTATTGCCGCGGGTTCCGTAATTACGAAGAATGTAGAGCCGGATGCACTCGCTATTGCGCGCGGGTATCAGGAAAATAAACCGGAATGGGCTAAAAAGCGCCGCGTCGCGAAGAGAGCCACACAACCTGCGAAATCCGGCAGTTAGGCCGGATGCAGTGGCCGGGTTTGCGATCGAACCTGAATCTCGAGCGCCTCGTCGCCTTCCGGCATACGGACGTACCGCACCGTTACTCTGGATTTCATTCTTAGAGGCCTGCTGACCTTAGTTCGATGCGTGATCATGAAAGTTCGGTTCTCCCGTGGCCGGCCAACCAGAGAACGCGACACGGTGACATGTTTGGCGCCTAAATCCGTCACAATCCCTGCGAAAAACTGAGCTTTCGGACGCGGCGGAGCATCCTGATTTCCAGGAGCTTGCGCCATCACCCAAAGCGCGCTCAAGAAAACAAGCGTCGCAATCGCACGTGTAACGTCACGCCACGTCATGAAGGTTAGAGTCAACTGAAGTTACTTGTTTAGCACAGAGCACAGGACCACTACATGATCTATCTCACAAAACGGTGGCCGGGTGATAGAAGTTAGGAATTATTAATTCACCGATGGCTATAAGCTCGCCTGAATGCGACAGCGCTTTGACAAATTGTGCGCCCGGAGGAACAACAAAAGGCGAAGTTCGAAAATCGCGCCCTTGCCGGATTTGTGCTTCGATGCGTGAGTCGAAGTATTCTGCCGGGAATTGCGGCAATAAACGGGCTGGCGGAATAACCGCATCACAGAGCTGATCAGCCTCGGCAAGTTGCCCGAACTCGTCAAGGGTCCTCGCCTGTTTAATCGTAAATTCACCGCTTTGTATACGTCTTAATTTACTCAGTACGGCCCCGCACCCGAGTTGCTGACCCAGATCGTGAGCCAAGCTGCGAATATACGTTCCGGACGAGCATGTCACAACCAGCTCGATTTTTCCCGGCTCGATGCTCTCGACTTCAAGTCGTTTCACCGCCACTTCAACAGCCCTCAAATCGACAGGAATCTGTTTTCGCACTAGCTTGTAAGCGGCGACGCCATGCACTTTCTTAGCGGACACGGCTGGCGGGGTTTGCAGAAAGGTGCCTCGGAATGGGTCCAAAGCCCGGCGAACTAGCGTTACATCAGAAGGCGCAGGAACACCGGTTCGAACGCTCACGCCCTCGATATCGTACGTATCCGAGATGATGCCAAATACAATTTCCGCGACGTATGTTTTGTCACTCGCACCCAAATATTGCGCCAGGCGTGTCGCGCGGCCTGTCATCAGCACTAATAAACCGGTGGCCATCGGATCCAGTGTGCCTAGATGCCCTACGCGTTTCGTGTTGGCCAGCTTTCGCCAACGGTTCACAACATCATGGCTGGTGCAACCCGCAGGCTTATCGATCAGGACGAGACCATTCATCAATGACTTAGTAAAGGGGCAACAAGCAAGCGCTACGTTAGTCTGTTATTTGGAGAACCAATAGTTGGAAGAAGAGGTACTCGGGAAAGCCTACGACTCGCGCCTGATGAGGCGTCTGCTTACCTATCTCAAGCCATATAAGTTGATCGTCGCTGCTTCCTTGGTGCTGCTGCTGATCGATTCGCTTCTTCAGATTATCGGGCCTTTGCTTACCAAGCTAGCAGTAGACAAATACCTGGTCCCTGTTGCGCATCGCCCGCACAGCATACTCGACCCCTGGCTTTCGAACAATGCCTGGACGGGCCTGTCGCAGTTAGCCGGTCTGTATATGGCCGTGGTGGTGCTTGGGTTTGTCTTTGATTTCGGGCAAACGTACCTCATGCAGTGGACCGGGCAGAGGGCCATGTTCGATTTGCGCCGTCAGCTGATGGCGCACCTACAGACGCTCGATGTTGCGTATTTCGACAAAAATCCAGTGGGGCGATTAGTCACCCGCCTCACAACGGATGTTGATGTTCTCAACGACCTATTTGCTTCCGGGTTGGTCACCATTATCGGTGACATCCTGATGCTGTCATTCGTCATCGTCATCATGTTCCGGCTAAGTCCGGGAATGACCGGCCTGATGCTTGCAGTGATGCCCTTCGTCGTACTAATCACAATGCAGTTCCGGCGCAAGGCATCGCAAAGCTACCGGCGCATCCGCATCGCTATCGCCAGAATCAACGCGTACTTACAGGAGCACATCGCAGGCATCTCCGTGCTTCAACTGTTTAATCGCGAGGAGCGCAGCAAACAGGAATTCGCGGCTATTAATCGCGATCACATGCTGGCCTTTAAAGACGCAATCACCGCGTACGGCTGGTTCTACCCGGTTGTCGAATTCCTGGGCATGTCCGCTCTGGCGTTTCTGCTTGCTTATGGCGGATTTCGAATACGGCAGGGCGCACTCACGCTCGGCATATTGGTCGCGTTTTTCCAGTACGGCCTGCGATTCTTCCGCCCCATTCAGGATCTAAGCGAAAAGTACAACATTCTCCAAGGTGCTATGGCCGCCTCCGAGCGCATCTTCAAATTGCTAGACACCCGGCCCCGCATCGTTTCTCCCGAAAGCTTCGCGCCCTTCCGTACTGGACCCGTGGATATCGAGTTCGATCATGTCTGGTTCGCCTACAACGAAGAGGAATGGGTATTGAAGGACATCAGCTTCCGTGTTGACGCGGCGGAGACGGTCGCCATAGTCGGTCACACCGGCGCCGGCAAGACAACGCTAATGAACCTTCTGCTTCGCTTTTATGACGTGCAGCGCGGGGCGATTCGAATTGGGGGCATTGACGTGCGCGCCTTCGATCTGGGAGATCTGCGCCGCCATTTCGGTGTTGTCTTGCAAGACCCGTATCTGTTTACCGGGACCGTCGACACAAATATCCGCTTAGGCAAGCCAGGCATTACTCAGACCGTCGTGCGGGGCGCCGCCGAGCAAGTGAATTTGCTCGATTTCATCGAGGAGTTGCCGGACCGGTTTGACACGCCCGTTCGCGAGAGAGGCAACGGCTTCTCCACCGGGCAAAAACAGCTCATCAGCTTCGCTCGAGCCCTGGCGCATAACCCGCGCATCCTGATCCTCGATGAAGCCACTTCGAGCGTCGATACGGAAACAGAGCTTCGCGTCCGAGAGGCGTTGACGCGGCTTGTCTCAGGCCGCACGTCGCTGATCATCGCACATCGCCTTTCTACTATTCAGCGAGCCGACCGCATTATCGTGATGCATAAGGCGCAGTTGCGCGAGATGGGCACGCATCAGGAATTGCTCGCACAGCGTGGAATCTATTGGAAGCTCTACCAATTGCAATACAAGGAGCAGGAGATTGAGCTGGGAGAAGAGCTCGCGCGGCAGCAGCTCTAAGCCCGAGCCGCCAACATTTTTTGTCCGGGCTTTCGGCGCTCTCAAAGTGCGGCCCAAGCTCGTCGTTCTGCACAACCTTTTTTTCGTTGTTTTGGCTGTAGCGGTTTATCTCTCCGTAATACCAGTATTCTCCGAGCACATCGCAAGTGCCCGAGCGCGTGAGCTGCGAATGCTCTCGCAAATCTTCGACGCCGAGTTGCCCATGAGCGCCAACCAGGAAGCGAGCGGATTAAGCGTGTACAACGTGCGAGAAGGGTCAGCGACACAGTTGGGGCTTTCGCCCGCAGGCCAGACGTTTCTGCGCGAGCATCCGTCCGCCACCTGGCAGCAGGCGCGAAACAGCCTTTTCCGATCGTCCAAATCTGCTGGCCAGTATCGGCAGGTCAGTCTCTCTCCGGAGTTCTACGAAAAGGCGTTGCGCCAAGCCCGCACCAGCTTGTTCGTGGTCCTCGGCACCATCTATCTCCTCTCGATCGCCGTCCTGGAATTCATGATTATGCCGCAGTATGTTTATCGGCCGCTGCGGCTCATGCTGGATGCGGACGAAGCCACTCAGCGCGATGACCGCATGCACGAGCTGATCGATGAGAGATTTATTCTCAATGACGAAATTGGGCAGATAATGCGTTCTAGAAACGCCACTGTGGCGCAGTTGCGGCGGCAGGAGGACCACCTCGCCAGTGCTTTGCAGAAGCTGGAAGAACAAGATCGGCTCGTGAGCCTTGGCATGCTAAGCACTAGCGTTGCGCACGAACTGAATACTCCTCTGACTGTCTTGCAGGGATCGATTGAGATGCTGATCGAGACGGCCCACGACCCCCAAGCGTTGGATCGCCTAGCCCGTATGCTGCGAGTGACGCAACGACTGCGACGCATCAGTGAGAGCCTGGTCGATTTCGCACGCGTGCGCAAGCAGCAGGCCGAATCGGTTTTCTTGCGCCCTCTTATAGACGAAAGCTGGACGCTTGTTGCCATTGATGAAAAGGCTGCCGCTGTCACCTTTCGAAACCACGTGCCCTCAAGCGACGCCGTTATCGGCAATCCCGATCGCTTGATTCAGGTTTTTGTAAATCTTTTGCGAAATGCCCTCCTTGCGGTTTCGACCGGAGGTCTGATTACCGTAGAATCCAAGTTGCTGCAGAGAGGCGGTCAGAATTGGGTCCGCTGCATGGTTCTTGATAACGGACCGGGTATTCCTGCCCATGTGCTCCCGAATCTTTTCGAGGCCTTTGTCAGCACTCGGCTCGACGCACGCGGGACTGGACTCGGTTTGACTGTTGCCGAGGGAATTGTTAGCCAACATGGTGGAACCATTTCCGCTTCGAACCGTCCCGAAGGAGGAGCCTCCTTGGAGGTGCTGCTTCCCGCCGCAGCTTAGCTTTTTTGATGCATCGCACTCTATTGAACGAAGGAACGGCAGTTGCCACGGAGCTGATTGACGTCGCCGTTCTCGATGACGACATCGACTTCTTGAACTATATTGAGGATCTGTTGCGCGATGAAGCTGGCTACGCCGTCAGAACCTTCGCGCGCCCCGAGGAACTCTTTGCCGCCGCAGAAGCGCGTCTTCCGGACATCCTCCTGCTCGACATGAAAATGGGGGCGGCAACCGGCGATAAGGTGGTCGAGCAATTGCTCTCGCAGTGGCCTGAGCTCTGCATTATTGTCGTTACCGGCTATCCGTCCTATGAAGATATGCGCGCGAGTTTCAAGCTCCGCGTCTTTGACTACCTGCCCAAGCCCTTTTCGCTCGCCCAGCTAAGGCAAACCCTTCAAAACGCGATTGAGCAATTCAGCTTGGGTCGAGCGGCGCAGGATCGTTTGCGTGATCGATTGGGACAACGCGTCAAGCTGTTGCGGGTTGAGCGAGGCTGGTCCTTAAAAGATCTTGCTGCGGCGACCAGGCTTAGCGTTTCGCAGATCAGCTCCATCGAACGTGGAGCAAATCTCCCCAGCATTGAAAGCTTGTTTGCCATTTGCCGCGCATTCGAGCGCAAGCCCTCCGAAATACTGTCCTCTATCGGCTTCTGATGAGTTTCAAGCACCTCCTTGCGCTGTGCCTCACCGGTTTAGCTCTGGCGCGCGAACAGCCCTCAAAAGGCCAGCGGTTTCCCTATCCAGAGAGGCTCTCATACCGTATCGAATGGCGCCTCGTTACTGCGGGAACGGCCACCGTACAACTTTCGCGTCCCTCTCCCGATCACTGGCAATTAGAGCTCAACCTCGAGAGCGCCGGCGTGGTCAACCGTTTATATCGGGTGGTAGACAAATACACACTCATCAGCTACGAGAGGTTTTGTCCATCAACCTTGGTGCTCGATGCTCAGGAAGGCAAACGGCATCGCTTCATACGGCTCACATTCCAGAATTCTCGGCACCAGGTACAGTACGAGGAGCGCGACCTGATCAACAATCGAACATCTGAACGAGTGCTCGATATAGCCCCCTGCACCCACGACATTGCAGGCGCCCTAGCCGCTGTGCGCCTCATGAACATTGAACCGGGTCAGTCGGCCACTCTTCCCATTACCGATGGAAAGAAGATGGTCAACGCCAGGATCGAGGCTAAATCGAGAGAAAACGTAACCAACGCCGGCAAGACCTACCACACCATCCGTTACGAGGCGTTCTTGTTCGACAACTTACTCTACCGGCGCAAGGGCAGACTATTCATCTGGCTTACCGACGACGCGGATCGCATACCCGTTCAGCTTCGCTTTCAAATGGGGTTCCCAATCGGCACGATTTCGGTCGAATTAGAGAAACAGCAAAAGCTGTAAGCCCCGGTCCTCGGCGGTAACTTGACACAAAACCCCTGCGTCATCATAGAGACATGAAGTTTCGCCTAAGCGCATTGCTGTTGTCTTGCCTTTTGGCAATGCAGGCTCAGATGCAAATGAATGTTCAGCAGTTAGCCGACTTTGTGCGCTCGGAGCTGGCGTTAAAACAGCACACCGATAAGCAACTTGCCGCATATCTAAAAAAAGTGCAGCTGACCGAAAAGCTTACAGATAAGACCATAACGGATTTGGAAGCACAAGGCGCAGGTCCGCGTACAACCGAAGCCTTACAGCAGCTACGTGATCAAACAGCCACCTTGAAATCGCCTGGCCACGATTCTACTTACTCGCCAACAACGACGCCGGATGCCACACCCACGGGGCAAAACAGCGTCACTTTGCGGCCGAAGCAAACCATTCCGCCTCCCGATTCCGTGCGCCAGCAGCAGATCCTCGGTGAAATCAAACAGTATGCAATGAGCTATACAGAGAATCTGCCGAATTTTATGTGTCTGCAGGTCACGCGCCGTTTTGTAGATTTTAATTTGAGCGATCATTACCGGCTGATAGACATAGTCAATGCACAACTTAGCTACGCAGAGGGAAAAGAGAATTACAAACTAGTTTCCATCAACAATCGCTACACCAATACGAGCATGGAACAGCTTGGTGGCGCAGTTTCAGTCGGCGAATTCGGTAGTCTCATGAACGGCATTTTCGATCCTAAGAGTGAAGCCGAATTCGGGTGGGATCACTGGGCCACTCTCAGAGGCAAGCGCATGGCTGCCTTCAACTACTTCATCGATAGCGGCCACTCCACCTATTCGATCGAGTACCAACGCGAGCAGCGCATCATCACCGCTTATAAAGGGCTAGTCTACGCCGACCCAGACACAGGAGCAATCTTTCGCATCGCATTTGTCGCGGTTGATATTCCCAGCAGCTTTCCCGTAAAGGAAGCCAGCGAGATACTTGATTACGACGATGTCGACATAAGCGGCCAGCCCTACATCTGCCCACTCAAGGCTGATCTACGCATGCGAGCCGGCCACGAGAGAACAAAGAACGACATAGAGTTCCGCTTGTACCGTAAATTCGGCACGGAATCGAGCATTGTTTACGACGCGCAAGCACCCGCGCCGCTCTCCGACACTCAGACTCAGGAACAACCAGCCAGCGCCGTCTCGGCAACGCCCGCCCCCACAAAGGCCGCAGCGTCTAAACCTAAGTCGACGTCGACATCCGACCCTTGGACGTTGCCCACGCCTCCTCCGCCGCCTCCCCAATAGCATCGACTGTGCGTTCGAGCGCACTGGATCGATCGGCTTCGCTCACCGCAACCACGTGAGCTGTTTTTCCTGTGGGCCGCCAGCGCGAGAGCATCCGTTCGCAAGCATGCCCTGTGAAAACGGAAACCAACGGAATTCGTGCCGTAGCCGCGACATGCTGGCCCGCCGAATCGTAACCGACGTAAAGCTTACTCTGTAAAATTTGGCTGGCGAAGGATGCATAGCTGCCATCGTGTACCAGCAATTTAGGATGACCAGCCAAGCGTCTCACCAGCCCGTCTACGCGCGCCGCCTCTTCACCCCCGGGCCCCCGGTCCAACAGAAGTGACCGGTTTTGCCGCAGCAAAGCGGCAACCACCTCGTACTCAAATTCATCATCTATCCGCTTCTGTGCATTCTCCCCGACACCGAGGCTAACGGTGATTTCGGCCAGTTTTTCCTGCTTCGGCGAGGCGACGTAAGGCTCCACGTTTTCTACATCGAAGACTTCGGCAAGCCATTCTGCTGTCAGCTCTGGAAGACTTGCCATGAGCTCTCCGCCAAACGCGCGACTCTCAAAGAAAAAATATCGTGAATCGTCGCAAATCGGAATTAATCCCAATTGAGTGAGCCGCGAATCCGGATCAATCACGATTGCGCCTTGCTCGTCAACTGCAACCTGCAATTCGGCAGCCGCAGCCAGTCGCTCCCGAAGCAAGTTTGACCGGCCATACATTACGGTAAGTGCGGTTACTTGCGGATCCGCAGCGAACATCTCGGCGTTCTTCCCGGGGCCCACGAACAAGATTTCCGCTTCTGGGAAGCGCTGCTTAGCCGCCGCCAGAGCCATGCTTGTTACGGCAACATCAGCGCCGAGGGTGACTCGCGACAGAACGAAAACGCGTCGTACTTGCCCACCCATAAATCGGCGAACCTGACGCACTCTGCCGTAGCGGAGAACTAACTCTTGCGCGGCGTATTCAGGAAGCGCTCGCGAGATAACGTGGGCGAACAACCTCGCGTATACGTCGCACAACGACGGCTCGAACAGATCACCCAGGCGCTCGATGATAATACCGAAAAGAGCGCGGGTTGCAGCCCTGGCTCGAAACTCATCGTCGTCATCCAGAGCGCGTTCAATGAGCGCATCGAGTGTGCGTGCCGGCCAGGTGCCATCGTTCAGACAAGAATCGAGAACCTCGTACGCAAGCTCATTCGCCGGTATACTTGGCAATCAGCAGCCCCAGTCTTTTCTTCGCCGTTTCCGGAATGGCGGCGCGATCGGTAACAATCGCATGCTCCAGCGCAGAACCACATTTGCAATTCCGTTCGTGAGGCATTGCAGCCACTACATGCCGGACCAGCGTACATGCATTCTCCGCATTCTTCAGTAGATTTGAAATGATCTCACCTACGGTCACCGCGGCATGCTCCTCGTGCCAACAATCGTAATCGGTAACCATGGCAATCGTGACATAACAGATCTCAGCCTCACGCGCCAGCTTGGCTTCCTGAAGATTTGTCATCCCGATCACGTCCATGCCCCAACTGCGGTACACATTCGATTCGGCTCGTGTTGAAAATGCCGGGCCTTCCATGCACACGTAAGTACCACCGCGCTTCGTGCGAATGCCGGATTCCAAAGCTGAATCGTGAACAACGCTCGCGAGCTCGGGACAAACCGGATCGGAAAAGCTAATGTGGGCGACCACGCCCCCCCCGAAGAAAGTCGACACGCGTCCCCGCGTTCTGTCGAAGAACTGATCGGGGATCACAAAGTCGAGCGAAGCGTGTTCTTCCTTCAAGGAACCGACGGCGCTAAGCGAGAGAATGCGTTCAACGCCCAGCATCTTCATGCCGAAAATATTAGCGCGGAAGTTCAGCTCAGATGGTAATATCCGGTGCCCTCGTCCATGGCGCGCCAGGAACGCCACCCTCCTGCCCTCAAGCCTGCCCACGACATATACTTCCGATGCCTCACCAAAGGGCGTCGTGAGCCGAACTTCCTCTTGCGTCTCGAAGCCCGGCATGGTATACAGGCCACTGCCACCGATAATTCCAATTTCCGCTTTTTTGTCCAATGGAACCTATTTCTGAATTAGCTCTAACAGCACGCCGCCCGTAGAACCCGGATGCACGAAGACATAGACATGACCACCCGCACCCGGCCGCGGCTGATTCAGCAGGCGCGCTCCCTCCACGTTCAAACGTTCCGTTGCCGCCGCGAGATCGTCCACCCGAAGAGCGATGTGATGCAATCCCGGTCCACGCTTGTCAATGAACTTCGCGATTGTCGAATCCCTGTCCATGGCCTCGAGCAACTCGATTCTTGGCGCATCCGCCGCCATGCCCGCGGGCAGAATCGCCACGTTGACGCGCTCGGCTTCTACAGTTTCTCTATGACTCACCTGCATGCCCAGCAACTGCTCATAAAAACGAAGTCCTTCGTCTAGATTGCTAACAGCGATGCCAAGATGATCGATCTCCACGTTCATACACGTGCTATCTGTCCGCGCAGGTCTTCAACCGCCGTATACGGGTCTTCCAACTTCCCAGCAACCAGATCTGCATGGCGTTGAAGCTCTTTATCCGACACTGACGCCAGCAAACTCTCCCGAAGCATCTCACGCAATCTGAAGGTCCACGTTTCCACGCGCGAGCTCTGGACATCGCGCTTTTCAAAGACCGAGCGAATTACATTCAGCAATTCACGGATGCCCTTGCCTTCGGTCGCCACCACGCGGCGAACGGGAGCCGTCTCTTTTCGCTCGGCTGCATCCGCGAAACTCTGCATCGCCCGAATCTCTTGTTCCAGACGATCAGCTCCCGGCAAATCAGCTTTGTTGATTGCGAACACATCCGCGACTTCCATAATACCGGCCTTGATAGCTTGGACGTCATCTCCCATTCCAGGCACCAGCACGACAACTGTGATATCGGCAAGGCGCGCAATTTCCACTTCATCCTGGCCAACCCCGACCGTCTCGATGATGACAACGTCCCGCCCTGCCGCATCCAGCAGCAAAGCCAGCTCCAGCGTGCCCCGCGCGATTCCGCCCAGGCGTCCTCTGGTTGCCATGGAGCGGATAAAAACACCAGGATCGGCATGGTGGTCCTGCATCCGAATGCGGTCGCCAAGGATGGCTCCATGCGAATAAGGGCTGCTCGGATCGATTGCGATGATGCCGACAGTTCGTCCTTCTTCGCGTAGGAGTTTGGCCAGCCGATCGACTACTGTGCTTTTCCCTGCCCCAGGCGGCCCCGTGATGCCGATACTCATCGCCCGGCCTGTCTTCCGAAACAGGATCGTTAGAAGATCACGTGCGGCATCTGTCTGATTCTCTATCAAGCTGGCTGCGCGGGCGAGCGCCCGCAAGTCGCCGGCGAGAATTCGTCTCTTCAACTCCGCCGCTTTTGGATCCGACCCCAAGCTACTCTTTTAGCAGTTGACGCGCGATCACAAGACGTTGAATCTCGCTCGTGCCTTCGCCAATGGTGCAAAGCTTTACGTCTCGGTAAAACTTCTCGACTGGATAATCCTTGATAAAACCGTACCCACCGTGAATCTGTACCGCCTCATCTGCCACTCTCACGGCCATCTCGGATGCAAAAAGCTTAGCCATTGCCGATTCCCGGGTGACCCGTTTCCCGGCATCTTTGCGCGCCCCCGCGCAATAGGTAAGCCATCGCGCGGCCTCAATCGCAGTCGCCATATCTGTCAGCTTGTGTTGAATGCTCTGAAACTCCGAAATAAATCGGCCAAACTGCTTTCTATGCTTTGAGTACTTCAGCGATGCTTCGAAAGCACCCTGCGCGATTCCAATTGACAGGGCGGCTATTGAGATGCGGCCCCCATCCAGAGTCCGCAGGCTATCGACAAATCCTTCGCCCGGTTTTCCAAGCAGTTGGGTCTGCGCTAAGCGGCAATTGTTGAACAGCACTTCGCCCGTTGCGCTTGCTCGCATGCCAAGCTTATTTTCCTTCTTGCCAACGCTGAACCCGGGCGTCCCTTTTTCTAGAATGAACGCCGAAATTCCATGTTGAGAGGCAGAGCGGTCGGTCACGGCCATCGCGACGCACACATCTGCATACTGCGCGTTTGTAGTGAATGTTTTTCCGCCGTTCAGTACCCATTCACCCTCAATCAAAGTCGCCGAAGATCGTGTTCCCGCTGCATCCGAGCCAGCTTCAGGTTCGGTAAGCGACCAGCAACCGATCCATTCGCCCGTGGCCAACTTTGGAATATACCGCTTCCGCTGTTCGTCCGTTCCAGCAAGATAGATGTGATTCGTGCAAAGCGAATTATGCGCCGCGACAATGAGCGCTACGCTCGGATCTACGCGCGCCAGTTCCTCAATGATGATTGAGTATTCAATGTATCCAAACCCTGCTCCCCCTAAATCCTCGGGGAAGATCGCCCCCATCAGGCCAAGCTCGCCCGCTTTCTTGATTACTGCGAGTGGAAACGTCTGGCTCTCATCCCACTCCATAACGTGGGGCAGGATCTCCGCTTCCGCAAAATCGCGTATCGATTTCCGAAGCTGGATTTGCTCCGCGGTAAATTCGAATTCCATATAGTGGTTTGGTGCGGGCTTGGATTTCTTCCTCTCTCGGACTCCAACCGTTGGGAGATCATCGAAGTCTTTGGCGATCTTACCACTCAAAATAGAGATACATGTCTCGACTGACGCCTTCGACGGCGCCCTCATCGGCGGACGATCTCGCTGAAGCGCTTCACGAAGCTGGCTCAAACGCTCGAACCGTCGCAGTAATTGGCAATGGCAGCAAGCACCTGATGAGTGGGCCAGTGCTGCCTTCGGACGTCGTCATTTCGACGGCTGGATTGCGTCGCGTTCTCCAATATGAACCGAATGACTTAACCATCAGTGTCGAAGCCGGCATGCCTTTTTCAGAATTGCAGTCGATCCTGGCGCGGCGCAAACAGATGGTCGCGCTCGATCCGCCATTTTCACTACAAGCAACTGTTGGCGGAGTTGTGGCTTCGAATTCCAACGGCCCCATGCGACGGGGCTTCGGCACGGCGCGCGATCTTGTAATTGGCATGACGTTCGCCATGCTCGACGGCAAGCTTGTCAAAACTGGCGGCATGGTCGTCAAGAACGTGGCCGGACTCGATATGGGCAAGCTCTTGGTTGGTAGTTTTGGAACCCTGGCAATACTTACCAGCGTGAATTTTCGCCTTCATGCGCTGCCTGTTGAAACACGAACCTTTCTGTTCACGTTTCGTGATTTGGAAGCAGCCCTCGAGAAGCGCGATTCGATACTCGCAAGTGTCCTGCAACCGATTGCTATCGATCTCGCTTCACCTGCAGCGGCCGCGCGGCTTGGATATCGTGGCTTTTTGTTAGCTGTCCGCGCAAGCGGCAGTCCAGCAGTCATTCAACGATACGCGCGTGATCTCAGCGCCACCGCGGAACTCAGCGGCGACCGGGATATCGATCTGTGGCAGCAGATTCGCGAATTCACTCCCGAATTCCTTGCTCGCCAACCGACAGGAATCGTCCTTCGAATCTCGACACCGCTGACCGGCCTTGCACCCTTGATGCGGCTCGTCTCCGGTGCTTCCATCTCTCGCGCCGGATCAGGCGTAACCTATGTCTACCTGTCTTCATGGCACGGCGTCTCCCCGCTGTGGAAAACAGCCGCCGAGCAGGGTTGGAGCGCGGTTGTCGAATTCGCTCCGGATGATCTTCGCAGCGCGAATGAGCTTTGGCATTTGCCGTCTTCCACCGGACGCGCAGAGGCGTTTGCCATGATGGAAAAAGTGAAGCGGATGTTTGATCCCCACAATCTTTTGAATCGCGGACGCCTTTATGGCCGGATCTAACGTTCTGCCGATTTTGTCGCCAGGCACAGAACGCCCGGCGCAATCTGATCTCGATAAGTGCGTGCATTGCGGGCTTTGCCTGAACGCCTGCCCGACCTATCGCGAGTTGGGCGTCGAAATGGATTCGCCCCGCGGCCGCATCTATCAGATGAACGAAATTGCGAATGGCGCTCCCATTACCGACTCGTATATTCTTCATCTCGATCTGTGCTTGGCCTGCCGCGGATGTGAAACCGCCTGTCCTTCCGGTGTGCCCTACGGCCGGCTGATTGAAGCAGCACGAGCCGAAATCGAAGCGCAACGGAGGCCTTCCTTCTGGAATCGCATTGCCAAAAAGTTCGTCTTTGAACATCTGCTTCCGTCCCCGGCCGCCCTGCAAATTGCAGGCGCGGGTCTATATCTCTACCAGGCCTCAGGCCTTCAGCGTCTTGCGCGTGCGACCGGAATTCTTCATCTGTTTGGGAATCTCGGAAACATAGAAGCGCTAGCCCCTTGTGCCGAGATACCGTTCTTCTATTCCAGCATCGGCAAGACTTTTCCAGCTATCGGTGAGCGCCGCTACCGTGTCGCCCTTCTCGCCGGATGCATCGCTAATATTGCTTTCGCGCGCTTGAATGAATCCACTGTGCGCGTCTTGCAGAGAAATGGTTGTGAGGTCGTCATTCCAGGCGCGCAAAACTGCTGCGGCGCGCTCCATGTGCATTCCGGATTGAAGGATCAGGCCCGCGCTCTTGCGCGCAACAATATCGATGCAGTGCTCAGCGACAACTTCGATGCCGTGATTACAAACGCGGCTGGTTGCGGTTCGACGTTAAAAGAATATGACGAACTCCTGGAACACGATATGGCTTATCGTGACAAGGCGATTCGGTTCAAGGCCCTGATGAAGGACGTAACCGAGTTTTTGGCTTCAATCGATCTCAACCCAGAGATGGGCAGAGTTGATGTGGTTGCGACATATCAGGATTCGTGCCATCTGGCCCACGGGCAAAAGATCAAGGCCGCGCCCAGATTGCTGCTTCGATCCATTCCGGCTCTGATTTATCGCGAGATGCCGATGGCCGACCTGTGCTGTGGAAGCGCCGGCATCTACAATGTCGTACACAATGAGCTCGCGATGCAGATCCTGGAGCACAAGATGGACCACGTGGGATCGACTGGCGCCTCGTTGATCGTCACCGCCAACCCCGGCTGCATGCTTCAACTTGCGTCCGGCGCCCGCCTCTATGGCCAGGGGCAGCGAGTCGCTCACGTCGTCGAAGTGCTTGACGAGGCGTACCGGAACTTTGTAAAAGACTGACGCTGGTCTGGCGAAGATATCGTGCTTATCCAGTCCAGAACGACTCCGTCCAACCAGAACCGGGGCCGACGACGCGAAAGAAAACCAAGATGCCCGCCATGCTCAGTAGCCAGCAACGTGAGAGCCGTGTTGCTGCGAAATGCCGCCTGATCGTACACTTCGAACGGAACTAGCGGATCATCCTTCGAACAGATCACCAGACTAGGAATTCGGATGGCATCCAGGTGTCGCACAGCCGATTGCGTGGCGTAGTAATTTGCGGCCGTGCCAAACCCGAACAGCGGGGCCGTAAATCGATCATCGAACTCCCAAATCGTCTTGACTTCGTCGAGTGCCGCCGTACTGTAAAGATGAGGCGTCAATACACTCTTGCGCCTCACACGGCTCCGTAGTCTGTCGAGAAAGCGTCTCGCGTAGAGCAGATTTGATCGCTTATCGATGCACCGCACGCACGTGGCGAGATCGATTGGAGTTGAAACGGCACAGGTTCCCGCGATTAGGCTGGTTTGGCCCAACTCACCGGTGAGTTTAAGGGCCACATTGCCCCCCAGCGAAAACCCAACCAGAAATATCGGGCCAAGGTTGCGGGCTGCGATCTCCTGAAGGATGGTTCGGGTATCGCTTGTCAGGCCTGAGTGATATGACGTCTCACATATATCCTCCGTGCCACCGCACGTGCGGAAGTTTGCGCGATGCACGCCGAAGCCGCGCACCAGTGCCTCTTGCGCAAGGCTCCGAATGTACCCGGCGTTAGCCGAGCCTTCCAGCCCATGTAAAAAGACGATTTGCCCCTTAGCAGCGACACTTGGCTGATGCTCGAGAACTAAAATGCTCGTCGCTGCATCGATCCGATACTGTTTGCGCACGCAAGGAAAACGCTGCTCATCGATTTTCCTGGGCCAGAAGTTGCCGGCAATTGTAAGGACGTGAGGGTTTCGAAACAGCGGACGGAATTCGGGCTGCAACCTTAATTGTACCGGCGCTGACCGCACCTCAAATGCGAACTAAATCCTCCTGCTCTTCTCCAGTGACCTGCGCAAATCCATCACCGACGTAAACATTCACCTCAGATCGAATTCCAAACTCCGGCAGGTAGATGCCCGGCTCAATTGAAAAGCAAGTACGTGGTATCACACGCCTTTCATCGTGAGATTCGAGGTTGTCCATATTGGCGCCGGTCCCGTGCACGTCCGTTCCAATACTGTGCCCCGTCCTATGAAAGAAGAACTCGCCAAACCCCTGCTGTTCAATGTAATCGCGTGCGACATCATCTACTTCATACCCGGCCAACGGCTCCCCGTTTGACGCCTTGCGCATCACGAACGACGAAGCCCTTTTCCGCGCGTTCCTTACCACTTCAAAAACTCTTTGAATCTGTTCCGGGACAGTTTCGCCGCAAAAGCCGGTCCAGGTGATGTCGTAGTAAACCGCGTTTGGTTTCGTGAGCTTCGCCCATAAATCGATTAGCACTAGATCGCCCCGCTGAATGTGAGACGCTTTGTCTCGGCTCGGCTCATAATGCGGATCTGATGCGTTACCGTTTACCGCGACAATCGGCCCGTGCGTCGCCATCAAACCAACCTGCCCGAAACGAGACAGAATAAATTGCTGAACTTCGTATTCGGTCACAGGGTCCATCGATCGGATGCGATTCCCTAGGAAGTCGAAAGCAGCCGATCGGATTTGATCGATCAACTTTCCAGCCTCCAAGTGCAGGTTCAGTTGTTCCTCGCTCCAGCGAGCCTCGAATTGCTGAATCAGATCCCCGGAGCTGACGATTTCGACTCCGCAACCTTGAACCAACTCCACTGTGCCGGCGTCCACAAGCGATACATAGGGAATGGCACATTTGGGCGAATACTGCATTGCAATGCGTGAAGACCCGGCAAGAAGAGCACTCAACTTCTGCTGCTGATCCGTCCAGCTCGAATACGCTTCTTTATCTCCTGCCAGGCTGTCTAACGCCGCGCTCTCGATGCGATGCACCAGCTTTCGAGGTTCGCCTTCGACAGGCACAAAATAGTACCAGCGCCGGGTTGCTTCCACGTCGTCCGGAATGCCCAAAATTCGGTATGCGAGCGGATCCCGCCGATGATGGTCGAAAAATAGCCAGCCATCGAGGCCGGCCGTCCTCAAGCTTTGTTGAATTTCTTTGATGATCACTAACAGAGATTCTACGGTCTGTTGAGTTGTTTTACCGTGGCTGCCGACGGAGCATGCGTAAGAAGGCTCACAACAACCAGACTAAGTACTGAAGCGGCCAAAGCAGGATAGACTGCGTCGATCCCAGAAATCCGGCCTTGCATCCGCGCCGAACCCTGTTGCTGAGCCAGTTGCCACGCTACAGTCACAATCGTGCCCAGCAGGATAGAAGTTATGGCTGCGGGCGTCGTTGCTCGTGGCCAAAAAAACACTGCCATCACAGCGGGCGTTACTGCTGCGCCATAAACCGTATACGCGTAGAGCGATGCTTTCAATATCGACTCAAATTGCGTGGCTTGCAATACCGCAAAAATCCCGAGCAGTATCACAATCACACGCGATATCACGAGTGTGCGCCGCTGACTCGCGGTTCGGTTGACGAAACGCTCATACACATCATGAATCAAGTTGGTCGCGGGCGAAAAAAGATAATTATTGGCGGTTGAAATGACCTTCGCGAATATTCCGCCGAGCAGAATGGCCCCGAGCAGCGAGGGCAGCGCCGTCTTTGCCGTGAGAGGAATAATTTCACGTGGTCTATCGGTGTGCAGTTTCGAGCTCGCGATCACCGCCATTGCCACCAACAGTGTCTCGAGCAGCACTGTACCGGCAATCCATCCAATTACCGATTTCTTCGCATCGCTTTCCGATTTTGCAGAGAAAAACTTCTGATACACGCCTTGGTTGCCGATTAACAGCAGCATCGTAGGCAGCGCCAAGCCCACCGCACTACTCAGGCTGTAGTTCCCCAGAACCTCAAAATGGGTTACCGGCAAAGAGGCGCGAACGGTGGCCCATCCGCCAACCCGCATCAACAAAATCGGCACCGCAATCACGGCCGTAAGGGTAACTAGTGTTCCAATGACTAAATCGAGGTAAGCGATCGAAGCCATTCCGGCCGCCGCTGTGAAGAGAATAACGAAGGCCGCAACAATATACAGCCCCACCGTTCGATCGACTCCGGGAAAAATGAGATGCAGCATGTCCCCGCCGCCGATGAACTGGTAGCTTGCAATGATTGTGTAAGAGATAACAATAGCGATCGTGCCGAGCACTCGAGCGGTGGCGTTATATCTCAGTTCCAGCAAATCGGGAACCGTAAACTGCGCGAAGTGTCGTGCACGTCCCGCAATGACGCCAATGATTAGCAGGCCTAGCCACCCGCCCAACGGTTGCCAGAGGGCTACAAACCCATTGCGATAAGCGTTTTCGGCGCCTGCGAACAGACTACCCGCCCCAATCCAGGAAGATAGAAGCGTGAAGACCAACACAGGCCAGCTCAGACTTCGCCCGGCAACCAGAAAATCAGTTTTGTTTTTAACGTTGGTGGTCTGGTAGGCTGTTATGCCGCATAGCAACAACACGACCACACACACGGTGACGGCGTAGATCATGAACCGACCATCTTACTCGGCTACGCTCAAAATCGAATCGTTACGGTGAGATCACGGCCTGGGTTCGTACTTGGCGATGGCTGAAACGCTTGCGGCAGGTCCAGCGCGATATTCAGGGTCAGAGCCTCGTTCTCCTGGAGCGCTGGAAGATTGACCCCGTCCACAACGTTGGAGGTAAGATTACCCGGCGCGATCGATAGAAGCCCGGCATCTCCGCCCAAAGGCACGCCATTTTGCAGAACGGCGATGTTGATCGTGTAGTCATGGGGCGCATGACTGACAGTGGCCCGAATATCTCGAATGGCATGTGAAGCTTGATTCAATAACGGAGGAGCGGCATTCTGCTGAGTTGCCAGGTAGCCGCTGACTTGCATCGAAAACTGTCCGCCTGAAAGCGTCCTCAGCCCGCCCTCTGGGCCGCTCGTATAGGAATGGCTGGTCGACTGGCTGTCCCCAAACGAATTTGATACGTATAGCTGCGCTGCGCAGATTCGTACGTCCGGCAAACTGGCGGTGTGAAGGTAATTTACCGATGCCCGGTTCTCGAAGAAATCACGCGCGAAAGGAACTATTAGAACTGCACGCTGAAGGTGCAAGACAGGTTCGCCGACGTGATGCGTCGTCGCCGCGGAATTTATTACGCCGCGAACCACGCTGTAGCTGCTCGCTGCCGCATCGACAGAGATAACGGCCATCAGCTCCGCGCCCACTTGGATAATGTCTCCCGCCTGCGGCTCGGGTACGTGGTTGAGTACAACGGTCCCGGCAGCATTGTCAACGGGTGCCCCTAATGCATAACTAGTCGCCGGCTGCAATTCATTCCAGAAGAATAGTTGCAACGTTCCGCTCGACACCGAGGAGATATTAGCCAGGTGTTCGAACCCTATGTCGAAGATAGTTACATTTCCGCCGCCTGGTACCGCCAGTAGAAACTCCGGAGCACCGGGGGTCCCGGCATCAGACTTTCCGCCTCCCAGCGGCCAGCGCGTAAACGGGCACAACTCGGCTGTCCCCTCTTGATTGTGGACATTCGCGCCCCGTCCTGAGATCTGTAGGACAGTCCCCGCATGGTAAGAGACTTCAAACTGAACAGGGCTTGTCGCAGACACCGCCCCAAATTTCCAAGATCCTTCTGCAATCACAAAAGTGCTCGTGGAATCCGGCAGCACAGACCAGCCTGGATTCACCGTCAAAGTGGTCTGATCATTCGTCGCGATAGAACGTTCTTGTCCGCGCCCCGTCCCTTCGATGATCCGAACCACCATGCCGGAATACGCCAGGCTTGCCGCGCCCATATCGCCCGAACCGATGGTATTAGCCGAAGAGATCGTCGCCATGAACGGGCCTGCGTATTCGAAGCGATAGTAGAAGTTCGCGTGATCGAAGCTCGCATCGGGCGGGCCTGAAGGTTGCGGCGGCGCCCCGGCATCCGTATACGTCCCGCTCAGGGGCGCTCCAGCCGCAATCCGGTACAGCATTTGCGGGGTCGTCCCTCGATACACATCAAATGAGACCGCCCGAAGAGGAAAGCTCAACCCGGTGATTGAAACGGTATTCGTATCTGAGCCGGTTGGAATGACAGCGCCCACTGTGAACGACAACGCGCCTTCATTTCCCGCCGCGTCAACTGCGCTCACTGCATAGTAGAGATTGCTGTCGCCGCGAAGAGTTCCGCCAGTGCTGCTGTATTCCGGTGAAAGGCTCAGAAGCGGAAGATTCGGCGAATTCGCGCCCGGCTTTCTCGGCTGCGCAAAACTGACACTTACAATGTCCGTCGCCGTGCCATTGCTCTGAGATTGAATCGTTTCTGTAATTCCAAAATCGAAATATTCGAATTCTCCGTTTGCATTGAAATGCGGAACAGTACCAATCAAAGGCCGAGGAGTCTGTACATGCGAGCCCGGCTGTCTGCCTGCCCCTCCGAGCACCGCAGGATTATCGCTGTACCAATCATCATCGTGAATCTGTGCCACAACGGTGACCACCTGATAATTCATCGAGGGAGATAGCTTCACCACTCGAAACGGAACCCGCGTGAATCCTTCTTTCAGATAGGTAAGCGCAATAATATCTCCGGGCCGAACCTTCAGAGCGCGAAAACTAGTCTGAAACTGCACAAACTGATTGCCCTTGGTCGACTTGTCAAGTTGGCGCAAGAGCACCCGATTTGCCTGGCTGTAATTCGCCACTCCCAGCGCTGTCGATTGGCTGCTGATCTCATAGCCGATCAAGGCTGCATCATCAGCATCAACTACCGAAAAGCTGTCCTGCTGGTATTCGTTCGATTCATCCTGAAATTCGACACTCAAACGATTGGACGTTTCCGCTATGCTGCGCGAGCTCAATCGGACAGTTGAAGATCCGTTCGGACTACGGACAATGCCGGAAAAAGGCGCTGAGCTGTCGCTGAACTCATATGCCGGCCACCCTCCGTTTAGATTGTTTGTGCTGTTTCCACCATCGGGCAACGTGGGCTGTTGGGCCGCGATCGTCGTCTCTGGTAGCAACTGCAACAAACCCGTCCAGCCGTATCGCAGCATTAGGCTTGATCCAACTCGAACGCCGCGCACGATCACCGCAGCGCTCTGCCGCTTCGTCAGAATCAGGTTGCACTCGAATCTCGGCACTTGAATCGCATTGCCATTCAAATCCGTTGTGCTGATCAAGGTTTGGCAAAACTCCGCCGAAGAAGCAAACGACGCAAGGTCAAGATCCACGGTGGACCATCCGCATCTGCGCAGGATATCTAGAATCACCCAAGCCGGATTACTCGTGAACGTAGTGCCCTGAAAAGTGCCATCCAAATGATAGGTGTCAATCTCCATTCCTTGCAGCAGCACTTCGACAGTGGGAAGGCTTCGTCCGCTATTAATGCGATTCGGCACAACGATCGAAAGCACTGACATGCTTCCATACGGATCTCCCAAACCCGCGCCGTTCGAATCGGTGAAATCCAGATTGAAATCGCCTTGACGATTGCCTGGCGTGACGACGTTATACCAGCCCGTCGTCGTCATATCCTGCCCTTGCACTGCCTTCGGAATCTCAACATCATTGACGACCAGCTTTATGATGCTTCGGATGGTTCCCATGCCAAGGAGAGCTTCCATGTGCGTCAGGTTTCCGTCGTTGCGGGCGAAAATGACCGCCGACTTTAGCCATCCGGTTCCGTACACCAGCGGCACTGGATCGTTGTATTTCGCCGAATTTTCCAGAAGCGGAGAGAGATGGGAGGTCTTGTCGCCTGACGTGCGAACCATAATCGCGGATGGAACAAATTCGAATCCGCCAAACCGTTTAGTGGCGTTTCCGGACAGGTCCTTGTCAAACATGCCGCGTTCCTGGCATTGGCCGCGCGAAAGATCGCAGGAACTGAATGCCTTGCCGGAAGCATCCAGATTGCCGACTCCTCCCGGTACATCTGCCGAATAGCCGCAACGGTAAAACCGCGAGTACCGGCCCCGAGTTCCTCCGTTCTTCGCCTCCGCCCTTTGCTCTGCCGTGGTTGGAAAGTTCCATGCGCAGGAACGCTGGATGCGAACCTCCGGCACAGGAATCCGTTGTAGGCTCAGCCGATTTCTAAAGCTCAGCTTCAATGAGTCTTCGGCTATTTCGTCCGGATCACCGGCAAGTCCACGGAACAGAACCGTACTTTCGGT
Source organism: Bryobacteraceae bacterium (assembly GCA_045807905.1). Classification (GTDB taxonomy): domain Bacteria; phylum Acidobacteriota; class Terriglobia; order Bryobacterales; family Bryobacteraceae; genus Bog-105. The sequence continues at coordinate 20,649 of JBJMGM010000091.1, read as the reverse complement.
GGTGATCGCTTCGCGTTCCAGGTCGGCAAAAGCAAAATAGACCGTTAGCTGAGAGCCCTTGAATCCGATCGCCGCATTAAGCTCTGAAAGAGCCGAGTCTGCGTTTGCGAGCGTGAGCGACAACTGGGACATCCCGTCCATCGCATCGTCTGCCGATAGCTGCAGATCGAATAAATTGTGTTTGAGAACTCTCGCCGAGTAAGGCCGTCCGTTGAACAGTATGGTGTGGGTACTCCAATATTCGGTATCGCCAGACGGCAGAACACACTGAAAGAACAACAGTGGTGTATCGCTCTCCGCCAGCTGTTTTACCTGATTGATCGTTCCCATTCATTAGTCCTATATGGCCGTCTCAATGCTGAAAGAAGTGGAAAACAGGTTCGGCGCTTCTGCAATCACCGTGAGTTCGTCAATCCCCCAATGCGCGTTTGGAAAAACACCGGCAGTTTCCATAGTTGGCCGATAACGGGAGGGCGATATCTGCGCCTCGAGCTGAACGCCGTAAATTTCAAGCTGCTGTCCCGCCATAAGGCTGATCGCGACGGTGAAGATCTCACCCGGATCGTTCAATCGCCCGCTTGAAACAACACGGTGCCAGCCTTGCTTTATCGGCACGCTCGTCCTCTTCTCTGTGAAGCTCCCGCTCCGGATGAGCGTTATCATCGACGCTTGATCGCTGTTCACGTAAACCGACAAGCAGTATTGATAACTCGCTCGCACGTGCACAACTTGGCTGATCGCCTGATCGGCTTGGCCGGTGTTCGTAAGAATGAATGCAGAGGAACCGCCCACTGGATCACCCGCTCCTGGAGTGATGTTGATGTGGCTTGAGGTCTGCCACACCGCAGATCTCAAATCGGAGCTGGACAGCAACATGTTATCCGTCGGGTCAATGAATGTGAACGCGCGGAACGGGCCGACGCAATTTTTGAAATGCGACTGAATGGCTTCTACATCGCCGCTAGACAAATTGGTGTAAGAAAGACCCCACAGTAATCGCGCTGCATCGGGATCCGAATACAGAATCATGGTCCCGTCTGGAAGAACGTTCTTTATCGTTCGCGCTACCCTCATTTTTCGGATTGGATATTGCGCCACCGCGCCGCTCGCTAGTTGTGGAAAATAGAGCTTATCCATGGCTTTCTACGACCGGGTTTCTAAGACCCAAAATGACGTCGAGCTGGTATCCACGCCCAGAAAGTCGCTTACCAGAGCCGCCGCACCCAGCCGGCAATTTTGGACATCACCGCCCGTAAACGGATCGGGAAAGACAAACGGCGAATAATCGCCCCGCTGCAGAGTAAAAAATTCTTCGACCTTTTGAATTTCCGCTTCGTTCAACATGTCCAGTCGAATCTCCCAAGACCGAAGCGGTGTCCCTTGCGCGAGATAGCGCTGATCAGATCCATCCAGAAACCGAATCACCTGCGCAGCTTGCCCGATTGTGATCGGACTCGGGTATTGCGTAATTGCGCCGGAGCTCAGAACCGGAAACGTCGCCATGCTAAATCTCTCCAATCACATCGTTAAGCGAACTCGAATTCAAGAGTGCATTCTTCACCGCCTCGGCGATCTGGCCGCTCTGTTCTTGAATCCATTGCGTGCTTGGCGAAGGTCCGCTCGTATGCAGTTGACTTGCATTGCCGTACATTCCTCCCCCGGGCGTACGAAGACTTGTTGACTCGGCCGCGCTGCCCTGGCGTACGCTGTTTCCTTTCGAGCTCACGGATAGGGTCTGTTCTTGTGAAGTTGGCAAATGAAACTCAACCAGCGGGGGCGGTGTCTTCTGTTTGCTGCCTCCGCCGAAAAGATGGACGATGCCTGAAATAACCGACGTTAACCCGCCAATGCTGCCTAAACCTCCGCTCAAAGCGCTTGCAATTCCGCCAGACGCTGTGTGCTTCAACAAATTCGTCCATTCACTTCCTGAACTAGTGGAGGCTTTAGAGCTGGATTGAGAAGGTCTGCCGAACTGAATGCTGTGCAGTGCGGCATGCCCACTCGAGCTTCGGGTCGTATCATTCAAGCCGCCAATACTCGGACTCCTCTCAGCACTTCCTGTTTGTGCCTGAGTTACTAGGTCCGTATGAGATAGCGATCGACCTAATTGATCGTGACCTGACCTCACATGAAACAAGTCCTGAGCTAAACGCGACCTATTCTTGGACTTCGCCATTTTGATTCTCCATTCGCCACGCCTGGTCGAGCACTAAAAGAGCCTCGGCGGTCTTCGCTTCTATACCCCAAATGCTTTTTCCACCAAACTCCTTCCAAAATGCAAACTGGTCGATAAAGTACAGGCTCTGTGCCGTGATTACCGACTTCGGGCACTGCGTTGAAAAAACTCCGCCACGCGCCCATACTGCTCTTTCGCTGACCGCCTGCCCCTTATCCGCCCACGCACAATTCCTGACCTGCACCAAGCCGCTCGACCGGCAACTATCGCAGTTCCACGCGGCCGGCGCAGAAAACTGAAAATGGAATGCGATTAGAAGTTTTTTCGTTCTTCTTCAGAAAGCCCGAGCTGTCCTCGAACAGCCGCGACAATCTCATTTGCTAAAGCTTCTGGGCCTTTCTCGATCAGCACCTCTGCCGTCGCAGGCTGCTCATCAATTTCTATTCCCGTAACCTCGGCCAGCCCCCATTCGAGGTACAGTCTCCGAATGAGTAGATCAGCCAGCGAGGCTTCGAGGTCGTCTGATGCATCCCCCGCCTTCAAAAAGTCATGCCGTAGCGACAGCTCGCGCGCTCTTTTGGTCAACTCAATGCGTTGCGCCAGCGATACCCGTCGGACAGCGTAACGTGCACCCCGAATCGTCTCGCTCTCAAACCAAAGCACACTTGCGTAACTCGACGGCTTACGCAAACGCGATGAAAATTTCATCATCTGAACTCCCTTGTGCTCGATTGTGCTTGAATTCCCAAACCAGCCTCGTCTCTGAATCTTTGTAGTTCGGGATCTCTGGTGTCATGCTGGGCAAAAAAATACCCATCAGCTGCCCCTGTTGCTGCCCTAGTTGCAGCATCGTCGAGATCAGATTCCGCTGCTTTGCCGCCGCATACAGCGCCCTGGTCTGCGCATCATCTTGAGCCAGGAGCGTGAAATTCGAACTCACGACACGCGCTCCTGGTGCTATGGCCGTGGGATATGACGAGCCAAACTCGTTATTTCGGACGTCAATGTTGTTATTTACGCCGATGCTCGCTTCGGTTACTGTGAAAAACCGGTCGGCTGGGCTTCCCAGCCATACCTGACCAAGGTGTCCCGGAACTATCGAGTAGTTGAACTCCTGTACCGGAGGCTCAGCCGGAAAACTGCTCAAGCCCGCCATCCGTCCGGTAAAGCTGCTTGAATCCAAAAGATCGGCCGCTGGGCCGCTGAAAATAAACTCGTGATAGTCGCCATTTACAGAAAGTTCGAGACTATCCACAGCGGCCCCGGTCACAATGCGACTTACTGCAGTTATGGGATCCCAGTAATCATAGAGCGTCAGACTTGGTAGGGCCGTTGCGAGCCTATAAGTGATCGCAGGTCTAAGTCCGGCGTTGGCGCCCGGAGTAACCGAGAACGGTGCATTTATCACCACAGTCGAAGCATCCGGCACACCGGTTACAAACCGCACCTCGTTACCGAAAGACACCCCTGATCCTGCCGATAGCCCGTGGGCGAGCGTGGTTTGTATGCTGGTCAAGTTCTGCACGGAAGCAACCACAACGCCACTACTCAACTGGCCGGGTTTGCCGAGCGCCGCGCGAAACAGCGGTCCATACGACGGCTCCGTAGCCCCACTCCAAGACGTCAGATAAGTTCTCGTCTGAAATGCCGTTCTTCGTCGCCCGTCGGTTGGGCTGCCCCGAAACGTGCGTGTTCCAGTCTTGTCCAGGCGTCTTCCCGCCTCGACTAACTGCTGCGCTTGCAAACGAACCGCCGGAAAACGGTTCGCCGCGCTGACAGGTGCCGCTTGGCCATAGCTCGCTTCTACTCCCACGTAGAAACGGTTTGCATTCGACGAAATGTAATTTGCCATCGTTTGATCCCTAGTTTCGGCTTACGTTCAAATCGCAAGTTACCTTCGCCGATTCCACCCAGCCAAATCCCCCCACCTTCGGTTGCTGAAACTGCACCTCGTACGCGCCCGAAAAAAACATTCCGTCCCCTAAATCCCCGATATTCTGACGAAGTATGTCTGTTATCGCCTCAACATAGAAGTGGATCCATTGATCCGTCTCCTGAAGCAAATTGGCGCTGGCCCACAGCTCTGCAGCGACAGAAATCGTCCCTGACAAAGATCGAAACTTCTCTATCTGCGTGTTCTTGATTGTGGTCGTGTACAGGGTGATACGCGGGTATGTAAGTTGAAAGTCCTTATCAGCCATTTCGGCGGTTGCCGAGCTCAGCACCACTCGGCTCGACGTGATGCTCGGCAGCATTAAGTTAGACAGAGCGGCAAGGGCGTTAATCTTCCGCTCGAATATGTTGTCATCGGTTAGTAAGTCAGAAATCTTTTGTGCCGCAAGCATTGTGAGTGGCAGCATATCTTCAACCCCGTTGACTTATCCTCGGAAGCACAATGTAATAGTTCGGCTGCTGGCCGCTCAACGCTTCCGGCCCGTCCACAAGTCCGGTGCTTGGTAGCTGCCAGGTCGACCCGATCGATAACGGTGAGCTATTCTGCCGGGTGACGTCACCCTGGCTCGTGCCCGCGTAAATACTCCACCCTGTAGCGGCTTTTGGAACGTTCACCGCTCCCTCGGACATCGCGACAGCGACACTGTTTGCGCCGTTGAGGATCACTTCGTTTACTGGACTCGCTGCGCCTTCATTTCCATGGCGGTCCACCCACACCGTCTGAATTAGCATCGCTAAGGCCGGTGCAATCCCGGCTTGCACTGAAACCAGAGGCGTGGCCGGCTTGGGCAACGGGTTATATACAATCCCTAGACCCGACATAAAAACCAAATCCGACGCTTGGTTCGCCTCGGCCCGGTACTCATTCCATTTCCCCTGGAAACGAGTGTTTAGCTGAACGTTGTATGCTTCAGCAAAGAATCGGGACAACGATTCAAAGCACAACCATCGCTGCAAAGCCGGCGTGACAACAACCGTAGACAAACCCAGAAAGCGCCGATTCAGATACTGCGGGTCCGACGCTCCCGCTCTCAACAGCCAGAGCAGGAGCTTGTCATTCACGGCGTCTGTGGCGAGCCTGATCTTCGTCTCGACGTTAATCCCATGGGAAGAGGCAACCTGTACGAGCGACGTCTCAAATTCCAGAAGATCGTCGAGCGTCACAATTGCCGCATCGGTGAGCAATGCCATAGCGCCTACCTTCCCGTCCTCGACGGATCGTCGCTTTTCGCTGTAATTTGACGTCTCAAATCACGATCACTGACAATCGCAATCTGCACGCGCTTTGCAACTTCCGCTTTCTCGGCCGCCTCTCTCGCATAGGCCTGCTGCTCGCGATAGAGTTCCTTCTCTTCTTCGCTCGCCAACACCGCCCGTTGCTCGACAATCATCTTTGCCGCCAGCTCACGGGAGATCTCTGAAACTAGCCCAGGCTTTCCCCCATCCGGCGTCTCGAGACTCACCACCAGCGGGAACATCTCGCCCAGAGTGGCCTCAATTTGCCGAATTTTCCGAAAATACTGCTTTAAGTCCATGGCATCCCCTAAATTTGGAAAAGGGAGCGATGAAACATGGCGCCCCCAAGTCGAAACACTTGCGTGCTTGAGTTAGCTATTCACCTGAACTGCGAAATTGTTCCGCAACACGCCAGTCCCGTAAAGTACGTCGACAGTGAATTGCTGCGACAGAGTATTCGGCTGGTAACTCATGACCACCCGAATTCCGAAGTTGCCCATCTCCCCGTACTCGGCAATGGCGCCGGTTCCAGGTAGTGGTTGCGGAAGCCGCCGGATCACCAGCCCGATTGCGTCTCGAGTGAACGCCAGGTTGTGAATATTCGGACTTGCTGTGCCGGTCATCGGAATGTACTGCGACCGGAAGATAAAGAAGTCTTTGATCTTGCCGATATTGCCTTCGACCAACGTCCGTAAGCCGGCTTCTCCAGCCGAGTAGTACTCGCTGAACCGTGGAATCTGTCGGAGCTGGGAATACGTAGTCGAGTCGACAACCAGGTATTTAGGCGCGCTTGGTGGGACCTTCGCCTGGAACAAGGTGGTCTCGGCCTCGTCGATGATTGCTTCAGTAACCGGCGTTCCAGCGGAGCCAACTGGCGGGTTCGATGTAAACTGCGCATACAGACTCAGAAGATCGCGCTCGACGCGCTCCGCGATCGCAACCACGGCGGGCTGCATGTAGGCTTTCAGCAGTTCGGGGAACGCAAGTGCCTTCGTCACATCCGGAATCTGAAATGTGGATTCGGCATGCGTATTCAGAACAATTTGCGCATTTCCCAAATCCGGATTCTGCGGTGTAACTGTTCCGCCTTCCGCAATGTTATTCGCGACCAGCGTCGGCGGAATGGGTACGTTTACGGTGTCCCCGGCATGCGCCAAAACTGGCTCGTAATCCCGGTTCACTAAGTTGCCCATGACGAAATTTCCCATCAGGGCAGAAAGTGCGTCGTTAGCGACAAGCTTCACGATCGCGTTTGCCAGATTGGCAGATGTAATTATTGACATATGTCTCCTAAATGAACGTCCCGAAGCCTTTCATCCTTCGGTCAAGTCTCCGCTTACACACGCGAGATCTCGCTCGGTGCTCGATAACAACCCGATGTAAATGTCGCCTGCGATGTGGTTATTGATTAGGTCCCGCGCAGCGCTTGCGCGGCCAGCCGTGCTATTTCCTGACGCACCCGGTCGAGATCCTCTTTATTCATCCCCGGTCTGATACTTTCGATATCGACCCCCGACAGCGGTCCGCCGACCGCATTTCGTGTTGCGGGTTGAATGCCGCTTCCTCCAGCAATTCTTGCCGGAAGAAGCTCGGGATTCTCGTGCACAAATTGCGCCAGATATTCCTGCAGCGACTTGTCCTTAAGCCCTTTGCCCTGGAGTCGCCCATCCTGACCCCGCACGATCTCATCCTTCACCGCCCGGTATGCCAGATCCACCTTGGCGACCCCCAGCCTTTGCAGTTCACCGCGGATTTGTGCATTTCTGTCCGCCTCTTCTGCCGCCGCCCGAGCGCTTCGATTTTCTTCGACCAGTTGATTCAGCCGCGTTTCCAGCGTTTCGCGCCGTTTGCGCTCGTCCTGCAGCTCTGCTTTATAGGCCGGCTCGGTCTTTCGCTGCTCAGCGTGAACGAACTCTTCAATGGCTTGCCGCACCACATCCCGCACATCCAGGCCACCTTGTGCATGCTCGTCCAACGGCTTGTCGTCTCCCATAGCTTTCTCCTTAGTTCGCCGTAATCAGTTACTGCCTAACTGATCCCTTGCGCATCGATTTCTTGTGCGATCTGGTCTTTTGTTTCTTGCCGGACATCGCTGAGATACTTAAATGCAAGCTTCTGGAAGATCTGCCGTTTTAACGTCGGCGACGTGATACCTAGCTTCAGTAGACTTGTCGCGTCCTGCAACTCCGTTCCAAAGTCACCAATGTCGAGCTCATCTAAGCCCGACACTGACACCAGCACACCGTCTTCGCGCGCGTCACTTACTGCTGTAAGTACTTTTTTGATGCTGTCCTTAACCAAGTCTCCGTAAGCCCGCAATACTTCCTTCGTAATTGTGAAGTCCAGTTGCTTACTTGCCGCCGATTGAGCATGACCACCCACCAGTTCGCCGGAGGCCTGCGATAGGTAGCAGACGCGATACATTTCTTCCTTAAGACTCTCCAGGTTCTCTGCCGCAATTTGATAAACCTTGCCCTCCGGCTCAGTCCACCCAAAACGATCTTGTGGTCCGAGTTGAATGTAATAGCTCTCGCCTACGATCTGGTTCCATTCACGGTCGGAATAGATAACTGGCATCGCGAAGAGGCCCATCGCAATCGCCCACCCCAACGCATTCGACTTATTAAAATGCTCCAACTGCAATTGCGCTGCTTTGTTCATCAGCCATAGGCCCTCGCTCACTCGCATCGTAAAGAGCGGTACGCGCTTTTGACGCGAGAGCGAATGAGCGCCCTGCGCAACTAAGTGGATATCTGCCCCTGCTGTTGTCGAGCCCATCCCGTCCAGCGGGAAACCCGAGCTGACACTCACCCGCCCAATCCGGCGATACGTCCGGTACTCGCTTCTGTCGAAGTAGTACCAGTAGGTTTCTTGAACTACGTCAGGCGAGCCAACACTAGGCTGGCGCTCCACCGATTGCTTCAGCACCACCCAGTCAAAATCACCCCGTTCGTCAACACTCCAGTTGATAAGGTCTTCCGCCGAGTAGCGAACCAGGTAAGCTCGCGACACGCCGCTGGCATCTTCTTCGGCCCGATTTGTCGGAGTCCGCGCAACCCTCGGAAAATCAATCAGAACGTGGCTGTGACCTGCAATGAGCGCATCCGTAAAGCAGTTTCTGAAGAAGCTGGAAAGATTCGTTCCGCGCAGATCGCAATCATCCGCCAGTTCCGATAAAAAGCTCTGGCCCGCTTCGTTCTCACTCTGAAAATGCAGAGCGGGTCCACGTCGGAACAGCGTCGCGGCATACCAATCTACAATCGAGCCGACGTAATTCTCATAGAACACCCGCTGCAGACGCTCGCTGTAAACGTCCAGTGGCTCCTTCTGCCGCCGCAAAAGATAGTCTGCCGCCCGCTGTTTGAATTGTTGGCCCCCCGCGTACAGATCGCGGTACGAGCGCCAGGTCAGCTTCTGCCGCCTGAAATCCGGATGCTCTCGGTCAATATCATTCATCTCGTCTCCTGCGTTCTCTCCCGCTAAAACAAAGGCCTGTTTATCTCGCCTACGACTGCTTTCCCGCCGAATAACGCCCACACCAGATATCCGAGTGCGTCCGACGCATGTGTGCGCCGTAAATCGCGCAGCTTGTCCACTACTCCCGAATCTGGCTTAAACATCACCTGCTCAAAGTCCTGGATCAACTCTTTGCACCTCGAGTCCACTTCCAGCCGCACCTCGCCTAACACGTTTGTGAGAAGCGCATTCACTTTCTGCACTCGACTCAAAACCGGGGGATTGCTCGGCGGTACCCGCAGCTTTACGTTCCGGAATCCCGCCCGATACAACAGGCCCTGCAGCATCGCGTAATCTGTTATCCCCGTGGTGTGCATGTTTCTGCCGCTTGCATCCCCAAAGATCTCCAGAGCCGCGCTGTGATTCTTATACCGGTTTTCGAACTCCTGACCGGCCTCTTCAGTTGTCGCTCGATCCAGAACGATTTCATCGATCACAACTAGACGCTCTTCATGTTCCTGCGCCAATACCGAACTCATGGGCGCTACGTTGAAATCCAGGGCCCACAGCAAAGTCTTCCTCGGGTCATACGCCTGCCGAACTACGTGCACCGCAGCATCGAAGCAGTGATACACACGATCCGCCCGGCTATTCAGGTACTCGCCCAGAGCTTCCTGCTGATAGAACTTCGGATCGTAGCTGCTCTCCAACCGCTCGTAATAGTCCGGCGTCCGCTCCAGCAAATACCGGTTCTCAAATGGCTTCGCCCGCACGCAGTCATACCCGGCAACGGGCTTATTCAAGAAACGCTTATAGACCCAGTCCAGTCCCTGGGGCGTCCACACTCCAAATCCGCACAACTTCGCAGCTTTCGGATCTCGCAGCCGAGCCTCAAGCCGCAGCCATCCCTCCTCTCGCGTAAACGAGAGCTCATCGATTCCAAACCACGCCAGGTTCGTTCCCCGCAGCCTTTCCGGCTCTTCCAACGACCGCAGCAGAATCGTCGACCCGGCACCTTTCACCGTCAATTCGCCATCCGACTTACGGTGCTCGAACTCGATTTCTTGCTCCTCCATAACCCGAAACAAACTCGTCAACGTTGCATCGCGCAGCATACTGAATGTCGGCGCCGCTAACAGCCCCTGTCGTCCGCGATTGACGAACGCTTGCCGCAAGGCTTCCCAGCACAGCGCCGCGCTTTTGCCCGACCCCACCGGTCCCGAAAACCCTTTGAATCTCGCCTTCACAGATTGGAAGCGGCTTTGCGAGGGAAGCGGCATGCGCGGCCAACAAAGTTCTTCGCTCACGTCTTGCTTTGAACTTGATGCCGCTTGCCCGACGACGTTCATCCGCTCATGACACTAACAACCGCCGTCTCACAGGAATCTAAAAATTTCGGCGTAACTCGCTCATTCTGCGCGACATGTTTTTTGGCGACTGCCTGTGACGGCTGCTTGCGTGGCAGCCTTTCTGGACAACAACTCGGAGTGCCGGTGTAGATGGGCCTGGTGGGCAAGCCCTGCGCATCGCAACGGTTTTCTAGAAGGGGGGCCTGGACGGAATTGTCCAGCTCTGGATCAGCTTTCAGTCAGACGATTGACGACTTCGGAGCTTCACGGAACCGGGTGACATCGAAGCATCTCAGCCGAGAGTCGAAATGTCAGGAAGATGCGAATTCCTGAACGGGCACTTCTACATCAGGCATTATCTGGCTGGCGCCAAACCCGTCAAATCGCTCTCGAAGCTCGGGTGCATGAAACGCAATGTCCTGGCGTAAACGCTGGAGCGCTAAATCTTTGGCTTTCGCCTCCAGCATGATGTCGAACTCCAGGTCTCTCGTCTCCTGCGCGAATCGTATGAACTCAAACGGGCTGATGAAGTCAGCATGCGCGGTCCATATAGGCGCTTGCAAAACCTTGTCCTTCTTGCCTGTTTTCCGGTTTATACGAACGACTTCCCGCATCTGCGTGCGCGGCGACGAATAGTGAATTTTTGGACGTGTTCCTTCAGGCCATGTCCGGAAAAAGCGTTCGAGCGTAGGCCGCCACGGCAACCGTTCTGGATTGAGGCATTGGTGATGTTGCATATCGAACACCAGCGGGACACCTGTTCGATCATGTATGCTCAGCACGTCGGCAGCGCTGAAACGAACGTCGTCATTCTCAAGCACTAATCGCCGTCGCGCCGGCTCGGGCAGTGTCTCATAGCAGGTCACCCAGCGATCGATCGCCGCGCTTTTGTCGTCGTAGGCTCCGCCGGCATGGATAACGATCACAGCCTCAGAGCCGAGATTCATCGCGTCGAGTATCTCCGCTTGTGCGGCCAGATCCCACACACTTTTACGCCGAACTGTCTCGTCCGGCGCATTCATGACGATGAATTGAGAGGGGTGGAACGAAAGCCGCAAACCAATCTGATTCGCGCGGCGCCCTAGTTCCGCCAGCTCCGACCGGCTTTCTGTAATTTGGCCGTGGAACTGAGGCAAATCTGGATGCGTTACATAGGGAGCCACGTCGGAGGACATCCGGTACATTCGAACTCCCGACTTCTCCAGGTATGTGAAGACAGATTGAAGATATTCGATGGAGACGCGAAGGTGAGGGCCCGATTGCCAGCGCCGCGAGTCGTTGCTCTTCAGACCGAGTTCTCCCAGCACCTTCACCGCGAATCCAAGCCGCGCCCGTCTAGGCCGGGATGGGTCTAGCGCCTTCGGTCCACCGGGTTTCGAACGTCGAGCCACTCCTCCGCCGTACTTAACTATTTGAACCGCGCTTACTAAACGCCCTCCGACCCGTGCAGCTTTACCAACTTGTTATAGATTCCCAGAAGCAAGAAGGTGGGAGCCCATTGGCCTACGAACAGTGCTCCATGATTCTTTCCGCCTAGCTTCAGGGCCAACGAACCGGCTATCGAGCCGAACGATGCCCACAAAAACAAATCGGATGGAAGCTTTGCCGTCTGCTGTTCTATGCTCCTTGCAACTAGTCCTTCGCGATGCTCCTGGCGTGCCGCACGTTCGGGTTCCGTTTGTACTAGCTCGTCATAGGTCATGTAAATTCTTCTCCTTTTTCGATGCCTCTACATTATCCGCGCGCTGGCGAGTAATGCTCGTGCGAACGCCGCTGAACGGATGTCCAGGAGACGGCTTCATATAACCCGGCAAGCGCTACCAAAATGTAAATAACAGAGCTAAGCGGCGAGGTTTCGCCAAAGTGTCTGCCGACAGCGGTCGCGACCAAATCCAAGTGGAAGAGGCCCACCAGGCCCCAATTCAGAGCGCCGATCACCACCAACGTGCGGGCCACTATGCCAAATGTTTTCATTGCTAATTTCAATCCTTTCTCTCTCACTCTTCCGGCCGTTTCTAGCGGCCACAACTTGATCGTAGAGAAATAACGCTTTACTGTAAAGAAAACGGCACTAGATGTTTTCTCATGCTTCAAATTACGCTCGAAAAATTGAGCTAGAGGAAAACGAATCAAAATGGAATCCGAGACAATCACGCAGGGCTTGAAACGGTATTCAATCGGCCAGAAACTGCGGCGTTTGCGGCTGCGCAAGAGTATGGGGCTGAGTGAGCTCAGCAAGCACACCAACCTCTCTCCCTCCTTGCTATCGAAGCTGGAACGCGACCTGATGCATCCGACTCTCCCAACACTTCTGCGCATCGCATTGGTCTTCAGCGTGGGGCTGGAGTATTTCTTCAATCCAGAGCCCAGACCCGTGCTCGAGATTGTGCGGAAGCAACAGCGACTCCGGTTTCCGGAAAATCCGGATACACGGCATCCCGCTTACCACTTCGAGAGCCTGGACTTTCCCGCCGAGAATCGCAAACTCAACGCTTACTATGCCGAATTCGAAGCAGCCGAGCGATCACACGTGCGCAAGCACGAGCACCCCGGAGTCGAGTTGCTTTACGTTTTGTCCGGCAAACTGGCTTTGCAAATCGGTGAGGATGAGCCCGAGTTGGCCGAAGGGGACGCGATTTACTTTGAATCTACGATTCCGCACGGTTACCGAAAAGTGGGATCCCGCCGGACAACGGCGCTCGTTGTGGTGACCGCCTGACTTGCCTCAGCTAGCGTTGTGTTCCCCGACGCTCCCCTCCTCGCTACCCCCCTTCTCCCTTCCCTCATGTTCTCTGGGCTGAGGCCAGATCGTCTGTTGCGTGCTCGCAAACGCCCGCGCATTCTCCAACATCTTCATCCGCGTCTGGTCCGGCCCAATCTCGACTCGAGACGTCCATTTTGGCAACACCTAAAAGTTCTCCATCAGCCAGACATTGGAACTGTTGCTGTCCGCGGTGATAGCTACATGACGACCGTCGGGAGACGGTATCGCCCATTCCAAATTCAAATTCGGGTTGGAAAGCATTGTCCTTACTCTCCCGTCCAAGCCAACATTCAAGAGCGCCGATCTGGCCTTTGTGTTGCGGGCGCATGCCCAGAAACTCAGGGCGTCCGCAGCCCAATCCAATCCGTAAATCTCCGTCCAACCCGGTACTGCGATGTCTTGCTTCCATTCGCCACCGACTGAGAAGATCCGAATTCCAAATTTCTTAAAGGCATTGCGGCTGCTGGGCCACGCGCAGTATTTGCCGTTAGGCGAGAAGCACCAATTGAAACTGTCGGGCTTGCCCTTCATTACTGACAACTCCACACCTTTTCCCTTCACGAGGTCAAAGGTGAAAAATCGGGCCTGCCCAGCTTGAGTCTGCGCATACATGCATAACGTGGAGGGCGATCGCGCACACTCAACGTCGAAGATGCCAGGTGCTTCGAGCACAAACTGCGGTGGACCCCCGGCCAGTGGAACTCGCATCAGCTGGGCATTATCAGAGGCTCCGCCTGCCTTCGCCCGGACCACATAGAGAACGCTTGAGCCGTCGGGCGCCAAGCGTGTTAAGTATAAGTCATCTTTTCCGCCCACCAGCAGCTCGGCTTGTCTCGCGTCGATGGATTGCTTAAAGACGTGGAAAGGGCCGTCACGATTGGAATAAAAAACCACTGCCTTACTATCCGCCGTCCAAGCGGTCGCGTAGTCAAGACGTTCGTCTAGTGTCAAACGGCGGGGGACGCTGAGCTTTTTGTCCCCGCCAATCAAATCTGCAACGTAGACGTCGGGCTGGGGAGCGTGCCGTCTCAACGCGATCCGCTTCCCGTCATTTCTGAAGCTGAGCTGGACGGCAATACCCCTGCCATTGGTAACCCGAATTGAAGGTCCCGCTGGGCGCGCTGACGTGGAGTCGAGCCGCATCGCCCATAAATTTGTATCTTGCTGGTTCGGTCGAGGCTCCCGTCGAGGGTAGATCAATTGCCCGTCAGGAGTCCAACCAAGCGCAGCGCCGCCGCGAGGCAAACCTCTGTCCCCTTCAGATACAACAACTACGGTTTCCCCGCTACTTAGATCGAAAACTTCAATCTGCGTTTCGGGGGCGCGGCGGCTCGCGTAATATCTCGTCTTCGTTCTGGCGTATGCAAACCGCTTCCCGTCAGGCGCCCAAGCTGCTCGACTAAAGGAATCTTCCTGGCTGCTGATGAGCTTTCTCGCTTTGCCGCCATCCGCCTGCGCCAGCCAGATTTCTTCGGCTGACGCGGCTTGCTTCACGAAAACGAGTTGAGAGCCATCCGGCGACAGCGATGCGCTAGAGCCTTCATCCGTGAGTTTCCGTTGAGCTCCAGCGATAACCGAAATCTGCCACAAACTGGGCGGTCTTTGGGTACTCTCAACGCATGACACGAGCAGATGAACACCGTCTGGGAACCAGCCCTCCGCAAGCGCGTCAAAGCCCTTGGGCAGAAGCACAGGATGCGTCTCCCCGTTGTCCACCTGTCGCAGATAGAGACCAGTCGCGTCCGTGTAGGCCAGAAGCTTACCGTCAGGTGAGATCACGCCGCTTGTCACGGGTGTGTCGTCAGGGTTGGCAGTCAAACGCCACTCGCTGATTGTTGCTCGAGTCGAGCGACGGTGGCCAACTCCGATGTAGCGCAGCAACGTTTGAAGCCGAGTGTGGGCTACACTGCTATTTCCGCCGGCAAAGAAGACGGCTGCTGCAAGAACGAGAGAAGCGGCGAGTACTACTCCAGCCTTTCGCATCCCTCGACGATCCGGCAGCTGAGGTTTTGGCGTTGGCTCTGCAGTGTCACTCGTCTCGAGATTTTGGAGCTCAGGCCGACTGCATGCATCGCTCCTCCATTCCACGGAAGCAATGAAACGGTAACCGATCTTGGGCACGGTCTCAATAAACTTGGGATTTTCTACTGAATCTTCGAGTGCCTGTCGTACCTTCTTTACCGCCGTGTTGACGCCATGCTCGAAGTCAACAAACGTGTCTTCCGGCCAGAGCACACTGCGCAGTTGCTCACGGCTTACAACTTCTCCTTTGGCCATCAGGAGTAAACGCAGGACCTGGAACGGTTTTCCTTGTATAGGAACGTCGACGCCAGAGCTCTGAAGTTTGCCGCTGCTCAGATCAACGTTGAACCGATCAAATGTTGCTCTCGCCGGAAATAAGGAGTTTGTGGCCAAGGGCAAGCCCCGTCACTCGCACAGGAGTATAACTCAGGTTCCATCCTGTAGGCGAGCAGTACGGTTCACCTCATCGCAACCTTTGCACCCCCGGGTACTTAGGCCACTCAGTGCTAGTTCACCTTCAGTTCACCTTCCGTGCATTGATCACTTCCTCAGCCTGTACGAACATAGGCCCCACGGTGCGAGGATCGCCAGATCGGCGCACCTCAGAGACCAAAGTTTTGACTCACATCGAGAGAGGATCTATGAAAAGCAATTTGACTCCAAGGGCGTCTGCCCGCATTTTGATCGCTTGTTTCGCGCTGACAGCAGCGACCTTTGCGCTTGCGCAATCGAACTCATCTAGTACTTCTTACGTGCACAGAGGGTGCTCGAATCGAACTCTTGTTGGCAATTACGGGACCCAACTCGAGGGTACGATTCTCGGCCCGAACCTCCCCTTGCGCACTCTAGTCTTGTCTCATTTTGACGGCGAAGGCAACATTACCCAGGTGGATTACGTCGTTCTCAACGGCGTGCCCCCCGCCCCCGAGAATGAGTGGAGGCCGACCACCGGTACGTATACGGTAAATCCGGACTGCACTGGGTCAGCTGCGGTAGACGTTGCTCCTGGAAACCCACCGCTCAAGTATCACTTCATTGTGGTGAAGAATGGCCGAGAAATCCTGGAAGTTGTCGATTGGAATGCCGTCAGGGGGATTGCGTACAGAGTTGAGTGAGCGCGGGGGCCCCGACCACTTCTCTCGAGAGTCGGTAGGCGAACGCCGACGCCTAGTGACTCTCAGAATCCTGCTGTCTGGACGGTGACTTTGAGTCGATCACCGCTAACGGCGAAGTATTCATTTACCTGTTTGTTTTTTCCTTGTCCGCAAGGTCGGCAAACCGTACCGTAGTGTTCCGGATTATTCCCCCAAACCACCTTCCGTCCGCTCAAGTCATCGCAGCGCTTCACATTGCAGTCCAACTCTAATCCCCACCTCGCTACCCCCCTTCTCCCTTTCCTCATGTTCTCTGCCCCGAGGCCAGATCGTCTCTTGCGTGCTCGCTAACGCCGCGCAATTTCCGGCACTGATCCGGCCGTGAGCTTCCGCTCCGGGCGAGCCCGCCTCACGGTCGTGATCGCGGGGCTTTCGGCCTGACCTTATCGGTGTGCAAACCTTCGGAGCTGCGCAGTACACCACGCTTGGCTTCGATATTTTCGGGGAAAGCCTTAAGGAAGCGTACGTAAGTTTGGTGTGCGAGCGCTAATTGGTGATTGACGGCATAAAGCCGGGCGAGATGCTTGTAAGGATCTACGAGCAAAGGATCGAGCTCCAATGTCTTCTCGAGATATTTGATCGCGTTCTCATTATCTCCGGCGGTTTCCGCGGCAAAAGCCATGTCATCATAAACCAAAGCTGAGTTGGGTTCGACGGCAAGCACTTTTTCGAACAGGGCCTCCGCGTCTGCCTCTGCTTTTGTCCCACTTATAACCTTGGCCATCGCCCTCAGCAAAACCGGATCATTCGGAAACTTACTCGACGCCGAAAGCAACAGCTCATAACCGCGGCGAACAAACGGAAAGGACTCCAGTTGCGTGCCGACCCGTACATAGGCAAGGCCCAGGCTACGTTCCGCGAACTGGGGCGACGGATTGTGCCACGGTACCAGCTCATCTTCATTGGTTGCCGGGGCGCTGCCGTTCAAAAGGGACGGGGCACGCAGTTCGGCGAGTTCTCGCAGGGTATAAACGGCGATCCGATGGTCGGTGAAGATGGTGTGCGCCCCGTGCCCTGCCGGTAGGCGCGGCATGTGGCAGCCCAAGCAATTCTGGTTGGGCTTGGGATGTGACGCCAAGAGCGCTCCGCCGTGGCAATTGAGGCAGCGCGCGCGAAAATAGGCGACTGGATTCTTCGGGAGAGCATGCGGATCGTGGCAGGTGCCGCACCAGAGCCTATCGCCACTCTTCCGGGCACATTGACTCAACGCGAGTTGCTGCGATTGGCTGATGATCGTGAGAGCGTTCGGGTGCGCGGGGCTTCGCGATGACTGATAAACGTAAACCGTGTAGACGTCTTCGAGATTCTCACCAGCGTGAAAATCAGTAATCTGTTTGCCAGGATTTGGAATGCCCACTTCGCCGTCCAAGTGGCACTGCTCGCAAACGCTGTCGCGGGCGCGCGGCGGGAGCTTTGCAGGATTGATGATCGATCCTGGCACTGGATTGCGGAGGTGCGCTGTCGCGGGCCCGTGGCATCGCTCGCAGTTGATCGCTTCCGCTGCAAATGGCGGGTTGCGGTAGGCGTTTAATGTACCGGCTATCGGACGCGCCTCCCCGACGTGGCAAAAAAGGCACTGCGGCCGGACAGCCCGGTAGAAATCCGGAGCCTTCAAATTCTCGTACCCGGGCGACATTCCCCATCCGAACGCGGCGTAATAGCTCAGCGGCGACTCAAACAGGTGGTTGCCAACGTCGATGACATAAGCGACGGCATGCGCCCCGGAGCCGAGCGAATAGGCTATGGAGTACTGCGAGGCGAGACCGTCACGCTCCATCCGCTGGGTCATGTGGTCGCTCCCTGAACGAATGGTGAAGCGAGTGCCGGAAAGGCTGTGATAGAAAGTGCCCGAAGGCCCCCGCCCAGGCGGTCCCAGCGAATGCCCCATTGGCGTGGCCATGAAACCCTGCACTTCTCTTGGGTGACACCCGACACAGGGCTGCCCGGAAAATGCGGGAAAGGCACGCGCTATGACCAGGGCTGCGGCCGCGAGCAGGCGGACTTTCTTGAACCCGGGTCGTAGCCTCATGAAAATACGCTACTCCCTCGCCGCAGCGTCCAGCGTGCCAACCTCAGACCTCACCGTTCTTTCATCATTGCAGCCATCGCCTTGGGATGCTTCAGGATCTCGCCAATCTTCTCCGGCACGATCTGCCAGCACAGGCCGAACTTGTCCGTCAGCCACCCGCAGGGCATGAGTTGGCCCGCCATCGCGGCGTTTGGCCTTCGCAGTCCAACTCTGATCCCCCCGGCGTTCAACTCTAAGGCCTACCTACTTCCCCTTCTCCCTTTCCTGATCTTCTCTTTCGCGCCGCCAGATCGTCTCCTGCGTGCGCGCACACGCCGTACACCAACACCAGGTCCGCCGCGACGTGTCGACTTTACCGCACTTTGACCTTGTCGTACGCGACCGCAACGGCGTTTTTCGTTCGCAATCCGGACGTAAGCTGTCTAGCTCAGCGGCTTGCGCCCGCCGAGCGAAGCATAGCGCGTTTTTCAGCGCATAGCGGCGGATTTCGGCGGTACCCGGCGGGGGGTATGCTGTTTTCACATGGGCACTCCTATGTCAAGCAAGCGTCAGAATCTCGCGAATCAAGCACTGATCCAAGACGAAACTCTCTTGGCAATCTGCATGGTTTTGGAGAATGGCTGGCCAGCGGGTCCGTGCTTTCAGCATGCGCTGAACACGCTCATCGAGACGGTGGTCCTTCACGAAAAGGTATACTTCGACGTCCGCCGTGAATATGGGCGCAGCGACCTACGGAAAGCCACCGTAGGCGCATTGCTAAAAGAATCTAGCTTCGTTCGGCTCCTAGTTGACGAGAAAGTCGTCTGCGAGCTGCCCTGTGATGAGGATCTTGATGCACTTCTTGTCGCTCAGACGAGAGATTATGATCACGTAGATTTTCTGACAGACGTAGCTTACTCCGACCAGAGTTTTGCGTACGCCAGCCCGGAAGCCGAAGCTAATCGGCTCATGATGTACTTAGACGTCGTAAACACGTCTGTCGAACTGCTAAAGCCTCAAACCCTTGTTGCCGGGCCATATCCTGACTCGGATGATATTGAAGTCTACGAGGGCGGCAAAGAGTTCTTTCTAACGCTCTTGGGAAGGCAGATCGGACTGAGCGATGAAGATCTGATCTTCATTGAGGGCTTGAACCGTCGCGCGAAAGGGTTCCTCGATTTAGCTCGCCATGCTGGCCTTCATCTCCAGCCGTTTTATCTCGCTCTTCCACATCAACTCGGAGCCATACATTCAAATAATGCTGTCGCGTTGAGACTATGGCAGCAGCTCAACGACCGCTTCAATACGTTGGAATTCGAATCAGCAGAAGAGACTAATTTTAGGCGGCAACCTATTCCCCTTCTCTCCGAGGTACTCCTGGGTCGTTGTAAAGATTCACAGCATGCTATCGGTCTTGAGCTGCTGAACTTGCGTCACGATCACACAACATTCCGAAATTACCTCACCGAATACGAGCTACGTTGGAATGCCGCGACCAGCAAACGTGAGAGGACTCGTATGAGAAATGATTTCGACCAAGCCCTCGAAAAGCTTCTGGAGCGCGAGAAACATGCCTCTACTCGGGTTATTTATACGCTATGGGATCTAATAAAAGAGCCCACAAAAATGCTAAAAACCCTTGGCGACAAGCTGGCAGATAAGGGACGGTCAGAGTACATCATTCAGCGCGTCAGAGGTCTCCACGATTTTTGGGCTGATCTGGCAAACTCGCCTCCTGCCGGCTTAGCGCAGGAGCAATTCAGGCGTCTTTTCCCGAATCGGGTTGACGAATCAACATGGGAACTTGGCGAGAAGTTCGCGGAAACAGTGAATAGCAAGATGGTATCGTAAGGGCGCTGGCCGAGGCATTGCAGCCCCAAACACGACCGGCGCCAATTGACGACATTCCTGTAATACGCTTGAGCGGGAGGTGGCAAACCCTAGGCGTAGTGCTCCGGATTATTCCTTTCGTCCGCTCACGTCATCGCCGGGCTCTCCTTTGCAGTCGAACGCCCATCGTGTCTACCGGGGTTCAACTTAAACGCCTACTTCACCTTCTCCCTTTCCTGATCTTCTCTTTCGCGCCGCCAGATCGTCTCCTGCGTGCGCGCACACGCCGCACACCAACACCAGGTCCGCCGCTTGGGATACGGCACATCCTCGCCCGCATCGCCCAAATGCCCCGTCCCCGCCGCCTGCTCCCGCCCGAGCGCCTCTAACCACGCCTCTATGGTGATCTGCTGCACTCCATACTTCGGGCTGTCCTGCACGTGCTCGAAAAGCCCCGCGCACCACCCGTACTCCTCCGGAATGCCATCGTGAAAGATCAAGCGCCGGCACACCTGCTCAGGTGCCGGTGCAATCGTCCTGCGATCCTCGAATAACTGCTCGTTTGACGGCTCCAGCTTCGTCACCGCCCGCCCATCCTCAATCGTGATATCCGCCCACTGATTCAGAACGTGAATCGCTCCCACCTCAATCTCCCAAACCCCCGGCTTCCTCTCCATCACGTTCCGCACCGGCTCCGCTTC
>JBJMGM010000090.1:0-40626 GCA_045807905.1 Bryobacteraceae bacterium | reverse complement strand
GGCCGGTCTTCAAACCGAATATCGCGGGGGCCATAGAGCATAGTTCCTTGCATGTGGGGTCTCCTTATTTCCAGCGATCAGGTTGTTCAAGGCGCGATCACACCACGGTCATCCCGCCGTCCACCGTGAGTGCGTGACCCACTACGTAGCTCGCCCCGGGACTGCAAAGCCACAGCACGGCCGAGGCGATTTCCTCGGGCCTGCCCGCGCGACCGATGGGAACGTGCTTCGCGATGTCCGCGTACGCCTGCTCGTCCCCGCTGACGACATCGCGGGCGATCTGCGTGTCGATCAGGCCGGGGTTAATCGCGTTCACGCGGATGCCGTGCTTGATGTATTCAAGAGCGGCCGTCCGGGTCAGGCCGACCACGCCGTGCTTGGACGCGATGTAGGAAGCGATACCGGGGTTGCCGGTCAACGCACCAACCGAGGCGTTGTTGACAATCGCGCCGCTGCCCTGGCGTTCCATCTGCCGCAGTTGGTACTTCATGCAGCTCCATACGCCGCGCAAGTTGATCCCAATCACACGATCCCACTCTTCGCGCGTGCTATCGGCCGTCGGGGCAATGCGCGCCATAACGCCTGCGTTATTGAAGGCGGCATCAAGCCGGCCGAATTCGGCAACGGTGCGGTCCATCATCCCTGCCGTTTGGGCATCGTCACTCACATCGCACCGGACGGCGATTGCCTTATGACCCGCGGCCACGAGCTTCTGGGCTTCCGCCTTCACTGCGTCCTCCCTGACATCTGCCAACACGACCGCGGCGCCCGTTTCGGCGAACGCCTGCGCCGTCGCCAGCCCCATTCCCGAGGATGCGCCGGTCACGAGTGCCACGTTACCGCTAAAATCCAGTCGATTGTTATTCATGATTGATGTGTTCTATTCTTCGCTGAGGCCGCGTTTCTCGATTCAGGGCGGCACCACCCTGAGCGTCGCCGCCCTGGCTCGAGCACCTCAGCGACGTCATGTTATTCCGTTTTTCTATCTCTAAGCTAATTCCAAACCGAGCAGTTAAGAACTTGGCAAAATCGCCAAAGACCTATGAGTAGAATTCATGAATCGCAACAGCTGATCTCGGCGCATTATCCATGTTTCTCACAGTCGCGGAGGAGCGCAGCTTTAGATGGGCTGCAAAGCGACTGGGTATCACTCCGTCCGCAGTCAGCCACGCGATGCGCGATCTGGCAGGAACGGTTGGGCGATTTGTTCGAGATTACCCGGCATCACCCTTGAGGTGACAACGGATGACAGCGGCATGGACATCGTAGCCGGAGGGTTCGACGGTGCCATCCACTTCGGGGAATACATTGAAAAGGACATGATCGCCGTCCGTGTATCGCCAGATCAAAATCCCGCAATTGTCGGTTCACCCTCATCGTTCCAAGGTAGCCAATTGTCCGCGCTTGCTACCCCTATCGGATCTTTAGGGCAGTATGCAAATTTTTCCGCCAAGCGCACGCTCTTCATTGAATCTCAAAGGCCATCTCGTTGATCTAGCGATTGGCCCGCCGATTGCCGCTGAGCTCAGTACGTTCCTTTTGTGGGGCTGCGCGAGGAAGTGCAGCCCTTTTTATGACTAACCCACACATGCCCGCTATTGGCAGCACGTCTGAGTACACCCAGCAGTGGACCTGGATCGTGCACTGCCCTGATTGCCTGACAACCAAGTCTCTCGGCCCAGAAGATTTCGATGGCGATGCAAAGATCGTTCTCAAATGCACCACTTGAATCCTGAGCAGCCTTCCGATGGTGTTCACATGCGGCCGCAGTCGCAGTCGCGGGGCAGTGTACGTGATGCCCGCGACTGCGGATGATACTGTTCGCGCCTGAACCGATTCTAATGCGGCTGACGTTGATCTGGTTAATGAGATACGACCTCATCATCAGGTTTCCGCAAGCAACGTATGAACAGTGTTCGAAACGAAGAGTCACAGCGATAGAAGGGCTCACAATACCGCTATGCAGATCTCCGATCTCTAGATGACACTCACGTCAATAGGAAATGGAACCAGATCGGCCGCTCGATTTGAAATCCTGAATCACTGATCAGACTCGATTTCTCGTGCGATTCACTTTCGACGTCAGCAGAGGCGAAGTGTACGCAGTTCGTCAGAGGAGAGGGCCGTTTTTAGGCGTCGGCACCGCCAGTCTCACTTAAGAAAACGCGTACTTACGTCATTTGCTGTGTATATGATGCTGCCGCCCCCGAGCGCCTCCGTATTCTTTGCTTGTATAGTGTCGTCGCTAGACACGCGATTGTCATAGATCACGTTCCCTGTCGCAGGATCTGTGATTTTCATACGGAATCCGTCCGGCGTGCTGTTGCCGGCTAAGCCGCCGTCTAAGCACGTCAATAGGAAATTGTAATTTCTCGAGCCGGTTATCGTGCGCTGCCTTTGTACTCATGGTGGGCCCTCTTTTTTATGCCGAGAGTAGGGTACAGAGCTGCGCCATGGGTCCGGAAACGACCATCCATTGGTACGTGTTGCTGTGGAAGTCGAAATTAGTTACTTGGAACTGAAACTCCGTATCGCCGGTTGGGACGGTCGCGCGCTTCTGGTACTTGGAAACGAACCCGAATGTCGCTTTGCCGGTCAAACTTGGCTTCGGAGTGTATGCACCACCGGGGGAGTTGATCCAGCCGCCGCCCGTAACGAAGCCTGCGCTTGGGTCATAGATGACGATCGAGCTGGGACTGCCCGCGCGACCGTGTTTGCGATCACGATTCCACCCACTCCATCTGTGAAGGTGAGCGTGATGCGTAGAGATCCGCAGCGGCGAAGATTGCCGATCCCGTGACATCGGCTCCCGGAGATGGTGCCGCCGACGGGTGTAAGACTGGCATTCGTCGCTGTGTTGGTCAATCACCATATGGCACTCGGGCTGGCCGTAGTAGTTGCGCTGAAGCTTCCGGACAAAGTGACCGGGGTATTCACCGCAAACACGTCATTGTACGAAGAACGAGCACTGATCGTTGCGGCAAATGTGGTATTCGGGCCCTGCGCTGAACTCCCGATGAAATCAGGGCTACTACCTGGCGTGTAGGTTGCCGAAATTAGATGCGTGCCCACGCTGAGTGAACTTCCTGAGACCGCGACGGATGCTTGGCCCGAGGTACCAACCGGAGCAGTTCCGAGGTTTACATTTACCCACGCTAAACGCTACGGCGCCGACTGGGACGACGGTCGACGTTACCGTCGCTGTCAACGTGATCTTGGCGGCACCGCCGGATCTCGTCACCGCCGATATCAAAGCTGTCGACGTGGGGGCAGGAGTAATGGCAAGGGTTCCAGCCACAAAGGTGATCGCGTAATTGGGCGATGTCAGGCCACCGCAGGTGATCGGATACATGCCCACATCGCTGCCAGCCACTGCGAGAGATCCGCAGGTCAATGTTCGGTCAAGCACGCCGGAGCCCTGCCCGCCTTCGAATCCCAAATACGAGATAGTAAAGGTGGCATTCGCCGTACGGAAATAACGACTAAGACTGTTGGCAGTGATCGACAGCGGAGCCGGGTTGATCGTGATCGTTGCCTGGCTGCTCGCCACCGCCTTATAGTTCTGATTACCGGGAAAGCTGCCTACGACCGTATAGCTTCCCGCATTCACCGGTGCGGTCGATGCTCCCGGAGTGTAAGTGAGCGTGACCAAAGAGGCGGTTAAGGAATTGTCGCCACTCACGCCCGTGATCGTAACCGTGGCTGGATGGGAGGTTGCATCATAGGTTGTCGTCAGACCAGTGACGGTAACCGTCGGCGTCGCTTGGTTGATCGTGATCGAACCGCTACCGTTTGGGCCTGTAGCGAGGCTACCCGCAGGAGCCCAAGTGGCGCTAGCTGCTTGAAGCAGATTGCCTTGGAATAGAACGGCCAGACAGAAGGAGAGTGCAAACTGAGTTGTGCGACGCATATACCTGGGGATACCCGCGGGCGAAAGCAATTTACATTCCATATGGAAATGGCCGCCGAAGGATTTAGAACCACTCACGCGTCGAGAATCAGAGCTTCAAGTCGAGAATCAGAGCTTCAATATGAATAGCGGTAAGATGTTCTGCTGCGCTCGTCCGGCCGTGCGCTGCAGCTCAACGCCTGTGCTGAGGTTAAACACGTATACTAAGATTTGCCGTCAACCAATGAGCACTAGGCGATTCACACGCTCAGCACTCCTCGGTGTTGCATTACAAGCGTGAGACGCGTCGGAATTCAAAGCAGCGCGCTTCGCGGGTACTTCGTCTAAAGCGCTAGCGGCCATCCGGCACTGAAGCGCTCCAGAGCATCCAAAACTCCTGGCGGGGTAGGCCGATTGTGCAGTACTAAATAAATTTGGCCGTTGACGAAGCGCATCGACACTATTTCCTGCCAGTCGGAGAAGAGCCGCAATTGTTTTAGAGGCACGCCGGACTTAGCCCGGTCCTCGACGGCGCGTCGCTCGTCATCCCGGAACGTCATCACGCCTGCTGTATACGACGGGTGCCTAGTGGCGTCTCAAAGACGTGAAGACTCATCAACTCTGGCCTTGGATCGAACCTGCGGCCGGGGTTACGCTTATGTTGCTAGCGCTTTTCGACTTGTTCCTTACGGTTTTGTATGCCAGGGCCGGCGCTGGATTCGTTAGCGACCAGGTGGCTCGGGTGACATGGGCGGCCTTTCGAAACATCTCACGAGTATTCGGTCGCAAACGGGCAACTGTGTTGTCGGTAAGCGGATCGTTCATTGTCGTTGCCCTTGTAGGTACTTGGGCAATGATGCTCGCAGTCGGAGCAGCCCTCATTATGCATCCCTATCTGGGAACCTCCGTTCGCAGCAGCGGAGGAACTAACTCAGGCGACTTCCTTACAGCCCTGTACGCTGGGGCCAGCAGCATGTCCCTGGTGGGATCGAGCAACTACTCTGGGGAGACACCGGCGTTCCGGATGGTGTATCTCGTGAATTCGTTGATTGGTATGTCGGTGATGTCTTTGGCGCTGACCTACGTAATGCAGATCTACAACGCTTTGCAAAAACGGAACGCGTTTGGGCTCACGTTGGAACTGATGACCAGGGGGACTTCAGATGCCGCCGTATTAATCGGATCGTTGGGGCCGCAAGGCCAGTTCAGTGCTGGGTACTCGAACTTGGCTACGCTCGCCGATCAGATGGTATTTATCCGTGAATCTCATGAGTTTTATCCGGTTCTCTTCTATTTCCGATTTCCCGAAGCCCGTTACTCGGCATCGCGGATTACTTTGCTAGCACTTGACTCAGTATCGATATTACGGGCTGCGCTCTCCGATGACAGCTATTCATGGCTGAAAAATACAGCGTCGGCGAACCAGCTATGGGAATCCTCAATCTCGTTGCTTAAGACACTTCAGCACACGTTCACGCCCGGGAACGCGCCTCAAGAGTTGCCGCAGCCAAACGACCGAGAACGAGAACGTTGGGGTCAACGATGCGTGGCAGCGATGCATACACTCCGAACTTTTGGTATCGAGACGGCCTCTTCTGAGGAGAAAGCGGTCGACGCATATATCCGGATGCGAACATGCTGGAACAAATACGTCGTGGATCTTGCATGTTATATGCAATGGCCGATTGAGCAGATCGATTGCGCACTGTTCGAGGTATCGGCGCTCAACCGGGCAGCGCCTCGTACTTAGGGGTGACCGGAGTTTTGAATGCTGTCAGCGACCGATCTGCGCACTCGCGAGTTCGCTAGCAAACCTCGCCGGTTGTTGCTGAGGCCAATTCCGATACTGTCAGCCAACGCCTGTTGATCGTCGTTAATCGTATTCACTCCTTCCAGTCCTGTTACATACCCCGCTAGAGCTTTAGGCGAGCGAAAACTCTTCTTCCTCAGCGCGCGGTTTGCAGTTTCGGTATGCATAGCTCAGCAGCGGGGGCGCGACCAGGGTTGTAATGATCGCCATCGCGACGACGACGCCATAGATCGAGCGTTCAACAACTCCGAGACTCAGGCCAATCTGCGCCACAACCATGCCAACTTCACCTCGCGGGATCATTCCGACACCGATCCGGATCATGTCTGCCCGGCCCAGAGCGGCCGATCCGAGGGCACAACCGACGAACTTGCTGATAATAGCCAGCCCTGAAACGGCCAGGACCATCAGCAACGTCTGCTCTTTAGAAAAGACGGCAATATCCAGATGCAGACCGATACCTGCCAGAAAGAATGGAACTAACAATTCCGTGATTCCATGCGCCAAATCCTTCACCCGCCCGCTTACGGACTCCGATAGCGCCATTCCCGCGAGAAAGGCTCCGACTATAGCCGCGACACCGACGAAGGCTGCAAGCACACTTAGGCCAAACAACACTACGAGCGCGAGATCAAACTGACCTTCTTGTACACTGAGCGCCTTCTCGACACGGGGCACCACACGCTGTAACATACGGCTGCCATATACGGCGATGAGCACCGTGAATCCAGCAGCCATAACCCCGGTCGTGATCAACGCTGCCACATTGAGTGAGCCACCAGCCATGCCGCTCGCGACCGCCAAAACCAATAGCCCGAGAACATCATCGATCACTGCAGCCGCGAGGATCACTCTGCTCGCGCGGTGGTCCAGCAGACCCTTTGCTGCGAGCACTTGAGCGGTGATGCCGACACTCGTCGCGACAAGCGCAGCCCCCACAAATACCGCTTCGATGCTGGAAAACCCGATAACCGTCATGAAGCCCCATCCGAGCAGAAACGGAACTGCGACACCTAGCATCGCGACTAAGGCAGCGATCCGTCCCACTCGGAGGACCTCCGACGCGCGCACCTCCAACCCAACTCGGAACAGCAGAAATAGAACGCCCATCTCAGCGAGCGCTGTCGTTACTTCGCCAGGTCGTACCCAGCCGAGCACGCTTGGTCCGAGCAGGATTCCCGCAAGAATCTCGCCTACGATCCCAGGCTGTTTGAACCGCTCGCAAACGTTTGCAAGCAGTTTGGCAACCCCGAAGATGAGGAGCAGCTCCAATGGCAGATGCACCTGCGAAAGCGCATCCGATCCGAGCATTGCCAGTACATAGGGTGCGTGCGTCATTCCCATCGACCAAGCTATCGAGAATCCAGCGCTGGATCAACCATGGATCGAATGCAGGATTCTGAGCGATTAAGGATGATCTGAAGCTGAGCTTCACGCAATCGAAGTCGCGCTCAATCTGGCGCAGAACATGCTCACAGATTTCTCGACGAGGGTACTCGCCGAGACCAGACTACTCTATATCGCAGCATTTGGAGCTCACCTCTGTCCCGCTTCAAATGTTTCCGCGCTTCATCTCGGCCGCCATGTAGTCCGTCGCGCGCCAGGTAAGAGCAAGGATGGTGAGCGTGGGATTCTTCTCCGACGCGGTTGTGAAAGCAGCGCCATCCACGACGAAGACATTCTTAACATCGTGCATCTGGCAGAAACTGTTTAGCGCTGAGCGCTTCCGGTCCGTGCCCATACGGCAGGTTCCGTGCTCATGAATTGCGCTGCCATTTGGCTCCAAGTAGCCGGTCTTATACGGAACGATCTCCGCTTTCGCAGCATGGAGTATCTCGAGCATGGTTGCGTACATATCCTTCGACATGCGACGCTCGTTCTCTCCGATCGAGTAGTTGATGCGAGCTATCGGGACACCGTATTGATCGGCGGGCGAACCCTTCACCGTGATTCGATTCTCTGCCTTCGGTATCGTTTCGCCGAATGGGTGCAGGTTGAGAAGAGCCGGGTAGCGCTCCTTGACCGCCTTCTTAAATTCGACGCCGAACCCCGGAACGCTTTTCGCGTACGAAAGGTCGGTTTGCGCTCCCGTGTACCAGAATTGACAACCGAAGCCGCGGATGTAATCACGATTCCGCCCGTCGCGATGATTGAACCGCGGCATGTACATGTGCGCGCCGCCAATGCCATCATCATTGCGGACTTCTGTTCCAATCAACTCGGGCGCAAACCCGCGGATAGTGAACCGAATCTGTTCCGAAAGATAGCGTCCGATTACATCGGATGAATTGCCAATCCCGTTCGGATACTTCGGCGAGGTCGAGTTCAGAAGGATGCGCGTGGAGTCGACGCAAGAAGCGGCCACAATCACTCGTTTGCCGAAGAGGCGATGCTCTTGCTTTGTGTAGCGATCAAAGTACTGAACACCGTTCGCGAGGCCCCTTTCATCAACGAGAATACGCGCGACTACCGCATTGTCAATGACATTCAGGCGTCCCGTTTTCAACGCGGGTTCAATCAGGTAATCAGAAGCATTGAAGAAGGCTCCTACGTCACACCCCGTTCCGCACGCTCCGCAATAGTGACACTTCGTGTGCCCGTTGTGGTCGCTGGTTAGAACGGCGCGGCGGATAGCGACCGTGTCGATCCCCACCTTGCGTGCTGCTCTTCGGATCACGTGTTCGCCGCAGCGAAGCGGCGGAGGAGGGAGGAAGTACCGGCTACCTGGCAGAGAGTCCTGATCGTCGTCCCCGCCGCAAACTCCGATGAGCTGATCCACCTGATCGTAGTAATGAGCGATGTCTTTGTAACGGATAGGCCAGGGGATCTCCCAACCGTCTCGCTCGGGTCCGGCGAAGTCGAGATCTGAGTACCGCAGACTTACGCGACCCCAGATGTTCGTTTTGCCGCCCCGGCCCCACACACGTGTTAACGAGAAATCTTGGCCGAGTGGGGTGATGTAGGGTTGTTCGGCCGTATCGAGCACAAACGCCGGCGGCTTACGGCCAGCGTCCAGCCGCTGCTGCCATTCCCATGGCTTCACGTGAGTCCAAAATTCGCTTCGGTTGAACCTCCGCCCCGCGTCGAGCATAGTGACGTTCACACCCTGCCGCGTTAGGTTCCATGCTGCCATCCCGCCCGCAGCTCCGCTGCCGATGACGAGAACATCGTGTACTTGGGGGCTGTTTTGAACCTGCATCACTAGCTTTGGTGCTCCGCATGATCACAGCCAGGAAAGCTGGAGAGGTATGTGTTGCCGTGCCAACCAAGTTCGGCCTTCAGGCCAGCTTCCGTTCTGTAATAAGCATCGATGGTCATGTCCTTGACCATTGAAAAGAACTTGCCGAGTGAGGAATTGCTGTCAAGACTAACCGGCGTTAGAACGCTGATCTGTTTCTCTTCTCCTAGGAGGACGAATTCCTGCCCGTAGCTGCTGAGCGCAAGCGCATTTAGATCGGCAATCCCCGCTCGGTAGGGCTGCATCAGGGTAGGGTCCGCAACGATCGCTTTATCGATCAGAAGGGCGACGCCGGCGTCTCTCGCCCCGGGAGTGTCCGATCTCGGAATGACGCGTTCAACCAAAGCTTCGACGGTCTGGAACTCCGCTGGTTGAAAGAACGTTGGCCTCGAAGGCACCGGTACCTGAATCGCTGGCCCTGTATGAAGATGTCCGGGTTGAGTTTCGACCTCCTTATTCTCCTGGGCGGAGGTCACACTCGGCAGGGCGACAGAGGTCACGGCAAGTATCCGAAAGACATCTCGACGAGTGCTCATAGGGGTAAAGCCAATATACCCGGCTTCAGCTGTGTGCTCAACAGCTACCTAGAAGCTGAGATGCTTCTCCCATCCGGAATACGCATGGCCAGAAGTCATCCCGGCGCGATGTCGAAAGGCTTGCAAAGGCAGTCCGGCCTGATCTGAGAGCATAAAGCTCCATACGTCGAAACCGACAGCGCTGTTTCCGAAGACGACATTTTGCTGACGAGATCATCTTGCCGTGCGTGCGCTGGTATCGGGCTTATTGAACAGTGATTTCAAGGCTTTGTATGGAGTTGTTGCAGTAGCCCAGACGATTCCATTCCGGCGACTCAGGTTGGACATGGCCGCTGATATCGCTTGCGCGGCTGCGGATGACATACTTGCGTGGCCGGTCCAACCTGGTGATCAACTCCCACCATTGCCAACTGTGCCGCTTTGGCTCTCCAAGCATCCGGGCTTGCTGCCATGGACCTTCGTCCACGCTGACCTCCACACAGCCGATGGGCGCCGCGCCGGACCAGGCAACGCCGCGCACCGCCAGCTCCCCCAGCTCGACTTGCGCGTCCTCCTCCGGCTCCGTGATCAGACTGCGCACATGCTGCAACGTGACCGGTTCCCGATCTACCCGTCCGTTGACTTCACGTTCAAAGCAATATTTTTCGGTCTGGTAATATCCGTCGAAGGGCTGATCGACGACTTCGATGTCAGTCAACCACTTGACCGAAGCGACCGCGTACCAACTGGGGACAATTACCCTCAACGGAAAACCGTGCTGAAACGGAAGCACCTCGCCGTTCATCGCATACGCGAGCAAGGCTTCGGACCCGCGAGCGTCCTCAAGGCTGAGACTGCGCTCGAACGCAATCGTCTCAGTGTGGCCGTCTACTGTGCCATGATCGGCGCCGCGGAAGATGACGTATCGTCCCTTAGCCTTCACCCCGGCGCGATCGAGAACCTCTACTAGAGGCACGCCGGTCCACTCCGCAGTGCTGACAGCGCCAAGGTTCCATTGCTCCCCGCCTACCCGTGGTTGGAGGCGGGACCGGCCGTTTCCAGCGCATTCCAAGGTCACCAACTTCGACTGCGAAGGCATGTTGGCGATGTCCCGCCAAGATTGCGTCAGAGGACGCTCAACCAGCCCGCCCACATTGAGCCGCCAATTCATCAAATCGAGCTTCGGGATTTGAAAGTGATTGCGAACGTAGAACTTCGCGTTCGGCATGACAACGCCACCGATTAGAGCTGGGATGGAGGTCTCACCATTCAGTGGATCAGCGCGATGGACCACCAAGCCGTCGTCAATAGCCTGTTGGCATGCCTCTTCAGGAAGGAGCGTGGGCGCGTCCGCCGGCGCCAATGTTGCGTCACAGCCGCCTCTCGAAACTACGCCCGCGCAGGTGGAAGCCGGGTAGACGTCGAGACTGCCGGCCATTGCAAACGGCGCCATATAGTTGCGCACCAAATTCTCATCGGCGGCTTCGACGATCATGTACAGCGTGTGCTCTCCCCGTACCACCGCCTCTGCCTGCACGGTTATGCCGTGCTTGCGCACGTTTGGGCGACTGACATAGTTGAGCAGATTAGCGCCGTTGTAGGGATCAGCCGCGGGGCAGTGACTCGCGTCGTGTTGATGGCGAACAATGAAAAGAGGCATACGCCATTGGGCTTCGTTAACTCGGCTGGGCGACGATCCGAACATAGCGGTTGGGCGCCTTCCAGCCCGGGCGGCATTTCTGTTTGGCCTTTGGATGCGAAAGCAGGATCGCCCAGGGACGGCCGCAGCATTCGCGGAACTCGATGGTGGCTTGTGTGGTCTCGGCGCGAAGATCAGGAGCTTCGTCCTTAACGCGTAAACTCATTGTTTGTCTCCATTGCTGACGGCGAATGCTCATCATGCAAAATCTTTAGCGCGCAGCTGTAGCCAGATGGAGGTCCGCGGACTCCCAAGCAGCGAGGCCGCCGGCCATTTCGACCACACGGGTGATTCCATATTGATGCAGGATGCTGGCGGCGATCGAAGACCGATATCCGCCCGCGCAATAGACGGCAATCCGGCGGTCGCGGGGAATTTCTGAGATATGCTCCTGCAAGTGATTGAGTGCCACGTTCACGCTGTCATCGATGTGTTTGGCCGCCCACTCGCGCGGACTCCTAACATCCAACAACACAGGCGGATCGCCGCTTGTCAGCTCTTCCGCTAACAATGGGGCGCTGATGCGCTCCGTCTCCCACAGTAGGTCCGGTCTGCCGGCGAGCGCTTCCATCCCTCCTGCGAGATAACCTTTGACGTCGTCGAAGCCGATACGGCCCAATCGCAAGGCAGCTTCCTGCTCGCGACCGGGCTCAGCGATGATCACGATCGGCTTGGCTCGATCGAGTACTGTGCCGGCCCAGGTCGCGTATTGCCCTCCGAGCCCAACGTTGATGCTGCCCGCGATGTGAGCCTTAGCATACTCGGCGGCGTCGCGGACATCGAGGATCTGAGCGCCTGCATCTCCCATCCGAAGAATCTCGCCGAGATCTATAGGTTGAAGAACCTGTTCGAGGTTCTTATCCAACGTGGCACGCTCGCGAGTATTGAGGACCGCGTCGTAGGTGAAGTACGGTGGAGCGTCGGGCTGGTCGGCCGTCACCAGGCGAATGAATTCCTCCCTGGACATCGGCTGCAGCGCATAATTCAAGCGTCGCTGATCTCCCAGCGAAGAGACAGTATCAGAGGAAAGCTGCTTGCCGCATAGAGAGCCGGCGCCGTGCGCAGGGTAGACCAGGATCTCGTCGTGAAGCGTTAGTAGTCTGTTATGAAGTGACTCGTAAAGGTTCGCGCCCAGCTCGCTTGCTGTCCACCCGAGCGAAGCGCGTAAATCGGGCCGACCCACATCACCAATGAACAGCGTATCGCCCGTGAGAACAGCGTGAGGTTTGGCCTGGTCTTTCTGGAGATCGAACACCAACATCGAAATCGATTCGATCGTGTGGCCCGGTGTTTCGAGGACCTGCAGGCGGAGGCCGGGAAAATCGAGCGCATCGCCGTCCTTCATTGGTACAAACGTGTATTCCGCCTCTGCACGGGAACCAAGATGGATGCTCGCGCCGCAACGGTCACGGAGTTCCAGATGGCCTGCCACGAAATCGGCGTGGAAGTGGGTTAGGAAGACGTGGCGGATCTTACAGCCGAATTGCTCGGCATCGGCCACATACTGCTGGATATCACGCTGTGGATCGACGACAATGGCGGTCGACGCTGCCTCATCTCCGAGTAGATACGATGCGTGCGCCAGGCAGCCAAGGTAATACTGTTTCAAAATCATAAAAGTTCCGCACTCGGCGCTCAGGCAGGAGGACTGTTGCGCATGGTCTGGCCTTCGATTGTATCGTGATAATTTTTTGTCGCTCAACGATGTTGTTCAGATAACGAACATGCGACCGTGGCATCTACCGTGCGCGGCGCTCCTGTTGCAGCTTGCGTGCAAGGATGTCTAGATCCCATTTGGCCCCGGCTTGACACGGTAAGATGGAATCAGTCTTTGGGAAAAGGGGCAAGGTAGTAGAGGTTAGCAGTCGTTCGGTACCTTCCGAGAAGCAGCGCTCTGAAGTAGTTGCCCGCCAGTCTAGGCCTCCGTCACTGAAGTCCCTTGTCGAAGGAGGATCGATGGCCGGACACAAATCTACAAATCTTTTCATTATTTTTCTGGCGTTTTTTGCCGCGCAAGGAGTTTTGGCAAATAGCATTCGAACGAAACAGCAGTTATTGCCAAACCCGTCAAAACTGGAATTACGTTTTGAACCGAATGAAGGGCAAACAGATGAGCAAGTCGACTTTCTGGCGCATGCCGCTGGGTACAACGTTTTTTTGTCCCGCGGCGAAGCGGTTCTAACCTTCTGGCCCAGCGCGATGACCGTGCGCTTGAAACCCAGCGGCGCGAACATTCTGACAGCACCCGAACCGCTTGAAAAGCTGACAGGTGCAAGCAACTATTTCGTCGGGTCTAGTCCAGAACGATGGCAGACGGGTATTCCGAACTTTCGTAAGGTCCGCTACCGGGACGTCTACGCTGGTGTAGACCTGATCTACCACGGAAATGCGATGCAGCTCGAGTATGATTTCGTCGTGCACCCGGGCGCCGACCCCGGCAGGATACTGCTGGAGATTCAAGGTGCTTCGAAACCTGAGGTCAACCGTCAGGGCGACGTCGTCATCGGCTCTACTGCGGGGGACGTGCGATGGCACGCGCCTGTAGCGTATCAAGAGATCGATGGCATTCGCAGGATAATTCCCTGTGCTTATGTGCGTAAGGACGAAAAGCGCTTTAGCTTTGAAATCTCTCGGTATGACCGGGCCAAACCTCTGATTATCGATCCAGTGTTAGAGTATTCTACCTACCTCGGCGGATCCGGGTTCGACAAGGGCTCAGCCATAGCAGTGGATAGACACGGCAGTGCCTACGTCACAGGGACTGCCACATCTGCCGATTTCCCCACTCAAAACACATCCCATCGAGAGCGTAAGAGCCCATTTGGGACTTCTTTTGTCACCAAGTTCGATCGCCTCGGGAGGCTGGTCTACTCCACTTATTTGGGTGGATCTGGCTCACCCGATCAACTCGGCGACGCTAGCCGCGGTATCGCCGTTGACTGTAATGGCAATGCCTATATAACCGGGTACGCCGTCTCTCCTAATTTCCCGACAAAAAACGCGTTCCAGTCAAAGCTCTTAAGCGCTACCGGAGCTGCGTTTGTAACGGAGCTCAATGCGGATGGAAACGCACTCGTATATTCCACCTATCTCAGCGGGAGCAACGGAGCTTATGGAAATTCAATCGCGGTGGACGCGCAGCGACATGCGTACATAACGGGCGGAACTAGCTCTGTCGATTTTCCAATTACCAGAGGCGCCTTTCAGGAAACTTTCAAATCGCAATCCTCAACTATCTTCGTAACGAAATTCGCGTCCGATGGACGGTCCTTGCTCTACTCCACGTATCTAGGCGGTAGCGGATATGATCAGGGCAGTGGCATTGCGGTTGATGCGCATGGGGAAGTCTATGTCACTGGCTCCACGTTCTCTACGGATTTCCCGATGAAACATGCTTTTCAAAACAGGCTCAAAAGCGCCGCCCATGGAGCGGATAACGCTTTTGTCGCCAAATTGGACCCTGGCGGCACAGCATTGGTCTATTCCACGTATCTTGGCGGAAGTGCGGGTGATCAGGGCAATAGCATCGCTGTCGACGCACACGGCGGTGCCTATGTTACCGGCTACACAAGTTCAGCAGATTTTCCAACCAAACACGCTTTCCAAAACCGGCTTAGGGGTTATACGAACGCCTTCGTTACAAAGATGGAAGCCGATGGGGAGTTGGGCTACTCCACATATCTTGGTGGGTCAGTTAACGGGTTTCCTGGTGATTACGGGAGCAGCATCGCCGTCGATGGCGAGGCAAACGCCTACGTGACAGGATCCACTGCCTCCGTCGATTTCCCGGTCCAGAACGCATTTCAGGCAACGCTCAGGAGCACTTCGGGGAACGCTTTTATCACCAAACTTTCTGCTGATTGCGAGCTGGTCTATTCCAGCTATCTTGGCGGCCGCGGGATCGGCGGAGATGAGGGATCTGGAATTGCGGTGGACGCACACGGTTATGCGTATGTAACAGGCCGGACTGCCTCCACGGATTTCCCGACTAGAAACGCATTTCAGAAAACGAACAAGTCTATGGGCGACCCCATCGACCCGACTTACATGGCTAATGGCTTTGTTGCCAGGATCGGTGTGGGTAAGAGAACGCAGCAATGCAGGCCAGAGTAGATAGCATTCACACGAACACGCTCTGAAACCAGCGTCAGCATCGAAGAGGTTCTGAGTTCCACGGAGAACTCGCGGTGCCGAAGGCCTCCCCCGGTCCGCAGTCCGAACTGGAATTGAATTAAAATCGGTGCGAGGAATTCACAACGACCAATAAGCTGTTCTGTGCGGTGATGGCGATGGTTCTTTTGTTCTCTGCCCGCCCGGCGAGCGCGTGGTTCGATGGGGGACACATGCTCGTTGCATTCATCGCCTATAGGAATCTAACGGCACACACGAGATCCCGCCTCGACAAACTGCTACGGCTCAATCCCATGTACGCTAAGTGGACCGACGGCATGGCCCAGAACCAACGGGGTCTCGTGGCGTTCATGCAGGCAGCAACGTGGCCGGATTGTATTAAGCAATCAATTTGTAGTCCTGGTTATACAAGCGATGGCGGCGACATTCCTCCTGGCAATCCCAGTGATACACAGAACATCGGATACTCCGATAAGCTCATGCATAAATACTGGCACTTCATCGACATTCCCTACGAGGCCGGCGCCCTGGGTAGGCCACCTAGAACGCCCAACGCCCTTACGGAAATCGTGCTCTTAACTAAGGCGATTCGCACGCCTGAGCCGGATAACATCAAATCCTACGACATTGCTTGGTTAGAGCACCTAGTCGGGGATGTTCATCAGCCACTTCACTGCAGCTCACGGTTTACTGCGAATCATCCTGACGGAGATGCCGGAGGTAACTACATCGTGTTCTGCCAAAAGCCCTGTAGAGATCAGCTCCATGCGTACTGGGACGGTTTACTCGGTGATAAACCCAGCTTCGTTGAGGTAAGCCAAACGGGCAACGAATTAATGACGAGGGGACGTCCGACCGGAGCCGACGATCCTGAACCGCATTCTTGGGTAGCGGATAGTTCTCAAATCGCGCAAAGAAACGTATATGTGCGCCCCATTAGCGATGACAATGATCCCTCTATTACGATTTCGCCCAGGCCCGACGCTTCTTACGCTGCGATGGCCTCCGAGGTCGCACGATCGCAAGGGACTCTCGCAGGGTACCGCTTGGCGGCATTGCTCAACGGCAATTTGAAATGATGCACACCATCGCGACCGGAGTGCCGAACCCGCATTCAAACTCGGAGAGCACCGGGTATTTTCGTCACAGAACTGCTTCATCGCGAAAAGGCGGCCGCTGAAAAACCGAAAGAATCTGCCGGACCATTTGTTCCCGATTTTGAAAGCGCGCCTCTTCGTAACATCCCAACGGGTTCATCACAGCATTGACCAGACATTTGTTGCAATAGGTGCATGGCACTGCGGGACGGTCCGCGCCCGATGCGAACTGCTTGACTAAATCGTAATTCGCAATCAACGGCCGCGCAATCGTGACGGCATCGCACTTGCCGCTTTCAATTGCGTTCCGAATCAGCGACGCCGTCTGGAAGCCGCCCGTACACAGCACCGGTATGCCTACTGCGCTCTTTATGGCGGCGGCATCCGGCAGATTGATTCCTTCAATGACGTCTCCCCGAGCATGCAACCACTGCTTGTGAAAGAGTTCTCCGGTCAGATCATTGCGAAGTAGAAGATCGTTCCGAAACGTCTCAGAGCCGCTTGCGATCATAGCGTCATAGACTTTGAGGAAATCGTCGATAGGCAAATCTCCCGCTGGATTTCGGGGATGCGGAAAAATGCGCCATCCGACACACATCATCATCGACCGCAACGGGCAGGAGATGTGAAATGGACCCAGTGCGCTCGGGAAACTTTTCGCCGTCCGGTGAGAGTGGAGTGGCATCTGCGAACAGACCAAGTTTCGTATACGCATTGAACTCCCGCCCGGCATGTCCGCCGATGTACACCTCCTGCGGCCTCGCAAGACACGCGCCTGCATTTCATCCGACAAGCAGGCAAGCGCTAGTGTACGGAGTCGCGTCCGGCCGCTACGAGCTTGAGGCCCCATAATGTCAGTTTGAGGGGGCAGCGAGCCATGACCCTGGCGACAAGGGCCACATCCCGCTAGTTTCGAGGAAACACGTTCACGGTTTGCTGAAGGTCAGCCGCGCG
Source organism: Bryobacteraceae bacterium (assembly GCA_045807905.1). GTDB lineage: Bacteria > Acidobacteriota > Terriglobia > Bryobacterales > Bryobacteraceae > Bog-105. The sequence goes on along the minus strand of JBJMGM010000090.1, from coordinate 23,293 downwards.
ATGTGAGTTCTACGTGCCCGCCAGTCTTGAAAGCAAGCGCAGGATAGCCGTGCCAGTCTAGTTCGTACTCCCACTCGGGTCCTTCCGGCAATGAGGAGCTTGAAACGCGCAGCATTGGCTTGATGGAGGAAGCTTCGACTACGGTGGGGGCATGGCAGTGAACGAAGCTCGTGAGCTGCTGGACGAGCTTTTGTCAGAGAACTGCTGCGGCCTCACGAAGAGCGATAAGAACGTTTCGCCAAATACGTGCGTGCAGGTTGGATTACGGTTTCACTGTTGTTTCAGCCCGTTCGACGAGCGTCTGCCCAACGTTCTTAATTATCGCGCTCTTTTGAATCTCTTCTGCTCAGGGCTTCCGTCTAACCGGTGCCGGTTCGTCGGTATCGCTCAAGAAGCGCCATAGTTGCCTTTGGATTCGATCGTAGGCGCCGCGGGTCAGCAGTTCCTGGTGCCGGTGCGAGAAGATCTTCTCCCGCTTTTCTTTTGTAATCACACCTTCTTTGACCTCGGCTAGAAGATTACAGCCCTCGGATAGGATCTGGATATAGTCGCGCAGGGCGTTTGAACATTCTTTCTGAAGTTGCATTCGGATGTTCGTCATAGTCTGATAGCCATACGGACGATGAGAGCATGTCTCACACGCACAAACGCTGCTTGTATTACGAGTACCGTACCGTGCTTTGTCAAGGCAAGTACTGAACCTAAACACTCTTAACCGAAGGCCCGCATAAATCCGAATGCCGATTTACCAAAGTACGCTCTTGCTTTACAGGTTCGGCTGATTCAAACGTTACCATCGTGTTCGATACTGGTACAAGTCCGCGTGCCTCGAACACAGATCGAACCGCACTCTTCCGACGGGGGCAAAAGTACTTTGGGATGCCGAAGATTACGCGAACGTCGAACTACCAGGACCCGGTGATGCAGCGGCATCAGTATGAATATCATGCGAGGAGCGGCGTGGGCAAACCAATTGGCCCGGCGCGGCTACGCGGTCCTGGGCACAACACATTCACGTTCGGAAGTCGCCGAATACGGCTCGGCGATGTACCGGCACACATTCGCAACAACCTCGTTGAGGTGCATCCCGACTCCGAGGAGGAGATCCAACGATATGACCCAGTTCGCGGCAAATCACGAACATGTGATTGCTAACAGCCTGTTCTGCGCCGGACTGACATGGCCGGCGTATTTGTATTTGACGATCAGCGCGCTCTGGATTCTCTGGCATCGCGCCCGGACGTTGACGCGACCAGGATTGGCTGCGCCGGCCTATCTGGTGGCGGATGACGTACAGCAATGCTGACCGGGGCCGACAACCGCATCCAGTGTTCGTGCAGGTGGGAATAATGACGACGTGGCGCGACTATCTGCTGAACAAGTCTTACACCCATACGTGGATAGTCTATGTGCCGGGCTTACCGCGCGATCTGGAGTATCCGGAGGGTGCTGGGGTTATGCATTCAAATCCGGTACTGGAGTTAAACAACCGCCAGGACCAGCTGTTCACCATGTCGGAGATGCAACGGGCCGACGCGATACTCATGAACGTTTACAAGAAGGCCAGCGCGCCGGAGCGCTATCGAGCGAGTTTCTGCGACGGACCGCACAAATTTGACCGGGACATGCAGAAAGAAGCCTCGACTGGTTCGACCGGCTAAAGGGCTAGCCCGCGAGCGCGCGGCAGATCTTTCCAAATCTGGCTTGAGAGTCGCGTCTCAGAACAGTCAAGAGCCACAAAACCGCACCCTTTTACAAGACCATTCGCTCCGCTCCCGGCAGCGCGGAGGCCCAAGTTTATTCATAGCGTAGTGCCGTCATGGGATCAGCAGTCGAAGCTCGGTGGGCGGGTGCGGCACAGGCTAGGGCGGCGATAACGCTCAGCAGCGCAGTCGCACTCAGCAGAACGAGCAGGTCCCGAGAACTTCCCTCTGCCCAACGGGCCAATACCTGGTTGAGAGCCAAAGTCAACAGCAAGCCTGCAATGAACCCGCCTCCGACACTCACCACTGCAGAGGAGACCACAATTCGGAAAACGTCCGCCCGACGCGCACCCAGCGCCATGCGAATGCCGAACTCGTTGGTCCGCTGCTCGACAGAAAACGAGACCACGCTGTAGAGTCCCGTAGCAGCGAGACCCAGACCGAGAAAGGCAAACGAACCAAAGAGCCAGGCCACCAGGTGCTCCTGTTGCCACTCCGGCTCAGCTTGAATCCAGTGCTCCAGGTCCTGCACCTTACCCTGAATCTGTTGTTCGGGATCAACGGAGTTGACCTGCTTGCCGATTGCGTGAAGCAACGCCGCGGGCGAGCCTGTTGAGCGGACTAAGATTTGGGTCCACATGCGCTCGTCCAGTGTGTATGGAACGAAGGCTTCCGGAAGGATGGGTTTTCTCAGCCCATCATCGCGTTTATCGGCCACGACACCAATGATCCGCAGCCACGGATCGCCCCTAGGCGAGATAAGTTGAAACGGAGCTTCATTCTTCATGTCGGGGATCTTGAGAGACCCACCCACTGCGCCTTCGGGAAAATAGCGCCGCGCCATTATCTCGTTGACGACGACAACGCGAGCGGCATGGTGGTTTTCAGCCTCGCCCCAGAGGCGGCCTTGGGCCAATGGAAGCCGCAAGATTGGGAAGTATCCCGGGCTCACGAAATTGATGCGCACTTTCTGGTCATCCTTCGGCGGTTTACCCAGGATTTCAATGCCTGTATTCCAGCCGTTTGAAGGCGGCGTCGCGTTGGTCGAGATGGCGGCCATGCTGACGCCGGGCACGGCAGCCACTTTATTCAAGAGTTGTTCGAAGTAAGCCGACCGCGCCTCCCAGGTTGGATACGCGCCGTCGTGGACCGGGATGCCTACCGACATCACATTATGGGGGTCATAGCCCAGAGGCGTATGCAGCAGGTGCAGGAAGCCTCGCATGGCAGCGCCCGCGCCCGCCAACAGGACCAACGTCAAGGCAATTTGGCCAGCAATCACGATGTTATTTGTCAGGCGGCCACGGGTTCCGCCGGCGATCCGACGCGTGCTGGACTGCATCACCCGAACAACGTCGGGACGCGACAACTGCAACGACGGCCACAAACCGAATAGGACCCCGGTGAAAAGCGCCAGCCCCACGCTGAATATAAGAACCGGGACATTTAGCTGGATAGCCGCCTCGTGAGGGAACTGGTCTTTCGGAAGCAGCTCAGCAATCGTTGCAACGCCGCGGTACGCGAGCAACACACCGAACCCGGCGCCGGAAAGTGAAAGCAGCAGAGCCTCGGCTAACATTTGCCGGATTAAACGGCGGCGAGTGGCCCCAATGGCAGCGCGCACCGCAAACTCATGTGCCCTCGCAGTCCCCCGCGCGAGTAGAAGAATGGATAAATTGGCACAACCGATCAGCAGGAGAAAGGCAACGGCCGCGAACAACAGATACAGCGTGCCGCCGAGTTGCTTTACAAAATCATCGTTCAACCCTTGAACCTGCAACCTGAAACGTCCCTTGGGAAAGTGCCCGGGCGCTTCCTTGGAAAACTGTTTGAGCAAAGGCGTGAGCACGGCGTTCGCCACCTCGTGAGTTATTCCCGGTTTGAGGCGAATGCCGACATAGTAAGTACGTGTAGCGTCCTGTGTAACCTTGAGCGGAAGATAGACATCACCGTCGCCCCAGGTAAAGCGAGGAGCGGCAACGCCAGTGATGGTGTAAGTCTTGCGTACAAGTTGAATGGTGTGGCCCACGACTCCTGGGTCTGAGCCGAAATGACGTTGCCAGAACTTCCAACCGAGGACAACCACGGCCTGCGGATCTTGCCCATCAATCGCCTCCGAAGGTAGCAGTCCGCGCCCGAGCGCTGTCGGCACACCAAAAAATTTGAACGCATTCGATGTCAAGTAGATTGCGTTGACGTCCTCAGGGAGATCGCGGCCCGTGACGGTCAGACTCCAATCGTCCTCGGCAAACGCATCTTCCACGACCGGCGATTTCCTGATTAGCTGCATTTGAGCGGCGGTAAGTCCGAACCCGGTTTGGTGACCCGCCGTGTCGAGGAGCCGCATGTGGATCATGCGATCGGAGGCCTTGTAGGGGTAGGGGTTCATCAGGACGGCGAAGATAACGCTGAAAACCGCGGTGGTTGCGCCAATCCCCAGAGTTAGCGAAACGACCGCGGTTATCGTAAAACCGGGATTCTTGACTAGTTGTCGGAAATGGTAACGCAGGTCCTGTAGCAAAGCAGTCATAGGCCTCCTTGGCGCCGACGGTGCCTCGAACTGAATTGCTAAGGCACTTCATGCGCCACCCCGTCATCGTGGCCCGGATGCGTCTACTTCGCAGCATGTGCGCATGCCGGGGTGCGAATAGCGTGCGGGGTTGGGACAGTCGTGTGCGAAAGTGGGAGGCCGCTGCGTGCCCGCCGACATTACTACGTGTGAGGCTATTGAGAGCGCGGCCTCGCCGTGGCTTGGAATTCCACCGATTGGTCTGCTGTTGAGCTGCCGCCGATCCAGACAGTGTAGCCGGCCGGCTCGACGACACGGCGGTTATCGACATTGAAGAACGAGAGTTCGTTAAAGCCGAGCGGGAAGTCTACCAGCTTGGATTCGCCGGGAGCGATAGTAACACGCGTGAAACCTTTGAGATTGCGGACGGGTTCTTCGACGCTTGCGCCGGTAATGCGAACATAGCACTGCACGATTTCGGTCGCCCGGCGGTGGCCTGTGTTGGTTACCGTCGCAGTTGCGTGGACAGGATGTGCATTCTCATCAGTTGTAAGTGCAGCGACGCCGACGGCCGGCACGGACGCTTTCACGTCCGAATAAGCGAAGGTTGTATAGCTGAGCCCGTGGCCGAAGGGGAAGAGAGCACTGTTCGGCACGTCGAGGTACTTTGAAACGTACTTTCTCTCGACAGGCCCTGGATGTTTAGGATCGGGAAACTGCTCTGGGCGGCCCGTGGGGAACTGGTTATAGTAGAGCGGTTCCTGGCCAATGGCCCGGGGAAAGCTCATCGTCAATTTGCCGCTGGGCGGGACGTCACCGAAAAGTGTTTCGACAATGGCAGGGCCGGTTTCAACGCCGGGGAACCAGACTTCCATAATTGCGGGAACGTGGGAAGCAGCCCAATCGAGCACCACAGGCCGACCTGAAAAAACAAGAAGGGCCACCGGGTTTCCGGTGGCCACAATGGCTTGCATCAGGCTTTGCTGATTACCGGGAAGATCGAGGTGCGCGCGCGAGGCTGCCTCACCGCTCATGGCACTCGATTCGCCAAGCGCGAGAACGACGATATCAGCGTTGCGTGCGGCGTTGATGGCTTCAACAAAGCCAGCCTCAGAGTTGCCGGAAATATCGGTGCCCTTACTGTAAACGAGGCTAGTACCGTTCTGGGCCGCGTGCTGTTCCAAGGCCGCGCGCAACGTGATGACATCGCCGAAATTGTTCGCTCCTGACCATGCACCCACCATGTCAGCTGAGTCGTCGGCAAGAGGGCCGATAAGCGCAATTTTCCTGTTACTTGACAGGGGAAGCAGCGGGCCCTGGCCGAAATCAGCGTTCTTTAGCAAGACAAAGGATTCTTGCGCGCCGCGGCGTGCAAGGGGACGGTGGTCGGGAACCGCAGCCGTTACTTCGGAGCCCGTGGTGAAGGGGTGCTCGAAAAGCCCAAGCGCGAACTTGACGCGCAACACACGGCGCACCGCCTCATCGATTGTGGCAATGGAAACACGTCCGGACTCCACGAGCGCGGGAAGCTGGCTGTCGTACAAGTGCGACATCATATCGATGTCGACACCTGCATTCAATGCCTTGGCGGCAGCGGTACGTCCGTCGAGCGCGACACCGTGATGCTCGAGTTCCATGACGGCGGTGTAGTCGCTGACAACGAGACCGTCAAAGCCCCACTCATCGCGCAGGATCGTCTTCAACAAAAATGGATTCGCGCTTGCGGGGACACCATTCAACGCATTAAACGCACTCATTACAGTGGCTGCACCAGCCTCAATCGCTGCTCTATAAGGAGGCAGGTAGATTTGGCGCAGCCGAATTTCGCTCATATCCGTTGTGTTGTAGTCGCGCCCGGCTTCGGCCGCACCGTATGCCGCGAAGTGTTTGACGCACGCTGCCACGCTATCGGGCGCTGAAAGGCTTTCGCCCTGGTAGCCGCGGATACAGGCGCGCGCGATGGCAGCTCCAAGATATGCATCTTCCCCGGCCGCTTCGGTGCAGCGGCCCCAACGGGCGTCCCGTGCGATATCAACCATAGGCGAGTAGAACCAGTTCACGCCGGCAGTTTTGGCTTCACTGGCGGCCATCTGCGCAAGGGCGGATATGAGCTCAGTGTCCCAACTTGCCGCAGTGGCCAAAGGCACTGGGAAAATGGTGCGGAATCCATGGATCACGTCTGCGCCAAAGAGCAGTGGAATGTGCAGCCGGGTGTTATCGACGGCGGCGTGTTGGAAGTGATTTGTGAGCTGCTGCCCCACCGTGTTCAGCATGGAGCCGAGCTTGCCTGATTTCGCCAACTGGTAGGAGTCTATGCCGTTGGGACCGGGCGGATTTACATTGAGCGCCGCTGTGGTGGGCCCTGCGGTAGGCGCCTGGCTGGCGCTGTACTGCACAAGCTGGCCGATTTTCTCGTCGAGTGTCATTCGTCGTAAAAGGTCGTTCACTCGCCGCTCGATGTTTGGGTCGATAAGCTGCGGATTCAACGGCTCGACCCTGTGCGCGCGAGACGTTTGGGCGTGGGCGGTTAACTGAAGATGCGCCGAGCAGATACCGGCCAAGACGAGATCCAGCAGAGTAAGAAGAGCGTTGCGGTGGAAGGACTTTGTGAAAGGCACGGAGAGTTCCCTGCTTGAGCCTCAGTCTATCGCTGCGGCTATTTATAAGCGCGTTGAAACCCACGGATGCCGCCCAGAAACTCGATTAGGAACGATAAACGCCGTTGTATCCGGCTAACTCCCAAATGCGCTCCCAACCCCGAGCACACTATCCATCCATTGAACCCAAACGTTCCTCCCGCACAATAGAACCATGGCGACCGCGTTCACGGACCCCTCGGCTCAACTCGACTTCCCGGCCTTCCGGCCCGAAATGGCCTTCCCGCCCCTGACGGACGCCATGATCGAAACCATTCGCGCCTACGCGTCTGAGGTGACGGAACCCGCCGGTATCACGATCTTTGCGCGTGGCGAGCGCGGCACCGACATGTTCGTCGTCCTCGAAGGCGACGTCAACATCTACACCGGCACGGGAGAGAACACGAGCGAAACCGTCATCGATCTCGGCCCCCACCAGTTCACAGGCGAGCTCAACATGCTGAACGACCAGCCAACGCTGGTCGGCGCCCGCACGACCGTCCCGAGCGTGTTGCTGCGCGTGACACGCGGTGACCTGCGGCGTCTCATGCGTGCCGAAGGCGAGATCGCAAACCTGATCCTGCAGGCGTTCATCTGGCGTCGTATCGGTCTGGCTTCGGAGACGAAAGTCGGCGTGACCGTGATCGGTTATGAAGGTGGAGCCGAAACCCTCAAGCTGCAACGCTTCCTCCGCCGCAACGGCTATCCGCATCAGGTGACTTCGGTCGAAGCTTACAAAAGCTCCTCCGTGCTCCCTCCGCTGCATGCGGACTCCTGGCCCGCTGTGGTCTTCAGCGATGGTCGAGTGCTGCATCGTCCCACCGTTTCCAAGCTCGCCGACGAACTCGGTATCTCGGAGTTGCCGGACAAAAGCACCATCTATGACGTCGCTGTGGTCGGGGCCGGTCCTGCCGGTCTCGCTGCTGCCGTCTATGCCTCTTCGGAGGGTCTCTCCACCGTAGTCATCGAAGGCATTGCGCCAGGAGGACAGGCGGGCACAAGTTCCAAAATCGAAAACTATCTCGGTTTTCCCACCGGCATCTCGGGGCAAAGACTCGCGAACCGTGCTTTTGTGCAAGCCCTGAAATTCGGCGTCCGCTTCGCTGTCTCCCGCGACGCCCTTACCGTTGAACCCTATGGCGATGTCCACAAGATCACCCTCGAAGACCACATTTCCTTGTGCTCCCGAGCGGTCGTCATCGCCACCGGCGCACAATACCGCAAGCTCCAGCTCGAGAACTTCGAGAGGTTTGAAAATCAGGGCATCTATTATGCAGCAACCGGCATGGAGACGGCCTACTGTCAGGGCAAAGAGGTGGTTATCGTAGGCGCTGGCAACTCCGCCGGACAAGCTGCTCTGTTTCTCGCGCAAACCGCAGCCCACGTCTACATCATGGTTCGCGGCAAATCAATGGCGGCCACTATGTCCCAATATCTCCTCTCGCGAATCGAACAATCGCGGCGGATCACTATTCTGACCGAGACCGAAATCGTCTCGCTTGAAGGCAGATCTCACCTGGAACAACTAACGTGGGTGAATCGCCGCGACGGATCGGAAACGACCAAGGCTATCGAAGACCTGTTCGTCATGATCGGTGCTCAACCCAACACGTCGTGGCTCAAGGGCGTTGTTGCCCTGGACGAGAAGGGCTTCGTCATCACGGGCGGCCCGCAAGGATTCGATAACACTCCCTATGCAACCAATACTGCCGGGGTTTACGCCGTAGGAGATGTGAGAACCGCCTCCGTGAAGCGCGTCGCTTCTGCCGTAGGAGAAGGCTCGGTCGTCATCTCAGACGTCCACCGCTACTTGACGCTTCACCAAGACGCGCTTACCACTCACGGCTAGTGTCATCGGACCGTGCTCAAGCCACTACGATGAAACCCATCCCGGACACGTGCCGACGCTCAGCCCGAATGGTCCTGAGAAACGCGGCAGCGTGCCTTCAACCCGAAGCTCCCGGGACGGCAGCAAGGGAAACGCTGCTGGGATGGCTTACGAAACGGAAACGCACTCCCAAATCCGTACTGAAGCGCCCGGATCTTCAAGAGTCCAAGTTGGCCGTCCTGAACAGCCTGCCTCGATCAGCTCACAGCGGTCATATGAGCATGCAATTCGTGAGTTTATCCGCTGGTATTGCTCTGAGCCGCGTCTGGCCTTCAACAAGACGCTTGTGACGAGATACCGAATCTTCCTCGAGCAGCACGTTTACGCATCGTCAACTATCAACCTACGGCTCGCGGGCGTACGGCGCTTGCGTACGAGGCCGGCTTACTCAGCCCGGATCTCGGCGCCGGCATACGTCGAGTAAGGAGTGCGAAGAAGCACGGAATCCGAGTGGGTAATTGGGTTACAGCGGAACAGGGCAGGAGCTCCTGTGCACGTTCGATCGGACCACACTCCGCGGAAACGCGACTACGCCATCGTTGCCGTCCTCCTTGGGTGCGGATTACGAGGCGCCGAATTAACAGCCACCCAGATCGCAGACCTACACCAACGGGAGGGGCACTGGGTTTTGCCGACCTCATGGGAAAGGGCGGCCACATCAGGACAGGTCCAATACCGGACTGGGTAGCCGCTGCCGTGCATTCCTGGTTGGCGGAAGCGTTCATTACGAAGGGACCGTCTTCCGTACCATCAACAAAGCGGGTCGGATTGCGACCGCGCCGGCTTCAGCACTAAGTCATCTGGGGCGTGGTCAAGCAAGCATGTGCGGACTTGCGGACGTTGCGCCGCACGATCTCCGAAGGACCTGCGCTCGGCTCTGCCACCAAGCCAGAGGCGAGCTCGAGCAGATTCAGTTCTTACTCGGACACGTCAGCCTTCAGACAACCGAGAGGTATCTGGGCTGCAAACAACAATTGAGGAATGCAGTGAACCACCACATCGGGCTTGAGCCTGAAGTGCAGAGCGGCTGATGCAACCCGACATATCTGCGCCGGGACTTTGGAATCAGCGAGGGTGTCCTCTCATGGCGTTTTGAGGGCTACCTGCTGCTTCCAGGGTGCCACACCTTCCTCATATTCAATGGGATCGCCAAAACCTTCGGTTTGGATGCCGAGTTGGCGTAGAGCGTCCAGGGCCATCAGTCGGCGATGCGCGTTGAATGTAATGATGTGGGCGAAGACGCCGCCGTACGTGAAAGTCTCCGCCGGTTCGCACAGAGCGTCGACGAACGTATCATCCCATCCGGAGCGGTTTCGGATGTCACCGAGTATACGATGCAGTTCGGCATCCGTCTTTTCGAGCCTGTGCAGCAGCGCTTGAGGGGAGCGCTGCGATTTGAGAGGGCCGTTCATATCCATATCGGCTCCGGACAGCGCGGCGGTCCAAACTTCCTTAGTGAAGACAATGTTTTCTAACAGCTGCCTTAGGGTCTTATTCGATTCTCGCCAAGGCAGCAACTCTGCGACCGTGGGCAGCGGCCGATCCAATTGCTCCTCTGTCAAAGTACCCGCGTATTCCAGCAAACGCCGCGTGTGCCACGAGTCGTTGCCTGCAAAGCGATCGAATAAATCCATGTCTGTTCCTCCTTTTGTTGACGAACCAGGGGCAAAAAAGTGAATCTTGTTGGACGCCGGCAAATGAAAGTGCGGATCACGCATCCGCCGATAGATGCTGGGGGAAGTCCGAAAATTTTTTCGGAAAGCGCGAGTGAACGCCTCCAACGAACCGTACTTGGCATCCAGGGCAACGTCCGTGACCGACATTCCGGTATGCGCCAGCTGATATGCTGCTCTTTCCAACAATAGCCGCCGTCGCATGGCTGCAGGCGTTTCTTCGACTACGGTTCCGAACAACCTGTGGAACTGCGTGCGGCTTTGATACGCTTGGCGCGCCAAATCTTGCGTTCTCGCCTGAGTGTCCAGGGAGTTCGCGACAATTGCAGAGAGGCGGTCTGCCGTGTCCTGACCATCCGCTTTATTCATGCGTCCGGTTCGTCATCTCGAACGAATCATAGACAAGAAATGACTCCTCCCGCCTGATCTTACGTACCAATCTTTGATTTTTGAAAACCGGAGCACGGTGTTTCGAGAGTTCTGAGTTCCTCAAGCAACATAAAGTCATATTTATACCGAGCCGTTGCTCCCAGAAGCCGCGACGGCGTTGGTAAGGAGGTCTGGAACGACTTCTAGCCACAGCGCAAGCCGCGCGGGAAGGCCGCCAGCATCACCAAGCCGCGCATCGAAGACGGAGCACATCTCTTGCCCTACTCGACGCGCCAGGAGGCGGGGTAGAGATACAGCAAGGCGCGGTAGAGCAGCATCATGTCCGGCCTCCGGCAAACCCGCTCGCGCGGGCAAGTTTGACAAGTTCAGTCAAGCGGCGGGCCTCGGCCCGTGCGACCGATTCGCCGTAACGCGTGATGCGGTAATAGCGGCGGCGTTCGTCGTCACGTTCAGGATCAGCGCGATCGCCGCTTTCGATGATCAGGCCCTGCTCGAGCATGCGCTGAAGCGAGCGGTACAGCGTACCGGCACCCAACCGCAGGCGTTATTCGTGCGCCGCGAAACCTCCTGGATAATGGCATAGCCGTGGCGGTCTTCGGTCGCAAGCGCCATCAGGATATGGAACGTGGCAGAAGGCAACGGCAATAGCGATTCGGGGTGTGGTTGGGCGGGAGCGGGCACGCATTCATTTCATGCATAGCGGATATATCTTGGTTGGATATAATTTTCCAGGCTATGTACAAAGTCCTTTGGCGGAATGAGGAATGCACTTCGTGTGAGGACACCTGGCTCTCTGGCGCCCGGAGTTGTTGACTTCGCGTTCGATCTCGTAGGCAGGCGCCGACCTGTTCTCCGCTCACTATTGCGAGCGGGATTCGTTACGAGCGCAACTCAAACTGGAAAACCCGATCGCCGCATCGAGCGGCACGGGCCAAACTCTTCCCTCGGTTCACCCGCATTTTCAGGTCTCACACCGCATTATCGGGCTACTCAAATTACCTTCAGCAATTGGCATTTCAAGGTAAACGGCTATGCATAGTGGCCTACTCTAAGCAGGCTCCTGCCCCGGGCGTTTTTCCCGAGTGTGAACGTCAATGTACGGGTTGCGCGTTATACGGCAACTTGAAGGCCTAGGGGCGATAGATCTACCCTTCGCGACTACTCGTTTGTAATCCGCGCATTCCGGATTCCGATCAACGGCTTGGGGTGACAGCCGTGGCAACGTGATCGCATTGCCGCACTCGTTAAGGCGCGACCTATCAGGAAACCCGCACATGTGAGCGGACACCAGTCTCACACGCCGGGACTATGCCGTACTCCGTATTCACGTACGTTGTAGCGCTGTGTGTTGCTTGGGGCACGAGCAAACGCAATCATTCCGATACCGGTTCGATATTTCCACGCAACACAATAACTGACGCTTTCGGCAAACTGTACGTCGTATCCGCGCCATGAGACTGGACAATCGATTTGGATGGCGGCCCGTCCGGATCCGCGTGCCCGGTTATCCTGCGTGGCCGATCATCCTCACTTAAGATCGCGGCTTGTGATCCAGGGTCCGAGTGCCACTGATACTCCGCAGGACCGAATACGATCCGATCCACACTGCCAAGAAAATACCGAGTCCGGCCGTTCATCGCATCCGCAAACGTCACTTTTACATCATGATCGTTATCCCGGTCTTTGTTCACAAGCATCACAGCCCACTTACCGTCAGGACGCTTCACCGTGTACGCCGTGACGAGAACATTGCCTTCCTGATCCTTTATGTCGCTCGATGTCTTGAAGAGCTTATGAACCGCGTCAACCGGCTGCACCCATTCCTTGGAAATCACTTCGGTCGCCAGGTACTGCGGCGGGTAATTCACGACGCGATTATCTTTATCGATGGTCAAAAACCCGTCATGCGGAGTGGCAATGTAGTGAAAATAATAAGTGCCGCTGGCGCCCGCGGTCATCATGGATCCCACATAATCCGCGAGCCACAGGCCGCGTTTTACCGTTTCCGGACCGCCGTCTTCGAGATCGTTACCTTCCGTCATATAGAAGGGCACCTTTCGGGGAAGCCCATTATCTTTCCAGGCCTGGATCAAGTGATTCACATAAGCGGGCTCCCAATACAAGGAACTCCAGTCCTTGCAGGTCTTCCCTTCTCCGCCTCCAGCTCCGCACGGATAATGCTCGAAAGAAAAGAAAGCGAATTCTTTCAATGCATCATGCGCTCTCAGATACTCGACAAAGCGGCCCAAAAAAGAGACCCTTCCATTCGCATCCGCCCACGAATCTACGTCTCCTTCGGTTCCTTCGAAGGACGGACCGCCGAGGCGCGCCTGCGGAACCAGCTTATGAATCGCCCTCGCAAACTGAATATAAAGAGTGGCGTAATCTTGGGGAAGCACGCGCTGCCCATCTGCCTCCTCGCCCATCTCGATCCCTAAGATGGGATATTTCCGCTTGTAAAGGTAGGCGATCTGATTCGCGGCGTCCTCGGGATTGTTGTACAGGATGGCGATCGGAATCATCGCAGGAACGCCGCGAGTCACTCCGCAGTTGAAAAAGAAATCGAATCCAATCTGGTCGCCGCGGCCGTAATCGAGGTCGGCCGCGGAATGCCACGGATCCACTGAAGAGGGCCACGTCACCGTCTGGTTCCGGCTGGGCAAGTGTGTCACCACATCGGTAAAATGCCCGTCAGGCGCGATGGTCCCCACGTAGAGTTCGTTGATTGCGTACCCCAGGCAGTTCCGCCGATCTTCCGGGCCGTGCGTATCGCACGTATTCGAGGAATCTGTCATCCAGATTCGCAAATAGCGGACAGGAATCTGCCAGTTCATCAGCTTCAACGTCGGCGTCCCGCCCTTTCCGTCCTCGATCGTGCCCATCGGGAACGCCTGCCACGTCCCCTTATTGATGCCTTCATAAAACGGTTGCAGTTCTCCCGTCCAGAACTGCACGACGTAGCGCGTCGCATAGGGATTGGCCCATGCAATCCTGATCGCATTCACATTGACTTTCGAACCCAGGTCGATCATCACCCATTGTGAATGTTTGGAATCGTCCTCACCCGTAAACGGCCGGGATAGATATGGATTACTTTTCCAATACGACTGAAGATTGCCGTCAGTCAGACGCGACCAGCCGTTTCCATCCCCCAACGTGGCTCCCCGATGCGGCAAAGGATAGGCCCAGGAATGCATAATCTTCTGATCTGTAGGCTCGGGGCTGCCCAGGAAATAGCCTTCGTGTTTAGCCGCATTGCTCCACGTGCCGCGTGCGTTCCAATGCCAAGCCTCAATCATCAGCTCGGTATTCTGCCGGTACGTCACGGTCTGCCACCCCGCGCCGAGCATTTCGTTCAATACCGGGTTGGTCAGGAGTCGTTCCGTATTCTTTTCGTTGTCCTCTTTGGTCGGTCCGCCGCGCAACCGGTCGATCGCACCTCCGAGAGATGTCACCGGGCTAAACGAATTTACGGCGTGGCTCGGTGCAGCGTCGACGACGATGCTCTGGGCGCTCAAAATTCCGCCCGGCAGAAAGAGAACGAAGATCCCAAAACTCTTTCCGATAAACCGCCGAGGATTGCAGATGTGATTCAACTCAGTCTCCTTAATCAGCCATTGCAAGGAAATAAAAGGCCGCACACGCCGGGACTGCAACGGACAGCGACTCCGGGCGGTGAAGCCGTTTCGCCGGATAACAGACACAATTTAGAAGTATAGTTTCAAGCCACTGGCACTGTCTCGGCTGGACGGATGTATCGTTGATCACGCCGAAATTTTAGGATCGGCAACAATTGGATCGGGCGTTCCGAACACCGGATGGTTACACGCACTTTCCGCTTCTAAACGCAGTTCCAGCTTCAGATCCTAATGACGAGCGGAAAGAGCAAACTCCTTGGTAGTGTGAGCCGACTCGCGCCCTCCAACCGACTCCCACATCAAGCTGCAACCGGTGAGCCGGGGAGTTTCGCGCATGCGGAAGCAATTTCCCTCCGCTCTTTACGTTGCGATGGGCGCCGTTGGATTCCTGCTTCTGGTGTATGCGCCAGCGTATCAGGCATGTTGCTTGCCAGATCCTAACAGAGAAGCGGGAAATGGCGGTCCTATTGCGGTTAGAGCTGGGACGGGGCAATTGCTGCGCCATATTGTTATGGAAACCGTGCTTTGAACCATTTCCAGTGCCGGCGTTGCTCTGTCGTTCTTTTACTTATACGGTCACGCGTCCGGGTTGCGATCGAGCCGGTTCTTGAGGGGCAGCAGAACACACACCGTAAATAGATTGAGCAGTCAAAATGATAGCGATGTCATAGCTTTCCATTGCGACGGCGACGCCGATGATACCGGCGTTCCAGATGCTGGCGGCGGTAGCGGTGCCTCGGACGTTGATGCGCTGTTGAGAATGGCGCCCCCTTCGACGAAGCCGATGCCGGTGATGAGCCTTGTATGAGGGGCGAGGGGAGTGGCGGAATCCGGCGAACCAGCGACGATCCAAAAGAAACCGCAGCTTGCCATGCCCACGATAGGAAAACTGCGAATTCCGGCGGTGTGTTCTTCGCGCGCGCGGTCCCAGCCGATCACAGCAGTGAGCGAATAAACAATTAAGAGTTGGACGGCGCGCGTTTACAACGGCCGCCAAGAAGGCATACGCGAAAGCACGCAAGCTCGCCGAGGCCGGTGTTGAACTGGAACTTACAAATCCGGACAAGGCGTTCCAAGCGGCGGTGAAACCGAAGGGATCTAAGTTTGACACGTGTGCACGAGTTGCTGCCGGCGCACGCGCGTCCTCAAAAATCGCCGTCCAAAAGCCTCTTCGGCGAGAAAGGTCAGAGGGGAGCGGCGCCGACCGCGCCCCCCGAGACCGAGATCCGGGAGATACAATCGTTTAGATACGAGCTCAGCCCGTAAACGGGGAGGTTTTATGACCACTGTTGTCGTCAATGGCGTATCGCGAGAGCTTCACGCCCCCGCCGATACGCCTCTGCTCTATGTTTTGCGAAACGATCTCGAGCTTACCGGCCCGCAGTTCGGGTGCGGCATGGCCCAATGCGGAGCCTGTTCCGTGCTCCTGAATGGCAAAGAAGTCAGGTCCTGCATCACCCCGTTGGGGGCCGCCGCGGGTAAAGAAGTCACGACGCTCGAAGGTCTCCCGGCCCGCTGGGCGCACCAGAACAAACTGCCCGCCGAAGAAGCTGCCAAAACACTTCACCCTGTCCAGCAGGCGTGGATCGAAGAGCAAACCCCGCTCTGCGGCTTCTGCCAGAACGGCATGATAATCAAAGCCACGGAGCTGCTGGAGCACACCCCGTCCCCGACCGTCGCACAAATCAAAGACGCGTTCATTTCCGGTGTATCTGCGCATCTCTGCCGCTGCGGCACTTACACGGCGATTATTGAGGCGGTTCAGCGCGCTGCCGAAACCATGGCGAAGAGGAGCAACGCATGACCAGCAAAAACGTATTCGGGGCGTCGCTCTCCCGCCGCGGGTTTGTCAAAAGCGGTGGCTCGCTCCTGGTCGGCTTCAGCCTGCTAAAAGCAGACACGTCGCAGAAAAACGTCGCACGACCGGGCAATGAGATCAACCCTGCGCTCCCGAACTCCTGGATCGAGATTCACGCCGACAGCACCATCCTGATCCGCACCGGCAAATCCGATTTCGGCCAGAGCACCATCTTCACCGCCTATCGCCAAATCGTCGCTGAAGAACTCGGCGTTCCGTTCGAAGCCATCACCAAGGTCATCTCGGGCGATACCGATCGCACTCCCGATGGCGGCGGCACCTATGGTCTTCTCGCCGAGGGCATGCCGAACATCCGCAAGGCTGCGGCCTATGTTCATCAGGCGTTGCTCGAGCTCGCTTCCCAGCAACTCGGTGTTCCCAAGGGCCAGCTTTCGGTCAAGGACGGCATCGTCTCTGGCCGGGGAAAAAGCGTCTCCTACGGCGACCTCGTCAAGAATCAGCAGCTCAGTCTCACTATCCCGGTGAAGGGCGACCTGCAAACCGGCGACGGCTTAACGGTCGAGGGGAACCCGCCGCTGAAGCCGGTCAGCCAATACACGGTTGTGGGCAAATCGTTCTCGAACCCCGCGCTCGTGCCAAAGGTTACGGGGAAAGAAACGTGGGTCACGGACGTCCGGCTTCCCGGCATGTTGCACGGCCGTGTCGTCCATCCGAAAACGCTCGGCTCGAAACTGATCTCCGCCGGTCCGCTCGACAAAGCTCGTTTCCCGAATGCGCAAGTCATCATTAAAGGTAACCTGGTTGGCGTGGTCGCGCCTACCGAATGGGAAGCGATCCAGGCCGCGCAGCACGTAGACGCCGGCTCAAAATGGAGCGACTGGAAAGGGCTTCCTGGCAGTGACCGCCTGTACGCGTTTCTGAAGGAAGATGCCGACTGGAAGAGCGTTCCCCCCGCCAAAAGCGATAAGTCGAAGGGCAACGTCGCCGCCGCTCTCGCCGGCTCGCCCAAAAAGCTGACCGCCACGTACGAACGTCCGTTTCTGAAGCACGCGCCCATTGGACCCACGATGGCCACCGCGGATGTGCGGCCCGACGGGACTGTCTACGTCTACAGCCACACGCAGTATGCGCAAGCGCTGCGCAGAGACATCGCGCACATGCTCGGCACCCCTGTCGACAAGGTCGTAGTGCGTACCTTCGCCGGAGCCGGTCACTATGGCCGCTCCAATGGGGGCAACGCAGGCGCCGAAGACGAAGCCGTCATTCTGTCGCAAGCCGTGGGCAAACCCGTGCGGGTGCAGTGGATGCGTCCCGACGATTTCCAATGGTCCACCCAGTCCTCCGCCGCTCTTGCGGACGTAAAGATCGGTCTCGACGCCAAGGGCAACTTAGCCGCATTCGAAATCGACCATTACATGCCCGCCATGCAGGATGACCGCCTGGTCGGAGCCATTCTCGCCGGCCTACCCACGATTCCCGCACCCGACCAGCCAAACGACAAGGGCGTTCTCTCCGGGATTGCGAATGATATTGAAGATCCCTGGATATACGACGGTACGCCCACGGTGCTCGAACGCGCTTACGGGACGTTTCAGATCGGACAAAAATCTTCGCCGATCAATGTCGGCCTGCGCGACCACAGCTTGCGCACGCCGGGCCAGTACCAACAAAACTTCCCGCGTGAACTCGCCATCACCGAAGCCGCTCTCCTTGCCGGCATCGATCCGATCCAGTTTCGGATTCAACACACTCACGACCAGCGCGCCGTCGGCGTACTCGAATCCGTTCGCGACTCTTCCGCTTGGCAGACAGGTTCCATGCGGCTCGCCGCGAACGGCGATATCGCGCGCGGGCAGGGTGTTGCGATCATGCTGCGCGCCGGAACCTACTGGGCCTGCGTTGCGCAGATCGCGGTCAATCGCAAAACCGGCGCGATCAACGTCGAAAAAATCACCGTTTCGGTGGATCCCGGCATTGTCGTCAACCCGCTCCAGTTGAAGCGTCAGATCGAAGGGGGCTCCGTCATGGGCGTCAGCATGACCCTTTTCGAAGAAGTCCGCTTCGACCAAAGCGGTGTCGTCGTTAACGACTGGCACAGCTACCCGATCGCCACGATGGCCGACCTTCCCGAAATCAAAGTGGTCCTGATCAACCGGCCCGAGGTCGGCAGCTATGGCCAAGGGTCGGAGGCCGCGAATTCGTTAGCCGCCCCGGCCATCGCCGGAGCTTTCTTAAACGCGACCGGCAAAGCCGCGCGCCGGCTTCCGCTCAAGCCCGACTACGTACAAAGCCTGCTCAGGGCCTAACCGCCCTCACACGCACCCGCAAGTCGGCATGTCGGAGAAGTGCCGGTCCGGTCAGATACCACACCCTTTTACCTTCGATGCTTGCGATTACAGAAGGTAAAGGGGATCAAATATCAGTGGGTGCTGACTCGACCGGGCTCATCCTAAGTACATGCGCGACAGCGCCAACGGCAGAGTGCTGACATCGACGAGCAACTCCTTACGAATGGCGTTCCTGATTCTCCACTCGCGCACACCCCTCAGGATCACTGATTGGCGGGAGGGTGAGACGAGCGCACGCTGAGAAAGGAGCCAAGCTTTTTTCGGCGTACACCCACCCGAAAGAAGCAGGCTTAGAAGTGGGACTCTGACCGGAACAGCCCAAGCCGGTGCTCGCGACAACCCCTTCATGCAATAGGATCGGCTAAATTCCGAAAAGTCTTTACCGGAGAATGTTCCAAGTACAGCGACAAGAACTAGATGTGTTTGATCCTGCGAACTAAATTACGAACTGGAGCACTCTAATCTTCTATTACGTGTTCGATGTACTTGTGCTTGCCGGCCGAGATCTGAGATCGCAGCCGCTTCACAAGCGCCGCACCCTGCTTGAATCGAAGCTGCTTGGGAACCTGACGGAACCGGTTCGTTACTCGGTTCAGCTTGAGCATCAAATCCGTCCGCGCGATCAACGATTTGAGGGCTGGGTCGCGAAACGGCTGGACAGCGTATATGAAGCCGGCCAAAGAAGCGGCGCCTGGCTGAACATGCGGGTGAACCGCGGACAAGAGTTCGTCATCGGTGGATACACGATTGGGCGTAAGAAACTTTGACGCCCTGATCTTCGGGTACTACGAGCGCGACAACCTTATCTATGTGGCTCACACGCGAAACGGATCACGCCGAGATTGCGCGAGAAGCTGTTCCAAGCGTTTCGACAGCTCGAGACCACGAAATGTCCGTTGCAAACCTACCGGATTAGGGGAGCGGCCGCTCGGGCCAGGGACTCACGGCCAAAAACATGGCCCAATGCCGATGGTTGAAGCCGCGCCCGGTCGGGCAATTCGAGTTCGCCGAATGGACGCCAGAAAATCATTTGCGACACTCACGGTTGATCGCACTGCGAGAGGATAAGGACGCCCGGCACGTACGGAAGAAATCGTAATCGCGACTTTTTGGTCGCATAACGCCATTGACGTGAACACTCGAGTCGCTTTAACCGCTGCTGCGCCGCAACTATGGATGCAAGTTACGAAAGAGCAAAGAGCATACGACGATTATTTATGCTTCAGCGGCTTAGTAGACAATTGTTGAGAATCGTCTGACATACCCCATTCGGAGCCGCGCTCGGTGAGCTGTTGAAGCAAGTGCCGAACTCGATGCGCATCAGGTAAGCTGTACCTCGCCCTACTCGGTCCGCCCCCCACGTGAACACTCCAGGCGTTTTCCGGAAGACGCGCGAACAGGTCTTCGTCGGTTCGGTCATCCCCTATCCCAAGAATAAATGCGTCATCGGCGTACCCAGGCAGCAACTCGCTAACGAGGGCTCCCTTGTTCGCCCAGATCGGTTTCACCTCGACAATCTTGCTGCCGCGGTACGCACGTAATTCGGTCTCGGCCAACATGCCTTCCAGCATGGCCACCAGTTCTGTCGCGAGCCAGTCTCCGAATTCTGCCTCGATCGTTCGGAAGTGCCACACCAGCGCGAATTCCTTCTCCTCGATGAAACTGCCGGGCGTCCGGTCAACGAAATGTTGAAGAATGGGCCGCACGGTATCCTTCCATTCCGTATCAGCCGACCGGCCCTGCCATGTGTAACTGCCAGGCAGGCGCCAGCGTGCACCATGTTCGGGCGCGAGGCCCAGGCGTGGCACTTGACCGAGCCAGCGTTCCAGATCCGGAGCACGCCGCCCAGAGACCACGACAACGCAGTTGGCCGGGTCGCTCGTAAGCCCTTCCAATACTTTCCGGAGCGCATCATCTGCCGCCGCTTCCTGCGGTCGGGCAGCAAGAGGCACTAGAGTGCCGTCATAATCGAGCAGGAGCAGACGCTTTGCAGCATCCTGGTACGCATCGAGCAGCCTGTGGACCGGCAACAATGGCGGCCTCTCCGGCGAGCGGTCGCGACGTGCCTCCACCGCTTCGTCAAGAGTGGCAAGAAAACGATCACCCCAGGCGAACACGTTATTGCGAACCACGCGCTCATGCAGAGCTAGCATGCGCTCTCGTTTCTCTTCGTCACCCATTTCGAGCGCTCCGGTCACGGTAAACGCGGTTCGCTCCTCGTCGAACGGATTGACCAGCAGCGCTTCGCCCATTTCGGCCGCAGCGCCCGCAAACGAACTTAAGACCAGCACTCCGTCGCCATCGGGTTGGCACGCGACGTATTCCTTCGCCACTAGGTTCATGCCGTCCCGCAACGGTGATACCCAGGCGACATCCGCGAATTGATAAAGGGCAACCAGCTCCGGCCGGGAGATGCCGCGGTGTATATAGACGACCGGTACCCAGTCCGGAGTGCCGAACTCTCCGTTGATCTCGGAGATCAGTTGATGCACTTCGCTGCGCAGCCGCTGATACCCTTCGATGTTCTCTCGCGACGGCACGGCCACTTGCAGCAGCACCACTTTCCCAATAAGACCTGGGTCGCTGGTTAGCATGCGCCGGAATGTTCGCAGACGCTCCGGCAGTCCTTTTGTATAGTCGAGTCGGTCGACGGCTACAATCAGTTTCCGACGGCTATATTGTGCCCGTAATTTCTCAATCTGTTCTTCCGTTTCAGGCTTATCCATATATCCTAGGAAGTCCTCCGGGGCGATGCCGATCGGCAGCGCCTGAAGGCGGACTTCGCGCCCGGGCACCTCGAGCCGGTCGACCGTGCTCTCGATGCCCAGCTGGCGCCGCAGAGAAAGCCGGAAATGCTGAACGTGGAGGTGTGTGTGGAACGCGAGGAGATCCGCACCCAGCAATCCGGCGAGCACTTCCTCGCCGCGCGGTAGGACTGAAAAGACGTCCGAGCCCGGAAACGGAATGTGAAGAAAGAAGCCGACCGCCACCTCTGGGATCCTCTCCCGGAGCATGCTGGGCAGAAGCATGAGGTGGTAGTCATGAACCCAGATCCGGTCTCCGGTCTGGAACTCGTCGACTACTGCAGAGCAGAACCTGCGGTTCGCTTCGATATACGCTTCCCAATTCTCGGAGTTAAAATGCAGCTTTGAGGTGAAACTGTGAAATAAGGGCCAGAGTGCCTGATTGGCATAGCCTTCGTAATACTTTTCAAGAATGTCTGCTGGTAACTCGACGGCAATGCAGGACTGCTCTTTCCGCAACAGTTCTAGCGCGTCCGGAGGCTCCTGCCCCTTTGCGCCCGACCAACCGATCCAAACGCCTCCCGCGCGCTTCAACATCGGGTCCATTGCCGTCGCAAGACCCCCTGCACTGCGTTTGGTCTTCCACTCTGTTCCTTTGCGGCCCAGCTCTACCGGAAGACGATTCGAAACCACTATCAAATTAGCTCGAGGGGGCGGTCGGCACCATGATTTTCTTCTGGCTATCGAGGCGCGCAACGGAGCCCGTATGGTCCGAAAACTGGAGCGCGTGGCGAAATCGGAAAATATAAGAGCTTCAGGCGTTTCGCTTGGAACTCCGGGATTAGCTACGTTCTTCTGGTGAAGCCATGGTTTACCTGGACAACCTCCGACCAGAACAAAAGCTGGCACATCACGCTGAGAAGAGCGAACACTGAGAGCAACTGCCATTGACCCGTTCCAAGCCATCCCCACATTCGCTGGTTCCATCCCTCGATTCGTGCAAGCAGGTTATCGGCGAACAGCAGGAAACACAGCATCGCCGCGAACTCATAGCGCTGTATCGAAGAGGCGGAAGCGGACCGTGAGATCGCGGAGTTGAGCGACGTCACGGCCGTAGAGAACCTTGCGCACGAGTTGCACGATAAGATCCCGACGGACAACTAAGGTGGCGAAAAATATATCCGGTCCGAAAGTTCATCGGGAATCGTGATCGGCTTCGGCTGACCGTTTGATTCCATGCCATCCATATGATACAGGCAATTTCAGAACCATAGCGCTTTCGGGTAGTGGGGTCTCAGCGTCCACGCTAAAGCACCACTACCCGCTTTCGGTAGTGCCTGAAAGGTGCGTTGAACTATCTCGAAAAAAAAGAAGCGAGCGCCAAGAGTAAAGTCCTAGCCTAGTTCGTCAAACGGCCAAAGTCCTCTGATGTCGATCACCTGTCCCTCTTGGACTTGACCCGCAATCGCGCAGGCCTGTTGCTCTGTTTCGAACTGCGTAGCTTCAGTTACATTCGACACCCAAATTGTTCCGTGGCCGTCTTTACTCGCATATCTATCGAACTGCTTAACGACATACATTCCGTAATCTTCCTATCAACTTTTTTATTGCCAAGGCTCCGTGCCCTAAAACGCTAGCGGGCTATTGACACGTTACCATCGGAAATGCGAACGGGGCCACGGAATCGCCCCAAAATGTTTTAACTGATTTCTCTCGCGTTACCAGCGCGGGGCGAATTGCTCCGTAATCTGAGGATAGCAATGGTAAGCGGGGCATGTCCCAACAAGCGGCTCTGGCAGCGCTGAGAGCGCGCAGGATGTCGGCAGCTGCGCACTTCCTGCTGTTAAATTGGGTGCTAAATAAGGCACAGCAGATGCGGGCTTCGTTGTACCCTGCATCTGATTGGATCTACATCCTTTTAGCTGATTCGCAGCACTCTCGGTAT
>JBJMGM010000089.1:0-9489 GCA_045807905.1 Bryobacteraceae bacterium | reverse complement strand
TGCCTACCGCGGCAAGAACTATGCCTCGCTCAGCGCAATCGCACATCGTGTAACAGGCACGCGTTGGAACGGCTTTCATTTTTTCGGCTTGAAGCAGGAGTGGGGTCATGAATGAAACCGCGCCCGTGGTTCGCTGCGCCATCTATACGCGCAAATCTACGGAGGAAGGACTCGAGCAGGAGTTCAACACCCTCCAGGCGCAGCGCGAAGCCGCCGAAGCCTATATCCTGAGTCAGAAGCAGAACGGCTGGCACACCCTTGTGAAGAGTTATAACGATGGCGGATTCAGTGGAGCGAGCCTGGACCGGCCCGCACTGAAGCAACTGCTCGACGACATTGAAGCCCGCCAGATCGATTGCGTGGTGGTCTATAAGGTAGACCGGCTCAGCCGGTCTTTGCTCGATTTCACTCGCTTATTATCCTTATTTGAAAAGCGCAGTGTCAGTTTCGTCTCCGTGACCCAGGAGTTCAACACCACAACTTCGATGGGCCGGTTGACACTGAATATCCTTTTATCGTTCGCCCAGTTTGAACGGGAGATCATCAGCGAGCGCACACGCGACAAGATGTCGGCCGCCCGCCGCAAAGGCAAGTGGGTCGGGGGCGCTCCGGTACTCGGATACGACGTAGACCCGCAAGGCGGACGGCTAGTCGTCAATGAAGCCGAGGCGGAACGAGTGCGAGAGATTTTTACAATCTGCGCCGGGTGCCCGACGTTAGCTGAAGCCCAAAGACAAGTTACGGCAAGAGGCTTGAGAACGAGAGATTGGACCAGTGAGCGCGGCCGGCAGCATCCGGGTAACGTGTTCACGCCATCCAAGCTGGCTGCTCTCGTGAGCAATGTCCTCTATATAGGTCAGATCCGCCACAAAGGAGTGGTCTATGGCGGCGAACAAGTGCCCATCGTCGACCGGGAATTATGGTCGCAAGTCCAGGCGCAGCTGAAGCTCACGCCCGGAACCGGAGCGCGGCAGCATCAAAAGCTGGAGACGCTCCTCGCGGGTCTCCTCTACTGCGGGCAGTGTCGAGAACCAATGGGCGCAAGCTTTGCCTCGCCTCGCGGGTGCCGTCATATCTATTACGTATGTCGAACGGGCAAAAGGCGCCAACCACGCTGCGGGCAAAAACCGGTTGCGGCGAGCGATCTCGAGTCGTCGCTGTTTGAGAAGCTCGAGCCCATTCTTGGTGCTGCTGATCGGAGCACGCTATTGCTCGAGCAGTCACTCCAACGCCTCACCTATAATTCGGACACGCGGGAAGTTCGAGTCACGCTGCGCGACGGCAGCCGATTCCAATACCTCTTACCGATTGCAAACCGTCCTGGAGTGCGCCACACGAGCGAACCGCAGGCAGAGCAAGGGCGCGTCCCGCGGGTGAGCCGCTTGATGGCGCTCGCGATCAAATTCCAGCGGCTCGTCGACGAAGGCGCTGTCCGCAATTACGCAGAGCTAGCCGCACTCGGGCAAGTCACGCGCCCTCGCTTGTGCCAGATCATGATGCTTGCCAATTTAGCTCCGGCGATCCAAGAGGCATTGTTGTTCCTTCCGAAAACCGTGCGTGGTCCGGACCGTGTGACGGAAAAACAGTTACGCCACATCGCCCGAACCGTAGATTGGGAAGCGCAGCAGCGGCTCTTCCGTTCCTGCTGCGCTTGATCGTTTACGCCTTCACGCGATACACGCGCTCACCGTTCTTCTCAAACGAACGGATTTTCCGGCCCTGCTTCGCGACGTTCCGAGAGATGAAGCCCCGCACCGTATGTGCCTGCCAGCCCGTAGCGCTCCGGATCTCGTTCAGTGTCGCTCCCTCAGGCCGCGACAGCAGAGAGCACACCTGCGCGGCTTTGGAACCCTCTCGAAAAACAATCCGCTTCGAAGCCGCTTTCCGGCTCGGGACAGTACGCTCCGTCGACTCACTCTGACCTCCCATCGCTCGCCAGATCCGCGCGATTGCAATCTGACGGTTCTCGAACTTGTGTACGGCTGCCACGCCCGGCAAGCGGTTCCAGATCTCGATCAGCTGCTTCATCGGCCAGTCGCCTGCCATATCCTGTAACTCTTGTTCGCTCCCGAAACTCTCGCCGGTTCGCTCGGCGTTGGCCAGATCCTCCGCGATCGTCAGGATGTGCCCCTCATTTGTGACCTCATAGCGCATTTTGTTCTCATCCTCGCTTTCGGTAGAGCACGGCATGCGTACCCTACCGTTCACATCCATCACTCTGTTCAACCGCAAAAGCAAGTCCGGATGTGAACCTAGCCGAGGCGTCAGCATGTTGCGCAGGGGCTGCTTACTGGTCCGGGTGCTCGCGCCGGAACCGGCAGGCGTTCCACACCGGCTCTCATTCGGACTGGCTTTCGGACTCCCACATCAGCCTATGCTGTGGCATGCCGAAACAACCCAAAGTCGTGTGCATCACCACAGGCAAGCCAAAACCACTCCCGCAACTGCCGAGAGTGATTCCATTGACCTCTGCCCCCGGCCACACCCTCGAGTGCTGGCAAACCGCTACCAGCATCGATCTGGTCCTCCGAAACAGGCAGTTCGCGCCAGCATTGGGCTTGAAAAAGAGATCCACCAGGCCAGCACTGCCCATCCCTATTCGACCGCGCCCCACACCAGACCGTGACAACAGTGATCATTCCCGGAGTAACTCGTGAATCGCCACCGCGCTGGCTGCTGAACGACGCACTCACGTCGCAAACACTCGTTCGACCGCCCCTAGGACAGCAAGTCCCTTCAGACAGTAACTTACAGACGAAATCGGCAGTAATCGAAAACCTTTACTCCCGCGATTCTCTTAAGCCGTGAATGCGAGTTCGAATCCATGCGGGGTGCCAAGATTTTCTTCGCGAAGACTTTTCACGCATCGCGCGCGTAGTCAGGGCAGGGCCGAGCTGCACCGTAGCGGCGAGGAGCACCCAGCGCTTAGCACTGCTGGACTGATCGTCTATGGCACTCGAGCCGGAAAAATCATCGGGCAGCATTTTGGGGCGCCTGCTCGCTTCACCGAGTTGCTCCCGTGGAACCCGGTTCTCCTCTCGCAGATACTTGATGACCTGCTGTCGCCGCTGATTCATCCAGCCAGAAACTGCCAGCAGCAAAAACTGAAAGGGATTTAGCATCCTCGCCATGGTCTTCCGATTCTCGCAGCCCAAGCACGGTTGCCCGCAGCCAAGGAAACGCAAGCACTCGAGGAGAAGCTGCGATCTCCCGAATAAGCGCACGCACGCGAGGGAAGATGCTTGGCATGCCGGCGCAGGCCAGACGACAGCTGCAGCAACTAGCCACGCATTTTCTGTTACAGAAGCAAAAATATGCAAGGAAAACACCGCTGATGCGATGCGCGGGAGCATCAGCTTTGCGCTCCCAAGCAGAGCTTTCGCATGCTGTGAGTGCGGCCAGCGGGGAGATGCCGCCGCTGAAAACAAACCACTTCTCTCATCGCTGTTAATGGCCCATGCGGACAGAAGTCCGCACAAGCGCGAGCATGAAAATGGGCGTGAGCGGGAACACTGGAAGATCATTTTCGAACGAACCTGCGGGTCGTGGGTTCGAAACCCGACCGGGGACCCAGAGCACTTAACGCTCTCAGCGGAGCGTTTTCGAGACCTAATCCATTGCCATCCTAGAACTTACATCACGATTCAAGTGTCATTGGGTTTAACAGCGAGTTTTAACAGCTGCCAGCACCCGCAGCTGCTGCACGATGTGAGCCCGGCACGATGAAAACGGCAAACGCGGCTATGGCGGTTAGTATGGCCACAAGCATGGCTTTAACGAATCGCACTTAGTAACACACAGCATATCCTCTTTGGTAAAAGGCAGTGTTCGTAATAGTGCGTTGCTAGTTCGCTAACTCGTTTGTGCAAATGTCGCCGGGCGGTCAATGTATTGACGTGCCTCTTCTATGGCTGACTCTTTCGCAAGCTTTCTCGTCGTAAATACCCTGTTCTTGGGTACGAATTCTTCAGTAGTTTGGTCAGGCCTTGTCAGGATGCACTTGCTTGTCCAATTCCCATCGTCAACTTGCCAAAGATGCACATGAATTCTTACGCCTTTATGTATGGCCTGAAGCATCGGTCTCCTATCCTGAGAAGGTTCGCCTTTTGAGAACAGCGTAACCCGCTTGTGATGTTATCGTATGCCTGCCGATGGTTCACGGGGCTGGCCTTCGATCAAGACATTCCCCACCACTCCATGTTTTCCAAGGCATGTCCCTGCAATATCTCAGGTCGATAGAAGTAAGAAACCGATTGTGCAGGGTGTTTCTCACCGGCATTGCAGGCTGCAACATGAGGCTCATAGAGGTCTGTCTTTACGGGTTAAGTAAGTCGACAGGGAGGCAGCCAGTCATGGATGTGTCGGAAATTAAGGTCCTTTCGATTCGCCAGCCCTGGGCGTGGCTGATTGTGAGCGGATTTAAGGATGTTGAAAACCGAACGTGGTCTACCCGAAGCTTGTACCGGCCTGGGTGCTTGGAGACCGTAATCTTCCGACTGCTCGGGCTTTCTTGTTGGATCTGGCAAGCCGCTTAAGTAATCGCGTGCAACTCACAAGCGACAGCCACGGTGCCTACCTGCGCGCGGTAGAAGGTGCATTCGGCCATGACATCGACTACGCACAGCTTCAGAAGCTTTACGGTGAAACAAGCGAATCGGAAAAGCGGTACAGTCCTGCAACGTGCATCGGCTGCAAGCGCGCCTTTTGAGCCCCTCACGCCTGCGACCGTCCTCTACCCACGATCGCTCTTAATCAATGTTAAGACGGTAGCCAATGCCCGGCTCAGTTTGCAGGTACTTCGGTCTTGCGGGATCAGACTCCAATTTGCGCCGTAGCTGCGCGATGTACACCCTCAGATACTGCGCCTGGTCAAGATTGTTGGGGCCCCATACTTCACTCAGAAGCTGCCGCTGTGTAAGAACCTTTCCGGGATACTTGATCAGCACCCGCAGCAGCCTGTATTCATTGGGAGTGAGATGGACTTCGTCGCCATCGGCCTTGACGATGCGTTTTTCCAGATCGATTTCGATGCGGCCGAAGCGGAGGATTGCTCCCTCGGCCGCCACAGCGGCTGCCCGGCGCAGCGATGCCCGAATTCTCGCCAGGAGTTCACCAACTCCGAAAGGCTTGGCCACGTAGTCATCCGCGCCGAGGTCGAGAGCGGCAATCTTGTCGCTCTCCTCGCCGCGGGCCGAGAGAACGACAATCGGGAGTTGGCTCGATTCGCGGACGCGGCGGATCACTTCCAAGCCGTCACGGTCGGGGAGACCCAGATCGAGCAGGATCAAATCGGGCCGTCGGGCGTTAACCTGGCTCAAGCCGTCTGCCGCAGTAAGAGCCTCATAGTAGAGATAGCCCTCCGCTGCCAGCGTGGCGCGCAGAAAGCGCCTGATTTGCGGATCGTCTTCAACGATGAGGATGAATGGTTTGATCACACGCCTCCCAAAGGAAGACGAATCCGGAACGCAGCCCCTCGCCGGTGCGATTGAAAGCCTCTATCGACCCGCCGTGAGCCTCGACAATAGCGCGGCAGATGGCTAGTCCCAGGCCCGCGCCACGCGCGCCCGTCGATCGCCCACGGTGGAATTTCTCAAAAATTCGTTGCTCCTCGTTGGGAGGAAAACCGGGACCGCGATCGCGAACCTCCAATGTGATCGCGTCTACGCCGGCTCTGCCGCTATCTCGATCGGCGTTCCTGCAGGCGTGTACTTTCTGTCGGCGATCTCACCAGTGCCCTGAATTTCAAATCTCCGGATCAATCATTACCCAAGCTGCCGGCCACCATCCCGGCTGTCCCGCAAATCCTTCAAGAATGTGCCGTCACGCTTGCCGGAACGACGCCATATTCTCCGCCGGATCCGCAAGTTTCCCGACGCAGGAAGCAGGAAGCCCCCTTCGGCCAAGCGGCGTCCGCCACGCCTCCACAGCTGCCGAACGTCATCGGACTGTGAACGTGAGACCAAGACATCCGGTCCTTATCCGGCGTCTGCCCATTGCGGAAAAGCTCCGAGCCGCGAGAACCCAAGGACTACCGGTCGTGCAGCCTGGGCACCTTGCTGCCATTACCAGATAAAGCTGCCGTGGGAATGGGCTTTGCTTCGCTGTATTCCGAAGACAGGTAATCAAGGAGCAATTGACGTTCGGGCACTACCGCGCCCCAACCGATCATCTTGTCCAGTTCTTTGGTCCACGCCGTTCGCGAGAGTCGTTGGGAATCAACAAGTCGCAAACTGTGGCAGGGAGTACAACTCCGCTCTTCCGCCTTTCTTGCGATCAACGACTCGTCGGAAGAGGAGAAACAGAGCGGAGCAAGACAAAAGGTAGCACTCACGATAAGCAATATGATGTTCATCGTTGGTCCACGATCACTCCAATTCTGTCAACAGCATTGAACAGATATCCCGATGGATTCCAGACAGGAATAATTGGCTGAACGCGTCGCGCTGAGTCTGTCGCTCGCGACAAAATTGTGTAATAGCCAAGCGCCGCGGGCTTCCAATCGAGCGTCCACAAGCGCCAGGTAAATGGAAGGGCTCTCGGGGAAAGCTGCGCCTCACTCCAACTTACGCCTGAGTCCGTCGAGACTTCGACTTTCGTAATCCGCTCCTCGCCGGCCCACGCGATCCCGCGAAGTGTCGTAGTCGAAAGCGGAATTCTGTCTCCTTCGGCGTGCCCCGTAATGTACGACTTGACTGGCATGGCTTCAATCATTTCTAGGTCCGCCGGATTTGCCGAAGTGCCGGGAGGCACGGGGCGTTTCGGGAAGCGATAAGCGGGATTCATATAGAAGCCGTGGCCCGGTTCGTTAGCGACCGACAGAGAGGTGACCCACTTCACCCAACTGGCACCGTTCCAACCTGGCACAACGAGGCGGAGGGGAAAGCCGTGTAGTGGCGAGAGTGGCTCGCCGTTCATATTCGACGCCAAAAGTGTGTACGGATCCGCTGCTTTACGCATCGGCAAAGATCGAATGAAGTCTGGAGTCTTGGCAACGCCGACATCGGCTCCGTTTGCAGTGACGAACGTGGCTTGCGGATCCGCTCCCGCCAGTTTCAGGACGTCGAGTAATCGAGGTCCGCTCCATTCTGCATTTCCGATCGCGCCTCGCCCCCACTGTACGCCTGCAACCCGAGGCCGAAAAAATCCCCGTCCATTGCCGGTACATTCTAGAACCGCTGGCACTGTGTACTGAGGCAACTGGCGAAGATCAGCTACAGAGAGTTGGATCTGGCGCGCAACGCGTCCCTCTATCGAAAGGCGAAACTCACCTTCCTTGATCGTAGGCCTAGGTAGGTGCTGGCGAACGAAGAAGACATCATTCGGCGTCAACCATTGGTCGAAGTAGCGAACCGGCGTTTCCAGATCCTCGGGACGATCGTTATGCAGGATCATGCCGCGCTTGCCAGGAATCGTCACGACTCCCGGAGACTGGTCCTGAGCCTGGCTGATTGTAGCGACAGCCAATACTGACCGCAGCAGTTCTCGGCGAGTGCTAGCCAGTCTCACCCTGTCCCTATTTCTTCCTCTTATCATTGAAGCACTTTGATCAGCATCCGAATTTTCTGACCCCCGATGCCCTGAGATAACGCCCGAGATAGTTCACTTTACTCGATGGCGAGGGTGGCTGCGAATGCTTCGAAGTCTATGCTGGGCTCTTACATTTTTCTTTCCCGCATTTCACATATGCGCCCGCGAAATCTCCGGTCGGGTTATCGATACGGCAACCGGGCAACCGATTCCCAACGCAATCGTTACCTCAGGTGCAATATCTACGAGAACCAACGCAAAAGGAATCTTCGATTTCCAATCCGATGAGAAGAATGTTGCAGCTCGAGCCTATGGATATGGCCGCACGAGCGAGCCGATAGACGATCGACACAATGGAGAGATTACTCTCAAACTCCCCGCGATTACGCCGCGTGCGGTATATCTCTCGTTCTGGGGCGTGAGTAGCGCTGCTGTCCGCGAGCCTGTTCTGAGGCTTGTAGCCACAACACCGGTCAACGCCGTCGTCATCGACATTAAAGGTGATCTCGGCTATATCTCATACCGGACCTCGGCTCCGATTGCGGCCCTAATAGGTTCCGTAAAAACTGTAACGATACCCGACATTCGCGCCCTCATCGATCGGCTCCACGCGCAACACATCTACGCTATCGGCCGAATCGTCACGTTCAAGGACAACGTACTTGCTTTTGCCGACCCTGCCCTCCAGGTGCGCATGAACGGGAAACTGTGGCGCGATCGTGAGGGTCTCGCCTGGTGTGATCCGTTCCAGAAAAAGGTTTGGGACTACAACATCAGTCTGGCTGTCGATGCAGCAAAATCCGGCTTCGATGAAATCCAATTCGACTACGTGCGGTTCCCTGATGCCAAAGGCATTCAGTTCTCACAAGAAAGCACCGAAGAATCGCGTTCGAATACGATCACAGCATTTCTCACCGAAGCGCGAAGGCAGCTTACGCCCTATAACGTTTTTCTTTCCGCCGATGTATTCGGCTACATCTGCTGGAACACGAACGACACCGGAATTGGGCAGAAGATCGAGCGCGTGGGCACGGTGCTCGACTACGTTTCGCCTATGCTCTATCCTTCCGGCTTTTCCTTCGGAATTCCGAACTACCGCAATCCGGTTGCACATTCATACGAGATCGTCCGGCTCTCTTTGGATAAAGCCCGCGGGCGGACCGGTCTTGATCCAATCCGCTTCAGGCCTTGGCTACAGAGCTTTGCCGATTATGCTTTTGACAAGCGGCAATTCGGAACGGCCGAGATTCGCGCGCAGATCCGGGCCGCCGAGTCATTCGGCTCAGACGGCTGGTTGCTATGGAACCCTCGAAACAGCTACTCAGCGGAGAACATAAATGCGGAACCGAAGAAACATGAACCGCTGAGCGCCGCCGCCAAGCAGCCCGGCCCTTCGGCCACCCGCCGCTGATACGAAAGGGAAACATGATGACTAACGGTATGCCCGTGAACCACAGGCACGTCGTGGGGTGCATCTCGTCAGACGTGAATGCGTTTTAGAGAAAATCTTGGGGCGCCGCCGGGGAGTGTTAGCCCAAACACAGCGTACGACGACCGCTCGGCTTTTACCATCGACTTGGGCACAATAGTGATCTTGGTCCAAGCTGATTTAGGATCGCCTCGGTCTGTGGTGCGGCAGAAAATCCGCAGCTATGTGTTGCACTGTCGACGACAGCGTGCAGGATGTCGGCAGCTGTGCACTGCCTGCTATTAAATAAGGTGGTAAATAAGCGAACAGCAGATGCGCGCTTCGTTGCACCGTGCATCTGATTGGATCAACATCCTTTTAGCTGATCCGCAGCGCTCTCCGGTATCTGGGATGTTCGCAAAGCAGAGTGGGTTGTGGTTCGCCACAATAACTTCTGCGGGTGGAAGCTAGGCGGCAATGCGCCTATAGCAATGATGTAAACCGCCCAAGTAGGGAATGCGGATAATCTTCCCTTCGCCTGATACCGCTCGGGG